>JAKSRM010000004.1 GCA_024403615.1 Lachnospiraceae bacterium
ACAAAAGAGAGTGCTACAAGCACTCTCTTTGTTTTTCGCGGAGAAACAGGGATTTCCGCCGGGCTTCGCCCTTTCTGGCCGCGTCGCACCCTGCGCGCTCCCGCGCTTGTCCGCTCCTTGTTCAAATCCCTCCCTTGAACCTAGAAAAACAAAAGAGAGTGCTACAAGCACTCTCTTTGTTTTTCGCGGAGAAACAGGGATTTGAACCCTGGCGCCGCTATTAACGACCTACTCCCTTTCCAGGGGAGCCCCTTCGGCCAGCTTGGGTATTTCTCCGAATTGTTCATACGAACCGTATGCCATATTTAATTCGTCCGAAACGGACAAAGGGGATTCTACACGAAAAAGGGCTTAAAATCAAGCATTTTTGAAATTTTCTTTAAATTGTTTTTCTTGAATCAACCATTGAATATTGATAGTATATCAAATAGCTGAAATCAAGCATTTCTTAAGTGCTCCGCAATCCCCAAATGTGAAAACGCCATTTGAAATGCTTTAATATATTCAGATTAATTCCAGGAGAAAAAAGATATGAAAACCAACAATAATATCAACAAGCCGCTTACCATAATTACAATCATTATTCTTGCGACGTCGTTACTTACCGCCTGTGGAAGCGATAACTCATCGCAATTTTATTCCGGCAACACCGAAAGCAATATCACCGAAAGCACAAGCCAAAAAGTCGAAATAACAAACTGCGAATATTCTTTAGGCGATGGTGTTACCCTTTTCTGGAATGCTTATCCTGAAGCAGACGGATACAATGTCTGCCGAGGTGACAGCAACATTGCGGATGAAGTCATTGCGATAATTGATAATGTGGAGGGTCAGAATTCCTACAACTACAAGGATACGGAATTTGACTACTCAAAACATGATTTTTACTGCGTAACGGCATTTCGCAAAAATGCGGCAGGCGAGGCTGAAGCAATTGCTGCAAGCAGAGTCATTTCTATCAAATCAGAATTTGGCGAGCAGGGCGGCGGCGAGGCATTTGACTTCTCTACTGCAAGGATTACGGAACTCTCCGGCAATAGAATTGCCATTGAGGATGCCAATGGCAGCATCCTTGAGGAAAGAAGCGAGATTCATGTGAAAATTGATTCAGCAAACGCATATGTTGCAAAACACCAACGCCTTTTTGGCAGGCCAATTGTAGGTGTGGATTCCGATGGAAATCATCAGTTGGGTAATTGGGAACTTATCTATGACGGTACGTCGGGCGATAGAGAATTTACGATGAGTGGAAAATATGCCGAGTTTGGCTTTGAATTTGATATAGTATGGGGTACCGACTGGCCGTATTCCGATGTTTTCTGGCATCAGCAGGACGGTGTGGCTGAAGATATTTTTATAGAATTTGGTGGGACAGCAAGGAACGCGTGGATTCAGATACGGGTAAACGGTTCAACTGCTGTACACGATAGCAACTGCAGTTCACATACGCGGTATAACTGGGATTCTTAAACCACTCCCGGAATACCGTCCCCGGAGAAAATGTGGAACAAAGCATATCGCTTGCGATACACCTCAAAGTCCTTTTGAAAAAGATTAAACCGCCTTCCGCCCTTTATTTATACATTCGGAAGACGGTTTTTATCAACACGTTTTATTCCTAAGGCTATCCAGAGAGCCCTACGACCTGCTTAATCCGTAATTTTTTTACAGTTGTGAACGATTTCAATTTGATTTAAAAGCTTATTTGGAAAAATATTCCGGTTGTGAACGATTTATTCCCCTTTTTACGAAATAATCCGCTTAATAATCATTCACAACTGGAATATTTTTCCATTTACATACAGTCATACTGTGTGAATCATTCACAACCGGAAAATTTTAGCGGTCAGTAGCAAATCTCATCTTCCTTCCTTGAATTCTGCACTGAATTTTCCTTTTCTAAAATATCAAAAAGATTCTTATAACTCCGCAAACACTATCAAAAAAAGGATTCTTAAGTGACATCTCTCTGCTTATAAAGCAGGAAAAGACACTACTTTTACTATGATAGGTACGGCATACGAGCTTCTTCAAAATTATGAAATTATATCCGCGAAACCTTTCCATATGTGCTAAAATAAAAAATAAATAACCTACACATTTGCAGACAATAAAGAAGGTAACCAAATGGATAAAAAATCTCAAGCCAGGGCAAAACGCCAACAGATGATGCTGAACGATCCTATGTTCAAGGTCATTCCGGCAGTAGCCATTCCAATGATCATCTCTCAGGTCGTTGACTCCATCTACAACCTGGCCGATACATTTTTCGTTAGCGGATTAGGTCAAACCGCAACTGCAGCTGTAGCAGTAAACGATTCGCTCATGAATATTTTAAGAGCAGTCTCCATGGGTTTTGCAATGGGTGCTGCCAGTTACATTTCCCGTCTGATGGGAGCGGAAGAAGACAAACGAGCCTCAAATGTTGCAACTACAACTTTAGGTATTGGCTGCGCATTCTCCCTGATTTTCGGTCTCATCTGTTTCTTCCTCAGAAACCCTATCGTCAATCTGCTGGGAAGTACTGCTGACGCTCATCAATATTCCGTAGATTATGCAACATGGATTCTTTTGGCTGCTCCATTTACCACAGCCAACTTGATAATGAACCAGCTGTTAAGGAGTGAAGGAAGTACCAGGTATGCTATGATTGGAATGTGCTCTGGATGCGTCTTAAACTGTGGCCTTGACCCGCTGTTCATCAATGTGTTCGGTTGGGGAGTTGCAGGAGCTGCAGGAGCAACCGCTCTTTCCAAAGTATTCAGCTGCGCCGTTTTAGCAATCCCTTATATTCGAAAAACAGCCATGTTGGAGATTGCGCCAAGGCATTTCTATATCGACATGGTGAGTGTCAAAGAAGTTGCGAAGATGGGTTTACCTGCTTTTTTGCGTATGAGTCTTATGTCTCTTGGTGGCATCATCACCAACAATGTTGCCAAAGGTTTCGGAACCGCAGTACTGGCCGGAATCGCAGTAGCAAACAAGCTTTACCGACTTATCGCTTCCTGTATCATGGGATTCTCACAAGGCTTCGCACCAGTTGCCGGTTTCTGTTGGGGCGCGCGAAAATACAAACGAGTAAAAGATTCCTATTACACAACCTTAAAGATTGGTTTCGTGGCATCCTTGATTTTAGGTGCTGCAATGTTTATATTTGCTAAACCACTGATTGGCGTATTCAATTCCAGCGGAGACGTAACCATGCTCTCCATTGGTGCCTTGAAAATCCGAACCCTGTGTGTCGTATTCATCCCGCACATTTTTGTAATGGTAACCAGCAATCTATATCAATCTCTGGGCAGACCAATCGGGAATCTCGTACTGAGCATGTCAAGGCAGTTCCTTATCCTGATTCCTCTGCTCCTCATCGTTCCAAGATTCTTCGGTGCCCAAGGACTTGCCGTATGCCAGGCACTCTCCGATTTGCTTTCCGGTGTATGCATTGCCCTTCCACTAGCAATCATAATGCTGAAACGAATTAATCGTTTGAAAGACGGAGATCCACCTCCATTTGGAAGTACAAAAGCTAAAGCAAACTAAATATAATAAAAAGCCCGTACCTCTTTTGAGATACGGGCTTTCGTTTTTACGTTCTATCGTGGGTTCTGTACTCGGTCCAGAAATCTTACCATCTGGCTGTCCCAGGCATCTTCCAGACTCTTATCCAAAGTAAAAGCCTTCATGGAAGTACCAGTAGTACAGTTCAATTTTCCTTCCTGGAAATTAATATTCAAAAACAGTGCATTGACTTCGATTGGTTCAAAATCCAATCCTGCATTATCCAGAAACTTTAATACGATGTCCGACGGCATCATAAAAACAATTTTAAATCTTAAAGGTACTTTCTGACCTTTAATAATTTCATAGCAAAGAGGGCGAAGCCGTTTCCAGTAAATCGCCTTTTCTTTATTTTCAGGAAGAGCCAAATCTGCCTCTCCCATAAATTCCTGATTAATATGACCATCAATGGTGATATTCGTGATGGTGCTAAAAGACGCTTCTGTTACCAGGAACCCATCAAACGTGTCCCTGGCAAAAAGAGCCGTCGTGAAATTTTTGATTTTTTCGATTTCAATAGATCTCATAAAACCGGATTATTCTACTTCTTCGTATTTGCTGGTTTCTGGAGAAACCGGTCCTTCAAATTCCAAAGTTCCGTCGCTGCCACAGTCTGGGCATTTGCCAAAGTCTTCACCAAAATCACCGATTAAATCGATTGCATATTTATATTTTTTGCCACATTTTTTGCAGCTATAGCACATGTATTGAGCGCCCCAAGTCATGGTATTAAGTTCCTTTCTGGCATGAGGTGGCAGCTTTGCTGCCGGAGTCCTGATGCCTGTTCCACATAGTGGAACGATTCATTTTTCATTTTAGAAATATGGGCCGGAAAAATTCCGGCCCAATTTAGTTTGTGTGAAGCGAGCCCAGCGAGGCCAATTTATTGGACTCATTGGGCGAGAACATACATCGAGTAGGGGATTTCCCCTACTCGACTGTTTAAAAGTTCAATATAATTGAATTATTCAACTGTGTTGTAAGGAGCGAGGTTCAGTAACTGACGAGCTTCATCAGGAGTTGCAACTTCGCGGCCAAATAATTTAACAGCTTCAACTGCTCTCTTAACGAACTGTGCGTTGCTTTCAGCAAGAACACCCTTTGAGAACAGAACGTTGTCTTCCATACCAACACGGATATGTCCACCAAGTGCTACTGCGCCGTAGAGCATTTCCATTGCTGAATGTCCAACACCGAAGCATGACCATGTGTAGTTTGAAGCGCCAACCATTCTATCAGCTTCTTCTTTCATGAAGATAAGGTTCTTCATTGTTCCAGCGATACCATTTGCGCATCCCATGCAGAACTGGAAGTGTACAGGTGTTTTCAGAACGCCTTTTTTGATGTAGTATGCAGCGTTGCCGATCATACCAGGATCAAAAGCTTCGATTTCAGGTTTAACACCGAGTTCCTGGAATAAAAGACCACAGTCTTCAAGGAACTTAGGGCTGTTGATGAATAATCCGCTGTTTAACCAGTTCATAGAACCGCAGTCATAAGAAGCCATTTCTGGTTTTAATTCTTTAACATGAGCAACACGGATGTCGTCGTCAGCGTGGATATCGCCTGATGTTGTAAGGTTAAGGATAATGTCGCAATCTTCATGAGCTTTGATTAACTCAACAGTCTTTTTGAATCTTACAGGATCCATAGCGCCATTGCCTTCAGCGTCTCTCATGTGAAGATGAGCTACAGCTGCGCCGGCTTTCCAGCACTCATAAACGTCTTCAGCGATCTCTTCTGGCTCCATTGGAACGTTTGGGTTATCTTTTTTCTTTGGCCATGCACCAGTAGTAGCTACTGTGATGATAGTTTTGTTTTTTAATGCCTTTAAATCTGCCATTTTAATATCCTCCATAAAAAATTTTAGCTAAAATTTGGAAAAGCAGGAAACTTTTCCACCCCTTGTTATATCACTTTATGATAGCTTTTTCAAGACAAGAATTGTATACACGAATGACGCCCGTAACTTACAGAATTATATTTTGTGAACGAATAATCCGCTCTGAAGTTTCGGTTCAAACCAAGTGGATTTTGGAGGCATTACTTTACCTTCTTCCGTAATCCGAATTAGTTCCTCCATAGAGGTTGGATATAAAGCAAAGGCCACTTTCATATCTTCCTTGCAGCGTTTTTCCAATTCTCCCATACCACGGATACCGCCAACAAAGTCGATTCTTTGATCGGTTCTCGGGTCCTGAATTCCTAAAATTGGATTCAGAATATTCTCCTGCAACATAGTAACATCCAAACAGCCTACCGCATCTTCTTTTAAAATCTCCGGTTTTGCAAGCAGCTGATACCATCTGCCATCCAAATGCATGGCAACTTCGCCTTTCCGTCGTGGCTGGTTTACTTTATGTTTTCGTTCTTTTGCAACGAACCTTCGGCTGAGTTTCTGTACTTCAAATCCAGCATTTTCAATTTTTTCTAAAAATTCTTTTTCTGTCAATCCGTTCAAGTCTTTTACAACCCGGTAATACGGAAGTACCATTAAGTTGTCATGTGGAAAGGCTACTGCCATAAAGTAATTGAACTCTTCCGTTCCATCATAGCCCGGGGTTTCCGCTCTTCTCTTTTTGCACACAGAAGCTGCACTGGCACAACGGTGATGGCCATCTGCAATATATAAACTTTTTACATCTTTAAACGCTTCCGTTATTTTCTCAACCTTTTCCGGATCATCCACTTTCCAAACCAGCTGACGCACATTATCTTCTGAGAAGAAATCATACAAAGGCTCATCATGGGTTGCTTTTTCCAGCATAATTCGTAAGGCTAAGCCCTCATGAAAGGCTAAGAATACCAGGCCCGTCTGGGCAGAACAAATATCAATATGCCTTGTCCGGTCGTCTTCTTTTTCCTGACGGGTGTACTCATGTCGTTTGATTACGTTATTCAGATAATCATCTACTGCAAAAGTTGCAACTAAGCCGGTCTGGGTTCTTCCATTCATAATCTCCCGGTAGATGTAATAACATTCTTTGTCATCTTCTACCAAAATACCGTTATCAATATTTTCCTGAATCAGGCTTTTTGCTTTTTCATATACTTCGTTGCTGTAAATATCTACATTTTCCGGGAATGCAGTTTCCGGACGAACGATTTTCAAAAAGCTCTGTGGATTCTTTGCCACGATATCTCTAGCTTCTTTTTCTGAAAATACGTCATAAGGTAACGTAGATACTTTCTCTACATTTTTGGTTCTAGGTCTTATTGCTTGAAAGGGTTTTATATTTGCCATGTCGTTCCTCATAAAGAAAGCGGTCTGTGTTGTTCCAGACCGCTCTACTTACTTTCTTTGTTTTCGTTTACTTGCTGATTACTCTAACTTTCAGTATGCCGTCTGCCTTTAATTTATCCTCCAGTTCGGAACTGCAGGAACAACAACAACCGGAAATATCGAACATAGAGTAAGCATAGTCACCCCTTGTTTTACTTACCATACCGGAAACAACAGCACCAAAAGGTTTTAACATGTCCTGAATGTCAGCGCCACTTAAGCTTGCTTTATGAGCAACCGTAACACGGGTGCCTACTACTGCGCCTAAATCTGCTGCCGGATAGTTTACGGAGTTCTTAATATTACCATTCTCCAGGAAGTCCATGATTTCCTGTACTGCCATAATTGCACAATTGTCTTCGCTTTCTTCGGTGGAAGCACCAAGGTGTGGAATCAAGATGGTATTCTTCATCTGGGAAGCACCTGCTGTAGGGAAGTCACAAACATATTTTGCAACTTTGCCAGCTTCCAGAGCTGCTGCCATATCTGCTTCATTGACCAGAGTATCACGGGCAAGGTTAATAACGATAACGCCGTCTTTCATTTTCTCAATGAAGCCAGCATTAATCATACCGTTGGTAGAAGCCATGGCCGGAACATGGATAGTAATTAAATCTGCAGCTGCAGCAATATCATCTAAATTGTCGGTAGTGGCTACCAGACCGTTTAAAGCAGCTTTTGCAGCATCACTCAAGAACGGATCATAGCCGATAACTTTCATTCCCAGATCTACGGCAACATTGGCAACTTTAATGCCGATAGCACCAAGTCCAATAACGCCTAAAGTCTTTCCGAGAATTTCATGACCAACAAATTTTTTCTTTTCTTTTTCTGTTAAATCTGCAATGTCTGGATTTCCAGCTTCGGATTTTGTCCATGCAACGCCGCCCATAACATCTCTTACTGCAGCAATTGCAGAAAAGATGAACAGCTCTTTTACGCCGTTGGCATTGGCACCAGGAGTATTGAATACTACAATACCCTGCTCTGCGCATTTATCCAAAGGAATGTTGTTGACGCCGGCTCCTGCTCTGGCAATTGCCTTCAGGTCTGCATCAAATTCCATATCATGCATTTTTGCACTTCGAACCAAAATCGCATCAGCTGCTTCATTTTCTTCTGCTTTCACATACTGATCGGTGAAGAAGTTCAGTCCGCATGCAGCGATTGGATTTAAGCATTTATATTTAAACATTATATCGCCTCTCTGCAGCTTATTTGTTAGCTGCCTCAAACTCTTCCATAAATTTAACCAGTTTAACTACGCCTTCGTATGGCATTGCATTGTAGATAGATGCTCTCATGCCGCCAACAGTTCTGTGCCCCTTCAGTTCAACAAAACCATTTGCTGTAGCTTCTGCGATAAATTTCGCATTCAGTTCATCATTTCCGGTAATGAAAGGTACGTTCATAATAGAACGGCTGCCTTTTTCAACGGTTCCGTGGAACATCTGACTCTGATCCAGATAATCATAAAGAACCTGTGCTTTCTTCACGTTACGCTCTTTCATAACTTCCAGGCCGCCCATCTTCTTCAGCCATTTGAATACTTTGCCACAGATGTAAATTCCGTATGCAGGAGGAGTGTTGTATAAAGAATCATTGTCTGCCTGAGTTTTGTACTTCAGCATAGTTGGTGTGCCAGGAAGTACATCGTCTGTAATAAGGTCTTTACGAACAATAACTACAACAACGCCTGCAGGGCCGATGTTCTTCTGTGCGCCTGCGAAGATTAATCCATATTTGGATACATCTACTGGTTCGGAAAGGAACATAGAGCTTTGGTCAGCTACTAAGATTTTTCCTTTTGTATTTGGAAGCTGTGGGAATTTTGTACCGTAAATGGTATTGTTCTCACAGATATATACGTAATCTGCATTATCGCTTATTGGAAGGTCGGAACAGTCTGGGATATAAGAGAACGTCTTGTCTTCGCTGGAAGCAATCTTGTTTGCCTGACCGAAGATTTTTCCTTCTGTAAACGCTTTCTTGGCCCACTGTCCTGTAACGATATAGTCAGCTACTCTGTTCTTCATAAGGTTCATTGGAACCGCTGCAAACTGCTGAGAAGCTCCGCCCTGAACAAACAGTACCTCATAATCTTCAGGAATACCCATAAGGTCAATCAGGTCCTGTTTTGCTTCGCCAATAATTTTCTCGAAAGCCTTAGATCGATGGGACATTTCCATAACGCCCAATCCACTTCCGTTAAAATCGAGCATTTCATCTGCTGCTTCCTGAAGAACTTCTTCTGGGAGCGTTGCCGGACCAGCTGCAAAATTATACACTCTTGCCATATAGTTTCCCTCTTTTCTTTAATATTTATTTTTTCATCCAAAAAAATAATTTGTCGTTTAGTTTACTCTCTTTATCATTATTTCGCAAGTACTTTATCTCGCTAATATGCTAAATTATTTAAAAATAAAAAAGCGGGGAGATTCTCCCCGCCTTGAAAATTCGTTAATCGAGATTTATTCTTCTGGAGCTTTTTCCGGCGCTGCTTCTGCTACTGGAGCTGGAGCTTCTGCTGCTGGAGCTGCAGGTGCTTCTGCCTCTGGAGCTGCTTCTTCTGCTTTTTTCTTTCCGAAGAATCTCTTCTTTTCCTGGGAAGTTTCTGATGCATCTTCGCCTGGTTTTTCAACCTGTTTGATTGCGCCTACCATCATAGGAATTCTACAGTTTTTGTTGTTACCAAATTCTACGATTACAGTGTCACCATTTACTGCAACGATGGTTCCATAAAATCCACTAGTGGTAAGAACACTAGAGCCTGGCTCTAAATTGTTCATTTTCTCTTCCTGCTGTTTCTTCTGCTTTCTCTGTGGACGAATCATAAGAAAATAAATAAAAGCACCGAAAACTACAATGTAGATAAGAATAACCCACCAAGAAGTCTGCTGAGTTTCAGCTCCTTCTGCGGATGATGCTGCGGCACCCAAACAGCTGTAGCCTGCCAGTAAAAAGTTCTGTAATGACATATTTTTTCCTCCTATAAAACTTGAAATCCTTCAAGTTTCGATTTTTTAAATTCTGAAAATCGATTCGCAAGAATTGCTTCTCGCGCATCATGCACCATTTTATTATAAAAATATAAATTATGCAAGACGCAAAGACGCATTCCCAGCATTTCTTTTGCCTTTAATAGGTGTCGGATATAGCCTCTGGAATAGTTCTGACATGCCGGACAGCCACATCCTTCTTCGATTGGACGATCGTCTAATTCGTATTGTGCATTAAACAGATTTAACTTGCCCTGATTGGTATATACATGGCCATGTCTTCCATTTCGGCTTGGATATACACAATCAAAGAAATCTACCCCTCGTTCAATACCTTCCAAAATGTTTGCTGGTGTTCCTACGCCCATTAAATACACGGGTTTGTTCTGTGGCAAATGTGGAACGGTTACGTCCAGAATGTGATACATCTCTTCATGAGTTTCTCCTACCGCCAGTCCTCCAACCGCATATCCAGGAAGATCCAATTCGCTGATGCGGTCTGCATTGGCGATTCGAATTTCATCAATGCAACCGCCCTGATTAATACCGAAAAGCATTTGCTCTTTGTTGATGGTCTCCGGCAGGGAATTTAAACGTTCCATTTCCTTTTTGCACCGAAGAAGCCAACGTTCCGTGCGGGCAACGCTCTGCTCCACATATTTTCGGTCTGCCTTACTTGGCGGACATTCGTCAAAAGCCATGGCGATGGTACTGCCTAAATGGCTCTGAATTTGCATACTTTCTTCCGGTCCCATAAAGATTTTTCGACCATCAATATGAGAATTAAAGGACACGCCTTCTTCCTTGATTTTCCGCAGGCCTGCCAAAGAAAAGACCTGGAAGCCACCGCTATCGGTCAGAATTGGACGATCCCAATTGGTAAATTTATGAAGTCCACCGAATTTTGCAACGATTTCGTCGCCTGGACGCACATGCAGATGATAGGTATTGCAAAGCATGACCTGAGTATCGATTTCTCTCAAGTCCATAGTGGAAACGGCTCCTTTAATGGCTGCAACAGTTCCTACATTCATAAAAACCGGCGTTTGAATGGTTCCATGAACCGTTTCAAAAGTGGCGGCCTTTGCTTTGTCGTCAATGTTGTCAATGGTATATTTACTCATAGATACCTCCTCAATTTCTCAAAGGCTATCAGTCTCTCCCCTCTCAATTTCTCGAAGGGCTTTTATAATGTACTATCCGTCTTGTTATTCTGTCAATAAAATGTTAGATTAAGCTTTAGGAAACACTAGAAATTCCAAGGAATTTGAGGAGAAAAAATAATGGCAGGAAATACATTCGGTAAAAATTTCACAGTAACAACCTGGGGCGAAAGTCACGGTCCGGCAATCGGTGCAGTGATTGATGGTTGCCCTGCAGGACTTTCTTTATCCGAAGAAGATATCCAGCCAATGCTGGACCGTCGTCACGGAACGGATGGCACCAATTCCCGTCAGGAAAAAGATAACGTTAAAATTCTTTCCGGCGTATTAGAAGGAAAAACCTTAGGAACTCCGATTTCTCTCCTCATCGGAAATACCGATGCCCATAGCAGCGACTATGATGATCTGAAAGAGGTATATCGTCCTGGTCATGCAGACTATACCTATGACGTAAAATACGGTATCCGTGATTGGCGAGGTGGCGGTCGTAGTTCTGGCAGAGAAACTGCATCCCGCATTGCAGCGGGCGCTGTTGCTATTAAGATTCTAAACGAGCTGGGAATTACCATTTCCAGTCAGACGACAAGGAATAACGAACTTCCGGCTTCGGGAGATTCTGTAGGTGGTTCTGTAGAAATCTCCGTAAAAGGAATGCCAGCAGGAATCGGCGAACCAGTTTTTGAAAAATTAGACGCAGAACTTTCCAAAGGGATTATGAGTATTGGCGCCGTAAAGGCTGTGGAAATCGGTTGTGGCGCCAAAGTAGCTTCCATGACAGGCTCTACTTGCAACGATGGATTTATTCTTGCGAGCACAGAATCCCTTCCAGAAGAAGATTCTCTTCGAAAAGAAGAAATTTTAACAAATGCCGGCAAAGCTGGTTCTCATTATATTACTAAGAAAACCAACCATGCTGGTGGTATTTTAGGTGGCATCAGTGATGGAGACGAAATTATTCTCCGCGCCTTCTTTAAACCGACTCCTTCCATTTCTTCAAAGCAACAGACCGTGGATGCCTTCGGTCATGAAACCGAAATAGAAATCAGTGGCAGACATGATTCCTGTATCGCACAAAAAGGAGCGGTCGCTGCCGAAGCAATGACCGCCCTCACAATTGTTGATCTTTTGTTCGAAAACATGCATTCCAAAATGAGTGCTGTTTCTGATTTTTATAAATAGTCTTATTTTTCTACTAAGGCTAATTTGATTTCCAGTTCTTCTAACTGCTTATCATCTACCATTCCAGGCGCACCTGTCATCAGACAGCTTGCGTCTTTTACTTTAGGGAATGCAATGACGTCACGGATGCTTTCTGCTTTTGTCATCAGCATCATCATACGGTCGAAACCATATGCCAATCCAGCGTGTGGTGGAACACCGTATTTAAAAGCGTCTAACAGGAAGCCGAAACGCTCATAAGCTTCTTCCTGTGTAAATCCTAACGCTGCAAACATCTTCTCCTGAATTTCCGGATTGTAAATACGCTCGCTGCCGCCACCTAATTCTACACCGTTCAGAACGATGTCATAAGCTGCTGCTCTTGCCTTCCATGGTTCCGTATCCAGATAGCAAATATCCGACTCTAATGGCATAGTGAATGGATGGTGCATAGCAACCCAACGTTCCTGTTCTTCGGAGTACTCAAGAAGTGGGAATTCGGTTACCCACAGGAAGTTAAATTTATTTTCATCAATGAGTCCCATCTGTGCGCCCAATTCCAGACGGAGAGCGCCCAGAACTGCATATACGTTTTTATCTGTATCGGATGCGAAGAACATCATATCGCCTTTTTCTGCGCCCATTTCTTTGCAGATTTCAGCCAGTTCTTCTTCCTTCATGAATTTTGCGAAAGAAGATTTATAAGTACCGTCTTCGTTAATTGCCAAGTAAGCTAAACCTTTTGCTCCAATACCTTTTACGAATTCAACTAAGGCATCGATTTTCTTTCTAGGCATAGAAGCCATACCCTTAGCACAGATACCTCTTACAGAAGAACCTTCTTGGTTTGCAGGGCCGGAGAATACGCTGAAGTCGCAATCTTTTACGCATTCGGTAATATCGGTCAGTTCCATGCCGAATCTGGTGTCCGGTTTATCTGAGCCGTAACGATCCATAGCTTCCTGCCAGGTCATTCTCTGAAGTGGAAGTTCTACATCAATGTCTAAGATTTCCTTAAATACATGGGCAATCAGTCTCTCGTTGGTTTCCATTACGGTTTCTGCATTAGCAAAGGAGAATTCCATATCAATCTGAGTGAATTCTGGCTGACGGTCTGCACGAAGGTCCTCATCACGGAAGCATCTTGCAATCTGATAATAACGGTCATAGCCAGCACACATTAACAGCTGTTTGAAAATCTGTGGAGATTGTGGAAGCGCATAAAAACTTCCTGGATGAACACGACTTGGTACCAGATAATCTCTAGCGCCTTCTGGAGTGCTCTTGCAAAGCATTGGAGTTTCAATTTCAATGAAGCCTTCGCTGCTCATGAAATTTCTTACGCTCTGAGCAACTTTACTTCTTAAAATAATATTTTTCTGAATGTCCGGACGTCTTAAATCCAAATAACGATATTTCAAACGAAGCTCATCTCTGGTCTGGCTATCCTCTTCGATTGGGAATGGAGGAGTAAGACTTTCGGAAAGAATTCTCAGTTCTAAAACTTTGATTTCAATTTCACCAGTCTCCAGGTTTTCGTTTACAGCGCCTTCTCTTCTCTGAACCAGTCCGCGAACTGCGATAACGAATTCATTTCTTAAAGTAGCTGCCTTCTCGTAGCCTTCGGTTCCAATGTTATTCTCGTCAAATAATAACTGAACTAAACCTGTCCGGTCTCTTAAGTCAACGAAAATCAGACTACCAAGGTTACGTCTTTTGTTAACCCAGCCCATGAGCACAACGCTTTCGCCAATTTGTGCATTAACAACTTCTGTACATCTGTAGCTTCTGGTAAAGCCACTCATTGATTCTGCCATTTTCTTCTCTTTCCGCGGGAGTTCCGCATTTATTTTTATTATTATTTAATAACTGACGCAATATTCTCGATGGAAACAACAGTCTCAGTTCCATCTGCCATATTTTTCACCTTTACTTCGCCGTTGGCAAATTCATCTTCACCTACGATAACAACGTAAGGAGCATTAATCTTGTTGGCGTATTTCATCTGAGCCTTTACGGACTTATCCAGATAATCGGTTTCTACGCTAAGGCCTTCTTTACGAAGCTGGTCAACTAACTTGTAAGCTTTCGCTTTTACGCTCCCCATGAAGCCCAGGTAAAGATTCGGAGCTTTTACGCCGCCTAAATCTACGTTTTCTAATTCTAAGAAGTAAAGAACTCTTTCCAAGCCCATGCCAAAGCCAGCAGCAGGAATATCCTGTTTGCCGTCGATTTCATGAACCAGATTGTCGTAACGACCGCCACCACATAAAGTGAATCCGTCTTTATTCACAAATTCAAATACGGTCTTTGTATAGTAATCCAGACCTCTTACGATACCAGTATCAATTTTGAAATTAATACCTAATTCCGTAAGTAACGCCTGTAATTCTTCAAAATGATTTTTGCACTCGTCGCAGAGATAATCGATGGTTCTTGGAGCATTGGCAACAACTTCTTTGCAGCCTTCTTCCTTACAGTCGATAACTCTTAACGGATTCTTTTCCATACGTTCCAGACAAGTCTTGCAAAGTTTGTCTTTATGTTCATTTAAGTATGCCAGCAACGCTTTATTATATTCTGCACGGCACTTTGGACAACCGATGGAGTTGATATGAACTTCGATATCATTTAAGCCGAAGCTCTTTACCAGCTGGCTAACCAGGCTGATCAGTTCTACTTCTACTAAAGGACTTTCGGAGCCAATATATTCTACACCAAACTGATGATGCTGGCGAAGACGTCCGCTCTGTGGTTTTTCATAACGGAAAGCAGGAGTTACATAAAATAACTTGGTCAGTCCGCTTTCTGCATACATACTATGCTCCAGATAAGCACGAACTGCGCCTGCAGTACCTTCCGGCTTCAAAGTAATGCTTCTTCCGCCTTTATCTTCAAAAGTATACATTTCCTTCTGAACAACATCTGTGGTTTCTCCAACGCCTCTCTGGAAAAGAACGGTATGTTCGAAAACAGGAGTCATAATCTGTTTGATATTGTAAGTAGCTGCAATGGTCTTACAGATTTCCTCAATCTTTTCTCTCTTAGCCATGGATTCTCCGTACCAGTCTGCGGTTCCTCTTGGTGCCTGTGTAATCATAAATGTGACCTCTCTTTTTTATCTTAAACTGTTCTCAGTTTTTTACGTTTCCTAATTATATCAAGCTTTGCTGTCTATTGCACAAATCCGTGCATTCTTCTTTCCCCTTGAATGGTGGTTGCCTGCATATGACCTGGATATACTAAGGTTTCTTCCGGCAAAGGAAGAAGTTTTGTTTGAATGGATTTCATTAAAGCCCGCTCATCGCCGCCTGGGAAATCTGTTCTTCCCCAAGAGCGGAAAAACATAGTGTCACCGGCAAGAACAAATCCAGCCTCTGGGAAATAATAGCAAGTGCCACCAGGAGTATGGCCTGGAGTATGGAGTACTTGAATTTTCATTCCACCTACGGAAAGTTCTTCTCCACCCTTCAGTTTTACATCCTTTTCTGTCAGATGAATTTCTACCATGCCCAGATTTTTATATCCGTCCTGGAGCATATCTTCATCGGCTTCATTTACATAAACAGGGATATCATATTTCTCACGGATTTCTTCCAGTGCGAGAATATGATCTGCATGGGCATGAGTTAAAAATACAGCAACTGGCTTCACGCCTTTTTCTTCTACACACTGTGCGATAAAAGCGGCATTGTCTCCCGGGTCTGTAATGATAGCTTCTTTCGTTTCATCGTTGGATACCAGATAGCAATTGGTTTCCAGCATCCCTACTCTTATGCAGTCTAAACTAATACTCATATTTTCAACCTGTGGTTCTGTTAATATCAATGATTCCGTCAATGGCTTTCAGTTTATCAATTACTTTTGACAGTTCATCCGTGGAGGATACTTTAAAGCCCATGTCGATGGTAGCAATCTGTTGCTTGTTTATTCTAACATTCATATTAGTAACATCAAGATTTTTTTCAGACATTATTTTGGAAATGTCAACTAACATGCCAACACGGTTCCTTGCATAAATACTGATTTCAACCTGATATTTCTCTTCTTTAAAAGCAGAAGACGGTTTATCCCACTGGGCATCGATCAATCTGGACCGTTCAATACTGCTTAAATTTACAATATTAACGCAATCCGTTCTGTGGACCGTAATACCTCTTCCTCTGGTAACGAAGCCAACGATTTCGTCTCCAGGGACTGGAGAGCAGCATTTTGCAAAACGCACGGCTACGTCGTGGATTCCTTTAACAACAATACCGTTTCCATGCTTCATTTCCGAAGCTGGTTTGGAAGACGCAGCACTGCCTAAAACGTCTTCATCGGTCATTTCGTTCTTTTTGTTCTTCCGGTTATATTCATCCAGAACACGGTTGACAATCTGGCCTTCCTTCAGACCACCATGTCCGATAGCTGCCAGAACAGAATCCCAGTCCTTACAGCTGTACCGAGCCAATACTGGAGCCTGATATTCCGGTTGAAAAATATCCATATTGTCCAGGCCTTTGGCTTTCATGTACTTCTCAACCATTTCCTTGCCACGGACGATATTTTCTTCCTTTAAGGCATTACGGAACCACTGGTTGATCTTCTGTTTTGCGCTCGGGCTCTTAACAATATTCAGCCAGTCCATGCTAGGACCTTTGGAGTTCTGAGACGTAATGATTTCAATCCGGTCACCATTCTGAATCTTATAATCAATGGTAACGATTTTATCATTTACTCTGGCACCAATCATTTTATTACCAACGGCAGAGTGGATGGCATAAGCAAAGTCAATCGGTGTGGAGCCAGCCGGAAGGTTCTTAACATCGCCTTGCGGAGTAAAGCAGAAAACGTTATCGGAGAACAAATCTAAATCGCTTTTTAAGAACTCCATGAACTCCTTATTGTCGCTCATCTCATTCTGCCAATCCAGAATCTGTCTCAGCCATGCTAATTTTTCTTCTTCACTCTGTTTTATGGTTTTGCTATTTACGCCGATGCCCTCTTTATATTTCCAATGGGCAGCAATACCATACTCTGCGGTACGGTGCATTTCGAAGGTTCGAATCTGAACTTCAAAAGGCTGGCCAGAAGGACTAATCAGTGTGGTATGCAGGGACTGATACATATTCGGCTTCGGCATCGCAATATAATCTTTGAAACGACCAGGAATCGGTTTATAAACCTCATGAATAATTCCTAAAGCCGCATAACAATCTTTTACAGTTTCGACTTTAATACGAACAGCAAATAAGTCGTAAATCTGGTCTAAGGAACGGTTCTGGTTGAGCATCTTTTTATAGATGCTAAAGAAATGCTTTACTCGTCCATCTACTTCGCAGTCAATGTTGGCTTCTGCCATGTGCTGCTTGATTTCTTCCACCATTTTGGAGACAAAGTCTTCTCGGGCGCTTCTTCGAATCTTAATGTTTTCAACCAGATTATAATATACGTCCGGCTCAGAATACTTGAGAGCCAAGTCATCTAATTCAATTTTAATTTTTGAAATACCAAGACGTTGGGCAATTGGAGAATAAATGTCCATGGTCTCTCTGGCTTTTTCTTTTTGTTTCTCGCGCGTCATATACTGAAGGGTTCTCATATTATGCAACCGGTCGGCAAGCTTAATAATGATAACTCGGATATCCTTCGCCATAGCCAAAAACATTTTTCTTAAGTTTTCCGCCTGGACTTCAATTTTGTCAGCAGAATATTTAATCTGAGTCAGCTTTGTTACACCGTCAACTAATTCTGCTACTTCCGTACCGAACTGTTCTTTCAGATTATCTAAGGTTGTCGGCGTATCTTCTACAACATCATGAAGAAGACCTGCAATGATGGTCTCTTTATCCATTTCCAGTTCTGCCAGAATAATGGCAACCTCTACTGGATGGGTAATATAAGGCTCGCCGGAATGACGTTTCTGATTCCCATGAGATTCTTTGGCAACGGTATACGCCTTGCGAATTTCGCTAATATCAGAAGAAGGATGATAGCTTTGAACAATTTCAATCAGCTTCTCAAAACGTTCTTCTGGATTCAACGGTGCAGCAGGCGCATTAATACGAGAAAGAGATTTCTCACTTTCTGGCTTTCCACTCAAACTTAAAGATTGTTCTTTTTTCTCGTTATTTACTTCGTTTCTTCTTTCTTCTGCCATACCGTTTCCGTTTCTTCTAATCCGATATCATCCGTATTTATTTCAATCATGCCATCCTCCGATGGCTCGTCAAAATCTCCAAGTTCCAACTCTTCTACTTCGACCACAGGAAGTGCATCCAGATTTGTCGAAGATTCTTTTCCGTTTTCTTTCGGTTTCTTCTTTTTATTCTTGTTCATTACCACAAGTAAAACAATGACCAATGCGACAATTATAGCAAGAGCTACGGCAATTATGATAATAAAAAGTAAATTATTATTGGATTCTGGTTTTTCTTCAACTACTGCATTAATTTTCGATCTGGTAAGAATATAATCGGAGCAATGAGCTAAATCAAATTTCAGGATGCCTTTCTCCGCCGTAAGATTTTCCTTCACCAGCTCTAAGGCTACGGTTTCCGGATTGAAATAATATAATCTTACTTTATCCGTATCCTTAAAACTCTTCGACACATCCAGAGAAAACTGGGTTCCCTCCGGAAGAACGCCGGAATATGCAAAGTTCAGGAATTTACTAGCCGCATAGTTGGATAACTCATTTATTTTTTCAGAATTATCGGTTTTAAAGGTAACTGCAGGATTGAATTCCTTAAACTCTTTCACAGCTGCAACATTTTTTCCATTCAAGGTCCAACCATAGGTCAGTTTTCCATCTTTATCGTATTGATTCAAGTATAAGGTCTTGCCCCATTTTCCAATGGCCGAAATCATATCGGAAGTAAGAATATCGCCATCTTTCAATTTTACGGTAACGGTTTCTTCTGTATTGTTCTTATCTGACAAATAAGCAAGCAAATCTGCCAAAAGAATTTTGTCTCCTCTTCGGGTAACCTTTACGGTGTAAGTTTTCTGCAGGCCGTTTTCTGCAGTAACGGTGATATCAAAAACGTTTTCTCCAACTTCCAGTTTTTTCTCACCAGCGCCCTCTACATAAGCGTTTTCATCTTCTGCCTGGGCAACAATTTTTATTTTCTCTACGGAGCCACCAACGGTAACGGAATAAATATCATGGCCTTCATCTTTCAGTTCATAGCCTTCTACCGATAAAGAAGCCAGGTCACAGTTGCCAGAGCCTTCTCCGGTTTCATTTCCGTTAATATAGCCACCATCATAGGAATAATCGTCGTTATAATCCTCACCGCCGGCATTGCCACCGGTTCCGCCGCCGCCTTCGTCATAGCCTAAAACCGTAATGTAACAAGCTCCACCACCGCAAGATTCCTTACTGATTCCATCGGAAACCATGCAATCGCTAACATATACAGCTCCTTCGCCTTCGCTGACTGCCCGGTAGGTGTAGGAAAAACTTACGCTACCGTCTCCACCAGCACCATCGGCAAAACTTTCGTTAGCACCGGAAAGAATGCCGTCACAGCCGATATATCCAGAATAAGCATAGATTTCATCACCATAAAGAGTAACTGTTACAGTTACCGAATCCCCTACATAAGGCGTATCATTGTCCGCATAAATCTCTACTCCTGCTGCCAAGGTTTTCTTTGGTGTCAAAGCCGCCAAACAGAGAATGGATAAAATCGCAATCAATATAAAAGCTATGGTTTTTCTGGATGTCTTAGTTTTCATTCGTCAACGTTTTCCTTGTATAATAAATCAATTTTTCCCAAGATGTGTTTCTTTACTAATGCTAAATCGATGACATCAATGGCACCATCGTTATTAACATCTGCCAGGCTAAAGGTTTCGCCTTCCAGGGTTGTTTTTCCTAAAATGGATTTTTTCACTAATGCCAAATCGATAACGTCAATGGTATTATCGTGGTTTACATCTCCTCGACGGAAGGTCTCCTCTCCCACCGGAACATCGCCACCAATAGGTCCCGTAGGTTCTTCCGGTTCTTCTGGCTCTTCCGGAATGCCGGCTACAATATTATATAAAGCGCTGTCTGGATAAATCATGTCCATATCCAGGCCAGAACCTGGAATGCCTTTTACTTTTCCAGAATCGGAATACTGCCAAACATCACAATCCATAGACGGAGCACTGATGCCCCAATGGGCCAGCCAAATCAGGCCGTTTGCGCGAATCGCATCGTAGTCCAAAATGGAAGTAAAATAGTCCCGGTTGGCATAAACGCCTACGGTAGAATATCCATTGGCTTTCATAAGATCCATAAACTGGATGCAGAAATCCGTCAGCTGTTTTCCATGAGTATATGGATTAAAACTATGACGTTCTTTGTAATAATCCGCATCTTCCATATCATACCAAATGCCCAGCTCCGGATTATGACCTTTAATCATACGTAAAGTATGTTTTGCCTCGCTGAGCACTTCTTTTTCGCTGATTGCATAAGAATAAATATAAACGCCGTAAGGAATGCCAGCCGCTTCACAACCGGCCATATTGGCGATTGCCATAGAGTCGTCCTGATTGGTATCATCATCGCCAAATCCAATTCTTATGATTGCAAAATCAATCCCATCGGCCTTTGCTGCCTTCCAGTCAATAGTCGCATTATGGGAAGATACATCGACACCCTGACATCTGCCTTTGCTGTCAATGGCATAGGTTTCTATATTGCCAATCCCTGCTGTTACGGCCACAAACGTCAGCAGGAAACTAGCCAATATTAATTTTACTTTCAAAGAAATCTTTTTTCTCATTTTAGGGTTTATACTTTCTTGACATTTCTACACCTGTTGTGATATAAAATACAGGTGCTTAGGGGAATCATACAGTGGCAGTATGACGGTCTCCAAAACCGCTCACGGGAGTTCGAATCTCTCTTCCCCTGCTAAAGTCCTTGGTTTCAAGGACTTTTTTATTTTATCTTTTTTGTTTTAATTTACTGATTGCTTCCCGGACATCGGATACTCCTATGAGTTCCATGTCCTTTATATTTTTCAAAGAAGCCAAAGCAGACTTCGGACAAATACAGGTCGTAAAGCCCATCTTCTTCGCTTCTAGGATTCTCGCTTCCATCATATTTACGCTTCTTACTTCGCCGGATAATCCAACCTCGCCTAAGGCGATGGTATTCGGATTCACTACAAAGTCCATATAGCTGGAAGCGATGGCACAGATTACTGCTAAATCTAAAGCAGTTTCATTTATTTTCACGCCACCTACGATATTTACATAAGCGTCACAATCAGACATGGCAAAGCCCAACCGTTTTTCCAAAACTGCTACCAGCAGATTCATGCGGTTGTAATCGATACCCGTAGAACTTCTTCTCGGATTCCCTAAACCAGATTTTGCAACTAACGCCTGAATTTCAATTAAAATCGGACGGGTTCCTTCTACGGAACAAGAAACGATGGAACCTGACGCATTTTCCGGTCTTCCGATAAGCATAAATTCGGAAGGATTTTTCACTTCCCGTAAACCTTCGGAGCACATTTCGAATACGCCGATTTCGTTGGTAGAACCAAAACGGTTTTTCACCCCGCGTAAAATACGATATGAGCCTTGAGAATCTCCTTCGAAATAAAGGACCGTATCCACCATATGCTCTAAGGTTCTAGGACCTGCTACCACGCCTTCTTTTGTTACATGACCTACGACAAAGGTGCTTACGCCTAAGCCTTTGGCCAGCTGCATCAACAGGTTGGTGCATTCCCGTACCTGGCCGACGCTACCTGGAGTGCTGGCAACATCAGGACGATACATGGTTTGAATGGAGTCGATAATGGCTACTTCCGGTTTTTCTTCCGTAATGGCAGCCTCAATAATATCCAAGTCCGTTTCTGCCAACAGTTTCAGATTGTCGTTAAACTCTCCGATTCGGTTCGCTCTTAATTTAATCTGACTTAAGGATTCCTCGCCAGTGACATAAAGAACGCTATGACCAGCATCGCTTAAGGTTTTGCAAACCTGAGTCAGTAAGGTAGACTTTCCAATACCCGGATCTCCGCCTACTAAAACTAAGGAGCCTTTAATGATGCCTCCACCTAACACTCGGTCAAACTCTTCAATTCCTGTCGTAATGCGCTCATCTTCCGTCGCTTTTACTTTCGACATGGAAACCGGTCTGGACTCTTCATTTAGTAACCGGAGAGTCGGCCCTTTCCGAACGCCAGCTTTATTGTCTTTCTGGGAAGGAGCTTCCACGAAAGTATTCCATTCATGGCAGGCAGGACATTGTCCCGCCCATTTGGAACTTTCATATCCACATTCTTTACAGAAAAATATCGTATCTTTTGCTTTCGCCATTTTTATTTTGCTTTTCCTTTAGCTACGGTAAATACTAATTTGTCTAAATCTTTTGGAGCCTTTACATAGACTACGTCTCCGGCTTTAATCTTTCCGGAAAGGATTTCTTCTGCCATTTCGTCTTCCAGTAAAGTCTGTACTTTTCTCTTTAAGGCACGAGCACCATATTTCGGATCATAGCCTTTCTCTACCAGATACTCTTTTGCACTATCTACTACTCTTAGTTTTACATTCATCTGAGACTGTGCACGGTCTGCCAGATCTTTTAAGAGGATGTTGATAATATCTTTCATATTCTCTTTGGTCAGAGATTCGAATACGATAATTTCATCAATACGGTTCAGGAACTCTGGCTTAAAGATATATTTAATTTCATCCATTACGGCGTTCTTCATCGCCTCGTAGTTGGCTTTTGCAGAATGCTCTGCAGAAAATCCCAGACTCTTCGGCTCCATAATTCTCTGAGCACCAGCATTACTGGTCATGATGATAATCGTATTCTTGAAGTCGGTAACACGGCCATGAGCATCCGTAATTCTTCCGTCGTCTAATACCTGAAGAAGGATATTAAATACATCTGGATGAGCCTTCTCGACTTCATCAAACAGAATAATGGAATACGGATTTCTGCGAACCTGCTCGGAAAGCTGTCCGCCTTCGTCATAGCCTACATATCCCGGAGGCGATCCAATCAGTTTGGATACACTATGCTTTTCCATATATTCGCTCATATCAACTCGGATAATGGCGTTTTCTGTTCCAAACATCGCTTCCGCCAAAGCTTTGCTCAGCTCTGTTTTACCTACACCGGTAGGTCCTAAGAACAGGAAGGTTCCAATCGGCTTATTCGGATCTTTCAATCCTACTCTGCCTCTTCGGATGGCTTTACTTAAAGCTACTACCGCCTCATCCTGAGCGATAACTCTCTTATGCAAAGTTTCCTCTAATTTTACTAAACGGGCGCCTTCCTCTTCTGCTAATTTCTTCACAGGAATTTTCGTCCATTTGGAAACAACGTCCGCAATATCATCCACAGTTACCTGAAGAGCGTTCAAGCTGTTATTGGTTAAACTGTCTTTATAATCACGGATGGAATCTTTCAGCAATTTAATGTCCGTAGAAAGAGAGGACGCCTGTTTCAGATTTCCGGACTTCAGGTATTTTTCTCTCTTTTCTTCCATCTTGCTTAACTTGTCGTCCATTTTCTTTACATCATCTGGAAGAATGTAAGAAGCCAGACGAACCTTGCTAGCTGCTTCATCAATCAGGTCGATGGCCTTGTCTGGAAGGAAACGGTCATTAATATAACGCATGGACAGATTTACTGCTGCATCCAAAGCCGCATCCGTAATTTCTACGTTATGATGGTCTTCATAAATCGGACGCAGCCCTTTTAAGATACCAATGGTTTCTTCCTTTGTCGGCTGTTCTACATATACTGGCTGGAATCTTCTTTCCAAAGCAGCATCTTTTTCAAAATGTTTTCTATATTCGTCTAAGGTCGTGGCACCGATGATCTGGATTTCTCCTTTGGCAAGAGCTGGCTTTAAGATGTTGGCTGCATCGATAGAACCTTCTGCCCCGCCGGCACCGATCATGGTATGAATTTCGTCCATAAATAAGATAATGTGGCCATTATCTCTTACTTCGTTAATTACTTTTTTTATTCTCTCTTCAAACTCTCCACGGTATTTGGTTCCTGCAACCATAGCCGGAAGGTCTAAGGATAAAATTCGTTTATCCGCTACCGGACCAACAATTTCTCCGGCAACGATTTGCTGCGCCAAAGCTTCCGCAATACTGGTTTTACCAACGCCAGGCTCACCTACTAAGCAAGGATTGTTTTTCGTCCGTCTGCTTAAAATCTGAACAATGCGACTGATTTCATCGGCTCTTCCAATAATCGGATCTAACTTACCCATACGGGCAGCTTCATTCAGGTCTCGGCTATATTCTTTTAAGATGCCCTCTTTCTTACCAGCGGCTGGATCTTTATCCATGGCCAGTTCGGATTTATGAGCCTCTAAGTCTTCGCCCATAGCTCCTAACAGCTCTGCGAAAATCTTCTGACGGTTGGCGCCTAATCCCGTAAGAATACGGATGGCTGCGCAGTCTTCTTCCTTCAGTAAGGCAATCAAAAGATGCTCTGTTCCAACTTCGGAAACATGATATTTGGAAGCTTCCATTCCGGCATTTTCTAATACATGTTCTGCCTTTGGAGAGAAGCTTTCGCCTTCGGAAGTCATAACGTTGGACTGGGTTTCAAAGGTCTTTTCGATTAAGGTCTCAATAGCCTCCGACGTTATTTTATGTGCACCTAAAACTTTTTGGGACGTAGAGCCATCTACATCTGCTAAACCAATCAGAAGATGCTCCGTTCCAATATAGGTATGATGTAATTTTACAGAAGCCTCAGTAGCTGCAACCACAACTTCCTGGGCCATTTTCGTAAACGGTCGTTTCATAATTTCTCCTAGCTTAGTTCATCGTAAAGATCATCAACTAATTCTTTAATTTCTTCTTGGGTAAGGCCCTTGCAGATACCGCGGGCAATAAGAGGACGCAGGTAAGCTTTCATCTTTTCCATTGATGTCAACTTATCGATATCAACGGCTACGACTGCTCCTCTGCGTCTGTCAACTTTAAGGAAACCATCTTGTCTCAAGGTCGAATAGGCTTTATTTACGGTATGCATATTAACGCCAATGGTGTCCGCTAAAGCCCGAACAGATGGCAGCGACTCCCCTTCTTTAATCTGGGAAGTAGCTATGGCCATAAAAATCTGGTTCCTTAACTGTACATATATAGCTTCGTCACTATTAAAATCAATCTCTATATACATAGCAAGACCTCTCGTTCTAATTGTTATACCTAGAATATAACAACCATCACGAGAAGTCAATGTTTATTAATACCTTATTTAGTTAAAAACTTGCTATTCTTCCTCTTCGGAATCCTCTTTATTTACTGCGTCTAAAATAATCGCATCCAGATCATCATCCATGGCTTCTTCTTCCTCATCTTTGCCATCAATGCTGTCTGCAAATTCCTTTACTTTTGCAGTAAAGTCATCGCCGAATTTCTTAGCGTCTTCGCCGAAGTCTTCAAAAACGTCTTTCGCTTTTGCGCTATATTCTCTCGCCTTCTCTTCGGCTTTATCGCCATAGGCTTTCGCTTTTTCTCCAGCTTTTTCGCCGAACTCCTTCGCTTTTGCACCAAAATCATTTACATAAGCTTTGATTTTGTCATTGGTGCCGTCTGCATCTAGTTTTTCTTTCAGCTCTTTCGCAGCTGCATATACTCTTAAAGGAGATACAACTAATTCGGCCGCAATATTTAATAAAGAATCTTTTGTCTTTTTATCCATATTCCTCACTCCTTACCCGTTAATTATACAATTCTCAGATAAGGCGGTCAAGAGACCGACATTTTTGTAAATTACGCTTTCAGTTTCTTTTCTGATTTCAGTCCTGAGAAGAACTCTTTTGTCAATTTGACTACCTGTGGGCTTAATGCAATCAGAGCAATTAAGTTCGGGATAGCCATACAAGCATTCAGAATATCTGCAATGTTCCATACATCGTTCAGGCTTAAGGTTGAACCCATAATGATGAAAATAATGAAAACGATCTTGTAAATTGTAATGGCAACTTTGTTTCCTTTGAAAATAAACTCACAACATCTTACACCATACAGAGACCAGCTGATGATGGTAGAAAGTGCGAACAAGCTTAAGCATACTGCAATAATAACAGCTCCTACACCACTAGAGAAAACCGAACCTAAAGCGCTTGATACGATAGCAGCGCCGCCACCTTCGCCCCAAGTAAAGGCTACATCGCCAGCACAGTAGCTTGTAAGAACGGTAAGGCAAGTAAGAGAACAAATAACGATTGTATCCATAAATACTTCAAAGATACCGAAAACGCCCTGTTTTACTGGGTTTGTTTCAGATGTTGTAGCATGAGCGATAGGAGCAGAACCAAGACCAGCTTCGTTTGAGAAGCAGCCACGGCCAACGCCCTTCTTCATAGCGGTAAGAACGGTAATACCAAAAGCTCCGCCTAAAGCAGCCTGTGGAGAGAAAGCTCCTGCAAAGATCATTCTAAATACTTCTCCGATGAATGAAATATTAGAGAAGACAATGATTAAAGTAGCAATAATATAAACAGCTGCCATGAAAGGAACAACTTTTTCTGTCAGGTTACCAATAACTTTAATACCGCCGATAATAACGAATGCAAGAATGATTGCAACTACAATACCAACGATTAAGTAACTTAATTTAAATTCAGATCCTGCAAAGTGAAGCATGGTAGCTCCGGTATTTCCACCCAGAGCATCAATTGCTGTAGAAATGGATTCTGCAATTGAGTTAACCTGAGTAGCATTACCAATACCGAATGCTGCAAGTCCACCAAAGATACAGAACAAAATTCCCAGCCAGGTCCAGTTCTTTCCTAAACCATTTTTAATATAGTACATAGGTCCGCCAACCCATTCGCCTTGTTTATTCTTTTCACGATAACGAACAGCCAGTACAACCTCACAGAACTTTGTGCACATACCAAGAAGAGCACTGATCCACATCCAGAATACTGCACCAGGTCCACCGATGATAATCGCGCCGGTAACGCCTACGATGTTACCAGTACCTACGGTTGCTGCTAACGCTGTAGTAAGCGCCTGGAACGGGGTGATTTCACCTTTTCCGGCTTTCTCTTTCGAGAACATCTTACCGATGGTATTCTTCATAGAAAAACCAAATTTTCTGAACTGTACAAATACAAGTCGGATACTTAAGAAAAGACCTGTACCAACGAGCAGAATCAGAATCGGGTAACTCCATGCCCAATCGTCAATCACAGTGATAATGTCGCTAAATGTCATTTTTTCTTCCTCCTGGTTTCAAATGATTTTCCCTTTATAGCAAAACGAGGATGTTCCGTCTACGCACACCCCCAAGCAAACCCTTCCATAAAGGGAAAACGATCTGTCCTTTTGCCTGAGAGATTAAACTTCAAGAAGTTCTTGCACCTTCGGCCCCCGTTGACGGGTGTCTCCAGATTTTCATCCATTTACAGTCCTATCTTTTTTAAAGATTCCTGAGAGTGTTACTCCTTCGGCAGGCTTTGACAGCCACTTTCCTGCAAACTTCATCTGACTGTATAAAGTTTTTGTTATAATACACAATTTAACGTGATAATGCAATAAAATTTTTACTTATCGGAAGGGATAATTGTCCCCTTTTCCAGATTCTTATCTACGATGGCAGATGCCAGCTGGAACAAGGCCTCGCTGCCTGGACGCATTCGGTTAATTCGCTCTCGTACCGGAGTTTCATTTACATCATGGTCCACCCAGGCTTTGC
Source organism: Lachnospiraceae bacterium (assembly GCA_024403615.1). Taxonomy (GTDB): domain Bacteria; phylum Bacillota; class Clostridia; order Lachnospirales; family Lachnospiraceae; genus RGIG5612. Next base: position 27,850 of record JAKSRM010000004.1, read on the forward strand.
CTTCTCCCAGATCGTTCATCATAATCGGATGAAGAATATCCAGGCTTAAAGCAAACTTGGCTTCTTTGGTTTCCGAAGCTTCATATTCATCCCAAAGACCGCGCATCCATTTCGCCTGCTCCTCCGGAAGAAGATTAAAAATCCGGTCTGCCGCCTTTACTTCTCGTTCCCGTTTCGTTTTATTCGCTTCCGGGTCATAGGCATAGGTATCTCCTGCGTCGATTTCTACCATATCATGAATCAGCACCATCTGAATGACATGCAGAAGGTCTACTTCTTCGTTGGCATATTCCGAAAGCAGCATGGCCATTAAGGCCAGATGCCAGGAATGTTCCGAATCATTTTCCGGCCGGCTGGCATCGGCAATGTAAGTCTGGCGGTAGATGCTTTTCATTTTATCGATTTCCGCGATAAAGCTTAATTGTTGTTCGATTCTTTCCTGTTCCATATTAGTTTAACTTTCCTATTCTAGAAAACGGCCAGTAAACAAATAAGGCTTTACCAAGTATCGCTTTCTTTCTTACGTAAGTGTTGGTCCAATATCGGGCATCTTTGGAATTTCCCCGGTTGTCTCCCATAACAAAGTAGGAACCTTCCGGAACCGTATATGGGCCATAATCTTCCGAGTCCATATTTCTCGTTACGTAATAATCTGGATTAATATATGGCTCGTCTAATTCTTCTCCATCAATATAGGTTACGCCGTCAATCACTTCCACCGTTTCCCCCGGTAAACCGATTACTCGTTTTACGAAAACCTGAGAAGGATCGTCCGGATATTTAAACACAACAATATCTCCCCGGTCTGGGTCGCTAAACCAATAAGAAACACGAAGTCCAATCATTCGGGAACCAGGCATAATGGTATTCTCCATGGAGCCTGTTGGAACTGTGGAATTGATGATAATTACAAAGTTGATGAAAAGGGCGATTACCAAGGCCAGCACAATAATAATCACCCACTCTAAGGCGTTATACAGTTTCGGGTTAGTAGCTCTTTTCTCTTCTTTTTTTCTCTTTCTTAATTCTTTCGGCGAAAGAAGGCTTTCGTCTTGAATCAGATCTTTATGGCGTTCTTTGTCTTCTGGTTTCATCATTACTTTTTCTTTAACTATTTATTATTTTTTGTATCAAATTTTCTTGAAAATTTAATCTTTTTGTAACAATTATCCCCACGTTTTGTGGAAAAATGTGGATAACTTTTTAGTTTTTGCACACACTACATATCGTTTGTTGTCTATCTCAAAACCACAAAACGTATGTTTTTTAAATCTTTTTAAACTTTTTTCACCCGAATCTTAACAGCTTTCTGGAAGTTTTCAATGTTGACAACGGTGTGTTTTCCACCATCTTCCCCATCAATAACCCATTGCACTTCCTTTTCGGAGGTAAAGGTAATCTTTTTTGCTTTGAATTTCCGTACTTCTACGGTGGATTTGTCTTTATTTGGAGAAATCAGCATGTTGTTGACCTGCTTTGCAAATCCCACAATATTTTTCGGACGTCGCAACAAAATGACTTCGAATAATCCATCCTGAAGGTCTACACTGTTTCCCGTAATTCCGCTGAATCCACCGACGCTGAAGGTGTTCGTTACCATGCCCAGATAATAATCTCCTTCTTCGCTATGGAGATTTCCTGCTTCGTCTTCATACTGTACTTTCAAGTTATTGGACTCCAGATGAATCAGAGCCTTTACGCCCTCAGAAATATAAGCAGCACGACCATATTTCTTTTTCAGGTCTTGAGGCGTGAAACAAGAAACTGCGGACAGTTTACCAAAGGAAGTAACGTAGGTGAAATACTGATCGTTCATACGACCGATGTCCGTAGGAAAATCCATTCCCAAAGCTGCTACATTGACCGCCTCCAGAATGTCTTTTGGCAGGCCGAAGCTCTTGCCCGTATCGTTGGTGGAACCCGTAGGAATAAATCCAACGGGTTTCCGTTTCGATTCTTCCAATTCCATCATGGCGGATACGGTTTCGCTTAAGGTTCCGTCGCCTCCCGCGCATACAATCAGATCATAATCACCAGCTCGCTCCATAATTTCTCTTTTTCCATCATTTGGAGCTTTGGTCTGGTAAAGCGTAATCTCGTAGCCACGTTTTTCAAAAGCAGTCTTTATTTGATTGATATTTTTTACAACCTTGCCTTTTCCGGCTTTTGGATTGTAAACAAATAATACTTTGTTCATGTTAGAATACGGATTTTGTATATTCAGCCAGCCATTCCTGGGTTTCTTTATCTAAGTAACATTTTTCTGTTTCATAAACGGATTTATGGTAATCGTTCAGAAGTTTCTTGTCTTCTTCGGTCATGTATTTCGTATCAATACCGTCTAAGTCGATTGGAATAAAGGTCAGGTTTTCAAACTGCATAAACTTACCATCTTCCGTTTCCATATAAGGAACAACGATCATTTCGTTTTCGGTACGGATACCAAACTTGCCTTCTCTGTAAACGCCAGGCTCGTTGGTTACAACCATGCCCTCCTTGAATACGGCGCTTGGGCCAGCTGCGTTAATACTCCAACGGATGTTGTGAGGTCCTTCATGAACGTTCAAAATATGACCTACGCCATGACCGGTACCGCATTTATAATCCATGCCTTCTTTCCACATAACTTCTCTAGCACAGATATCTACGTTCTCTCCTCTGCAGCCTTCAATGAATTTCGCATTCAGAAGTCGTAACATGGAAACAGCAGTTAAGGTAAAAGCTTTCTTTTCTTCTTCTGTTAACTCGCCAAGAACGAAGGTTCTGGTAATGTCCGTGGTTCCGTCTTTGTACTGAGCACCACTATCTACTAACAGCATTCCTTCTGCTTCGATTTTCTTTGCAGTTTCCGGAGTAGCTGCATAATGCATCATGGCTGCATTTTCTTTATAAGCTGCAATGGTTCCAAAAGAACGGTCTAAGAACATATCGCTTTCTGCACGAAGGCCCGTCAGATATTTATCGACACTGTCTTCGTCCATTTCGATTTTTCCTACATTTTCTTTCAGCCATTTCATGAACTTGATTTCTACTGCGGAATCTCTTCTTAAAGCTTCCTTCAGGCATACGATTTCGGTTTCGTTCTTCACGCCCTTCATTAAAGTAGATGGATTCTTAATATCGATAATCTTCTGTCCCTTATCGGTGAAGTAACGATAGGTGTCATAACTGATTCTGCTCAGATCCATGAGAATATTATCAAATTCTACGCTGTCATCTTTGTACCAGTCTTTTCCATAGCCTTTGCCATTGGTGTAAAGGTGGGCAATGCCTCCGCTGATAACTGCAAAGCCATAGGCTACTGGATTACAAGGAATATCGTTGGCACGGATATTGAAAATCCATGCAATATCATCTAAAGAGTTCAGGAAGTAGCCATAGGTTCCGTTCTTTACGCCGTAAGAACAATCGTCAATGGCTTTCTCCAGTTCTTTACGGATTCTAGCCAGCTTGGATTCGCTGGTTTCGCCACAAGCTTCTAATGGCATCTGCCAAGTTTCGGAGAAGTTCTGTGCCGGACGATCGGTCCAGATTTCACCAATCAGGTCTCTGTCATAAACAACTTTCTTTGCTTTTCTTCCAATCTGTTTTGCAAAATTTGCATTAACAACGCTTCCGTCAAAACCTAAAACTTTTCCTGCCGCCTGCTCTACTAAAAAGTCTGCAGGTTCTGGAATTTCTGGTCTGCCCCATTTCATTAAAGTGATTCCGCTGCCTTCAATCTGGTTTGCAGCCTGAATGTAATAACGTCCGTCAGCAAAAAGCCATGCTTCGTCCTGAGTCACAATTACATGTCCTGCACTGCCAGTAAAGCCGGAAATAAAGCTGATACATTTGAAATGAGATGCTACGTATTCACTGTTATGGCAGTCGCTCATCGGAATGTAGTAAACATCAATGCCTGCTTCTTTCATTAACTTTCTTAATTCACTGATTCTTGTTTTTACATCACTCATTTTAATCCAAGCTCCTTTATTACTTCATTTGCCATCAGCATTCCAGCCGCCGCTACTACCGGTGCCAAAGAGCCAATGGTTTTTCTTTTTTCGGTTCCATCTCCCTCCGGTTTTAAGGCCGGTTCTGTGGAGAATACTACTTTTACATTTTCTATTCCACGCGTCTTCAGCTCATGGCGCATAACCTTCGCCAAAGGACATACGTTGGTTTTGGAAATATCCGCTACACGGAAGGCCGTCGGATCCATCTTGTTGCCCGCTCCCATACAGCTAATGACTGGGACCTTCGCTTCCTTTGCCTTCTCAATGATTGCTATTTTCGCAGCAACCGTATCTACTGCATCAATAATGTAATCGAACTTTGTGAAATCAAAGTTGGCCGCCTCATCCGGTAAGAAAAAGATCTTGCAGGTTTCTACTTTCGCTTCCGGATTAATGCTTAACACCCGCTCTTTTCCTACCTCTACTTTCGGCTTTCCGACGTTATCCATGGTGGCAATAATCTGCCGGTTCAAGTTGGATAAGGAAACGTCGTCTCCATCCACTAGCAGAAAAGAGCCAATACCCGTCCGTGCTAAAGCCTCCAGACAATAGCCACCGACGCCGCCGATACCGAAAAGGGCAACCTTTGCATTCTTTAATTTTCCAACTGCGGCTTCTCCTAAAACCAGCGCAGTTCTTGAAAAACGTTCGTCCATTATTCCATATTTGCCCAGAACTTCGCGGTTTCCACCGCACGGTTCCAACCCTTTATTTTCATGTCACGCTCTTTTTTACTCATTTCCGGAGTAAAAACTTTTGCGATTTTCTGGTTTTTCTTTAATTCTTCTTCGCTTTCCCAATAGCCTACCGTAAGGCCTGCTAAATAAGCAGCTCCCAAAGCGGTATTTTCTACCATCTTCGGACGCTCGATAGCGGTATTTACAATGTCGGACTGGAACTGCATCAACATATTGTTGTTACTAGCTCCGCCATCTACCTTCAAAGATTTTAATTTGCATTTCGCATCCGCTTCCATGGCTTTAATGACATCATGGGTCTGATAGCAGATGGATTCCAAGCAGGCTCTGGTAAGATGGTTCTTGTTAAAGCCTCTGGTAATTCCTACCATGGTGCCTCTCGCTTCCTGGTTCCAATGAGGAGCGCCTAAGCCGGTAAAAGCAGGAACGAAATAAGCACCTTCCGTATCATCTACCAACTTCGCAGCTTTTTCGCTGGCGCTGGATTTTTTTACTACTTCCATTTCGTCCCGGAGCCATTGTACAACCGCTCCACCAATAAAGATGCTGCCTTCCAGTACATAATCTACTTTTTCACTGCGTCCGGCAGCGATGGTTGTTAAAAGTCCGTTCTTCGATTCGATGGCTTTCTTTCCTGTGTTCATCAACAAGAAGCAACCGGTGCCATAAGTATTCTTTACGTCGCCTTTCTGGAAGCCGCAAAGGCCAAATAAGGAAGACTGCTGATCTCCAGCCACACCACAGATTGGAATCTCTCCACTGATCAGTTCCACCGCTGTATTACCATACATATAGCCAGACGGATGAACTTCCGGCAACATGGATTTTGGAATGCCGAAGTATTCTAAGATTTCCTCATCCCAGCATAATTTCTTTATATCAAATAACATGGTACGGGAAGCGTTGGTGTAATCCGTGGCATGAATTTTTCCGCCGCTTAAATTCCACATCAACCAGGTATCTACGGTTCCGAACAGAAGATCTCCTGCTTGTGCTGCTTTCTTCGCACCCTTTACGTTATCTAAAATCCATTTGATTTTTGATGCGCTGAAATAAGCATCCGGAATCAAACCAGTACGCTCTTTTATTTTCTGCTGCATGTCTTCCGGAATGGCGTCAATGATAGGAGCCGTTCTCCTACACTGCCATACGATGGCATTATAAACTGGTTCTCCCGTCTTTTTATTCCAAACAATGGTGGTCTCTCTCTGGTTGGTGATTCCGATGGCCGCGATATTCTCTGTGGTTGCGCCAACTTTCATGGCAGCCTCAGCTGCAACACCAATCTGTGTAGACCAGATTTCTTTTGGGTCATGCTCTACCCAACCTGGCTGCGGATAAATCTGCGTAAACTCTTTCTGGCTTACGCTGACGATTTCACCTTTTTTATTAAAGAGAATGCATCTGGAGCTGGTAGTTCCCTGATCCAGAGCCATGATATATTTTTTCATTTGCAAGTCCCCCATAAATATACAGAGTTATTATACCATCATAATCATCGTCAGTTAAGAGTTAGATTACTTTTTTTCAGTCTGAATCGTAATGATTTTTCTATGATTATCTAACAGTCCTGGCAGCTACCCATAGTAAAATAAATACGTTACCCGCCAAATATAAAAAACAAGCTCTGGAAATCCAGAGCTTGTTAAAAATTATCCTAATTCAAATGCGCCGATATTTAGCAGGAGGCTTTTTATTACTCGATAAAGTATTTTTCCTTTTCCGCATTCGTTAGTTCCCTACTGCCCAAATATTCACGGGCTGCCTCCAGAAGATTATTGCCCTCCAGATAATCCAGTACGTATAAGGTGGTTTCGCCTTCCTTATACAGCAACACTCTGCTTCCGTCTGAACTGCTACCAAGGATTACGATATCCCCACATTTAAAATCCAGCATAGGGCTGCCTGAGGCTTCATCCATCAAGACGCCGCCCTCATAATAAGACCGGGTGTCTCCTACACGTACGGTTCCCTCAATTTTTTCGAATTCCGCCGTATCATAATCCGATTCGGTATAATTCTGTCCGTCAAAATAATAACATTGTCCGCGGCCGATAGAGGAATATAGGATGATTCCTTTTTTATCTTCGCTTAAAGCGACTTTGCTTATTCCATCCAGATCAATTACAACTTCGTTATCATTCTTCATGTCAACGATATGGGTCTGGCAATCATACAGATATACACTTACCATATCCGAGAAGCCTTTCACCTCACAGTCGGTTAAAATGCCCGCGAATCCGTGGCAGAAAAAGGACTCCTCATTGCCGGTCCGCTCCCATGTATCCATGTCAATTACCTGGGTTTTATGGCGGCTAGAGGCATTGCCGTTCGGCAGGCCCTGATGGATCCGAAGCAGATGATCTTCCACCTCAAATTCTAGTTTCGACCAGTTATATGCTTCCATATAGTTGTACTTTTCTTCAAACGTCCCTATTTCATAAACATAAATCGCGAATTCTTCGCCCTTATAGATGACATATTTTCCATCTGGTGTAATTCCCACAGGGCTGACTTTATAAGTATTATTTGACAACGTCGAGCCATCGCGGAAATCGATTCCTTCCGCCTGCGGCCGTAAGGTGTGGAGAAGTTCGTGAGTTTCCGTATCATAGATATAAATAACCGAGCCCTCTCCATCTTTACCGGACACGCTCATATATTGGTCATTTATTGCATATATATAATATTTGCATGGCTCATCCTGAAAATTATAGGCCCTTACGATTTCTTCTTCCCCGGTTTCAATATCCCGTGAAACTACATGGAATTCCATTAATCCGGATGTCAGATACCAAACTTCTTTTCCATTGGTGGTAATAGCCGACTGGTCCGGCCGTTCCACCCACGCTCCCACATTCGTTATAACAGTGGAGGTCTTGCTGCTTTCTTTAAGGAGTCTTGCTTGGCCTTCCCCGACCAGCAGGATGAAACTGTCATCCGTTCCGTTGCCATATACATCCTTATACGCAAATGCTGCATCCGTCAGCTCAAAATTCACATAAATATTCTGGATCACTTTTCCGTCGATTCCGACAATAAGGCAATTATTACCGGAAGAACATAACAATCTGGATCCATCTTCATTAAAATGCAGGGTAGAGATCGGAAGGCCTTCTGTTTCGGCCGTTACCAATCTGCCGCTATCATAATCATATATGTATAAGCCACCATTCTGGGTCGTAAAAGCAATATGGCTGTCAACGCTTGACGCACATAGAATTTCCAGATAGCTGCCGTCCAGATTGGTATAAGGAATGTGATCCAGCTGCTGCTGCGAATAGGTGTCAAAAATATGTACTCCTTTTCCACACAGCGCAATTATCTTCGTTCCGTCATAAGACGGATAATAATAAGTGAACAGCGATTCGTTGATTTCTTCGTATTTTTCCTCAACGAAGTAAGAATATACAACATTCTCGGTAAAAACTTCCTCAAAATCCCCGGCCCTCATCAGCACAAGGTCGCTGCGTGCCTCGTCATGTCCCATGAACCTGGTCAGATAATATGTGCCGTCCTGAGGCTCTTCCTGCATGAATTCTCTCGGATAAATCACAGGCCTGTCAATGCCTACCAACGCACTATTATTTTTCTGCACCTCTCGGTTGCTGTTTTCTGTTGTCAGATTGTTTTCCACATAAAATCCACTTTGGGTAAATACATAGCCATTACAGTCCTCCGTTACCGCTATTGGAAAATCGTATTTATTAAAATATCCGTATTGGTATAGCAGGCGGTGCTCCGCGTCACCGCTGTCATTGATATCCATTCGGTTAATACCGGAAGAATCCGTATACAAAACGGTCTTCAAGTCGGAAGAGAACACCAGTTGGAATGGGCTTTTTCCCAAATTAAATCCAGACGTCGTTTCCATTCCGCTATTAAGGTCGTAGGCGCAAATGTATCCGTCAACATCGTCAGAGCACATAGCTAATACATCGCCATAGGCCCTAAAACTCTTTATGTCAATGTCAAAGTCTTTCACAACCTCATATTCATTTGCCAGACTGGATACCAGGGATGATCGCAGTGTATATAAAGCTTCCTGTGTAACTGGTCTGTCCGGATTGTCAAAATCCTCCGGCAGCGCTTCCATGGACAGCAATGCGGCTAGCCTTGCATCTCCAGAATCATCCAGTATGCCGTCGGCTGCCTGCGCCAGATACTTAGACTGGGATATCTGTGCAGTATTTCTTTCGGAAGAAACCTGATTATTTTTAATAATCGCATAGGTTGAAAAAGCTGCCAGTAAAACAATGATGCCGCCCAGAATACCTGCAGTGATCCGGTTCTTTCTCTGTCTTGCCCTCTGTTTCAGGTCATCATAATTAACGCCCAGCATCGGCGCAAAAATTCTCAGTTTCTCATTTTGTAATTTCTTTATGGATTCTTCTACGCTGTCGGCACGGACGTCTGCAGCCAAAGGTTCCTTTTCTATACGCACCCCGTCGATCTCCTCAAATCGCAAGGCTTCCGGAAAGGCTTCCTCGGGTTCCCCATCCACAAGCACAGTCAGAATGTGGTCATGTCTTCCAAGGGAAATGAAGTAGTTTATTTCCTCTGCGCACCATTTGGATTTTAGGAATTCCGGAGAGCAGATGCAAATCAGCCACTCGCTGTTTTCCAGCGCCTGGTGGATATCATCCCCCAGGTTACTTGACAGAGGCAGTTCTTCCTTATCCCGAAACACCCGTCCCATTTTGCTTATTCCCTGGAAATCCCGGATTGCTTTTGGAATACTATAATTTTCAATCAGAGAATGTAGTTTTTCCGCAATCTTATCATCCGGCGAAATATGCCGATATGAAATAAACGCTTTATACCTGTAAGTATCCATTCATACACCTCCGTGAAATTTTATATTACTTTTTTAATACTTATAGATTAAAAGATGGTGGATTCTCTTTGCAATAAGACATCCAATTTCCATTTTCAATAATCTCCTCTCTCGCCAATTCCCGGAATAATTGCTTTCGGTCCATCTGACCGTACTCATATTGCCACTTGGCAGATTCATAAAGGTCAGACATCTTTGCATGGTCAATGGTTTTCCGCTCAAAAGAGAGTTTCCCGTAATAGTTGGCAAGGAAAACCGTAATAGCCGATACTCCGCCAAGAAGAATTTTCATTAAAGCAAGAACCGTGAGCCCATACTCCTGATTCTGGATTGCGAGATTTAGAAATGACATTTTAACAAGCTCATATTCTAAGGATGACTTTAGGAATAATTCCATTGCAAAAACAATTACAAACAAAGCAACAGAGGCAATTAACAGCCATTTTGTGGCCCGTTCATTGATTTTATGTTTATGGTCATCCCGTTGAAATGCTTTTTTATGATAGTCCAGCTGACCATCGATCCAATCGATTTTTATCTGTTCCTCGGAAACTGGTTGTTGCTGTGGATTTCCGATACACAGCGCAGACACCGCCTCTTTTATCCAGGTGGATTCTCTCTTTTGGGTCCACGTGAATTCATTGCCTACATTCTCTTTTAAGCCCAATGCCGTCAGATAAAACTGAACACGCATGGTTTCCGAAAGTAACCGGTACTGAAGATATTTATCATGAAAATTTTTCTTTTTTACAAAAACAAATGCTGCCAGGTAAATAAGAATCAGAAGTCCATAACCTAGCAGAAAAAGATTTAGTTCCAATTCATCGTATAAAAGAAAGAATAAAACAAGCAAAAAGCCGAAGATCGAGAAGCATTTAATAGCTTTCAAATATTGTCGTTGACATTTCATGGACAACCGGTCTGCAACATTGTAAAGAATGTTTAGCCGTTTTAACCAGGAGTTCTTCGGAACAGACTCTGCGGATAGCAAGGAATAACTTTCTGAAGAATCGTCCGGCAAGCTTTCCGCATCTTTATTAAATTCATCGGTACGGGAAAGAATCTCTTTCAGGGAACCAGCTTCCTCCTCAATTAATTTCGAAGTAACAGGTCTGTCATCTTTTGAATCACGTCTCAACGTAAGAATATGGATAACTGCACCGTCATTGGCCGCACGGAAATGACGGTTCCCATCGTCATATTTTTCCTGAAGCATAAATCCTACGGTCTCTGCCGTTCCGCAGCCATCCGGTTTTCCCTCAGCCCCATCCCATAAAGCAAGCAATACCTGGCAGTGGGAAGCTACATAAATGCCTGCCTGACGGTAAAGATAATCCCGGCCTTCTTTTCTAGGCTCAGTAGATGGTGCGACAAAAACATCCTCTGCCTTCGAAATCAAGTTATTATAATCAATCCGTTCCTCTTCAGAAAAGTCCTTGGAATATTCTTCCTGGTCCATCGGCAAAGGACAAATCAGGGATATGTCAAGAGCGAGGGCCTCTTCTGCACAGATGGTATCCGCCCCACATGCAAGAGAATTGAGCATTTTCAATTCCGAATGGGAATATTCTGTTTTTAATTTTTGAAGTTCGGTGTGAACCATTTCACGAATTTGGGGAATGTCCTGCTGTCGCAGGTCCCTGTGACCGGTTACACCGATAACAATAGGTATTTTCAAAAAGCACCTCTTAGAATTTATTTCATACGGTATAATCTTACCCCATCATAGATATTTAAAAGGGACAGCATGGCATTCATTGGCTGAACATCTTTATCCTGTTCCTCTTTATCCAGCATAATGTAATGAAGCTTTGCGGCTTCCGGTAAAAGCTTTCCATCCACAAGAAATTCCTCGGAAATCATGTCTTTATGCCTACGTTGTCTTTCCCTTTCATCTCCGGAAAGGTCACCGTATTTCCAGCCCATTTCCAGATGTTCTTTCAGCCATCTTTCATGCTCCATAGGTCCTATTTTCCGACATTCCGCTTCGGTAAATTCGGTAAGTTCTTCGTAATCTACTTCTTTGTCAGTATAAAAGGCTCCAATTGCGTTTAGGTATTCATCAAAAGTTTTTGCCTGATTAATGTTGGAAAGCTTATATTCCAGAGACAGATCTTCGAACATAGTCTGGAATTCCTCGGTCTTTTCTGTAAGAAAATCATTCGCATTTCCTTCCTCCAAGGCTTGTTTCCAGTCTTCTCCCAGATTCCATCTTCCATTTAAAGCCACGGCAAAATTATAAAGGCTCATAAAGTTGCTGCTGGAAAGATAGGTATGCTTCCTTCCCTGAGTCCTTGGCTTCCATTCAATTTCAGAAGCAAGTCCCACCATTTCCGTGAAAACAATGCTGGCAATGTCTTCATCAAAAGCCGGCTTTCCAGGAGCTTTATTTTTAAGATTTTTCTCCTTGTACCGTTGACTTTCATCGTAAATATAGGTTGCCTTGATTTCACTTTCCGCAAATTCAAAGCTACAATCCATCGGCTGAAGTTCCGCTCTGGAATTGCGTCCATATGCCGTTCGATCCCAACATTGAAGTTCATCGCAAAGCATTAGCATATATCCCAGAGGAAGGAGCTCTGCTTTCAGAGGAATATTTCCATCCTCCTTATAATGTGCAACACAGAACTTATACATGCTGTTATGGAGAATAATCGAGCTTAAAGCGTCAATATCTGCTTCGGTCAACTCATACTTCATTTCTTCATACAGTTTCTTAAATAAAACAATTGCACTGAAATAGGCATGATCCATGAAGTAATTAAAATCTTCTGGATATCTCGGTTTCCGGATAATAACATCCAGAATATAGTCGTAATCAAAGTTGTAAGTTTTTCCAAGATGATCGGAAATGTTCTTTGCCAGGATTTCATTTGCAGCGCCAGAATAAGCCTTTACGGAATGATATGCCAGATATGGTCTTTCCGAACGATTTTCTTTATTTACTTCAAAGTAGGACACCGCCTGCTCGAACGGAAGTTCCAGTGGATATCCAATATCATGAAACAGAGAGGTTAACCCCCAGTATCTAAGAAAATGATGGGCCGCCTCCGGTGAATCACCGCCTTGCTCCAGCTTATAAAAGTCCGCATAAATATCCCGGTACTTTTTATTTGTTTCAAAAATCGCCAGACCCAAAGCAAATACATATACCGAATGGGAATAATGGTCTCTATGCTTCATAAGAAGGGAACTTCCATTACTTTCGAATTCCGAAAGGAGCTCTACCAGCGTTCTGGATTTTCCATATTCTCCGATAAACATTTCAATAAAACAAAAGTATACATCGAAGGCGTCCTTTGCAGTACCGGAAGCCAGAAAATGCTTCAGAGACACTTCCAGACACAGCCGGTCGGTGTCCATTTGCATATTGTAAGGAATCTGATTTTCTTTTATGCTTTTTCCCAGATAAATGCCATTTTTTATTTCCTCTGCCGTTTTTTTCTCATCATAGCGAAGGCCTTCGCAACGCTCATGCACAAATTTTGCAGCAGCGTCGGTTAAACATAATCCCTTCATTTTTCTTTCCTTTCCATAAAATCAATAAAAGGCGCCTTCCTAAAGAAGGTGCCTTTCGATTCTTTCTGTTATTTCAGGAAGCCTGCAATGATTTCCTGCTCTGCCTCTTCCTCGGTAAGGCCTAAGGTCATGAGCTTAATCAACTGCTCGCCTGCAATCTTTCCGATGGCTGCTTCATGGATTAAAGCAGCATCCAGGTCGTTGGCCGTGATTTCCGGCGATGCGCTAATTTTCGCATTGTCCATAATGATGGCGTCGCATTCCGTATGGGAAGCGCATTTTGCATTACCAACAATGTCTGCCTTAAAGGTCTGAGTGGAATCATCCTTCGCAACGGCCCTACTAATCAGGTCGCAAGAGGAATCCAGGCCGTCCATGATTACGCTGAATACTGCGTCTGCATGCTGGCTTCCATGGGTCATAAGCTTATCTCTTACAACCAGCTTCGCACCTTCGCCCTTCAGAACAGCTTTGGTATCACGTAAGGTATCGTCGATGCCCTTAATCTGGGTGGTTTCCATTTCCATGTATCCGCCTTCTTCAATCTCTACGATTGTGGTCGGATTCATAACATTCTTTCCAGGAGCATTCGGATCATTCTCGCCATAATGCTTTTCAATATATTTTACTCTGGCATTTTTGCCTACGTGGAAGGAATGGATACCGTCGTGCTGGCTGGTCTGGTCACCACAGTTGTGGATACCACAGCCGGCAACGATAGTAACATCGCTGTCCTCGCCAATGTAAAAGTCGTTATAAACTAAATCCTTCAGACCGCTTTCGCTAATGATAACCGGAATATGAAGACTCTCATTTTTTGTGCCGGGCTTAATAATGATATCGATGCCCGGTTTGTCTTCTTTGGAAACAATATCTATATTGGCAGTCGTATTGCGGCTTTCTGTTTTTCCGTTAGCACGAATGTTGTATGCGCCCTCCGGAACCTCATGAATGTCAGCAACTTGCTGAAGTATATCTTTTTGAATCTGATCCATCTTGTACCTCTTCTATTAATTCTGATAAAATTTGCAGCCTGCAGTTCCCTTAAGTAATTCTGGTAAAATCTCGTCCTTCTTATCATAAGCTACGATTTCACCATCCTTAATAACTACGATTTCATCTGCAATATCAAGAATTCTTTCCTGATGGCTGATAATTAAAATGTTGCGGTCTCTTTCCGCTCTCATCTTTTCAAATACCTTAATAAGATTGGAGAAGCTCCACAGATCGATGCCTGCTTCTGGTTCATCCAAAACGCTTAATTTCGTATCTCTGGCAATTAACTGTGCAATTTCAATTCTCTTTAATTCGCCACCAGATAAGCTGCCATCTACGTCTCTGTCGATGTAGTCTCTTGCGCAAAGACCTACTTCGCTTAAGAACTCGCAAGCCTGTGCAACGGTCGTTTCTTTGCCTGCTGCTAAAGTCATTAAATCTTTTACTTTGATGCCCTTAAATCTTACAGGGGACTGGAACGCAAAACTGATTCCCATTTTCGCACGGTCTGTAATAGACATATGAGTAATATCTACACCGTCAAAAAGAATCTGGCCTTCCGTTGGTTCATAAATACCTACAATTAATTTCGCCAAAGTAGATTTGCCGCCACCGTTTGGTCCGGTAATGGCAATGAACTTTTTATCATCAATCTTTAAACTGATGTTTTTGATAATTTCTTTATTTACATTATTTTCGTCTACAACCTGAAACGAAACATTCTTTAACTCTAACATTCAGCCTCCCAATACGTTACGGAACCTTTTCCATTTTCTGCTTCCACTTTCGTCCTAGCGCCGTTTATCATAACAAACTGCGGGCCCTTATGTCCAACATCTGCATCCATGATGATCGGAACATTTAAATCTCCTAACCGCTCCATCAAAACTTCTTTGTAGGAAGGAAGAGGCGTTCCATCATAGTTTTCTGCCCGATAGAACAGCGGCCGGCCAAATACGAAGCCTTTCGCGCCCTCAAACCATCCAGAAATTTTTAATTTCCATAGGCCTTCCATAAGCTGTTCGAAACCTAAGTCGAAACTTTCCAGATACCAGATAATTCCGTCTTTTTTATATTTTTCCACAAAGTCCCTGGTGCCGTCAAAAGGCGTTCCACAGATGTTTAACAACACATCCATGCATCCACCGATCAACCGGCCTTCCATAGAGGCTTTGTTACCATCTAAGGTTTTCCATTCCACAGGAACCGTAGCGTCATACCCTTCCAGTCCTGTTTCATGGGTTCCAAAACCGTCTTGATAAAAATCAAAACTATTTTGTTTCTTTACCGTTCCTTCTAAAACGCCGAAGCCTCTTCTCACACTTATGTCCCAAGGCTCCATGCCAAAATCGGAAAAGTTGCAGCCATAAGCCGTAGCCACATCCGCCTTGGTAGTCAGGTAGTAAAGAATGGAGGTGTTATCCGAATAGCCCTGAACCCACTTGGGATTCTCGCGGAAAGCTTCCAAATCCACATAAGGGAGCATTTCTGCCAAGAAGTCTCCTCCGCCGGCGCTGATGATGGCTTTTACTTTTTCGTTTTTCACCAATTCATTAAACTGGGTAGCTTTTTCTGCTCCGCTTCCGCTTCGCCCGAAAGCGTCAGCTGCTTTAAAAACGTTTTCCGTAAAGGTTACATCGTAACCCATGGCCCTTAACGTTTCGGCGCCATGCTCAAAACGAAACCGTTCCAGTTCATCTTCTACCGGATGACTCATGGCCGTTACGCCGATTCCATCATTCTTTTTCAGATATTCCGGAAAAATCATCGTCTTTCGCAAACCTCCATAACATTATAATTCTATCAGTTAAACCTTCTTTGTCAAATTATTATTTCAGGCGGATTTCTTTCCCCATTTCGGTAGAATACAGAATCCTCTCCGTAACCTTTTTGCCCTTTGCTGCCTCTAGAGCTCTCGCATAAGCTTCCTGCTGTGGCGCGTAAATATGAATATAATGGTCCTCCTCGATATTCCGGTCGGTTTTGTAATCTACCAGAACAATGTTTCCATCTTCTTCAAAGAAAGCATCGATAATACCTTGAATCAACCGAAGTTCGCCTTTTTCCTCTATCCCCATAACGAATTGCTGCTCCCGGTAGAGACAATGGTTCTCGTAAGCTTTCTTCATACGAAGTCCTAAATCCGATTTCAGGAAATGGGTGAAATGCTCTGGCTTTATCAGGTTTTTCTGTTCTTCTGTAAGTAAGCCTTTCTCCACTAACAGCGCTAGCTGTCTGGAAACATCATCGTTCTCATAATCCAAAAGCTCAAAGACTTTATGATATACGGTTCCTCGTTCCGCAGCTTTGGAAAGACCGCTTTTCTCGGCCTGGAAGACTTTCGGTTCTTCCTTCTCTTTTTCCCGCTGGCTATCAAAAGCCATGTCCTCGCCCATGGCAGATTCTTCTTTTCGCTCCAGCTGGGACGCAGTCATTTTTACCTGGGTCTTCGTAGCCTCTTCGTAAGGATATACATAACTAAATAAGTCTTCCGGAGTTTCCTCAGCAGCATCGATGATCGCTTTTAATGCGGCTTTCTTTTCTTCCACATTGAACAGCTCCGTTACTCGTTCCACCTCAATGTCTTCGATGGATTTGATTTCCCAACAAAACGGAACATCGGTCTTTTTCGTCAGACAATCGCCAATCAGATGCAGATAACTTTTATCAGATAAAATAGCCGCCTCGGACATTGGCTCTGGAGGATTTTCGCAGCCCTTTTCCAACTCCCACCGGGCGATTTGTTTCTGCATCCTTCCATCGGTTCCGGAAATATACAGTTTTTCTTTCGCACGAGTCAGAGCTACATACAGCAGCCGCATCTCCTCTGCATAAAGGTCTCTCTTTTTCTTTTCTATAATGGTCTCCATAAGGAGGGTTCTTCGTTTCGTTTTTTCTTCTGCATCCCGGATTTCAACGCCAACGCCCAGGTCCGCATCTAAAACAATCGGTTTACTATTGTCCCGGTCGTTATATTGCTTTCCAGCTACGGCCAGGAACACTACTGGGAATTCCAAGCCTTTGGATTTATGGATGGTCATTAACTGGACGGCATCCAGGTCTGCATTTACCACCTGGGCCTGTCCAAAGTCCATGTCTGCCTTCTGAATCTCTTCAATATAGCGGATGAAATTGAACAACCCGGTGTACGTTCCTTTGGAGAAATTAGAGGCGAGACTCTGTAAGAATTCTAAGTTTGCTTTCCGGCTTTCTCCCTGGGGCATAGCAGAAACGATATTGTATAAACCAGAATCTTCCAGCACATATTCCATGAAATAAGGAATATCGAAATAGTTGGAACGAGCCCGGTATACTTCCAGTTTTTCCATAAACCGACGAATCGACGGATTCTGTTCTGCCATGGCCTGGCAGCCCTGATACATACGGAAAGCGCTACCTTCGTAGTTCGTTTTTATTTTCGCCAAACCGTTGGCATCTAAGCCCACCACCGGACTGGTAAGGACTGCTGCAAACGGAATATCCTGCAACGGATTATCAATAATTCTTAAAAGATTCAAAGCCAGACGAATTTCCAACGTATCAAAGAATCCCTTGTTGGCAGACTTCACCATCGGAATATTCCGGTCCGATAAGCACCGCTCCAGCTGCGGGTTGTTGGCTGTTCTAGTAAGAATGGCAATATCGGAATAACGGACAGAACCGCTTCCTACCAGCTCTTCTATTTTTTTCGCAATCTCATAACTCTCTGCGATTTTTGCGTTTTCGCCACTGCCGTTAATCATCAGAATTTCCGGCGTCATATCAAACAACGGCTCTTCAAATTTCGCCCCGTAAATCAGCGCATTCCCGTCATTGTAATCGATGCCTCCTACGGAAGGAGTCATGGTCTGGCTGAAAATCAAATTGGTAAAATCTACCACTTCTTTCCGGCTACGGTAGTTCTCTCCTAAAATAATGCGCTCACAATTTTCATATGCATCATAGCTATTATATTTTTCAATAAATAATTCCGGACAAGCCAGGCGGAAGCCATAAATGCTCTGCTTCATATCGCCTACCATAAACACATCCGGTCTTCCGAACCGCTCCGCAGAAAGAGCTGCCACTAAAGCATCCTGAAGACGGTTGGTGTCCTGATACTCGTCCACAATAATCTGGACCGTCGCCTTGGCAATAGAATCTGCGCTTTCCGTAAAATATGGGTTGCCTTCCTCATCGTAACCAATCAGCACATCCAGAGCGAAATGGGCAATATCGTTGAAGCCAAAAATGTTCCGCTCTTTTTTCTCAGCCATAAGCCGTTCTCGTAATTCACAGGTCAGGCCGACTAATTCTCTTACGATTTCTCCGCAACTTCCCATGTCTTTATACATGGATTCCAGGTCCTGATAGAAGAACCGGTCGTATAGTTTTTTCAGTTCTTCCTTGATAGTTCCATAAGCGTCTTTCGCCTGCTCTTTCAAGGTTTCATCTACATCTGCGTTTTTTCTTATGGCTTTTAATGACGGCCAGTTATCTAAGGTTTCTTTTATAATAGCGCCCCGATTATCAAAACAATTGCCGGCAATTTTCTCAAGCGCGTCATTGACATAGGTAAAATTATCCAGATAGTTTTCCGGGCCATAATTCTCGCCACAGATAGTAATGCCATCAAGACATAAATCCATAATGGATTCTAATTTTGAATTGATAATCTGGGCAAAAAACAGAATCCACAGATTTTCTTCTTTTTCCAAATCCGGCTGTAAGGTAGCTGCGTCTTCATAAGAAGCCACCAGCATATGAAGCCAGGTATCCGGCGACGGATGGCTTTCCGCAAATCGTAACAGTTCTAAAATCAGCTCTTCAATTTTGCTGTCGTCTTTATCCGTATAATTGCTTGCAAATTTCAGGAAGGACTCCGTTGGGTCGCTGTAATGGCTTTCCAAAATCTCTCCCAGAATGTCCGATTTCATCATGGCAATTTCTGCTTCATCGGCAATGGAAAAGCCTGGATCAATATCCACCCACTGGAAATTTTCTTTTACGATATCCATACACAGGGAGTCGATAGTGCAAATCCGGGCGCCATGAATTTTCATCAACTGGCGCTTCAGATGGTCCTTTACCGCTTCCTCTAATTCTTCCTTCTTCAGGGCTGCGCGGATGCGGGAATAGATTTTCTCTTTCATGCTGGCAGCCGCAGCCTTTGTAAAGGTCATGATAATCAAAGAGTCAATATCTACCTTCTCTTCCATAACCATTTTTAAAACGCGCTCAACTAAGACCGTAGTCTTTCCAGACCCAGCCGCTGCCGATACAAGAACGTTCTTGCCTCTTGTGTTAATGGCTTTCTGTTGTGCTTCGTTTGGTTCAAATCCGGCCATATAATTCCTTCTCTATTTCCTTTTTGTCTTCCAGGCCTTTGGCTTTCCAATCGGTGCCAAATCGTCCTGCTTCAAACTTACATACGTCTTTATAATCACAGTAATTGCAGCCGTTGGTGGTATCGTTTTCATAATACGGCGCAATATCGACACAACCTTCTTTAATCTGTTCACTGACGTCTTCGATTTTATGATTTACAAAATCCAGAAGGTTTAAAAACTCTTCATTATTGGCAATACTACTGGTGGAAGAGATTCCGGACTTGGTATAGGAAACTTCGATAATGTTACTCTTCTTGCTTCCCTCCGGCCCGATGGTTGAATCTACCGCCGGAATCACGCCTTCCGCACAGGACGTAAGGCCGCTCATCTTAAACCGGTCCTCGGAATTCTCTTCTGGATTAATGAACTTATCATTAATGCGATAATAATATACGCCACCTGGTTTCACATTTTTCTGTGGAAAGTCTGCCTGGGCCTTTTTCAAGGCTTCTCCCATATAAGCCACCAACTGTAACTGAATGCCGGAATAAATGTCCCGGACGCTGAATTTCTTGCTGCCGGATTTGTAATCAATAATCTTTACAAATACATCGTCTCCATCGTAAATGTCCACGCGGTCGATCTTTCCGGTGAATTTTACTTTATCCGTTACGTCGGCAGTAAAAGAATATTCGAAATCCGATGGTTCAAAAAGGCCTGCTTTTACATGATCTCGTAAAACATCGGTGGTTTTTAAGGTAACCTGACGGATGCGGTTGGTTAAGAATTCCATTCGGGCGGTACTTTCCAGCACATCCTTATCTAAATTATCCAAAGCGGCCGTTACGCTTTCTTCCGTAATCTGACGGCTTTCTTCATCCGAAATACTACGGAAGCTTAAGCCCCGCTCTTTCAAAGTCGTACTATATTTTTCCAGGGCTTCGTGATAGAGGGTTCCTAAATCTGCAGCTTCCACGATGTACTCCGCTCTCGGTTCCATATGAAGTCCATAATTCAGAAAATGCTTATAGGCGCATTCGTTAAATTTCTCATAACGGCTAACGCTTCCAAAAAGCACATCGCCATATAAATCCAAAGCAACCTGTGGATCCAGGCCCGTCTGTTTATTGGAGAAAAAGGTACCTTCTAAAATCTGAGTTAAGGCCGCTGGATTGGTTTTCGCATAATACTGCAAAAGCTGTTCTTCCGATGCTTCGTCCAGACCTACACCGTCTTCTTCTCCGTATTTTCGCAACATTGTTGCCAGGCCTCGTAAGGATTCGCTTTCCCAGGTCATGTCCGGTGCTTCTTCGATTTTCTGTAATTCTGCTTTTTCTACTAATTCCGGAAGGTCTTCAATCAAATACGACGGACTTAAAGATTCTCCCGTCGGCAGAGAGTTTGCATAAGTCAGATACAATTTCTCTGTCGGTTTATTTAAAGCCAGATACAAATAGAATCTCTGGGTGTATAAATCTTCTTCCACGGTCGGAGCGATTTCAAAATCTTCTTTCAGGAACTGGCGTTCCTTCTGAGTCAATAAACCATTCTTTGCCGCTACCAATGGAATCTTTCCTTCGTTTACGCCTACTAAGAATAAGGCCTTAATCTGATCCAAGCGGGTTCTGGTTAAATCGCCAACCACGCAAGCATCCAAAGACGGCGGAATAATGCTTATTTTTATTTCTTTGATTCCGCTTTCTAAAACTTCCCGGTAGCCCTTGATATCAATAGTTTCGTTTCCTAACAGAAGAGCGATTTTCTCCAGTAATTCATGAAGCAGGCCATAAATCTGCTCATATTCTTTCGCTCTGGATAACAAACCTTCTGCTGTCATCGTTTCCGCAAGATGAGAAATAGCCTCTTCCACTTTTGCTCTCTCACAAAGTTTCAAAAGGGCCTGGGAATAGTCCCGGGCAGTCAAATCTTTTTTCGTAATGGTGAAATAAAAGTCCTTCATCAAGTCTTCCGCTGACCTTCGGATTCGGTTCATTTCCTCCAGATTCCATTTTTCTTCATGATGGACTTCTTTATTTTTTGTAAAGTCATTAAAGAAGGCTTTTACGCCCTTCATACCAAATTCCAGACAATAATTTTCAAAGGAGCTGATGTCGTCTTTGGAAAGACCTGTCAAGCCAGTCTTCAGGAACGTAAATACCGCATCATAAGAAAGCCGTTCTTCCCCTAAGGCTAAGGCTGCCAGAAGAAACCGGGCCATTTGATTGTCTGTAACTTTCGATTTGTAATCGATAAAGCAGGAGATTTCCGCTTCTTCAAAAATATCCCGGACCGATGTATAGTAACTGTCCATATCTCCCGTTACTACAGCGATATCCCGAAACCGGTAATTTTCTTTTCGTACCAGACGTAGGATTTCCTTTGCAACAAAGGTTACTTCGTCCTTTAGGGTCGGTGCGGAATAAAGGTAGGACGCTTTTTCCACTTCTTCCGAAACGTCACTCTTTAAATTCTCTAAAAGTTCCACACCCAGATCTGCTGCCAGTTTTTTCAGTTTAAAATAAGTATCGTTGCTTAAATAAAACAGGTCATATTCCTTGCAATCTGCCGCAATTTTCCCCTCTGGCAAAGTAAGGCTGACGGTAATATCTTTCACAAAGCTCAGCATGGCCGCCAGAAGTTTATACTGAACCGGCGTAAACCCAGTAAAGCCGTCCAAATAAATATGGGCGTCTTTTAGTTTTTCCGACTTCGAAATTACTTTCGCAAAAATATCCAGGATTTCTTCAGAAGTAGAATATTTATCTTTTATTTCTTCGTTGAATTTTCGAAGAACTAAACGGATATCCGCCAGTTTGTGGAACAGAAGATTATTTCCGCTTTCCTGGGCTCGTTCCTGCATTAAGAACAAGGTATTGTCGTCGATGGAATACTGCTTCAGCTCCGTAATAATGGACTTCATTTCATCCACAAAACCAGCCATATGGGTCTTGTTTTTATAAACTACCAGATCATTCCGGTAGTCTTTCAGGACTTTCTTTAAAATCAGCGCTTTTCCAATATCGTCCAGACAATTTCCCGCGTCCATTCCCAATTCGCCAAATACAACATGAGCCAAACGGTCAAAGCTGACGACATCGATATTCATGGCCGCATGAGCCGGATGGGTCCGGACCACTTCCTTTTGCATTTTCAAAGTGGCCTGCTCCGGAACGATGACAAAAAAGCGCTCCGAATCTAAGACGGTAGCTTTTTCTACCATCTGCGCAACTAAAGTATTTTTTTGTTCTTCGGCATTGCCGTTTAAAATAATTTGTAATGACATATTTGGATTATATTATTTCCCTTGTCCCAAAAACATCCCTTGTAAAGAAAAATCCGGCAGTCTCTGTCGGATTTTCTGATTTAATTTCGGTTTAAATGTATCCTAAACTTCTCAAAATAAATACGAAAATCGTCAAGGTTACGGAGGAGAACAGGGTCGTTAGTACAACAACACTGGACGTAATGGTTCCTTCGTATCCATATTGCTTCGCCATAATGAAACAGGAAGGGGTGGTCGGTCCGGCCAACATAACCGTAATGGCTACCAATTTTTCTGTTTCAAAGCCTAACAGCACTGCAACTGGGATAAAAACCAAAGGAAGCACAATCAGCTTCAGCAACGCTCCCACAGAGCTTTTCTTTACGCTCTTTAAGGCATTTCCAAAATCGAAATCGCCACCAATGCAAATCAGAGCCAACGGCGTAGCGATTCTTGCTACATATTCCAGAGCCGTACTGATAATTTTTGGATATTGAATTCCAATCAGGGAAGAAACAAAGCCTAAAACGATAGCGATGATGATCGGATTTGTAACGATGCCAATTAAAGTTTTCTTTATGTTGCCGCCCTTTTTTCCATCCTGAGATTCGGTCTGCAATACTAAAACGGCATAAATGTTATATAAAGGCACGGAAGCTAATACCATCATACTGCCCATGCCGGCGCTTCCGTAAATATTCTGAATCAAAGCCAGGCCCATAACCGCTGCACTGCTTCGGTAGGAAGCCTGTACAAACTCGCCTACGCTGAATTTGTCCTTCATAAGACGCTTGGTCAAAAACCAGATGGCGAAAAAGCCGATAGTGGTGGCACCAGCGCAGAATAAAAGGAATTTTAAATCAAAGGTTTCCCGGAAATTCGCAGTGGCCAAATCTGTAAAAAGCAGAAATGGCAGCGTAACTTTAAAGTTCAGTTTGTTGGATGCGGTCAGGAACCCTTCGGTCAAAATATGTATTCTTTTCAAAAAATAGCCCAAAGCAATCAGCAAAAACAACGGAATCGTTGCGTTCAGGGCAAATACCAGATTATCCATTCTCTTTTCGCCTTTCTCTTGACTGTTATTTTACCAAAATATGCTACGTTTTAATAGTTCCTTGTGGATTATTTATTTTTTTTATTATATAATGTAGAACACTTAAAAATAGGTATTAGGAGATGCTAAGAAATGAAAAGAACAGAAATCGTAAAATTATTTATGGACGCTCCTGCAGATGGCAGTAGTATCGTAGTCGCTGGTTGGGTAAAAACTTCAAGAGAATCCAAAAACGTTGGATTTATCGAGTTAAATGATGGCAGCTGCTTCGGCAACCTTCAGATCATCATTGATGCTTCCCGTTTTGATAATTTTAAGGAACTGGCAAATCTTTCGGTTGGAACAGCTATTATCGTAGAAGGAAAAGTTGTTTTAACACCACAGGCAAAACAGCCTCTGGAAATTCATGCAGAGAATATTGAAATCGAAGGCGAATGCGAAAGCGATTACCCTCTTCAGAAGAAACGTCATTCTCTGGAATTTTTAAGAACCATTCCTCATCTCCGTGCACGTTCTAATACTTTTAACGCAGTATTCCGCGTAAGAAGTGAAGCAGCTTTTGCTCTCCACAAATTCTTTAACGAAAACGGATTCGTTTATGTCCACACTCCATTGATCACTGGTAGTGACTGTGAAGGTGCAGGCGAAATGTTCCGCGTAACTACATTAGATCCGAAGAACCCTCCTCTGGATGAAGAAGGCAACGTTGATTTCTCCCAGGACTTCTTTGGTCAGGAAGCCAACCTTACCGTATCTGGTCAGTTAGAGGCAGAAAGCTTTGCGTTAGCTTTTGGTAAAGTTTATACCTTTGGACCTACCTTCCGTGCAGAAAACTCCAACACCCAGCGTCATGCTGCTGAGTTTTGGATGGTAGAGCCGGAAATGGCATTTGCAGATTTAACCGATTACATGGATACAGCAGAAGCTATGATCAAATATGTTGTAAAACATCTTTTGGAGAAATGTCCTGCGGAAATGAAATTCTTCAACGATTTCTATGACAAGACTTTAATTGAGCGTTTAACTGCTCTTGCAAATGCGGATTTCGCACGTGTAAGCTATACCGAGGCTGTTGAAATCTTAAAACAGCATAACGATAAATTTGAATATCAGGTTGACTGGGGCACCGACCTTCAGACCGAGCATGAAAGATTCTTAACCGAGCAGATTTATAAGAAACCTGTATTCGTAACCGATTATCCAAAGGAAATCAAATCTTTCTACATGAGAATCAACGAAGACGGCAAGACCGTTGCTGCAGCGGATATGTTAGTTCCTGGTGTTGGCGAACTGATCGGCGGAAGCCAGAGAGAAGAAAGAAAAGAACTGCTTGCTGCTCGTATTAAAGAATTAGGTCTGGATGAAGAATCCTACAAATGGTACATGGACCTTCGCCGCTATGGTAGTGCTAAGCACGCTGGCTATGGATTAGGCTTTGAGCGTCTCATTATGTATGTAACCGGCGTAAGCAACATCCGTGACGTTGAACTGTATCCACGTTGCGCAGGCAAATTAGTATAATACGCTATAAATTATTCGGAGCGTCTGAGAAATCAGACGCTCTTTTTTATATAGTTTTCGATAATTAGCAAATAAAAAAGGAACCCAAAGGATTCCTTTCTTCATGAGACTGCGGGGATTCGAACCCCGGACAACTTGATTAAAAGTCAAGTGCTCTACCACCTGAGCTACAATCCCATATAAAATTATCAATCATCAGCATAGCCAATGTAACAGGGCTAGCTGGATTCGAACCAGCGAATGCAGGAGTCAAAGTCCTGTGCCTTACCGCTTGGCGATAGCCCTTGAATGGTCACTACAACCAATTGTCGGACAAAACTCCTCCAAAGCTGAAACGCTTCAGGGTGGGAGATGGGACTCGAACCCACGGCCTCTAGAGCCACAATCTAGCGCGCTAGCCAACTGCGCCACACCCACCATATACCACTCGGGTAACCGTGCCTGAAGGGATTCGAACCCCCGACACCCGGCTTAGAAGGCCGGTGCTCTATCCAGCTGAGCTACAGACACACACGTCTCACAACGCATTTCCTCCTCAAGAGGAAGGAAAAAGCGGGTGATGGGAATCGAACCCACGTATCCAGCTTGGAAGGCTGGTGTTCTACCATTGAACTACACCCGCACTAACTTGCTTTATCTCAAGCAACTACGAGATTATAACACCTAATTTACGCTTTGTAAATACAAAAAACCTCAATTTTTGATTATTTTTTTTAAGCCATTTTTTATCCGGATAAACCAGAATTATCTACAATACATTCTTCGGAAGATTGGTTCCAATCAATCCTTGATGACGTACTTTCTGGTCTTCCATTTTCCGCCCAGGAAGTAAACCACACCGACAATCATCGGCATGAATCCGGACAGAGCATCTCCCAGCCAGTAACCCATATATTCTAAATGGAAAACGCTTCCCAAGAGGAGCCCTAAGCCTACTCTGGCAACGAAAGCATCCATAATTGCCAAAGCAAAATTAACTCTGTAATTGGCAGTTCCATTAACAAAAGCATTGGCCGGCGCCCGGAATATGACGGTGATAAAGTTGAGTATCAAAACCGGCATATATTCCATAGCTACAGGAAGGATCGAAGTATCTTTTGTAAACAGCATATAGACTTGGGTCGGGAATAATAAAACAACTGCCAGGAGGGCTAAAGTACCAATACCTGCGATAGTCAAAACAACGCCCAAAATCTTTGGTACTCTCTTATACTCTTCTGCACCAACATTCTGTCCAACCATGGAGGAACCCGCTGTATTTACAGAATTGCTTACCAGCATTGGAATATTGATGATCTTGTTGCTTACGCCAGAAACAGCAGTGTATTCCAGACCGTACTGGTTGATAAAGGAATTAATGAACAGTTTGGAGAAGGAAATGGAAGCCTGTTTAATGGCCATTGGAATTCCTAATTTGATTAACGTTCCAAACAGTTGCTTATCAATCCGGAAATCATTTTTCGTAATCTTAAATCCCAGATTGTCTTTTCTTTTCACCAGGAACAATAAGGACCAGATAAAACTTACGGCCTGACCAATGACGGTTGCCAAAGCTGCACCGAAGGTCCCCATATCCATAAACATAACAAATACAATATCCAGAATAATATTTACAACAGAGGATACGGCAATGAACAGGAACGGATGCTTCGAATCTCCCAGACCTCTTAAAACGGCGCTTACTGCATTATATCCAAAAATAAATAGCAGGCCGCTTAAGGATACGATGCAATAATCCATCGCATAATCATAACATTCCGTCGGCGTATTCATAACGTTAAGAATTGGATAGCGGAAAACTAAACCAATCGTAGTCATTACAACACCACATATCAAAAGGAACACGGAGAGAGTTCCAATCAGCTGTCCTACCTTGTTCTTCTGTTTTGCTCCAACCAATTGGGAAATAATGATGGAAGCCGCATTGGAAAATCCCATAATCAGCATGGTAAAGAAATGGGTAATGTCGCCGCCAATGGAAACGCCGGAAATACCAACATTTCCAAGCACACGGCCAACAATAATCATATCCACCATGTTATAAACCATCTGCAATAAATTACCTAAAAACAAAGGCGCTGAAAATACAATCAGCTGCTTCCAGATATTGCCACTGGTAAAATCTGTTATTAAATCTTTCTTTTTCGTTCCAGTCATACTTGTTGTCCTTCTAATTTTTCCGCTCCCCGTAAGCTATTATATACTTATATCCCTTATCTGGCGCAAAAAAAGATACTGTTCTCAGTATCTTTGGGGTACAAAAAATCGGGGTGACAGGATTCGAACCTGCGGCCTCTTGATCCCAAATCAAGCGCTCTAGCCAAACTGAGCCACACCCCGATATGCATCTCACAATGTTTTCTCTCATCGCGACGCAAGACGTATTATATATTACGACCTATGCTATGTCAACTTCTTTTTCGAATTCCTTGAAGTATTTTTTCTCCGTCTTACATTAACGTTTTCAGTTCTTCTACTGCCAGCCGTAAAGCTTTGCCTCTATGGCTCATTTCATTCTTTTCTTCTGGGGAGATTTCTGCAGAAGTCTGATTCTTCTCTGGTACGAAGAAAATCGGATCATAGCCAAATCCATTCTCGCCTTTTGGCTCATATGCAATCCGGCCTTCAAAGATTCCCTTGAAAACTTTGGTTTCTTTTCCAGTTTCCTTTGGGTAAGCCAAGGCCATGGCACAGACAAATCTGGCGCCACGTTTTTCATCTTCCAAACCTTCCAAGTTCTTCAGGATGGCACCACATTTTACATCGTATCCCGTATCTTCTCCCATAAAACGCGCAGAATAAACTCCCGGTCCTCCGTCCATAGCATCTACCATTAATCCAGAATCATCGGCAATTACCATCTGATTGGTTAAATCACGGATGGTCTCTGCCTTAATAGCCGCATTTTCTTCAAATGTAGTTCCATTTTCATCGATTTTAGCGTTTATTCCTGCTTCTGCTAAAGATACAATATCGATATCAAATCCGGTCAGCATTTCGCGGATTTCGCGCACCTTATCTTTATTCGTCGTCGCCATAATCAGTTTCATTTTCTTACCGCCTTATTCCTATTATCTTCCGACCGTAAAAGCCTTCAGGCATACATTACATCCGGAATTTTCCTGGGTGTTTTCCCAATTCTTTCCATCATTGCTAATATAACTATCTTTTCCATCCAGGACTACCGTTCCGGTACGCATGTCGTCTGCATTCATTTCCATGGCAATCGGATGGGAGCTGCCCGGCGTATCAATCTCTACAATAACTGCGAACTTCTGGCCCAAGTTCAGGTCTATATTAGAATTCAGGTCTATTGTATAGTAACCACTATATTTTACTTTTCCCTTTACCAAAGGTTCTCCGGAAATATGGATATTTCCGTCTCCGGCATAATCCGTATCTACGTATACTGCGTAGGTAGTATTCTTTCCCGTCGCATAGAAGGATACGGCTTTCAGAGTTTCATTTCCCTCTGCCTGGTAAACGTTAGAGAAATACGCGTGGTTCTTATTAAAGCCAACTCGTCCAATCCAGCCACAGGAATCATACTGGTAAATATTATCGTAATTATCGATATCTTCTATCCTGGTATAGGCCTCACTACAAGTTCCAATAACGCCATCTTCATAAGAAACATAGAAAATACCATTATCGCCAAAATGAGTTCCCCAGCTGTTCTGGCAAATAAAGGCTCCGTCATTCATTACGTGCTGGTTGAAATTTTCTTTCGGATAATTATCGTCCCAGCCAATGATACTAATTTCATGGTTTGGATTGGTCTCTCCTGGATAACAATAAGAGGAGGTATATTCGTTGTAATACCGGTCATCAATAGTGCTAGCGTCAATCAGGCCCATGTAGATGGAACTTTCCACCGCACCATATTTAAAGATCATTTTTTTAATGGACACATAATCTTTCCGGTCAATCATTTTGACTTCCTGGACATGGCGAATCGCTTCCAGTTCCGGATTCGATTCCCCGTCGCCATATGGGTCATCTTCTTCCGCTACTGGTCCCTTCCAAGACGTAAGATAAGCGATAGACATTATATAGTCGCCGCCTTCTTCCGGATCCAAGCCGAAGCCGCTGTTATACAGCATATGGTCCTCGGAAAAATCTTCCGTCTCCTCCGGCATTAAAGAACTCTCTACCGAGCCTAAGGCAGCAAAAGCCCAGCAAGCGCCTAAGCTTTCCTGATTTTTGGTATCGCTGATTTTTTCTTTCTCAGCCAGATTGTAGTAAGCCGGAAGATCCGTTGTGTTCTCGCCTCTCGTGAAAGAGGCAGACAGTTCCTTACTGTTCCATTCATAAGAATAGCCGAATCCTTTTTCCACAACTTCCGCCGGAACGTAAATATTATCATTCAATCGAATGGCTGGGTGGTCTAACGCCACTTCTTCCTCATCCGCTATCATTTCATTGCTGTCCAAGTACAATTCTACGCTATTCTCTCCTTTTTCGATGGAAAGAAGGGTGTCATCATACACGTTTACGGAACAGTCAAAAGCTTCCCGAATGCCTTCTTTGGTGAACATCATGCCCATAGAATCATTCATGTAAGAATCAGAAGTAACCGTTCCATCCAAAACTTCGCCATCAACAATAACGTCAACTTCTTTCTCGTTGACGTAGTTTGCCAAAGCCACATTCCAGACTTTGTCCATTTCCGTAGATGATTGGGTTTTTGCAACATAATCGGACCGTTTAAAAATGCTGATGCCAAACACCACTACGATAGCCGCTATGAAAGTTAGAATGATAGAAATAAAAATTTTTTTCATCGAGGCTTAGGTCCCATGTATTGATAATAATAGGTTTTAATCATACCATTATAGATTTTCCGGTTTTTCGTCGCTTTTCCGCCAAAGTACTTTTGCGCATCTTCATAAGACGTAATCATAAAAGCAGACCAGGAATCCAACATCCGGTAACGTTCTCCAAAGGTTCTATAAAGTTCCGGAAGATCCTTTTTATCTTCCAGTCGTTCTCCATACGGAGGGTTGGTAATAATAAAGCCATATTTCTTTGGATGGCTTAAATCCTTTACTGCCCGCTGTTGGAAATGAATCAATTTATCCACTCCCGCCATTTTCGCATTATGACGGGCAACTTTAATAACATCGCCGTCAATATCATAGCCCTGAATGTCCGTTTCAATATCTAAGTTCAACAGATCATTGGCCTCATCGATGGCCTCATACCAGCATTTCTTCGTGAAGAGATTGTTCCATTCCTGACAAAGGAAGTCCCGATTAATGCCAGGGGCGATATTGGCTGCCATCAGAGCCGCTTCAATGGCAAAAGTACCACTTCCACAGAATGGATCCACTAAAATACGGTCTTTGTTCCACGGCGTAAGTAGAATTAAAGCAGCCGCCAAAGTCTCAGAAATCGGAGCTTTGGAAGCAATCGCACGGTAGCCCCTCTTATGGAGAGATTCTCCAGAGGTATCGATAGTTACCAACACCTGATCTTTATGAATAAATACGCGTAAAGGATATTCCGCGCCGGTTTCTTCAAACCACTCTTTGTGATATTTTAATTTCAGTTTTTCAACAATTGCTTTTTTTACAATCTTCTGAATATCCGAAGGGCTAAATAATTTTGAATTTACAGAAGAAGCTTTTTTTACCCAGAATTTTCCATTTTCCGGAATATAAGCTTCCCAATCTAAAGCCTTGGTTGCTTCAAACAATTCATCAAAGGTAGTTGCCTTAAATTCACCAACTTTCAGCAGAACCCTTTCACAGGTTCTTAAGAAGATGTTGGCACGGGCGATTCCTTCCTCATCACAAAGAAAGGTGACTCTTCCATCTTCCACCTTTTGAATATCATATCCAAGTTCTATTATTTCTTTTTTTAATACGGCTTCCAGGCCAAAATGGCACGGAGCTACTGCTTCAAACATCATACAATCGTCACCTTCGCATTTATTATACCCTATTTTGCATAAAATAAGTCTTACTTTTTTGTTAAAAATGTTGTTGACTTTTTACAATAATGATATTGCTTTTTTATTATTTATTGTATAGACTATGCATAGGATGACTCGGTCATCCATTAATAACCCCTTATTATTTATTTATACTCCCCTCGAAAAGCTGGCTTTTAGCCAGCTTTTTACTTTGCACAATAATGCATAAATGGTGAATATGACGTATATATGCTGAATAAAAGAGGCTTTCAATAATAAAGGGCCGCTACTTTCGGCGACCCAGATAACGAACTAAAAGAATAATTCCAATGACTACGAGAACTCCCGGCATTGCCCAGAATGTGAAACGAATCAGGGATACCGCCAAGAGTATCAAAATAACTATGACAATGATAATACCGATGGAAAGCCCACCACAACCAACGCCAGAGCTTTTCGTAGAATTTCCTGTTCCGCGGTTTTCCGTAGTTCCATTGTAAGCATTTCCATTTTGTCCAGAATAGTTATTGGAATATTGGGAACTATCGCCAGTAGAACTTCTTCCAAACTCGCCAGTATTGACGCCGTCAGAATCGTCGTAACTATCTGTGCTTTTCCGATATGGGCCGTCATAGCCTGCTGCCTCAGCTGCACGGTTGGTAGATTCAATCAACGTTTTGGCAATCAGTCTCGGGTCGCCTAATTCTTCTACCACTCGCTCTTCACTGATGCCTTTCGCAACTTCACTATCAATATAAGCGCGGTAATAATCCAGCTGAGCGTTTACTTCGCCGGTAGGGATGCGGCCGGTCATTTGGCCTCTTAATACAGTTAAAAATTCATTTTTTCCCATTTAGTTTTCCTTGTATGCTGTGTGAATTTTAGTTACTTTCACTAAAAAAATATGAGCCCTCCGATTATCGAAGGGCTCTACGTGCATTAGAGGATTCGAACCCCCGACCTTCTGGTCCGTAGCCAGACGCTCTATCCAGCTGAGCTAAATGCACTTATCACGCGAAGGGTATTCTACAACAATACCCTTTCCTTGTCAACCTCTAAGCTCAATTCTAGGAGAACCGTGATTTTCAATATAGTCCTTGGTAATAATTACCTTTCCTATACTGTCGTCCTTCGGAATTTCATACATGATATCCAGCATGATTTCTTCGATGATAGACCTCAGTCCACGAGCACCAATCTGACGCTTTGCTGCACGCTCGGTTAATACCAGAAGCGCATCATCTTCGAATTCCAGTTTTACTTCATCCAGCTCTAAGAGTTTCTGGTACTGTTTTAAAATCGCATTTTTTGGCTCCTTCAATACTTTTACAAGCATTTCACCAGTTAAGCCCTGAAGAGTTACGATCATCGGAAGTCGTCCCAGGAATTCCGGAATCATTCCAAATCCCCTTAAGTCTTCCATTTCTACATGATCTAAAATGTTCTTGTCATCATCATATTTATCTTTCAATTCTGCATTAAAACCGATAGAGGAATTCTCACGCAGCCGGTTTCGGATAATGTCTTCCAGTTCTGGGAAAGCACCACCACAGATAAACAGAATATTTTTTGTATTAATGGTGGCCAGAGGAACCATAGCGTTTTTGCTGCTAGCGCCTACTGGGACTTCTACTTCACTGCCTTCTAACAGTTTTAACAGGCCCTGCTGTACCGATTCGCCGCTGACATCACGGCCCCGGTTACTGTTTTTCTTTGCAATTTTATCGATTTCATCAATAAATACGATACCGATTTCTGCCCGTTCTACATCATTGTCTGCTGCTGCCAAAAGTTTAGACAAAACGCTTTCAATATCATCACCGATGTATCCAGCCTCTGTAAGAGAGGTGGCATCCGTAATTGCCAGAGGAACATCCAGCATTTTCGCAAGAGTTTTTACGATATAGGTCTTTCCACATCCGGTAGGACCAATTAACAGCATGTTGGATTTTTCAATTTCTACGCCGTCGGAATTATCGATTTTGTCTCCTGCCAGAATTCTCTTGTAATGGTTATAAACCGCTACCGAAATGGCTTTCTTTGCCCGCTCCTGGCCTACAACATACTCGTCCAGTTTTTCTTTTAATTTATGTGGAGGCAGAACCTTGTCCGGATCAACTAAAGGACCAGTCCGTTCCGTCTTCTTCTTAATCTGCTGACGTTTTCCAAAGCCTTGCTGAAGGTCGCTTAAATTAATAAAACTGATATTTGGAATTCCTCTTTTCGGAGGTTCCTGTTTCTCTGTTTTATTTTCTCCCGGCGTTTCTACTTCGCCGTCTTCATTTATTACTTCTCCGGTCAAAACTTCCTGTTCTGGAGCATTTGGAATTTCTTCTGGGGCAGGATTACCACCAAAAGGCATTCCCATAAATGGAGGCATTCCTCCAAAGCCTAAATTATCTAAATCAAATCCAGAGGACCCAATAGAATCTATGGTCCTCTGAATGCAATCTACACATACATACATGTTGCCCGGCATACGGAGCATTTTACCGGCACGGCTCTCCGTCCGATGGCACATGTAGCAAACGTGTTCCCGTTCGTCATTATTATTGTCAAAATTGTTGTTGTTAATTTCGTCTGCCATTAAATAAAACTCACCTTTTCTATATCGTTAGGTTATCAGCTTAGTACCTCCGTCAAGGTTACGTCAAGCTGAATTTCTTCATAACCGAAAGGACCTTCCCGCATAATTGTTACGGTGACCACATCTCCCGGATTATGCAAAGCCAATACATTCTGCAGATCGGTCATGGTCGTTGTTTCCGTATCATCTATTGCAACAATGATATCGCCCTTGGTAATACCTGCCTGATCTGCTCCGCCTCCGCGAATGGCTCCTGCAACATATACGCCTTCCGGCATTCCATATTTTTCTGCATTATAGCTGTCCAGATCTCTTCCCTGAATTCCAAGATATGCGCCCTGAGCTGGAAGGAATTCGTCCTTCTCTGTCTCAACCTTTAACAGTTCCTGAATCAGTTCTGTATTATCGTAAATCGGAATCGCATAGCACATTCCTTCTACAGAAGTAACGATTATTTTCGCTTCGCTGATTCCAATGACTTCGCCGTTGGCATTCAGTACGCAACCGCCGGAGTTTCCTTCGTTAATGGCTGCATCGGTCTGCATAACAGTCAGGGTCTTTCCGTTTACAGTCAGCTCCCGGTCGGTGGCACTTACAATACCAGTCGTTACGCTCATGCCATAGCCTAAAGCATTACCAATAACAATAACGCCTTCTCCTACGCTAGCCTGTTCGGTAGATAAGGTGGCAATTTTTATATAATTCAGCGTTTCTTCCGGAATATCGGAAAGAGGAACTGCTACGATGGCAATATCTTTTTCTTGATCTGCGCTCTTTACATAACCATCTACCGCATTATCATCCATAAACGTTACATAAAGAGAAGAACAATTATCTACTACATGATAGCTGGTAAGAATCAACAGTTCGTTCTCATTCTGAGAAATGATGGTTCCAGATCCTAAGCCGCTTTCAATTTCTTTCTTTTCTCCAGAGCTGTTAGAATTCCGGTTTCCGAAGAAGAAACTGAAATAATCTGGATAGGTATCTACTAAACTTCTGGAAGTAATGGATACAACGGAAGGAAGAACATCATCTACTACACCGGAAACATCCGTAAGGATATAACCTTTCTCGTTGGTATACGTATTTTGTCCAGCCTGTGGGGTTGTGGTAGAAATTTTCGCGGAGCTATCCTCCTGCTCTGCCTGGATTTCAGTTTCCGTTCTTTTCACTTCCAGTTTATGCATGTAAAGGACGCCAAAGAAGACGCCTGCAAAAATAGCTGCAACTAAAACTACAACGCCCGCAATGATAGCTGCAACATATTTTCCTTTCTTTTTCTTTGGAGGTTCCGGTGCAGGGGCACTTTCTTCCGGAACCGGATTCCAGCGTGGAATTTCCCGATTTCCCTGAGGAGCTCGTTCCGCAAAATTATCCATAGGCTCGCCTAAGTTTTCCGTCTCATACTCCACTTGAGGCGGTTCATCATTTTTCAGTTCTTCCGGAATTTCTTCCATAACATTTTCTGTAAAAGTTTCATTTCCGGTAAATTCTTCTGAAACTATGTTCTCTGAAATCTCAGAAATATTTTCTTGTACCCCAGCCTCTTCTGTGCCTGTTGTTTGCAGATCGCGTTCGTCCTGCATTCTTATGCCTCCTTTTTTCGTTCCGAAAGCGAGCGAAATATATCTTATTTTTCTTTCAACATAAGGTTAAAATGTGTTACTTTTGTGATTTGAATATGACCAAATTTTGAACTCAATCAGTCTGTCGTTCTACCTCGTTCCGAATCTTTTCCGCTACGTTTTTCAGGTCCGCTGTTGGCGTATAATTTTCGGTTCCATAGAGGAACTGATGAAGCAAAACTACGTTTTCTTCCAGCGTATCTGCAACAATACTATCACCGGAATCCAG
Source organism: Lachnospiraceae bacterium (assembly GCA_024403615.1). Taxonomy (GTDB): domain Bacteria; phylum Bacillota; class Clostridia; order Lachnospirales; family Lachnospiraceae; genus RGIG5612. The sequence goes on from JAKSRM010000004.1 coordinate 63,405, forward strand.
AATTTCATTGTACTGGTGTTCTACATCTGGATAAGCAGCTGCCCCATCCATATTCATATCAAAGGCTTGGGCTGCCAGGGCGGTCAATTCATCAATATCTAAAGACGTCTGGATAAACTTACTGTCTCCGGAGTTTGCTGCAAAGAGTTCATTCATCAAGCCTAGCAGATGCAGCATTCCCTGCTCTCGGGCCTGAGCTAACAGTTCGGTGAGAACGTACCTCTGTCTGGCAGTTCTTCCATAATCATCGGTATAAGTTTCTCCGTCTTCCGGAGATTCAAACGGTACACTTCGTAACCGGCTGAAGGCGGTCGCCTGAGAACCGGTCAGAACTACATCGTCTCCGTACATTTCCAAAGCAACATATTCTTTTCCTGCATAAGCATCCTGCTCATACATATGGTAGTTCAATTCGTCTCGTTCTTCTGCCGTAACTTTCAGTCGCAATCCACCTAAAAGGTCAATAATATTGGTAAGACCGCTGAAATTAACTACCACATAATCTGTAATGGCCATATCCCAGTTTTCATTCAGCATATTAATAGCGCCCAGAGGACCACCACGGAAATAAGCGGAATTACACTTTGATATGACTTCATCGCCACCGCTTCCCCTAGTTAGCAGATAAGTATCACGGAAGATAGAACCCATACGGATGTTTCCATTGGCATCAACATTTACAATAATCATAGAGTCCGCATTGGTTCCTATGGTAAGGTCTTCCGCTCTAGCATCTACGCCAAAAAGGGCGATAGTGATATTTCCATCAGGAGTTTTTGCCCCATCATTGATACGGATTCCAGAGTCCTTAAAGTTTTTATCATGAACATAGGCCTCGTAATTATCGCCTATAATGTAATCAACTACCTTTGGTCCGAAAGGAGACTTCAGGGCAAATTTTATGGCCTTGGTTTTCAGTTCCGGATTAAACCAGACAAGGCCTGCACCAATTGCTAAAAGCACAATAAAAATCAAAATTCCAATAAGAATTTTCTTCGCTTTTCCGGCTTTTTTCTTCGGCTTCAGTTCTTCGTAGGTTCTTTTGGTTTTATCTGGACGTTCCCCGCGATAAACACGGTCCTTGCGGTTTTCCTGCTCCTGACGGTAAGCCCGCTCTCTGCGAACTTCCTGCTCCTGGCGGTAGCGGCGTTCCTGACGAGGGCTCATATCGGCCTGAAGCGCCCGTTCCGTCCGGGCAGACCGTACTGGGCGTTCTTCTGCTCTCCGCTGTCCACCATAAGAATGAGCCTTCTTGCTGTTTTCATAATAGGCCTTTTCCTCCTGATAGGATCTGGCCCGATCTGGTCTTTGCTTTCTGGCTGCCTGCTCCTGGACTTTTTTCCGGCGGGCAACTCTCTCAAAATATTCTTCGTCTCTATATTTAGTTGAACTATTGCTGTACTTTGTTTCTCGTTTCATTTATTTCATCAAGTATTTCCATGCAAAGGCATAAGCTGCCATATACATTTTCTTCGGCATGATTTTATAAGCAACTCGCTGAAGTTTCAAAATCGGTTTCAGTTTTACGGTAGGAGCCGGAAGGTCCGACCATAAAGATTTGTCATAGTATTCTTTCCATAAGAATTTCTTCGGATGAACGCTGTCTGCCTCCCAAGGCTTTCCAACCTGCAGCTCGATAAAATGGTAAACTGCAATGTCTTTATACGCTTCATCAATATCTGCCTGAGTAAACAGGTCTGCTTCCTGGCACTGGAACATCTTCGAAATGTCGTCATATTTAAATAACGAATACAAAGTGGAAAAATTAAATTTTAACGGCAGTCTGGCTAAATCCTGCTGAAGCACTTTAATCGCTAAGGACTGGTCCGGAGCAAAGGTCAGAACCTTCGGATCCTCCTGCATGCCCTGAATCAGACGTTCCCTACATTTATTGGCTCTCCATGCAGAAAGCTGAAAGGCCATAATACCTGCGTTGTACGTAATATAATCTTCCGGGATGCCAACCATTTTTCGGTATTTGTTGTGATAAATAGCCGGAACCATAGCAAGAGACTTCTCGCCAAAGTCAAAGTCGGTCATCTCATCAAAAGCTCCGCGGATAATGGTATCGGAATCCACGTAAAGGATGGTTTCCACATCTTCCGGAAGTTCATCCAGAACAAATAACTTAAAATAGGTCGCATAGTTTCCACGGAATTTTGGAGCATTGGCATCCTCTAAAATTTTCTGGGACACTGCGGTATCAATATAAACCGTCTCTCTGCCAAAAGAATGGGCGATCTGATCAATTTTTTCTCTGGTGTCTTCCGAGATTCCGTCATCAATAATGAATATTTTTATCGTCTGAATATGCTTGTTCCACTCCAAAAGGGACATAAGCGAAATACCCAGATATGGCGCATAATATTCGTTGGCCTGATACAAAATGTTCAGCGGTTTGGTAACGGTATATTCTTTTCCGTAATATTTCGTATTAACGTATTTTGGATTGTAAACATCAGAACCTGCAATAGCCTCCTGGTTTTTACTGTTCAGGAAACGGTAGTTCATCATCTGATGAATCTTACGGTACAAGCAGCCTGGTAATACGGAATGGAGAAGCTTCTGAACCGTAAAAATCTTACTCCGGTTTGGAGCTGGCGCCTGATAATCTGACCAAAGAGATTTCTTCAGGATTTCCTGGAATTCGGCTTTCATCGGGTGAGTATTATTCTGTTCCCAAGGCCTTCCGGACATGGCTCCCATCAGATGGTGAACCACCGGATGAGCCATAGCTTCTTTTACTTCGCTTAATGGAGAATAAGCGCATTCTCTCAGCTTGTATAATTTATAAGACTGCTCTGCTCCGAAAATATAGAAGCCGCTGTTCAAATTAAATTTCACCGGCATATAGCCAATATGGCCACGGAATACCACATTCATTAAATCCTGCTCGCAAAGATAATAGCGGGAGCGGGTCTGATGGATATGGTCAATCAGCTGCTGCTGACAGCTATTGTCGATCCAGGCTTTCTGGTTAAATAAAATGATGCCTGCATTATAGTATTTATCGTCTTCGGTCAAGCCTACCATCGGCTTATAGGTATTTAACGTACAGTCATAGGTAGCTGCCAGATAGTTTCCTTTAAAATCGTAATCACAAAGTTCATCCAAAGGTCCCTTCACAATGGTATCTGCATCCAATTTGAAAATACGGTCGGTCTTCAGCTTCAGATCGTTCATAACAAACATGGTCAGATATACGGTGTAAACATTGCGGAAGGTTCCCAGACCATAGCCTTTGATTTTTTCTTCAATCGGCTTGGTATCAATGATTTCAATGGTTCTTCCGTACTGAGCGCACAGTTCTTTGTATTTTTGAAGGTTTTCCTCCGAAATGCCATTATCCAGCAAGTAAATATTGATTTCATCCAGATGCCCGTTGGTCTCAAAAAGAGATGTCATGGAAACACCGGCAATTGCTGCATAATTATCATCTGTCTGATATAAAACATTTAATATTTTCATTCTGTGCGACCTCTCTTTCGCAGCCGAAGGATAATAAAGATTATAAGAATAATGTCCTGGGTTGCTAGCCCTAAAAGGAAGGCGGTATTTGCTCCCGTCATACCTTGTTGCGGTACCAAGAGAACGCAAGCTAAAATAGCCACTGCAAGGCCTAAAACGCCACTTAAATTCGCGCCTAGATGATCACGTAAAACGATGGCCAGATTTCCAAGGAGAATGGTCAAAGCGGTCAATATGGAAATGAATACCATCGGTACCAGAAGGTAGCTGTACTGTACAATATCCTCTCCATAAAGAATCCGTAAGCCGAATTTTCCTAAGAAAATGGCGACTAAAATTCCCACAACCAAAAAGGCTGCCAGCATCAGGAGGCACTTTGCCATGGTCTTAACCAAGGCTTTTATTTTACCGTCTTGTAAATGCAGAGCCAGTAAGGTGGACAAAGGATTAATGACAAAGGTAGCCACAACCTGAAGCACCGTTACCGGAGCTAAAACTGCAGAATAAATGCCTAAAGTATCTTTATCAAAGTAGCCTCTTACCGCCAGTTTTGGAACTGTAAGGACTAAGGTGTGCAAAAAGGTATAGATTGCATAAGGGAAACATTCTCCCAATAATTTAAAAGCAGTCTTTCCGGAAAAGTCCGGTCGAATGTCAATGGTTTTCTTGGTCTGTGGCAGGTCATAAACGAACAGGACAATCAAAGAAACCACCAGCATGATTACCAGGGCAATCTTTATGTTCTTCGTAAGTCCAATAAGAATACAGAACGCAGCTAAAGCCGCAATATTTCGAATGCACATGGAAATACCAGCCACATCCAGTCTCCACTTCTTCTGAAGTTCTCCATAAAGAACATCGGAATAGGAATATACCATGATGTACAAGGTATAAAGGATAATGGAGGTTCTTTCTACGGACTCATAAGGAGAAATCAAAACCCAGATGAATGCTACAATCACCGTCAGAATTACGGTCAGAATTTTCGCGCCGTAATAATGTCCCGGCTGGTATTTTCCGGAAACGTCCGATACCTGATAAGTTTTCACGCCAAAAGCTGCAATGATTAAAAATACATTGCCACAGGAAATAGACAGGGACAAAATTCCAGAATCGGCATAACCGGAAAGTCTTACTACCAGGACCATCATGAGCCACTGGCAGAAGAACATAACGAAAGTTCCGATAGAATTCCATGCAATATTCTTTTTTATGGTGTTATCTTTTTTCTCCATAAAAGTTTATTGATTAAAACGCTCTCTTTAACTGAACCTTTCCTTGGATCACATCAACTTTATAACAAGTATTGTCACTGATGGCTGCTGGATTTTCGAACAGACTTCCATAAAGGCCACGGAACTGTTTGTCTGCATTATATACGTAAACGTAAGTGTAGCCACCATCAATTAAAGCCTTTTCCCAATCCTCTGCAGAAAAATCTAACGTCCAAACATCTTTTTCACTGTAAGGAGATCCTAAGCTCCATCCCATTTCATAATCGTAAGAAAGAGACACTGGGGTAGCCAGATAATAGGAAACCTGATACTCATAGCCATTGCTGTCCTGGCAGATGAAATATACCCGGTCTTTGGTGGAATCCAACTGCTGTGGAAGCTTTTCTACATTCTCATATTCCATTCTTCTGGCTTTTGTTTTTTCAATGGTTTCCTGAGGCGTAATCAGGTCTGCAGAAATTTTTTTCCACGGAACAAAAATTAAAACTGCTGCAATCGGAATGAGAATCAATATATTTCCGAACCCACCAAAACGAGTAATGATCTTATGAACAATCATAAAGGCAAAGAAGATGACCGCGCCTAAAATATAGGTGCACATATAACGGTCCATAGAGGCCAGATTAATGCCTTCATAATCGGTAAACATGTAAACATACATGAACAGCAAAGCGCCGGCGTAAGCAGCATAGCCAAAGATTACTAAGAACGAATAAAGGATGCTTCGAATTTTCTCTTTCGCTCCTTTGGACAGAAGAACTACAAGCACTCCCGCTACTGCGAAAACAACCGCCCACATTACGTAAGAGATTTTCACTGGCATTTTTTCCGGCGTTGCAAAAATTGCCTGGAAGAAGTTCTGGGAAATGTTGCCAGAAGCAGCTGCATTTTCTTCCGTTACTTCGATGTAATCAAATACCTGAAGCATATGGTTGATGCTTGTAAAAAACTTCCAGGACAGATAAGAAGCGGCAGAAATTACCACATAAAGAATCGGGAATAGGCCGCCTGCTTTTTCTTTCCACATAGCGCCAAATTCTTTTCTGCGGAAAATAAGTACATCCAGGAAAATAATGCCTAAAATCATTAAAGCAAAGAATTCGCTACCTGGTTTAATCAAAATAATAACGGCGCTGCCCAGCATCATGGCATAATAATTGAACTTCTCCTGCTCATGAGTAAAGTACTGGAACAGAAGATAAGCAAAAGTTACAGCCATAGCACAATCTACATATAAGGTATTAAACGGGATGATTGCCGGGCTAAACAACCACGGTACGCAATAAATCAACGGAATTAAAAAGATTCCGAAAATAAAACGTTTCCAAGTGATTTTACGGAAAATCGGAAGCATCAGGGCAATGACATAAATGTTCATGGCCTGAAGGACATCACACTCGTTCATATAGCCTCGGAGGGCGGTAAATAAGTAACAGAATAAAGAGATGCCTGGCTGATATCCGGCTCCATGGGTGGTACTTCCAGCTACATTGGCAAAACCGTCAAAGCAGATGTAGTTCTTCACCGTAAGTCCCCAATGAGTAAATTCATCGAAGCTGGAAAGCAGTCTGCCTGCGGTCATGTAATAAATAAATGCCAAGGAAATAACAAATACCACAAAACCAAAGGTAAAGGTATTTTTCATCAGCTCTTTCAACTGCCGTTTCAAAATGCATTTCGTCAGACCAAACAGGAATAAAATAACGGAAACGCCGATGACAATCACTACGCCCATTCTTAACCGAGCGAAAAGTCCCGTAATATAAAGTAACAAAATGGATGTGAATACGCTCAGCGGAATACACTCTTCAAACCGTTTTTTGAAGAATGCAGAATATCCGATGGTCTGTACAACTAGCATTAAACTGATAAAGATAAAAAGTCTCATATTATTTTCCTTGCATCTGATAAATGGCAAATTCTGTGCCATCAAATTTTATTGTTTCGGTTTTCTGAAGCTTTGCTTCTGGATAATTCAACCGGTAATAATCGGTCCAATAGGTCATGTCCTTGTCGGCAAACGCCACTAGATAAACATGATCGTTTTCAATAATTCCAGACTCAATGGAATCAATTCCATATCTCGCCCAAATCTGCTCTTTGGCCTGAGGCATTTTGCTCGGCCATCCGCCTGGATAATAGAAATTCAAAAATCTTCCGTCCATGGTTTTATAGTTAAAGCCTAGATTAATGACATCGGATTCCAAAATATACAGGTTCTCTTCCCGTTCCCTGCACCAATCCTGCAGTTGGTCTCTGACAGAAGCGGTCTTCAAAATATTCTTTACGCTTTTTTCGGTTTTTGGATAATACGTAATAATTCCAAACAGCATTGCAGCTGCCATGAGAGCTGCAACAATCACCTTAATTATCGTTTTTGCAACAGAAGTTCTTCTGCTGAATCTGCTGAGTTTCTCTCTTACGGGCTCAGCATTATCAATCATCATTCCAATAAGGAACAAGATTTCTGCAAACCAGATTCCACTGGTAACACGATAAGTAGGTTTGCCCATATAAATCATATAAATCCAAGGAACCAAGGCGGCCAGCTTACCTAAGAAGATCATAATGGCAGCTCGGAGCCGTTGAAAGATCAGGCAACAAACAATCAAGGCCAGAGCCAAGCCGGTAGCGATCCAGCTCATAGGCTGATATACCGTTTGAGATAAATTATCCCCTAAAGCTTTGACGGAAAGGCTTAAGCGCTCCATGGTTGGATACTTTTCTTTGATACGGGCTACCGAATAATCTGCGATTTTTTCCAGCATGTCGTCCTCCATGCCTTCTGTAAATTCCAGATAATAGCGATCTTTATACATAAATACCCGCTCTTTTTCTACGCCGATGGAATCATAAAATTCTTCGTTGCCTTCATAGTCTGGCACTCCGTAAAAATCGTAGAGAGTCGTTCTTGCATCATTAAACTCTAAAAATTGTTTCCAGGCATCGCTCTTGTAGGCGGAGCTATGAACCAATTCGATAGCCCCTACGCCGATAAACAGAACGATTGGGAAAATAATCCAGCGGATAATATTCTGCTTTTTAAATGCCGGTTTTGCGTTGAAAAATTTATAAAGGAATGCAATAAACGCAATCGGCATCAGCATAAATAAGGTTCTTGCTCTCAGGCAATAAGCCAGATATAACAGCAACAAGCTAACAATATAATTTAAAGCTAAATTCAGCTTGGTAGATTCATATTTAATGGTCAGAAAATAGAAAATTCCCGTTCCTACTAAGACTCCCGCGCACATGGAATAATGGGCGGTAATAAACAGTTTCGCCAAGCACAGTAGAAACATCAGCATGAACAAAACGGTAAAAATCAGTTTGTTCAGGAACTTGCTGACATTGGAACAAATCCGGAAATTTACCAGAAAAACGCAGATGACAAAGCAACCTACCAGTAAGCCAAAGTGCCAGTTAATGGCAGGCTGAATGGAATACAGGAAGGCCAGCAAAGCAGCCAACGGATATTTGATGTAAACTACATGGGCGTCTGGAGTTCCCGTATAAGCGCCACTGAGGACCGTTTCAATAAACGGATCATCGATAACGCCGTAGGTAAAACTGTAGAATAAACGGACTACAAGGAAAAAGACTGCAGTCAGGACTAAGGACAATATTAAATTAAAGAAAACGCCTTTTTTCGTTTCGTTATTCCACATCGGATTTCTGTTTGATTTTTTCTTCCAGATAGGCAACTTTCTGGATAATATCTCTCGTCTGTTTCTTGGTTTCGTAAAGGGACATAGTCAGTCCGTAAATAACAAAGGACAGGAAAATAATGGCCAGGAAGAAGACCATATTTACCGGATCATAAATGCCGATAGCACTCGCTGCCCAGTTCATGAATTTCGGTACCAAAGCAAAAATCAGAACCAAAAGAAAAACAATGAGCCAAGGCATAACGATCTTCAGCCCAAGTTTTCCTTTTTTTATGAATACAAAGGTCATGACAATCGCCAGAAGAGCTATCGCTATAATTACAATCTGTATTTTAAGGGTCATTCTTTTCTTCCTCCCAAAGTTTCCATAATAATTCCTTCGGTAATCTTAATCATGTAAAAGAGCGCTTTCAAAGGATGTGCCAAAGAGGACGTTCCTCCCTGCCGTTCCCGCATTTCCACCGGTACTTCCGTTACCTTTATGCCCCGTTTTAACACATAGGCGTTGGTTTCCGGTTCTGGAAATTCCCAGGAATAATGCTCTGCGAAGGTTTTAATAATTTTTCGGTTTCCCATTCTCATGCCAGAAGACGGATCCGTTATGGTCTGTTTCGTCAACAACCGAATCAGCCAGGTCATATACCGGATTCCGAACCTTCTCAGTCCCGTAGACTGGAAGCCCTTTTTATCAATAAACCGGGAACCGATGACCATATCCGCCTTTTCCGGATTTTCATCGTTAATGTTCAAAGCTTGTTCCAAGTCTTTCAGATGTTCTGCTTTATGCTGACCATCCGCATCAATCTGCACCGCGATATCATAGCCTTCCAGCCATGCATACTTGTATCCGGTCTGAACAGCACCTCCGATTCCTAAGTTGCTGGCAAGGTCCAGAAAATGAATACCATTCTCTTCACAGACTTTTTTGGTACCATCACGAGAGCCATCATTGATGACTACATAATCATAATCCGGCGCGTTGTCGGTAATGTCCTTTACTACGTTAAGGATGGTTTTTTCTTCGTTATAGGCAGGTATAATTACCAGTTTTTTCACCTACAAATAACCTCCAGCATCTTCTCTATGTTTTTGTCTCGTTCGAAATGCTCCTGCTGATAGAGAAAAGCATGTTCTCCGAGAACGTCTCGGTCCATTTTAGTCATGTGATAAAGCTTGCAGATATTTTCAAACAGGCCTTCTGCATCTCCCGGTTTTGAAGCAAACCCGCAATCCGCTTCTTTTACGATGGATTTCGGTTCTCCTTCCATGGCCAAAAGAAGAGGTCTGCCTGCTGCCAGATAGCTCATAACTTTCGCCGGAATAGAAAAATCTTCCAGGCCTTCCGACTTTAAGGTGCCTAACAAGGCATCTGCAATTCCCGTATACTTTGGAATATCTTCCATCGGATGAAATCCTTCGAAACTAAAATAGTTTTCCAGGCCGTTCTTTGCCACCTGTTCTTCGAAATAGGTCCGGCTCATGCCATCTCCCACAATCAGGAACTTCACCTGATTCAAACCAGCATCGGCGCATTTCTTTGCTGCAGCAACAATGGTATCAATATCCTGGGCCGGGGAAATGTTTCCGGTATAAACGATATTAAAACTGCTGCCAAAACGGCCTTTTAGTTCTTCGTCTTCCATTCTCTGCTCATACAGTTTTTCCGGGCACTGTGGAATGAACGTTACCTGCTCTTCGGTACGGTTCAGTTTTTCCATGAAGTATTGCTTCATCTTATCGGACACCGTAATCAGACGGTCCGGCTGACGGTAATTCCACATGGCCTCTTTATAGAGCATCTTCCGAATCAGTTTATTTTTAAAATTGATGACGGAATACAAATTCTGTGGCCAAATATCAAGCACATACATAATGCACGGAATATGCTTTTTCTTGGCCAATTTCTGGCCTGCAACACCCATCATGACAGGCGAAAGCTGATAAATAAAAATCCGGTCATAGTCCTTCTTTTTCAGCTTTCCTATCTGGAATAAGCTTGCAATGGGGAAGGTAATATAATTCAGGAAAATCCGGATATTACTGTTACTTCCCCTTTTTATTTCAAAGGTGCGGTACACCTTTACGTTCCCATGCTGTTCTTCTTTTACGGAATGGGAATCGTAGCCTTCAAAAAACTGGCCAGCAGGATAATTGGGTTGGCCGCAAAGGACATCTACTTCATGTCCTCGTTCGATAAAGCCATCCACCAAATCGTTTATTCTGAAATTTTCCGGCCAGTAATGCTGGCATACCACTAATATTTTCATTTTTTAAGCCATACGGTTCTATTTACTATATCGGTATAGCTCTGAATGGTTTTTACAACTTTCAGGGATACATTGAGCTGGCAATAGTCTGCATTCAGTTCAAAGTTGTCGCCATCTTTGTTAATGCTAACTGCTACTTCGATTGCCTGCTCCATAGTTTCAGTATCAATTCCGCCTAAAACAACACTGCCCATATCTAAAGCTTCCGGACGTTCCGTGGAAGTACGGATTAAGACGCCTGGGAAACGGCTCATGGCACTTTCTTCGGATAAGGTTCCGGAATCAGAAAGTACGCAGAACGCATTTTTCTGCAGCTTGTTATAGTCAAAGAATCCGAAAGGTTCCATGGTCCGAACTAACGGATGGAACGTAAAGTTTCTCTTCTCGATAAACTTCCGACTTCTTGGATGAGTGGAATAAATAACTGGCATCTGGTATTTTTCTGCCACATCGTTTAACGCATTCATCAAAGAATAGAAGTTTTCTTCCAAGTCGATGTTCTCTTCTCTGTGGGCAGAAACCAGAATGTATTTTCCCGGTTCTACGCCTAATTCTTCTAAGGCCTTGCTTGCATCGATGCGGTCTTTATATTTTTCCAAAAGTTCTCTCATTGGAGAACCAGTTACGAAAACAGTTTTTCCGTCAATACCTTCTTCCAGCAGATAGCGTCTGGAATTTTCGGTATAAGGCATATTAATGTCAGCAATATGATCTACAATCTTGCGGTTAATCATTTCGGAAACATTCCAATCCCAGCAACGGTTGCCGGCTTCCATATGGAAAATTGGAATTTTCAGACGCTTTGCAGAAATTGCACTTAAAGCAGAATTGGTATCTCCTAAAACCAGAACGGCATCTGGTTTTACTTCTGCCATCAGGTTATAGCTTTTCGCGATAATGGCTCCCATGGTATCACCCAAGGTACCAGTGCCTCCTGCAACTTCCAGATAATAATCCGGCTCCCGCAGTTCCAGATCTTCGAAGAAAATCTGGTTTAATTTATAATCATAATTCTGTCCGGTATGAACCAGAATATGGTCAAAGTATTTATCGCAGGCCTTAATGGTCTCCGCTAAACGGATGATTTCCGGTCTCGTACCTACAATGGTCATTAATTTTAACTTTCTCATAGGGCACCTCTTCTATAATTCGTCCTTTACGTATTTCAATGTGAGAAGTTTTTCTTTAATTCCTTCCACATCCAGACGTTCCGTATTATCGGAAGTGTAGCTCTGGTCCAGATTAATGTTCATATCACCAGTTTCAAAATATTTATCGTAATTTAAGTCTCTAGCATCTACTGGAACACGGAAATAATCGCCCATGTCTTCCGCCTTAATATATTCTTCTGCAGTCATTAAGGTTTCATACATTTTCTCGCCATGACGAATGCCGATGTATTTTATTTCATTATCTGGATTAAACAGCTGGCATACAGCGGTTGCTAAATCACCGATGGTGCTGGCAGGAGATTTCTTAATGAATAAATCACCTGGTTTCGCGTTTTCGAAAGCATACAGCACTAAATCTACCGCTTCTTCTAAGCTCATTAAGAACCGGGTCATGTTTGGATTGGTAATGGTGATTGGCTGTCCCTGTTTAATCTGGTCGATGAACAGAGGAATAACGCTACCTCTACTGCACATAACGTTTCCATAACGGGTAGCACAGATGACCGTTTTGTCTGCCGGAAGGGTTCTAGCTTTAGCGATGATAACTTTTTCCATCATAGCCTTGGAGGTTCCCATCGCATTAATCGGATAAGCTGCTTTATCCGTAGAAAGACATACGATTTTCTTAACGCCAGCCTCTACGGCTGCTTCCAGAACATTGTTAGTTCCGATAACGTTGGTCTTTACCGCTTCCATTGGGAAGAACTCGCAACTTGGAACCTGCTTCAGGGCTGCTGCATGGAAAATGTAGTCTACGCCGGAAATCGCATTTACGATGCTCTGTTTTTCGCGAACGTCTCCAATATAGAACTTAATTTTGTCATTTTTGTAAAAACGACGCATGTCATCCTGCTTTTTCTCATCTCTGGAGAAAATACGGATTTCGCCAATGTCTGTCTGTAAAAAACGTTCCAATACGGCATTACCAAAGCTTCCGGTTCCGCCAGTAATCATTAAAGTTTTTCCTGTAAAAATTCCCATATTCTGCTCCCTCATCAAACTTCCAGATAATAGGTGTCTGGATTTTCCGGGTCAAACGGCTCGTTGGCCCACATTACCGTTACTAAATCGCAATCTCCGATGTTGGAAATGTTATGTGTATATCCAGGTGGAATATCGACTACTTTGATATGTTCGCCGTCCGCCTCTACTTCAATTACCTCGTCCGAATCCAATTTTCGGAACCGGATCATTGCCTTTCCGCTGACAACAATAAATTTCTCGTTTTTACTGTGATGCCAATGATTTCCTTTGGTGATTCCCGGCTTTGCAATATTTACAGAAACCTGACCTCGGTCTGGGCTTTTCAAGAGTTCTGTGAAAGACCCCCTGGCATCTACATTCATTTTTATATCATAGCCAAATTCATCTTCCGGAAGATAGCTTAAATAGGTACTGTAAAGTTTTTTCTCAAAGGACCCTTCCGTCATATCCGGAACCATTAGGTTCTCTCGGGAAGCCTTAAAGGAATATAGCAATTTGGCAACCCCGCCTACGCTTTCTTTATAAACAGGCCCTGCGGTGTAATAGGTATGCTCCTTTAAGGATGCTTCAATAAGGTCCGGATCTGCTTTCGGAGCCCATTCTTTCAGGTTCTCCGAGCTTAATACTTCCGGCTCTTTTCCATCCAGCATTCCAATCAAACAACCTACCAAGTCATCAATATAAAGCAGTGGAACCATGGCGTTTTCATCATTCACGGTAATTTCCAAGCCATTGGCAATATTGTTGCAGAAAGTGGCTACCATACTGTTGTAATTCGGTCTGCACCATTTACCAAAAATATTTGGGAACCGGAAAACATATACTTTATTTCCTGTCTCCTTTTCATAATCGAAAAGGGCCTGCTCACCACCGGTTTTACTATTTCCATAGGCATTTCCCAAAACTGCCTGAATGGAGGAAGAAAAAGCAATCTTTGCCTTACTTTTCTGTTGCTTTAAGACCTCACAAAGATGAGCAGTAAAGTCCGTATTTCCTTTCGCGAATTCCTCTTCCGTTTTCGGCCGATTCACACCTGCTAAATGAAAGACAAAATCCGCCTGGGAACAAAACTGTACCAGTTCTTCTTCCGTATTGGAAGCATCGATTTCCATTACTTCCTGGTTTTGGTTTTTCAGTTCCTGGCAAAGGTTTTTTCCAACAAATCCCTTCGCCCCTGTAACTAAAATTTTCATAGTTTTCCCCTCTATTTTTTACAGTTTGATTACCGTACGATTCTTTCTTCTTACCAAAGGTTCGTAGATAAACTGACGGAAACAATAAACCAGTTTTCTAGGGGCCTTCTCAATCAATGCATCTCGTTTTGCTGTATTGGTAACGCTCTTGCCTTCTTCGTACCAACCGTTTTCGTAATCCGTCTGCTGAGCAGTGATTTTTTCTGGTGTCGGTCCGATTTTTTTCGCAATGACGTAAATTTCGGTTTGGGTATTTACGTCAAACTGTACTCTTCCTGCAAATTCTGCCGGTGAGTTTTTTATTTTCCATACTTTATTTTTCGCAGAAAACTTCACGATGAAAACGTCTTTGATTTCCATGCCGTTGTTTTTGGAAAAGGTGCTGTAGAAAAAGTCCGGTGAAAATTGATATAAGCCATGGCCGTTAAAGTTGTTGGTTGGAACCATAGAAATATAGTATCCGCCTACCTTCAACATATCGAAGCAATTCTTTAACAGCTGTGGAACATTAAATACATGCTCCATGGTGCCGCCATCAATAATGCAAGAAAAAGCTTCCTTGTACTCCTCCGGAACCGGAAGATTCAGGTCATGAACGATGTCTGGATCTTCATGGGCAAAGCCGTCCAGACTCTTGATTTTTGCACCATATAGGTCCTCAAAAACTTTTTCTGCATAAGGTGTTTCAAAGTCTTCCTTCAGCTTGTCTTCCGAAATTTTTCCACATGCCTCTGGCATATACTTCCGAAGTTCTGCAAGAGAAAAGGCCCGGAACTGTCTTCCTAAGGACAGGCACTTCGTCATATCCACTCCGTAATTTTTTCTGGCATATTCCAATGTCAGCATGGATGTAATTCTAAATCCCATAATCTCCCCTGTTTATTTCTCTAAGGTTTTTCTGAGTTTTTCAATATTTTTCAAATAATCCATGGTCTGGGCTACCACATTGACATGTCCGCCCTCTTCTTCCGTATAACGTACCGGAAGTTCCATAACCACTTCTCCGCTGCGTTCCGCACGGATCAGTAATTCGATGATAAAGAACCAACCATTCTCCGTCTGATCGGCTTGTTCAATTAAGCCTTCCACAAAGTCTTTCCGGAAAAACTTAAAGCCGCAGATGGCGTCCGCCTGCTTCATATCCAACCGGGCTTTCATTACCATGGTCAAGCCCTTGGAGGTAATATTCCGGTACCATTTTCTGCCGATGGTTTTGGCACCTTTTGCCTGCTTGGAACCATTCACTACCATAACTTCCGGATTTTCCTCAAAAATACCGATGACCGACATTAAATGTCTTAAGTCCGTAGAAAGGTCTACATCCATGTAACCAACAATATCTTTTTCATTATCGGCCACACCGGCGCGGAAAGCTGCTCCAACGCCTTTTTCGGTAATCCGCAGATATTTTACCTGTTCGATTTCTTCTTCCAGTTTTTTTGCAATTTCTTCCGTTTTGTCCACGGAACCGTTATCCACAATGGTCAGCTGATAATCTAACGTTCTTCCACTTTTTTCATCGGGAATCAGGTATTTGTTTATAAATTCATAGGTTCTACGAATGCCTCGTTCCAACCTTTTTTCTTCGTTATAAACAGGAAATAAAATATTAATATTCATAATCTTCCTTCTTATAAGCTTCTTAAATATTCGATGACCGTTAACACGTCTTTGCTGCGTTCCGGCATACGCATTTCGATGGAAATGTAGTTCTCATAGCCGCCTTCTTCCAGGAGACGAATTATTTCTTTATGTTCTTCTCTCCTTCTCAGCATTTTCAGATCCGTCTCGCTGTAATGAACATGGTTGATTAAAGCGATATTCTTTTCCGTCAGCAGCTCATAAATGCTTTCTCCGTTGGTCAGTACGGTTCCTAAGTCAAAGTTTACTTTAATGGCCTTGGATGCATTTTTGCCCACTTCCTTGCCAATACATTTCACCAGATCAAACGCCTGAGACGTGTAGTTAATAAAGTTAGTGCTGTATTTGGTTGGATTGGCTTCCATGGCAATGCATACGCCTCTTTGAGCAGCATACATGGTGATTTCGCTGAAGAAATCAATGGAAACCGTCCCTGCTTTCTGCAAGCTGTATCCATTTGGAATATTCCGGTTTAACGGACATCCGAAAACCAGATTCGGACATTTTACTGCAGCTGCGAAATCGATGGCCTTTTTCAGATATTGGATTAAGGCCCGGTTTTCTTTTTCGGAACCGAAAATATTTGCTTTAATTCCGTTCAGAATAGACTGCATGGAAACGGCCTTGATTCCGTAATAGTTATACATATCCTTTGCCCAGGACGCTGCTTCACGAATTTTGTCATAAGGGCCAACCATTCGACCAAGAGTCGCCGATTGCTCCCATGGAAAAATCCGGGTTGGAGCAATCTCCAGGCCCATTCTCCGTTCACTCAGATAGCTGTACATTCTTTCATCTTCTTCCGGACTCCATGCAATGTTCGAAATAGCGTATTTCATACTCAGTTCTCCTCGATTGTAAACTCTTTGATTTCCTTTAAAACTTCTTCCTTCTTGTATAAATAACCACCGTTACCATCCTCTGCAACAAAGCCTCCCAGTTCTTTAAAATACCGGGTACGCGCGTCATATACTGCTGGTTGGTCTGTGATTTCATTTTCGAAAATCTCTCCCGTCAGGTATTGATATACATCGCTGCTACGTAAAGGTTCTGTCGTAATATTCAATACTTTTATTTTTTTCTCCAAGGCTTTTTGAATGTCGGAATATAAATTCGCCAGATTATAAAACTGGTAAACGGCTCTGGAATCCGTAAAGTTCAAGGCGGAAAAGCCTAACTCTTTAAAAACGTTTTTCAAAACCTTTCGTTCTTCTTCCTCTAACGCTTTACAAGCATAAAAGCCTTTGTCGTTTAAACTATAATAGTTTTTCAGTTCTGGCCGTTTTGCGGACAGCTGACCAAATTTTTCTTCGTTCAGCAGAGCCGGAATATATTTGATGTAGTCATAAATAAAATTCTTTTTGATGCCTTTTCCGAAAAGCGCCGGCAAACGAACAATTAAATAGTCTTCGATATTTTCTTTCACCCAGTTTTCCAAAAGGCTCCGGTGTTGTCCATAAACGCCCTGGCCCAAAGCAGGCGTTTCTTCATCGGCGTGAAAAGAATCTTCATAAACATCAATGGTGGAAATCAGCACCAACCGTTCCGGATGGATCTTTTGGATATTCTTCTCTGCATTTTGGATGATTTCCAGATCCTGCTCCGGGAATTTATTGGCAATAAACTTTTCTGCCGTAATTCCCGCATAAATCAAAAGTTCTGGATTTGTTCCAAAGGCTTCTTCAATATTCTTGCTGTTATACCGACCTTCAAAACTGCCTGCGGCGCTGATATTGCCGCCTACAAACCCGGTATAGCCTACTAAGGATTTCATATGCTTTATAATCTCTCCGTGCTCTCTACCACATATCTCTGACGACGGAAATTCAAATTCAGAATCAGAGACAAGTACTTAATTACAAAAGTCAAAATAGCAAACAGGACGAAAAATCCGATGGCCAGGAAAATCATAATTGGCGTCCAGCCTTCTACCGGATGGCCTGTTGCATAAATAATTACGGTGTAAATTCCTACAATTGCTGCAAATGCCAACATAACGATGGACATAACAAACGCGATTTTGTAGCCAATGTCGGTAAAGAGAATCAGGGAATCTACGGCCAGAGAGGTTCTCTCTTTGGAAGACTGCTTATCAATACGGTTCTCTCCCGTTGGCTCAAATTCCACATAGGTCTGAGCCAGAGCAAGATTTGCATTTACGGCCTTCCGGTACATCTGTGCCTGATTCATGGAAGAAGCTCGGTTAATTGCCCTTCTGGAGGTGAGACGGAACGCCTCCGTCCGCAGTTGCTCTTTAATGTTGGAGAATTTATTAAATACGGAATAGAACAGTTTGGAGGAGAATTTCATTTTTCCCTTTGGGCAGGCGCTGACAATGTCATAGCCTTCCTGCATCTTCCGGTACAATTGTTCCATCATATTCTCCGGCCAAGTCTGGTTTGCTGAATCAAATTCAAAAACGAAATCGCCAATGGCCATATCACATCCAGCATTCATGGCTAATTCCACGCCCTGAACATAGCCCATATTTACAATCGTAACGGCACAATGATAAGCTTTTGCACATTCTTTAATCACTGCTTCTGAATTATCCGTGGAAGCGTCATTGACACATACAATTTCAAACTGGTTAAATAGCTCACCCAATTTGGAATACACGTGATTTAAAAATCCCTCAAGAACCGAAGAATTATTTCTCACGTAAATTACTGCCGATACAAAATTTTGTTCTTTACCTAAATTCATAATATTTCCTCCAGGTCATAAACGGTCGTTATTTTTCCGGATAATACGCTTACAAAGGTTGGGCCCTGACTGTGTACTTTAATACAGGTCGGTCGGGAATCATCTACATCCGATGCAGTCAAAATCGGCTTAATGGAATACAGGGATTTCACATATTCAAACTTGTATTTATCCAACATGTATTTCTTTGCCAGCTTCGACATATAGTCCCAAGCGCTTTCCGGATGAACTTCGCATTCATTACAGTTGCATAAGAAGCCCGGCCGGCATTTCCCATTTGTTTTTTCCTGGCAAGGGAATTTTGCCAGTTCTTCATAGCAGGTTTCATGAGGGGTAAAGGCTACGCTAGTCAGGGAATGAAGACCCGTTTTTCCAAACGGCATAATAGAAAAGAACGGTCCGTCCATAACCGTAAGGCCGATATCCCTTAATTCTGCATTGACCTTGCAAAGAATGACTTCACAAAGCTCATATTTTATTTTAAAAGGCTCAAAGCCTGCCATTTTCGTGATTTCATTAACACAGGCGTAGGTTGCATTCAGTACAAAAGGTGCATAATAGTACTCTTCCCCAGAGCCAATCTTATACACATCGCCTTCCGTCTCAATGGAAGTTACCGGATGGTTGTAGCGGATTTCGATATTTGGATAAATCATAATTTCCGCCATCAGACAACGGGAAAGTACTCTTGCGTCGAAAGTTACTTCTCCAGTAACGAAGGCTCCATCACACATGCCTTCCTTGAAATATTCATCTACTGCTACCTTACCGCATGGGATATTTGCAGCTTTGGAAAACTTTTCAAACTGGGCAGCGTTGGTCCAGGAAAACTTGGAACTGGTAGCATAAATCTGATAAAACTCGCTATTAATGCACTCCGGATACTGGGAGACAAATTGGTCAAAATAACGGGCCGTGGACTGGGCTGTAGAGATAGATCTTGGGTAATGGTAGCCTAAATGTACTCTGGCCTGGTTGACATAAGTCGCCCGTAAGAAGCAATCATGCTCCTTCTCTAAAACCAGTACCCGCTCGCCTCTTAAGCCGCAAATCCAAGCTGCGTAAAGTCCGTAGATTCCGGCGCCGATGATTATTTTGTCGTAGTTTTTCTTTTCTTCCATCATTTTTCCATCATTTATTTAAAATCAAAAATCGAATAACCTTCTTCGATTACTGTGGTGGTGTAGGAGCTAATGACCACATCTGGCTTACTTTCCCGGATATAGTCCTTAATGCTTCCTTCAAAATACCGACCGTCCAACAACTCTACTTTCTCGTAATTCAAGGACAGAAAGGCGGTTACCGGAATGCATAAGGAATCAGCAACCAGGAGCACCGTTTCCGGACGTTCTGCATTTTTATTTTCTATGGTGCATCGTCCCGTTCCGTAGTAGGACAACAGTCCTAAAAAGCATTCTCTCCAATAGATTCCATCATAGTTGATTTCGTCATAGTCATATAAAACTTCCCATGGCCCCGTCCGGTCGATGTCCTCTCGGTCCTGCGTAAAATGAAGCTCTGTGGCAAATTTCGGATGAAGGATTTCAAAATCATCCGGATCTGTCGCTGCTAAAGTAGCTTTCCGTCCCAGGGAGCCTAAGTAATTCTTTTCCAGGAATTCCATTTCGTACTGGTCCGGGTCATAAAGGGTCTCGTCATACTCCAGGCCATACTGCTCTTCCATGTAGGAACACAGTTCGTTGGTTGCCCATAATGCCACCGGCTGTCTCCAATGATGGTCCGTCCGGAAGAACAAGCTATGATAATCCTCAAAGGTGGCTTCAATATTGTCCCGAAGGTCCAAGCACTGGATTCCATAATCTTTTAAATCTGCAATCAGCGCGTCTGCATTATCATTGGCAAAGTCTTTGACCCGGTTAATTCCTTCATCTCCAAATTTATCGATGTTTCCCGGCGTCTGCAGGTAGAAGAATTTCGCTCCTGCTTCTTCCGAAACATCCTTTAAACTTTTTATTTTCGTAGCAATATTCCCTATGGTCTCTGAGCTTTCTTTCTTATTGGCGCCAGCCAAATAACCATTGTCCAAATACAGAATGCTGTTATATTCCGTCGGTGCAAAAAGTTTCCAGCCAATCAGATTCTTATAGCGGACTTCATTTTCCACCAGAGCGGTCCGTCCCAACAGTAGGTCATTGGAATAAGCCTCGGTATAGTTCTTCGCTGCATAAATGCCGTTGGAATAACCTTTATAAATTTTGGCAAAGGCGTCATCCTCTGCTTTTATGTCATAAACTTTGGTCTCAATGGAACGATCCATCTTGAACAATTCGGTAGCACCAGACTTTATGGCAATAAAGACCGCAAGAATCAGGAGCAGGAATACAACCATGATTCCCAGAATGATTCTCGTTATTATTTTTTCAACTCTGCCTTCTTTGCCCATTCCTAAAAATTAAAATAGATAAACGGATTGTAGCTTTCCGATATAACTGCCAATACGGATAAAACGAAAATTGCCAAAAGGAGCACTGCTCTGGCCACATCTTTCACTTTCTCCTTGGTTACTTTGTTGCTGATCCATCTTGCCAACGGAGTGGATAACAAAATTCCTGCCGGCAGAAGGAACTTCACATTGCTTAAATAGGTCCAAAAGTCTGCATCTACAAAAGCCTTGGAAGTCTTTCCAAACATGTTTCCAATATAAGCCCAGGCCACATTTAAGCTTTCTGCCCGGAACAGTACCCAGGCTAAAAGGAGAAAGAAGATAACGTAAACGTGATATACCACTTTCATCCAAGTGAAGCCTTTTTCCGTAGCAGCTTTCAAAGCTTTTTTCCCAAACCCGGAAAGATTTTCAAAGGTCATCAGTACGAAGAAGACTAAGCCCCATACGACAAAGTTCCAGTTTGCTCCATGCCAGAAGCCCATGGCCAGCCAAAGCGCCAAAAGGGATAAAATCGTCGGAAGATATTTTCCTTTCTTCTTGCCGAAGGTCTTCTTCGACCATTTTCCCATTTTGATAAAACCTTTGCTTTTCTGTAGCGGGTAGAACAAATAATCTTTCATCCACCGGCCTAAGGTCATATGCCATCTGCGCCAATACTCCGTAAAGGACATGGACACGTAAGGATAATCAAAGTTCTCCGGAAAATGGAATCCAAAGATTCTTCCTAAGCCAATGGCCATATCGGAGTATCCGGAAAAATCATAGTATATCTGTAAACTGTAGCAGATAATTCCCAACCAAGCCGTAGCCACCGAATCCGCTCCCGGACTAAAAAAGGCGTAATCTGCGATAATTGCAAAAAAGTTAGCAAAAAGTACTTTCTTTCCTAAGCCGTAAACAAATCTGCGTACGCCATAGGTAATATCCGCGCTGGTCTCCTGTCGGTTTAAAAGTTCTTCCGAAACTTCCTTGTACCGTACGATAGGTCCTGCAACCAGCTGTGGGAACATGGAAATGTATAATCCCAAAAGAAGCAGGTTCTTCTGCACCCGGTCTTTGTTAAAATAAACATCCAGCACGTAAGACAGAATCTGGAAGGTGTAAAAGGAAATTCCCAAAGGCAGGACGATGGATACGTTTGCTCCAAACATTCCTGCAGTAAAGCCCAGATATTTAAAGACAAACAAAAGTCCAAGATCCAGAACCAGCCCTGCGGCCAGAAGCCAGCGTCTTACGGATAATTTTTCGTATTTTCCAAGTCCTAAGCCAATTAACCAGTTTAAGACGATGGAAGCAATCATGATAAATACAAACTTCGGCTCTCCCCATGCGTAGAAAACAAGGCTTGCAATAAGCAAGACAATATTTTTAAATTTTCGTCCTCCGTCCTTGCATTTCTTTGTGAAAGGATTGAAATATACAAGAACGGTCAGAGGCAGAAAAAGAAATAAAAATATGTTTCCGGAAAATACCATGGTCTGCCTTTCGTTTTACTTTACTGAAAGTTTGTATCACTTTTGTTAAATCTTGTTAATCTAAATTGGTTGCCCGTTCTTTAATGATTTCGACCATATCGCCAACATTCTGCATCTCAGCGATTTCGTCCATGGAGAAGGTCAGCCCGAACTCTTCTTCTACAGCGACTACCAGATTGATATGTTCCATGCTGTCCCAGTCATCAATAGAATCTGCATTGGTATCATCATCGATAAATAAATCTTCATCATCGAAGACTTCCTGAAACACTTCATTTAAACGGTTGTTGATCTGCTCGTCCATGGCTCCTCCTAACCTATTCTTGCGGTTTTTATATATAAAAAATCCGTATTTATAAATTTTTGCGTCACAAACAAAATGCCCGCCTGCGCATTTGGGATTAGAATACCATAAAAAGCGCGAAAATACTACTTTTTCAACACTTTTTCACTACTTTTATCTTTATTATTATAATAATAATTGAAGGTCCATTTGAGATGCGATATAATTAGTTTGAATTTTTATGTTCATCGGGGACTTTTGTAGTGGAGAATTTTATTTGGAGTGGCTATGTATGGGTTGTTCCTCTGGTAATGGTAGTAATTAGCTACATTACCGGCGACCTTCTTTGCCTTCTTTTTAAAAACGAAAAGGGATTTGCAGTCAAAATTCTGGTAGGATTTTGTACTCTTCTTTGCTTGTTCCACATTACCAGTCTGCCGTTCATGTATAACGACTGGCCGTTTTCCACCCTCTATACCCTGTTCCTTTGCGACATTTTAGGCATCTTCATCACCTACATTCTATTGTCCCTGATTCAACGGCGTCTCCCGTTAAAAACGGATATTCGGGGCTTTTCCAAAGGATTGGTTTTCACTGCAAAACGGTCCTGGTGGAGCTATCTGATTTGGGCTGGGGTTTTCGCCCTGATCCTTTATCAGCTTTACGAGATTATTCTTTATACCGCCTACAACGTAGACGATAATTTTTATATTGCAGAAAGTGTAACCATTTTATCCAGAAATCATCTGTTGGATGTAGTTCCATCCGGCGGAATGGCTGGCAGCGTTTTCCCTGCAACTTACCAGTTGGTAAGCTGGGAAATTCTGATTGCAGCTTTATCCAAGCTGTTCTGCTTGGATGCTGCGGTCCTTTGTCACAGCGTCCTGCCGGCTCTTTTGGTACCGTTACATTACCTGTCCTTATATCTGGTAGGACGGGAATTGGGCCGCAAAAAGCTGCCGTTTTTCATGCTGTTCGCAGTTCTTTTAAATCTGGTCTGCGGACCATCTACTTACGGCCAAGGAGCTTTCCTAACCTTGCGGATCTGGCAAGGAAAAGCAGTATTTGTTAATATTCTGCTTCCATTGTTGCTGTTCATTTTCATTCGTCTGGTAAAAACGAAAAAGGTCAATGTTCGGAATATTTTCTTCCTGTTCACCATCCTTTTAGCAAGCCAGGCGACTACAACTGTAGGAACTTATTTAGCACCAGTTCTCTACGCAGCTTATGCCATTGCCTTCCTGATTATTACCGGAAAATGGAAAGAATTCTTTAAGTTATTTATTCCTGCCGCTGGTATTGCACCGTTCGTTTTCTGGAAGCTGGCTTTATTAATTCAGGCTGGATCTTTATCTTCCTTAAGCGAGGGATCCGGAGTATTTTCCAAATCCTTCTACGAGATTATCACTCGGTACTATGGATGGAATTTTGTTCCATTCCTTTTGATTCTTGCAATCATTATTCTTGCAATCAAATTTAAGGGTCAGAAAGAAAATCCTCTGCGGTTCTTCTTCCTGATTGCTTCCGCTTTCTTAATCGTCCTGTTTATTAATCCGTTTACTATGCCTTACGTAGAGCGTTTTGTAACTGGTGTGGGCGTTTACTGGCGTGTATTCTGGTTATTACAGCCGGTAATCGTTATTTCTGCAGGCTTTGCGGTGCTGACGGATATTCCAAAGAAGCACCTGGTAAAAGTCCTTCTTCTGCTGTTTATCAGCTCTGTTCTGTTGTTGTCTGGAAGATCCATTTTCAAAGATGAAGACATGGTAAAAAGAGCTGCTAACAAATATAAAATTTCTGAGACCACAATCAGTATTGCAGATGCCATCGAAGAAGATATTCGGACCTCCAATCCAGAGGCAACGGAGGCCGAATTAAAAGAAAGAGTTCTGGACAGCGTCGTTCTGCTTCCAAAGACTCTTTCCTTAGAGCTCCGTCAATACAAAGACATCCCTCAGATTTATTATGTTTACCTGTCCAACAATTATCCGGAATATCAAACAGATTTTGAATACGCCCGGATTCGCGGTCTGTATAGTTCTCTTTATGCTGCAAAGACCTTTGATGCAAAGCATTTCTTAAAAGATGTGAAGTTCTTAGACATCGATTATGTTGCTATTGGAGCACCAACAGTAAAAGCCAACGAAGATTCAATTCCAAAACAGTTTGAATTGATCTACGAAGGCTCTCGCTACAATCTCTATAAGACAAATATTAATAATTAATCAGCCGATTACATCCGCCATAGAATAAAGTCCAGGCTCTTTTCCACCTAAGAACAGGGCTGCATTTAATGCGCCATTGGCAAAGACTGCTCTGGAAAGGGCGGTGTGTTTGATTTCAATAATTTCGTCGGTTCCGGCAAAAATGACTTCATGTTCTCCCACAATGGTTCCACCTCTTACAGAGCTGATGCCGATTTCATTTTTCGGACGTACGCTTCTGCGGTCGCTTCTGCCGTAAACATAATCATACTCTTCTTTCGTTCCCTCTTTCACAGCATCTGCCAGCATAATCGCTGTTCCGCTAGGAGCATCTAATTTTGTATGATGATGTTTTTCTACGATTTCTACATCGAAGCCAGCCTTGGTTAAAGACAGGCTAATGTCATTTAATACTTTCAGTAAGGTATTGATTCCCATGGACATGTTTCCGGAACGAAGAACCGGAACTTCTTTAGAAAGCTCTTTGATTCCTGCTTCCTGATTTGCACTTAAACCAGTTGTGCAGATAACAGCAGCAGTTTTCGTCTCTTTCATATAAGCTAAAAGGCCGTCTACCGCAGTAGCAGTAGAAATGTCGATAATGACATCGGCGCTTTCTTTTACATCCTTCAGGCTTTCATATACCGGATAAGATTTTCCACCTTTTTCTGTATCTGGGCGGTCTACGCCAGCAACGATTTCGATTTCCGGATAATCCGCTGCCAGAGAGGAAACCATGTTTCCCATTCTTCCGTTACATCCATGAATCAGTACTTTTACCATAATTATTTCACCAGCTTGATTCCGTAATTGATCAGGGCTTTACGGAGTCTTTCTTCGTTCTTAGGGTCCATTGTGCAAAGAGGACTTCTTAAAGGTCCAACCTCAAAGCCCATCATATTCATTGCGGTCTTAACTGGGATAGGGTTTACTTCGCAGAATAAAGCTTCAATCAGTTCGATAGCTTCTAACTGAAGCTTTGCTCCCTCTGCCATATTTCCATTCAGGAAAGCAGCGGCAATATCATGGGTTTTCTGAGGAGCTACGTTACTTAATACAGAAATAACACCGATTCCGCCTAAAGCCATAATAGGGGCGATTTGGTCATCATTTCCGGAATAAATATCCAGGCAAGGATCATCCTGAAGTAAAGAAGCAAGTTTTGCAATCTGAGAAATGTTTCCGCTGGCTTCTTTAATAGCAACGATGTTCTCGCAGGTTTTTCCTAAGGTAACTGCCGTCTCAGGAAGCATATTAACGCCGGTTCTTCCTGGAACGTTGTATAAAATAATTGGAAGGTCTACGCCTTTGGCAAGTCTTGTAAAATGCTCAATCAGACCTTTCTGAGTAGCTTTATTGTAATAAGGAGTAACCATCAACAGGCCATCGGCGCCCATTTCCTGGCATTTTCTGCTTGTATATTCGGAAGTTCTGGTGTTGTTGGAACCACAGCCAGCAATAACCGGAATTCTCTTTTTTGCTGCCTGAATTGCGCAGCCAACAGCTTCCATATGTTCTTCTACGGTCTGGGTAGAAGGCTCACCAGTAGTACCACATACGATAAGAGCATCGGTTCCGTTCGCAATATGATACTCAACTAATTCCTCAATTTTCTCAAAATTGATGTCTTCGTTTTCCTTCATCGGTGTGACCATAGCCACGCCAGCACCTTTAAATAATGCCATGTTCCGTCCTCCTGATTTTTATATTAATCTTCTTCGACGTCTTCGCCCGGGTCCTCTTCTGTGGTTTCAGTTTCTGACTCTGACTCCGTCTCCGTCTCGGTCTCCGTCTCGGTCTCCGTTTCCTGTTCCTTCTTCTTAGACTCCTCTTCCTTGCTCTTAGACTCCCACTCCGCAGTATGAATCTTACATTTATCTTTTGGAGGAGCATATTCTGTATCCGCGGTAGTTCCCTGAGCTTCCGCTCCGGTTACATCCATCGGTCTTACTCTGCATACCAGTTCCACAACCTTTGGACAATACTCGGTAGGAAGTTTCTTGGATTCTTTACATACCTTAACAGAAGTATGGACGTCGCAAGATCCGGAAGGTCCGGTACCTTCTGCGAAATATTCCGTTATTACACAGCTTCCGCCTGGGTCGTCTCCACAATGTTCGTTAGGAAGTTTACCGGACTTCTTACAAATGGTGGTCTGGTAAATACCACCCGTCATTTCGAAGTATCCACCTTCCAGGCCTTTCGCTTCTACAACCTGACTCATAATGGTTGACCATAAAGCTTCGTGATAACCGCCGCCCCACCAGATAGATAAGCTGTCATCGTATCCCGTCCAGATAGAAGCAACTAAACCATTCGGAATATATGCGCAGAACCAAAGGTCTTTATCATCGGAAGTTGTACCGGTTTTACCAGCAACAGGAGTTGACCAAATCTGTCCAGGAGTACCAGTACCAGAAGCTACTACGTCGATCATGGCGCTAGTAAGAAGGCTCGCAGTGCTCTCCTTAAGAACGGTATGAGTTTCTGGCTGATTGTCTAAAATAACGGTTCCGTCCATTCCGACAATCTTTGTATAAAGAATAGGCTCTACATAAACGCCTTTATTTGCAATTGCGCCGTAAGCTGCATTGATTTCAAGGTTGGTAATACCTCTTGTAATACCACCTAATGCAGTAGCAAGACCTGCATCATTTACAGGATCCAAGGTAGTAAAACCAAAGTTCAGCAAGTACTGCATACTTAAATCGGTACCGATGTCATAAATGGTCTTAACTGCCAATACGTTCATGGAATCACGGATACCATCACGAACGGTATTCAGACCTCTGTAGGAATCACCCCACCAGTTATGTACCTGACGGCCACCACCATAGTAGAATGGAGCGTCGTCAATAGCAGTTCCTAAGGTGTAGCCAGCAGCATCCAAAGCAGGAGCATAAGCTGCCAGTACTTTGAAGCAGGAACCAGGCTGTCTAGCAGTATCCACAGCTCTGTTCAGAGTAAGGTTCTGTGTCTTTTCTCCACGACCACCGCAAATCGCTTTTACCTGACCGTTGGTGTAATCCATTACCGTAAAGGAAACCTGAGGCTGAAGGGTATAGAATACGTTTTCATAAGTAATCTCATCACCTGGTTTCTCGACATATTTCTTAAACTCTGCAATTACAGCGTCTGCATCTTCCTTCGTGTCGTAATCATTTTTATAAACCCACTGTTCCAGAGTCCCATCATAGAAGTTATAGTTTTCCTTAACATCTTCCATGTATCTGGTAATGGATTTCTGGTTAAAGAATTCGTTCGTACCATCTGCTCTCTTGATGGTCATATCCCAGCTGATACCATAAGAGCTTTCGTATGGGTAGTTGTAATCATTATTAACCTCACGGTCAACAATCTCCTGGATCACTGGGTCCTGAGTAGCGTAAACCGTAAGACCGCCGGTATAAACCATGTTGTAAGCCTGAGCATAAGAATAGCCGCCCTTGGTCTGAAGATCGTTAATTAACGCATCTACCAGAGAGTCTACGAAATAGGAGTACAGGGAATTTCCGTGGGAAATCGCATTTTCGGATACTCCATCGTATACATCTTCTGCCTTTGCTTCATCATATTCTGCCTGAGTAATATGACCATTATCTTTCATATTTTCCAGACAAGTTTCCATTCTCTTTCTATTCTTTTCTGGATTTCGAGCAGGATTGTTTGCGCTAGGGTTCTGGGTAATCGCCGCAAGAACTGCACACTCTGCAACATCCAGCTGAGAAAGGTCTTTATTAAAGTAATACTGAGCCGCAATCTTAACGCCGTAGTTACCACCGCCAAGGTTGATGGTGTTCAGATAGTTGATCAAAATTTCATCCTTGGTCATTTCTTTTTCCAGACCAAGAGCCAGAATCTGTTCCTGAATCTTACGACGAAGCAAGGAACCAGTACTACGTTCGAATCCACCAGTTTCAAAAGCATTATTTTTAATCAGCTGCTGCGTAATGGTAGAACCACCTTGGGTACTTCCTTGGAACAGCGTCTGATATGCTGAACGGGCAATACCTTTTACATCGATACCACTATGTTCATAGAAACGCTCGTCCTCTAAGTCGATGAAAGCCCATTTTAAAGTTTCCGGAATTTCATCAAAGGAAGCTTCCGCTCTCTTAGCGCTGGCTGCAGACAACTGAATAATCTCATTTCCTTCTGCATCAAGAATCGTTGTCGGGTACATGGTAGGCGCAACGGTAATATCCTCCAGAGACGGAGTAGATTTTGCGATACCCACAACCATACCAAAGCCTAAACATCCAACAATGCAAAGAATGCAAAGGATGGTTAAAAGCACCCAACGGATAATCCGTACGGCTAAACTAGCTTTTTTCTTTTTCTTTTTCGAAGAAAGGTTTTTCTGTTTTTCTTTTACTTCATCTGAATTCAGTTTCATATATTCAACCCTCTTTTTCCAGTAACAAAACATTTGTTATCGTTAGGAATATTCTCTATTTTTTTTATTCATCAAAACCAGGCTTTTCCCAAAGCCCATAGATAAAAAATTATACATCACACTGCGGTGAATGTCAAAAATCCACTTCTTAATTTTTTGTTACAAAATCTTATCCAAAGATGGTAATATCTTAGTAAGAAAAAGTGTTTCTAATGTGAATTTTCAGAGAATTATGGCTACAGAAAAAATCGTTGTTCTGGGGGAAGCCCAGGCAGAACTAACCGAAAAAAAATCCCGTTTCATTGCCGCCATCTGCGAGGTCCATTCCGAGCAGGAGGCTTTAGCTTATATTGAGCAAAAACGGAAGCAGTATTGGGACGCCCGTCACAACTGTTTCGCTTTTGTGGTAGGCGAAAACAACGAAATTCAGCGGTTTTCCGATGACAAAGAGCCTTCTGGTACCGCAGGAAAACCGATCTTAGAAGTCCTTTTAACCTCGAATTTAAGGAACTGTGTCATTGTGGTCACTCGTTATTTTGGTGGCGTTCTTTTAGGCACCGGTGGCTTAGTAAGAGCCTATGGTGGCGTGGCTCAGGCAGCGGTAAAAGAGCTGTTTGAGGGCAGGTCAGGAAAGGCCTTAAAAGTTTGCGATGGAACCCGCCTTTCTATCACTTCCGATTATTCTCTTTCTGGTAAAATCCAATACATTATTAGCCAGATGGATATTGCCTTAGAAGACACAGTTTACGCAGACAATGTTTGTTTTAAAGTGGCAGTAGAAGACTCTGTAAAAGATTCTTTTATCAAAAAAATAACTGAGGCAACAAATGCATGTGCCTCAGTTACAGTTCTTGATTCCATTCGTTTCGTTTCCGATAACGGAAACATCATTCCTTACGAATTTTAATTAAGCATTTAATTTTTCAAGCTGTGCAGTTACCTGCTCCATCATCTTGGTGTATTTTTCTTTCTTTTCTTTTTCTTCGTTAATCTTAGCTTCCGGAGCTTTGTTAATGAAGTTTGGATTGGAAAGCATTCCGTTTACTCTCTTCAGTTCGCCCTCTAAACGTTTCTGTTCGCCTAATAAACGTTCGATTTCTTTGTCTTTGTCAATCAGGTCTTCCAGCGGAACGTAGCAAGTAGCTTCTGCTAAGGAAACGCTCATGGCATCGTCTTTAATACCGGTTAAGTCTTCCTGTACGAATACTTCGGAAGCTTTTGCTAAGGTTGCAAAAAATACTTTTCCTTTTTCGAAAGCAGCCCGAACGGTTTCGGATTTACTTACAACATGAACTGCTGCTTTTTTGCTTAATGGAACGTTCATTTCCGCACGGCCGTTACGGATTCCACGAACCGCTTCTTTGATCATTTCGATTTCGTTTTCGGACTCTTCGAAATTGAACTCTTCGCTGTATTCCGGCCACTTAGAAATCATAATGGACTCTTCCGGATTTTCTTCTGCTACGTAAGGCTGAAGGGTGGTATAAATTTCTTCTGTTACAAAAGGCATGTATGGATGTAACAGCTTCAGAGCCGTAATCAGAACCTTCTGTAAGGTGTACAGAGCAGCTTCCTTGCTGTCATCATCGCCGTAAAGACGAGGCTTAACCATCTCAATATACCAATCGCAGAATTCTTCCCAGATAAATTCATACAACTTATCTGCTGCCATACCGATTTCGTATTTATCTAAGTTCTCGGTAACCAGTTTGGTCAGCTTATTTGCTTTGGAAAGAATCCATTTATCAGCGTCTGTCAGTTTATCTGCAGATACTTTCTTAACGCCGGTTTCCGGCATATTCATCATGATGAAACGAGAAGCGTTCCAAATCTTATTTGCAAAGTTACGGTTTGCTTCTACTCTCTCATAATAGAAACGCATGTCGTTTCCTGGAGAGTTACCAGTAGCTAAAGTGAACCGAAGAGCGTCAGCTCCGTACTGGTCAATAACTTCCAGAGGATCAATACCGTTTCCTAAAGATTTACTCATCTTACGGCCCTGGTCATCTCTTACCAGACCGGTGAATAAAACAGCTTTGAAAGGTTCTTTGCCCATCTGCTCATATCCGGAGAAAATCATACGAATTACCCAGAAGAAGATAATATCGTAACCGGTAATCAGCAGGTCCGTTGGATAGAAGTACTCTAAATCTTTGGTCTTTTCTGGCCAGCCTAAGGTACTGAATGGCCATAAAGCGGAGGAGAACCAAGTATCTAAGCAGTCCTCGTCCTGATGGAAATGAGTGCATCCGCACTTTGGACATTTCTCCGGCTGTTCTTTGGCAACTACCATCTCGCCGCACCCTTCGCAGTAGTAAGCAGGAATACGATGACCCCACCACAGCTGTCTGGAAATACACCAGTCGCGGATGTTGTCGGTCCAGTTATGGTACAGCTTGCTCATTCTGCCAGGAATCAGTTTTACTTCGCCTTCATCAACTGCTTTGATAGCAGGCTTGATCAGTTCGTCCATCTTAACGAACCACTGTTCTTTGATCATAGGCTCGATGATAGTACCGCAACGATCGTGGTAACCTACGGCATGCTCATGATCGATGGTTTTTACTAACAGTCCTAATTCGTCTAATTCTGCAACGATTTTTGCTCTTGCTTCTTCTGTTGTCAGGCCGCAGTATTTTCCGCCTTTTTCATTAATATGGCCGTCATCGGTAAATACACAGATTTCTTCCAGACCATATTTCTTTCCTAATTCGAAGTCGTTCGGGTCATGAGCAGGAGTAACCTTCATAGCACCGGTTCCAACTTCCAAATCAATATAGGAGTCTGCAATAATTGGAAGTTCTCTTCCAACTAAAGGAAGAATACAGGTCTTGCCAATATAGCTCTGATATCTAGGGTCATCTGGATGAACAACAACAGCGGTATCGCCCAGCATAGTTTCCGGACGAGTTGTTGCGATTTCAATAAAGCGGTCTTCGCCTTTGATTGGATAATTAATGTGCCAGAATTTTCCGGCAGTATCTTTATGCTCTACTTCTGCATCACTTACAGAAGTCTGGCATTTTGGACACCAGTTAATAATCTTTGTGCCTTTGTAAATCCAGCCTTTTTCGTACATCTTTACGAAAACTTCCAGAACTGCATCGGAAACGCCTTTATCCATGGTAAAGCGTTCTCTGTCCCAATCGGCGCTGCTGCCCATTTTCTTCAGCTGAGTAACAATACGTCCGCCGTATTCTTCTTTCCATTCCCATGCACGTTTCAAGAAGCCCTCACGTCCTAAATCTTCTTTGTGAATGCCTTCTTTCCGAAGCTGTTCGATAATCTTAACTTCCGTTGCAATACTTGCATGGTCACAACCTGGCTGCCACAGAGCATTATAGCCCTGCATTCTTTTCTGACGGATAATAATATCCTGCAGCGTGTTGTTCAGTGCATGTCCCATGTGAAGCTGGCCCGTAATATTCGGAGGAGGCATGATGATTGTAAAAGGTTTCTTACTGTCATCCGGCTCCGCATGGAAATACTTTTTCTCAAGCCAGTTGTCATAAATAGGCTGTTCAATCTCTTTTGGATTATAAGTTTTAGCGAGTTCTTTCATAGTATTCTTCTTTCCATTCATCTATTATTTTTGTGTTAGTATCTGCATTTTCCAATTTCTGGACGAACTCTTTGGTTTCGTCGCTATTCTCAATCTCCCGGCGCAAGGCGCCCACTCGTTTTCGGATGGTCTCCAAAGTTTCGTTGGAGAAATTGAATTTGATAATCGTGTTCAAAAGCTCTTCTTCGTCATTGTTTACCAAGGACATATAGACACAGGCTTTCGCATAGGTCGGATCCGGATACAACTCATAAGCCTTCGTAAAATACATATTGGCATTTTTGCTCATGAAAGACTTTGCATAAATCACGCCAATGGAATAAGCGATTTTTGCATAAAAGGTTTCCGGCATTTCCTCCGTATCCATATTGTTCAGAATTTCAAAATACAGCCGCAGAGCCGATTCGGATTTTCCGTTCTTGTAGTAAGTGTCTGCCTCGATTTTCCGTCGTTCTGCTTCGGACAGATTATCAATATTTAAAACTGCTCCGGCAATGGAACTTAATTCATGTCCGGAATAGTAATAACTTTCGGAAAGGATATATTTCACAAAGTCCTGGACAGAAGCATCCTCTGCCGCCATTTGACGAAGTTGGGAAGCCATTTCTCTTTGTCCCAGAGCATTGTCAATATAATCGAAGAGCTTCTCTGAGAAAAACTCCCGATAGACAAAGTTAATATGATTGAAAATAAAGTAGTTTATTTCTTCCAGGGAATAAACGTTAGTTTCAATCTCTTTAATGTAATATGGAATTGGTGACTGCTTACCGCAGATTTGCAAAGCCATTCTATACGTATCCTTCCATGTTCAGCCGTTTGGTCACTTTCGCATCACTAGCTGGGAAAAATTCTCCAAAGCCTTTATCTTTGATGGAAATTTCACATTCACAATCATTCAGATAACGGATTTCAATTTCAATTCGGGTCGCCTTATTCGGACGTTGTGGAAAGTCGCTGATGTCAAAATCCACAAAGGTCCGTTCTTTGCTGACCATCGATGTTATATAAAAACGGATCACCTTAATATTGTCAATAATAAAGTCGGAAACAATGCCCGCATCAAACCAGTCCACAGACGCTCGGCTTAAGTTAATGATGGACATGGTGCCTTTATAACGAGCCTCTACCGCAATGGTAACTTTCGTTCTTCCATCGCAGACAATGGCCAAATCTTTTAATTCTTTCTTGCTTCTTCTTAAGCCGGCAAGACAAGCGCCTTTGGCATACAGGTTGTTTCCCTTAAAAGCTCTGGTGTTCTCGGAAATATCCTTCAGAGTTTTATCAAACCAGATGTCTTCAAAGCCCTTTCCCACGAAAAATACGCTGGAAACAGGATTCTCATCGATAACTTCCAAAAACAGAGCATCCAGTTTTTCGTCCATCTGTTCTCGGATTCCTTCGTTGTCGCTAAGGAAGAATTCCTCGCTATGTTCGTCTTCGTAAACGTAAACATATTCTTCGTTTTCCGAGCCTCTTTGAAGAGATAGCTGCTTTTCGAAAAAGCCTTCGGAGGAGAAATCAAACAGCTGCGTGCCTTTCTCCCAAAGCTCTTTATTTTCATTCAAAACATAGTAAGCAAAGCTTTCTGCACAGGACTGAAGTTTGATTTTGCTCGCCGGAAGTTTCAACATAGCGAAAGCTTCCAGAATCGTATTTTTCACGTCATGGTTGATTTCCCGTAAGTTTACGGTGATATTTTCCACCGCCATAATAGAAGTGGAGAGCTGAACCAGTTCGATAATCTTTCCGAAATAAATGGCCAACAACTGGGTATAGGTATATTCCCGGTTATCGATAATGCATTTTTCCCGCTCTGCCACATTAGCCAACAGGTCCTGGAACAGATACTCTTCTTTTTCCGTAGCATAATCAATGGCCGCCTGTCCGATCAGCCATTTGCTGTTGCTGGAATCGAAACTTAAGGCCGTCGGAATCCGGTAACGCATTTCTTCCGTACCAGAATAAATGGACTCCGGACATTCATGACGCCTGGAATAGTAGCAAGCCTGGCAATATTCACTTGTATAATCGATACCAATGATTAGTCCTTGTTTGCTCATTAAAATAACCTGTCAATTAACTGACTCTTAATGTAATAATTTTTCGCTGCCGTTCCAAAATTCTCCAGATCTTGTTCCTGCTGCATTTTAATCAGGGAATTAATAACCGAATATCTGGATTCATCTTCTACGATGTTCAGGTCATCGTAAGAAACGGTTACTTCTTCTTTCTCGTCTACGTGATAAGTAATACTCTCTCCGTAGAACAAGGTAATATATTTTGCAAAGAATCCATCCATCACTTCATTCATATTTTCCGTCCGCACTTCTTCTCCCGGCGCAATGCGGTAAGTTACGGTAGAGTTATGGCCAATGCTGGTAATAATCACGGAATTTGCCAATACCGTCGGTAGTTCAAAATACCGCCGATAGCCTTTGAACTCTTCCATAAGGATGGATTTTCCGCAATAGTATTTCAGTTTTCTTTCTATCATCTGCAATTTAATATTGCTGGTAATATTTTTGTCTGCTGTATATTTCAAATATGCCAACTCCGTAAACGGCTGGAAGGTCGTTCCGCTAACCAGCTCATCGCCGATGAACTTGAAGAATTCTGCATTCCGCTCTTCGTTGTTGAAGAAGTAAGCGTAGGCACGGGAATTCAGATAATCTACTTTCAGCTGCTCATCCGGTCCGGATTCATAATATTTTGCAAACAGCTGGGAAACTAATTCCGAATGCTCTCCTGTTTCAATGGTCCGTTTCAGAACACGTTCCGGAAGGGTGTCATCTACGATTCCGTACGCATTTCCTGCACGATAAAGATCCAGCATAACGTCGATGCGGCCGTTATAGTACTTCAACAGGTACTCGAAAGTACTCTGGTCAAAGGTGGTTTTCGTAAAGCTCTGCTCACACATAGAAAGAAGCAGTTCGTCTTCGCCCGCTTCCGGATTCGTCGTCAGTTCATGAGCCAATTTGGCAATACTGGATTCCTCTACATACTCAAAGCCACCCTTTTTGATTTCTTCAAAGGCTTCTTCATACAGGCCTCGTTCAATCATGATACCAATCAATTTTCCTCTGGTTTCCGGATCCAGGTCGAACTTAAAGAATTCAATGAGTTCGTCATAAACTTCCTGTTCCTTGGAGCTTCTGGAGAAATAAACAACCGTATCGTTCAGAAGTTTCTGTACGTAAGAAACCCGGAAGCTGGAAGCATTCATGTTGTGGGTCAGGTAATGAAGAATTTCTACCGGATCTTTGTAAGCTCTGGTCAAAGGAAGGGTATCCTTCAGCAACATATAATCATTCAAAGGCACGCCCTGAATGCATTTATCAATATATTCCTTACTGTTCAATAAGTCGATTTTGTCATAGGCAACATTATGGTAAATATTGCCGGCGCCGTCCTTAAACAGAACAATGGCATCGCCGGAATAAATTTTCACTAAAGCCTGTCCATCGGTTAAGACGATGTCCTGGTAAACGCTAAGTTCACTATGAAGAACCATAACGTTGGTCATACGGCTGGAATGGCACACAATTCTCTTGGTAGAAAGAATTTCAAAGAGGCCTCTCTGTAGGTTGCTGGTCAGCAGATTATTTTCCAGAATGTCCTTGTAAATAACAGCCATATGGTTATCTACGGTTCCTTTGAAAACTTGTTCCTCTGCGTATTCTACCATGGCCGGTACATAGGCCCGATAGTATTCCGGATTTTTCCGCTTATTGGCAATCAGGTTCGCATAGAAATAAGACTGGTAGGACGAAAGCCGGGAAGTATTCTCCGTAAAATACTCCATGACTCTGGTCGGAACCGAAGCATATTTCGTTTGGTCGATGGTGTAAATATAGTAATTGAACAGGCCAGGGATATTATCAATATATTCCCGAATGGCCTCTCCATAATATTTCTGGTTTCCTTTTTCCCTGTTGTCATCACGGATGAGAAGCATGCAAAGAGCCTTTAACAGACTTCTGGTTGGAAATCGGTCGTACATCATCCGTAAAACCTTGATGGCAATTTTTGTATTAATTTTTGACAGCTTTACGCTGCTCTGTTCTAAAATCAGATCAGCAAAATGGGAACTTAAGGTTCCGGTAATGTAACCGATTTTTGTACCAAACAAAAGAACCTGAAGTTCAAAGTCGGAAGCATCATACAGGTATTCCGGTTTCTTGCGGAATACTTCCAAAGCCTCCAGATACATAACCGGGCTGCAGCATCCATCCATGAAGCAATCATAAACTGCATCCAGTTTTAAGCCTGGCTCCCGTACATAAGCAGGGTCCATATGCATCAGAACCCAAAGGATCTTCCAGCTTGGATTCTGTTCATAAGCTGCACGGATTCTCCGTACCGCTTTGGCTGCCTGCATTTCGTCTTTCTCGTACAGGCATTCTACATAATAGAAATAGCTGAACAGTTCATAATCCGGCGTTGTCATCTTGGAAATCTGTTCTGCCATAAACTCCAGAATGTTTGCCGCATTCGTATACTGCTCTAATTCAATAAATATATGAGCACGGTAAAGCATCAGATACATGTCATTGATTTCATTACCGTCAACATTTCCAATAATCTCGTTGGACCGTTCCATCCAGTCATAAGGCTCGATATTTCCGATCTTATAATCCAGGTACAACCGTAACAGTTCGGACCATTTCTTTTTTGGATTTTCTCCGTCTAAGATGCTCTTTACTTTAATGTTTACCATAACCGGAACGAGAATTTCCTGATTGGAGGAACGGAAGGTAATGCTGGAATAATTCTTTCCCGCATGGAGCTTGCTTTCCACAATGACAATAGGAAAGTACAATACCCCATCTTCAAATTCGTCACTGGTGATAATCCGTTTTCCAATTTTCAGGAAGGAATCCGGCACGGAAGCTTCCAATTCCAGATAACCCGGATTATCCAGTTTCAGGGACATCTTAACGTAAGAATCTTCCGTAAGGTTGGACAGGGCAATCATATCCGGAGCAACAGAAAAAGAAGCAGGTTCCTTTTCTCCTGTTGCAACAAGAAATTCTTCTTCCGCTATTTTTTTATTCTGGCCTAACATTAAGGCTCTTTCCAGAATATCGTTCACTATTCGTCCCTGTTCTTTAACCGCTGAAGGCGTTCCTTCATGGTTTTCTCATATCCTAAATTTCCCGGTTTGTAGAACTCGTGTCCCACCAATTCATCCGGCAAATACTGTTGTTTTACATAATGTTCCGGAAAATCATGGGCATACTTGTAATCCAGTCCATGACCTAACTCCTTGGCGCCACCATAATGGGCATCCTGCAAATGAGCCGGAACTCCTTTAATATCCATGGTCCGTACCAAATCCATAGCTTCATCAATAGCCATGATTGCCGAATTACTCTTCGGAGCTCCTGCCACATACAGAACCGCTTCTGCCAAAATAATTCTGGCTTCCGGCATTCCAATAACATGTACCGCCTGCTGGGCAGCTACAGCCAACTGAAGAGCTCTCGGATCCGCACAGCCAACATCTTCTGCTGCGCAAATCATAATTCTCCTGGCGATGAAATTCACATCTTCTCCGGCATACAACATCTTAGCCAGATAGTAGATGGCAGCATCCGGGTCGCTTCCCCGCATGCTCTTAATAAAAGCAGAAATGGTGTCGTAATGGTTGTCACCATTCTTGTCATAGCGCACGTTCTTTCTCTGAACACACTGCTCAATGACTGCAGATGTAATCTTAATAATGCCGTCTTCTGGTGGAGTGGTCAGCACCGCCAGTTCAATAGCATTTAAGGCTACTCGCGCATCTCCTCCGGCAAAATCGCTGATGAAATCTAAAGCGTCCGGGGTGATTTCTGCATGGTACATGCCCATGCCCCGCTCTTTATCCGTCAGCGCCGTATGGACAATAGATTTTATGTCATCCACGTTCAGAGGCTTCAGTTCGAAAATCATGGAGCGGCTGATTAACGCGGAGTTTACTTCAAAATACGGATTCTCCGTAGTAGCACCAATGAGAATGATGGTCCCGTCTTCTACGTAAGGCAGAAGATAGTCTTGCTGGGCTTTATTAAAACGGTGAATCTCATCGATAAAGAGAATGGTTTTTCTGCCGTAGGCACCTAAGGTAACTTTCGCTTCTTCTACAATGGCAACCATATCCTTCTTTCCGGAAATGGTGGCATTAATCTGCTTGAAATCTGCTTTTGTGGTATTGGCAATTACCCGGGCCAAAGTCGTTTTTCCCGTTCCGCTTGGTCCATAAAAAATAACAGACGATAATTTATCCGCCTGAATGGAACGGTAAAGCTGGCTTCCTGGAGATAAAATATGCTTCTGTCCGGCGAATTCTTCCAGGGTTCTCGGCCGGATCCGGTAAGCTAAAGGAGCCTCTTCTTTCAATCGATTCTGTTGTGCATACTCAAATAAATCCATACAGAGTTAATATAGCATATTTATATGCTTCAAACAATTGAAAATGTTTTGTTTTTGGGAACAGATTATGCGAAAAACCCCTTCTCAGGAGTTGGATTTTGCAGATGCCAGAAAAACAAACGGCACCACAATTCCGCAGAGGGCCAGCATAGAGATCTGGCCGATTTTCACCCCTACGATGCAGATAAAAATCATCTGTACGACACAGATTAAAACGATAAGAATAGACCGTACCCGGCACTGTTTGAAATTGATGCGGGCGCGGTAAGCTTGTTTCGCCGTTTTGGAATAGCGAGGGTCCAGACGGTTCTGGTTTACATTCCGTTGCAGGGCAATAATTTTGTTGGCCTGACGGAAGGAAGAAATGCCGGCAATCACAGC
The DNA here is from genome assembly GCA_024403615.1 of Lachnospiraceae bacterium. Lineage (GTDB taxonomy): Bacteria > Bacillota > Clostridia > Lachnospirales > Lachnospiraceae > RGIG5612. Next base: position 102,864 of record JAKSRM010000004.1, read on the forward strand.
TGCAATGGACCATGCCAAGCCGAAAATCAGAATCAAAACAGCCATAGTTTTTAAGACTTCCCCGTTCTTAAAACTAAGAACCGAAAGCCAGAAAGTCAAAACAGCCCCACAAAGGCCTGCAATGCTTAACACGATGCTGATAATTGGAAAAAAAGGTCTTATTTTTTTCATGTAAACCATTATATATGTTTGACAAAGAAAATCCAATAATTTAGTATATTAATTTAATATATTAAAGTATTAAGGCAGAAAATTTTTTATAGAGGAGGATTTGAAAATGGCACCTCGTAACACTGCACCCCACATTTCGGATATTACTCCGGAAATCAAAAATCTCGCTGATATTTGTAGAGAACATGACCAGATTGACCCAATGTTATATTTCCGTTACAACGTAAAACGAGGTCTTCGTGACGTGAACGGAAAGGGTGTATTAACCGGTCTTACGGAAATTGCAGAAGTAAAATCCTACACTATTGATGATGATGAAATGATTCCTTGTGACGGAAGACTCTATTACCGTGGCTATGATGTAAAAGACCTGGTAAAAGCTTTTACCAAAGAGCATCGTTACGGTTTTGAAGAAACGACCTATCTTCTTCTTTTTGGAAAACTTCCGACGGAAAAAGAACTGAAAGAATTTAATCAGCTTCTTTCCCATTATCGCATTCTTCCTACTAACTTTGTAAGAGACGTGGTATTAAAAGCCCCTACCAAGGAGATGATGAATACTCTTTCCAGAAGTATTCTTACGCTTTACGCCTATGATCATAATGCAGACGATGTTTCTTTAGATAACGTTTTACGCCAGTGCCTGTCCTTGATTGCGGTAACTCCTCTTTTAGCCGTTTACAGTTATCATGCCTATGAGCATTACAAGGCCGGTGGCAGCTTAGTTATCCATCAGCCGGAGCCTGGTATGGGTACCGCAGAAACCATTCTGCATCTCTTAAGAGATGACAGCAAATTTACAAAATTAGAGGCTCAGGTTTTAGACCTTTGCTTAGTTCTTCACGCTGACCATGGCGGTGGAAATAACTCCACATTCACCAACCGTGTCGTTACCTCTACTTTGACCGATACTTACTCCGCAATGAGCGCTTCCTTAGCTTCTCTGAAAGGACCTCGTCACGGTGGTGCAAACATTAAGGTCGTTGGCATGATGGACGATATTAAAAAGCATGTAAAAGACTTGAAAGATGATGAAGAAATTTCCAAATACCTGAAAAAGATTCTTCGTGGAAAAGCTTATGATAAACAAGGTCTCCTTTATGGTGTAGGCCATGCCGTATATACCATTTCTGACCCTCGTGCAGTTCTGCTCAAATCTTTCGTAGAACGTCTGGCCATTGAAAAAGGTGCAGAAGAAGAATTAGCTTTTTATGAGCGAGTAGCCCGTCTGGCTCCAGACGCAGTAAGAGACAGCAAAAACCTGATCCGTCCGGAAATTGCAATTAATGTCGACTTTTATTCTGGTTTCGTTTATCGGCTGTTAGGCCTGCCGGAAGAACTATTCACGCCTCTTTTTGCAACTGCAAGAATGTCCGGATGGTCAGCTCACCGTTTAGAGGAATTGGCTACCGGTGGAAAAATAATTCGTCCTGCATATAAAAACGTAATTAAACATGCACAGTATGTGCCTATTAAAAAAAGAGATAAATGAATGTCACCATACCGAACAAAAAATTCAGCGGAACCATCGAGGTTCCGGAATCCAAAAGCTATGCGCATCGATGGCTGATCGCGCAGGCTTTAGCTGGTGAACATTCCAAAGTAATTTGTAAAAACAATTCCCGCGATATCGTCGCAACCATCCGCTGTCTGGAAGCTATTTCCGGGCGGGGCCCTGTCATTGGCCGTGAAATCTGCTATATGGATTGCGACGAAAGCGCCACCACTTATCGGCTGATTCTGCCCATCGCTGCCGCTCTCGGCAAATGTTGTGAATTCACTTTAAGAGGAAATTTAGCGGACCGTCCTATGGAGCCTTTATTTAAGGCTCTAAAAGTTCATGGTGTCCGTAGAGAAGATGCGGAAAGCGGAAAAGTCCGTATTGCCGGACGGCTTACGGGCGGAACCTTTATTATTCCCGGAAATATTTCTTCCCAGTTCGTATCCGGCCTCTTAATGGCCGCTCCGTTGCTTTCCATTAACAGCACCATCTATGTGCAAGGGCCGTTGGAATCTTCTGGTTACGTAGATATGACCTTGTCCGTGTTGGAGCAATGCGGCATTGAAGTCACCACAGAAGTAAATCCAACTGCCGGTTCCAGCAAAAACGATTTCAGCCACATTTATAAAGTAAAAGGAAATCAGCAATACCACCTGCCGGAGAAAGTAGTGTTAGAACGAGACTGGTCCCAGGCGGCCTTCTGGCTGGCTGCCGGTGCTTTGCGAATTGGACCGATGGTCTGCCCGGGCATGAATATTGACAGCTTACAGAAAGACCATCAAATCGTCGATGTTCTCCGTTCCTTCGGTGCAGAAATCGATGTATTCCGGAAGAATGACATTTACGGAAATCCAGTGCCAAACGAAGACGTTATTACGGTCATGGGCGGTAATCTTCACGGCATTAGTGTAGATGTCGCGGATATTCCGGATTTGGTTCCCGTAATCGCCTTGGTTGCCTGCAAAGCTAAGGGCATTACCATTATCCGGAATGCCGGAAGACTGAAACTGAAAGAAACGGACCGTCTGAAAACCGTCCGGGATGCTCTCCGGGCTCTGGGCGCCGATATTCGGGAGTTTAAAGACGGATTAATCGTTACTGGCCTGATTACCGACGAAGCGAAAAAAGAATCCGAAATGGCTCAAAAGAAAGGTTCCAAGCCGAAACGAATCGACTACGTGCTGAAAGGCGGAAAGGTTAACTCCTATGGAGACCATCGAATCACCATGATGTGTTCCATTGCCTCCAGCATCGCTTTCACTCCGGTTCAAATCGACAATGCAGAATCCGTAACCAAATCTTATCCAGGCTTTTTCGAGGACCTGGTAAATCTACAGAAATAATTTGGAAAGCCGCACGATGCAAATAAAAACGCCTGGAAGTTCCAGGCGTTTTCTTTTGTTCTCTTATCGTTAATTTAATTCTTCTAGTTAGTTTAATTCTTCTTCCGCTTTCTTCAATACGGCTGCAATCACTGCATCCATATCGTAGTACTTGTACTCGCCTAACCGGCCTCCGAAAATTACATTCGGAACGCCTGCTGCCAAGTCCTTGTACTTCTCGTATAAAGCGGTATTGGCGTCATCATTTACCGGATAATATGGCTCGTCTCCCGGTTTCCATTCTGCAGAATACTCGCGGTAGATAATGGTCTTTGGATCTGCCTGATCCGCAGCTGCATCCATCGGTGTGCCGTCTTCGTTGTACCGCTGAGCAAATTCAAAATGCTTATGCTCAATGATTCTGGTGAACGGAGTCTCGGCATCGGTATAGTTTACAACCGCGTTACCCTGGTAGTTGTCTATGTTCAGAGTTTCGCTTTCAAAACGAACGCTGCGATACTGCAGGGCGCCTAACTGATAGTCAAAGAACGCATCAATCGGTCCCGTGTATACGACCTTCTTCGCCAAGCCTAAGGTTTCCGGATGCTCTACGCCGTCGGCTTTCGCCTTTTTCATTTCTTCCAGATAATCCACGCCTAATTTTACCGGAATATCACCGATAATTTTCTCTACCATGGCAGTGTAGCCACCTACTGGAATTCCCTGGAATAAGGCGTTGAAGTAGTTATTATCGTAAATAAAACGAACCGGTAAACGCTTAATAATAAAGGATGGAAGCTCGGTACATGGTCTGCCCCACTGTTTTCCGGTATAACCGTTAATCAGTTTCTCATAAATGTCCGTGCCGATTAAAGAGATGGCCTGCTCTTCCAGATTCTTCGGCTCAAAAGCATCGATTTTCTTTTTTGCCTCTGCATAAGCTTCCGGTCCATTTTTTCCGGAGGCATCGTCTGCAGAAACCCCCGCGAGCTCTGCCAAAGCCGTCATCTTCTGCTCTTCAATTTTCGCCTTGGCTTCCTCTGGAGTTTTTACGCCCCACATTTTGCTAAAGGTGTTCATGTTGAACGGCAGATTATAAATCTCGCCATGGTAATTGGCTACCGGACTATTGGTGTAGCGGTTAAACTCTGCGAATTCTGAAATATAGCTCCAAACTTTCCGGTCGTTGGTGTGGAAAATATGAGCGCCATATTTATGGACATTTATGCCCTCTTCCAAAGCGGAATAAATATTGCCGCCAATATGATTTCTCTTTTCAATAATCAGGCAGCTTTTTCCTTTTTTTTCTGCCTCATGGGCAAAAATCGCACCGTATAAGCCCGCACCAACAATAAGATAATCGTACATATTACTCCCCAAGAAACATTTTTTCGTCGTAGTTAACTTTGCCAGTATATTCTTTTACTTCTTCTATTCCGTCCAGAGCACGAATTGCGCCGTTGGCCATAGCTTCCATTTCGAATTCGCCTGGATAAGCATAAATCGGAGCGATGAAGCCACAAGCTTCTTTGATGGTTTCTACCAGTCCTTCATCATGAACCATGCCGCCGCCTAAAAGGATGGCATCTACCTGGCCCTTCAGAGCTGCTGCCATGGCGCCAATCTGTTTGGTGATCTGGTATTTCATAGATTCATATACTAATTTTGCAAATTCGTCGCCCTCGGCAATACGAGCGCGAACTTCTCTTGCGTCACTGGTTCCTAAAAGGTCTACAAATCCGCCAGTCTTTGTGGTCAGATTCTTTGCGGTCTTTTTGTCCAGGTTGTTGTCGAAAATATAATCAATTAAATCTGCTGCAGAAACGCTGCCGCAACGGGTTGGAGTCATTGGTCCATCGCCGCCAACGATATCGTTACTGTCGATCATTTTTCCTTTTCTATGAGCGGTAATGGAAGTGCCACCGCCGATATGGCATACGATATAGTTCATGTCTTCGTACTTCACGCCCATTTTATCGGAATGAACGATAGCGGTTTCTTTCTGATTCAACGCATGGGCATGAGTTTTATGAAGAACGCCCTTGATACCAGTCATTCGAGCGTAAGGAATGGCTTCGTCCGTATCTGGAGGATTCAGCATGAAAGCTTTGCAACCATACTCTTCTGCAAATTTTCTTGCAATCTGAGGTCCTAACTGAGCTGGATGCTGAACGCCGTTGGCGCCTCTTACTGCATGATCATACATAATGTCGTTTACTTCGTAGATGCCGCCTTCTACAGACATAACGCCGCCACCACGGCCTACGGCTGCGTCCAGGTCATTCAGTTCGATGCCTGCTTCTTTCAGCATGTCGAGAATCATACCTAAACGGAACTCTAACTGGTCGGATACTTCCTTGAACTGTGCAAGGTCTTCTGCGGAATGTTCTACATTCTCTGAGAATATTTTTTCAGTTCCCTTAAAAACTGCAATTTTTGTAGATGTTGAGCCTGGGTTAATCGCAATAATTTTATAATCTCCCATTGTAAGCCTCCTAGAAAATTAAATAATTTTTCAACATGTCGTTGCTTTATTTGAATTATAGTACAGAACCCCCTTTTTTTCTACCATTATTCCGTAGACATCTCGATTCGATCACACTTTTTTATTTCGATTCCGTAAACGCCTCGGTTCAATAACGCTTTTTTATTTCGTTTCCGTAAACGTCTTGACAAAAAACGTATACACCGCTACCATTCACTAACCACTCTTCATTATTCATTATTCGTTATTCATTATTCATTATTCGTTATTCGCTATTAACTTTTCGCTATCCGCTATTCGCAGAACATCTACTGTGCGGATAATTTTCTGCACAACTATCCGATAGAGCAAATTTTCGTATATATGGATAGTTTTTCTATTAAAAATCCGGTGAAATTATCCGTATAGCATCGAGATGACTATATGCGGATAGTTTTCTTTAAAAAAAACGTATTTTACTATCCATATATTACAGCAGTACGTATTTACGGACAAATTTAAGAGAATCCGCCTCTTTTTAATATCCGTATATTAACTGTAATCATTATTTTGGATATTCACCAACTACAAACTATCCGTATATGCAAAAATCCGTGAAAAGCGAACACTTATAAATCTTTAGGAGTCATTATGCAATTACAAGAACATTTTATTCTGCGAAAAAAGCAATTAGAAAAGGAAATATCTGCGTTGGAAAAATTTTTGATCCATGCGCCTAATAAAAAAATTATCGCACGAAAAAGAAATAATTTATTTTATTATTCTTCAATCGATAAAGAAGCTTCTTCTTATCACGAAACCTATCTCCGCAAGGATTCGGCAGAGCTAGTGACGTTGGCAAAGCGGGAATATTCCGTTCGACGATTAGAGGATGCAAAAAAGGAACTCCATTTGGTGGATAAGTATCTGCAGATTTTGACTCAAGAGCCGACGGCGAATCGATACTTACGAACCCATGAAGGCATTGCCAGCATCATCGCACCCTTGCTGAAGTCAGACGATTCAAAAATACAGGAATGGCTAGATGCCGAGTATCAAAGAAATCCCTATAATCCAGATGGTCTCATTTATCCAACCATTCTTCCAGGCCTTAAAACCAGAAGCAAGTCCGAATCCGACATTTTAGGTCGGCTCGTCCACTATAAAGTTCCTTTTCACTATGAAGAAGGCGTTGTTGCAAATGGTCGCATGCTCTATCCCGACATCACTTGCATGTCCGTCAGTACCAAGAAAATATACTATTGGGAACATCTGGGAAGCATGGACAATATCAAATATGCCCAGGCAAATTTTTTAAAAATTCCCGAACTTTATAATGCCGGATTAACACCATGGCAAAATCTGATCATCACAACAGAAACCTCCGATTCTCCTCTCGATATTAACTTTGTGGACTACCTGATTGAATATTATTTGCTTTAAAAAATTCCATGATATTTGTATAAAAATATATACAAATCCATCGCTTTAGGTTAGAATAACTAAAATAATTCTTTTATCAAATATGGAGGAACGCTATGTCAGAAAACGATGAATTAATCACAATCACACTGGAGTTTGAGGATGACGAAAAAGTTGTAGTTGAGCCATTATTCATTTTTGAATTAGAGGGAAAAGAATACGTTGCCCTGGCTCCTATTGACGAGGAGTCTGATGACGTTTACCTTTACGAATACAAAGAGCTCGATGACGATGAATTTGAATTCCTTGACATCGAAGACGATGCTGAATTCGATAAAGTTGCTGCTGAATTCGAGCGCATTGTTGACGAAGCGGAAGCGGAAGAAAAAAAATAATTTTTTAAATCAATTTTTTCAACAAAAAAGGCTGCCTACTTAGGCAGCCTTCTTTATTTTGTTCTTTTCCTGCTTTATTCCATAGCTGCGGTCCAATAAGTCTGATTGTAAATATCGGTGAAGCTGTACATTGCAAGGACAGTTCCATCTCCTACGGTCATGTTTGCGATTTCCGGATTTGCGGTTGCATACCAAGAACCGATTACATAACTGTCAAGATAGTTTCCACCGTAATCATAGTAGTCTGCGATGAAATCAATCTGGTCGCCTTCTTTGATTGCTGCGGCAACGTCTTCTGCGATGAAGCTGTTCTCCCACAGACCTTCTTCGAAGTCTTCTACGACTTCTGCCTGAACGCCGCTGACAAATTTTGCAACAACGCCGATGTAGTCTTCGGACTTGGAGTAATCGTAACGCAGGCCTGCAATATATCCCTCTGGGTTCTCGGATGAGAATACCAGAACCATCTTTGCTAACTGGCCGTTGTACATTACTGGAACGTAGCCGGTAATCTCGTAAGAACCATCAGAGCCTTCGTAGGTGCTTTCGTAATAGTAAGCTACGATGTTGCCGTCGATGGACAGCCAGGTCTTATCGTTTTCACCGATCAGATTTCCGTCATCATCAAAATCAAATACGTTGTCGGTACCCAGGTCAATCAGGCCTTCACCGTCATCGTAATATGCATTGAGAAGAATATGGTCAACCATTCTCCACTGGTCATCGTCTAAGGTGATGATCTGCTGGCCCTTCTTGTTGGTCTTCCACTCTAACTGGGTCTGGTCGAAAATATGTCCAGCCAGGAACTCGGAAGCAGCTGCTTTGTTCATCTTGCTTGTATAAGCTCTGTCGCCGAAGAATCCGCCGCTACCAAGTAAGCTTCCTAACAGGTCAGACATGTCGGAGGTAGAATAATCAGTGCTGTAATCGTTGTAATCATATCCACCGAAGAAATTGCTGCTATAGTTGCTGCTGTAGCTGTTTCCATAGTTTCCGTTTCCACCTAAAAGGGAATTCAGGTCGAACAGGTTGCTATAGTCGCTGCCGCTGTAGTCGTTACCATAGTAGTTTGCGCCATAATCGCCACTTCCGAAAATACCGAAGAGGGAGTTAAATGGAGAGCCACCGCCAGAAAGATACTGGCCGCTCATCTCTAAGCTTGCGTACTGCTGAACTGCATCGGTATATTCAGAGCAAATGCCGATTGCGTTGTATACGCTTTCTACGGTAGATGCATACTGAGAGTTCGCATATGGGAAGTAAATGGACAGGCCGTATGCGTTGGACATGTTTCTGGATACTTTGTTGTACTTAACTGCTCCTAAAACTGCCTGTGCAAAAGCCTTGCCTTCTGTAGTTCCTAAATTCTTCGCAAAGTCAACCGCGTCAACCTGGTCAATCTGATAAGATTCGCCAAATTCACGGGATTTGCTTCTTACCTTAGCAACGGAAGAATAAGATCCGTTGTCATTTGCAATCTGAGCGCTGACCTTCTTACCAAAAGCCTGCAGCTTAGAAGGAACGGTTGTGCTTAATTCTTTCAAGTCGGTTACGGAAAGAGTTGCGCCGTAGCCTGGAGAATTCTGAGTAGAAATCTTAACGAAATCGTCGCAGATAATCTTACCTAACTCTACGGTTCCCATGCCCGTATTGCTGTTTAATTTTGTAAGCCAGTTAGTGTAATACCATCCGGAAGCATCTTCTGTTTCTTCCGACGCAATCAGGTAATCGGAGTAATCGGAAAGAGCCAGACCGGTTTCTACGGTACCCATGAGGCAGGCATCAAATCCGATAAAGTCGAAGTTTACTCCGCCCTTCTTCAAAGCAGTTTTAATTGCTGCCAGATTCATGGAGCCGTTGTAAGAATATTTCTCGTCATGTCCATATCCTTCAACAGAGCCGCCGCCGTGATCCCAAAGAATGAGCACGTTACGGTTAGCATCGAAGTTGCCATCGCAGAACTGGATGAACTCAGCTAAGGTGTCTGGTTTGGTCATAGCCTTGTCGCCGAAGTTCTTCTGGATGCGGAACAATTCGCCGCCCTTAATCTGATAAATCTGGTTATAATCGCTGGAAATGGCGTTGTTCTGCCATTTTGTAGTACCGCCAGTGAATACGATAAGATTAACGTTATCGCCGATGGTTGCATTCAGCATTTCCTTAATATCGCTGGTTGCAGAACCACACTGGGACTCTAAGTCTGAACCGCACATGTAAACCATAACGTTTACTTTGTCCGTACCGTCTCCGTAAATTTCTGTCTGTTTTTCCGGAACGCCTGCTGCCACATCGGTGATTACAGAGCCCGTATTGTCTTCCCAGTTATCGTCGGTGTAGTAGTTGTTTGCCAAGCTGGTCCATGAGAATCCACTCTGGGATGGAGTCGGATCCGTCACTTCCGAGATTACGTTGGTGTTATTTCCTATGTTGGAACCGCCGTTGGTAATCGCGTTCTCAATTTTCTTCGAGCAGCTCTTCAGCATGCAGCTGCCTAAAATAATAATGGCAAGAACAATAACGATACCAATAATAATGATTCTCAGTTTAGAAGATTTCTTCTTAGTGCTATTTGTCGGCTTCAGAGTGCTTGTGGTAGAAACTGTCGGTTTCTCTGCTTCCTGAGCCTGCTCAGCTGCCTGATCTTTCGCCTGCTGGAAAGCAGCTGCCTGTTTCTGGGCTTCTGCCTGTCTTCTGGCGTTGATTTCTGCAGTAATTTTTTCCGTATCTGTTAAAGGACGCTCAACATTCGGAGTGATTGGAGGCACTACTCCTCCCTGTCCATTGCCCTGCAGTGGCTGTGGCATTCCACCATTGCCCTGCGGTGGCTGTGGCATTCCGCCGTTACCCTGCGGTGGTTGCGGCATTCCGCCGTTACCCTGCGGTGGCATTGGAGGTCTTCCGTTTTCGCCCATTGGAGGCATTTCATTACCTCCTACGCTAGGGACCTGTACCAGGCTCGCCTTTGGTAGCTGGGCCTTTTGTCTTCAGTCCGCCCTTAGCGCCGAGACCGGTTTTTCCATTTCGGTTGCCTACAGGACCTGTGCCTAATCCAGCGTCCTGACGGCCGATTTTGCCAGCGCCTTCTACAACTTTCTTTTCTCTTCCGATTGGTTTTTTATCCATAGTTTTCCCCTTCATTGAATAAAAAATATTAATGCGCTGCTACGAAAGCAGCAGTTACTGTTTTCTTACTAAAAAGATTCACCCTCTTCATAAATCCAAATCTTTTTATTATCATCCATTATTACTTTACCACATTGCCTGATTCTATGTAATATCTTTTTTATGAATAAACCGTGTCCTGGAAAATGGTCATTTTTGCGTTTTCATAAATATATTGGACTTATGTACTGGTTATTTTTTCCCGTTGCGCATTTTAGTGAGATATGTACTGGCTGTTCCCTCCCCTCTGCGCATTTTATCGAGATATGTACAGATACAGGCAAGTTAAACCGTACATAACTCAACATTTTCTGCAGAACCACTGTTGCCAGGCGTACATATCTCAACATTTTTTGCAGAGCCACTGTTGCCAGCTGTACATATCTCGCTTTTTTCTGCAGAGCCACTGTTGCCAGCTGTACATATCTCGCCTTTTTCTGCAGAGCCACTATTGCCAGTTGTACATATCTCTATATTATCTGCAAAGCCTACAGATTCATTGATACGCAGCCACTGTTAAGGTTGCTCGATTCGCTTTCAACATAAAAAATCGGCAGATATTCCATATATCTGCCGATTTTACTTCACTTATGGTTAATTCAATTTTTTATTTAAAGAACTTCACTGCGGCTTCGAACATGTGGTTCTCGTACTCGCCAGGAACGTTCTTGTACAGGTAGCTTCCCTTTCTCTCGCTGTGGCCCATCTTACCGAAAATACGGCCGTCTGGGGAAGTAATGCCTTCGATTGCGCAGTTGGAGTTGTTCGGGTTGAAGGCTACGTCGTAGGTTGGATTTCCATCTAAGTCTACGTACTGGGTAGCAATCTGTCCGTTAGCTGCCAGTTTCGCAATCAGTTCATCGCTAGCAATGAATCTGCCTTCGCCGTGGGAAATTGGAACGTTTACAATGTCTCCCACATTCATCAGACTCAGCCATGGAGATTTTGTAGAAACGATTTTCGTTCGAACAATCTTGGACTGGTGACGAGCGATGGTATTGAAGGTTAAAGTTGGGCAAGTTTCGTCCGTGTCGATAATCTTTCCAAACGGTACAAGACCTAATTTAATCAGAGCCTGGAAGCCGTTACAGATACCGCACATAAGTCCGCCACGTTTGTCAATCAAATCAGCCACTGCATCTTTTACCATGTCGTTGCGGAAGAATGCGGTAATGAATTTTGCACTGCCATCTGGCTCGTCGCCGCCGGAGAATCCGCCTGGAAGGAAGATCATCTGGGACTCTTTAATGGTGTTTGCAACCTTCTCGATGCTGCGTGCAATGCCTTCGGTGGTTAAGTTATTAATAACCACGATTTCTGGTTCTGCGCCTGCATCGGCTACCGCTTTCGCACTATCATATTCGCAGTTGGTTCCAGGGAATGCCGTAATCATAACCTTTGGTCTTGCATTCAAAATTGCCGGAGCAGCAACTTCTGCTTTTCCACCAAATTCCGGAATTGCAATTTCGCCTTCGCTGGTCTTTACGTTATTGCATGGATAAATATCCTCTAAAACGTCTTCGTAAATCTTGCTTACTTCACAGCCGCAAAGCTTCTCGCCTTTGTATGTGAAAGCGAAGTCTCCGGTAATTTCGCCTAAAACCTTAATGGTCATAGCTTCGTAACCAAAACTTCTCTCACCTAATTCTTTTTCTACTTCCTTGCGGATGGTAGCCAAAGCCTGCTCTGGGTCACAGTCTGCAGGAACTTCCAGCAAGAAGGAACCGTAGCTGCATCCGAAAATGTCTGCTAAGCTGATGCCTTCTGCAAAGTTGAAGCCTAACTGATTTCCTAAGCTCATCTTTAATACAGCCTCTGCAACGCCGCCATAGGTTGGGGTGTAAGCAGATACGCCGCCGTAATTTCTTAAAATGTCCGGAACAACTTTGAAAATCTTCTTCAAAGAATATGGACATGGAAGGATTCCGTCGCTGGAAATATTTGGAACAACCCAGAGGACTTTATTTCCTGCCTGCTTAAATTCCGGTGAAACGATATTTTCGCACTTGTCGGTGGTAACTGCGAAAGAAATCAATGTTGGAGGAACGTCCAGGTCTTCGAAAGTTCCACTCATGGAGTCTTTGCCGCCGATGGCAGCAACGCCTAATTCCACCTGAGCCTTGAATGCGCCTAAAACAGCTGCAAATGGAACGCCCCATCTCTTTGGATCATGACCCAATTTCTCGAAGTATTCCTGGAAGGACAGGTAAACGTCTTCGTATTTCGCACCAGCTGCAACTAACTTACATACGGACTCAACTACAGACAGATAAGCGCCGTGGAATGGGCTCTTAGAAGTCAGCATTGGATTATAGCCCCAGCTCATTACGGAGCAATCATCGGTGTGCTTCTTCTCCATGGAAATCTTATGAACCATAGCCTGGATCGGAGTTCTCTGGTATTTTCCACCGAATGGCATAAGAACGCTGCCTGCACCAATGGTGGAGTCGAACATTTCGGAAAGGCCTCTCTTGGAAGCAACGTTAATGTCGCTGGCAACAGCCTTCATATTCTCTGCAAATTTTCCGCTGGCTTCATCACAGCAATTCTCAGCACTGTCCGCACCACAGCAAGCTTCGCCGCCGCAAGTCTTTCCACCTGCGCAGCAAACGATTGGCTCAGCCTTAGGAACAGAAACCGTAATATGTTTCTCTGCACCGTTGGTATCCAGGAACGCTCTGGAAATATTTACAATATCTTTTCCGTTCCACTGAAGAACCAGTCTTGGGTCTGCAGTGACATCTGCAACCTTAACGGCCTGAAGGTTTTCTTCCTCTGCTAACTGGAGGAATCTCTCTAAGTCTTTACCTTCTACAACAACTGCCATACGTTCCTGAGATTCGGAAATTGCCAGCTCGGTTCCATCCAAGCCTTCGTACTTCTTAGGAACAGCGTTCAGGTTGATTAACAGCCCATCTGCTAATTCGCCGATTGCTACGGAAACGCCGCCAGCACCAAAGTCGTTACATCTCTTGATCATCTGGCTAGCTTCTTTATTTCGGAACAGTCTCTGAAGTTTTCTTTCTTCTGGAGCGTTACCTTTCTGTACTTCTGCGCCACAAGTTTCTACGGAGTGAGCATCATGGGCTTTGGAAGAACCAGTAGCACCACCGATACCATCACGGCCAGTGCTTCCGCCTAAAAGGATAACAACATCGCCTTCTTCCGGTCTTTCACGTCTTACATTCTCTGCAGGAGCGGCTGCGATAACAGCGCCAACTTCCATATGTTTTGCAGCGTAGCCTGGATGATACAGTTCATCTACGATGCCGGTGGTAAGACCGATCTGGTTGCCGTAAGAAGAATAGCCATGAGCTGCGTTGGTAACTAAGGTACGCTGAGGAAGTTTGCCCTGCATGGTTTCTGCGATTGGGGTTCTTGGGTCAGCAGCGCCCGTTACTCTCATCGCTGCGTATACATAAGAACGTCCGGACAGAGGGTCACGGATTGCGCCACCGATACAAGTAGCAGCGCCACCGAACGGTTCGATTTCTGTCGGATGGTTGTGGGTTTCATTTTTGAACAGCAGGAGCCATGGCTCTTTTACGCCGTCTGCTTCGACTTCGATTTTAACGGTACATGCGTTGATTTCCTCGGACTCATCTAACTTGTCCAGCATGCCCTTCTGGCGTAAATATTTCGCAGCTAAGGTACCGATGTCGAACAGACAAACCGGCTTCTCCCGGTTCAGTTCTTTTCGAACATCTAAGTAGCCTTCAAAAGCCTTCTGCAGTTCTTCGTCTTCGAAAGTTACATCATCAATGATGGTATTGAAGGTGGTGTGACGGCAATGGTCAGACCAATAAGTATCGATAACTTTAATTTCGGTAATAGTTGGAGCCTTGCCTTCGGACTTAAAGTAATTCTGGCAGAATAACAAATCGTCAACGTCCATCGCCAGACCGTTAGCTTTTACGAAGTCCTCCAGACCTTCTTTATCTAAATCGTTGAAGCCCGTTAAAACTTCTACTTCCGTTGGAATGTCATAAACAGCTTTAATGGTTTCCGGAAGTTCTAAGGAAGCTTCTCTAGCTTCTACTGGGTTAATAACATGTTTCTTAATTGCAGCCAGTTCTTCTTCGCTGATGGTTCCGTAAAGCACATAAACCTTTGCGGAAGCGATGTCTGCACGCTCGCCTTTGGAAATAAACTGGATACACTGAGCTGCAGAATCTGCTCTCTGGTTAAATTGGCCAGGAAGATATTCTACTGCAAATACGGTAGGTTCGCCGCAGCTACATGAGCCTTTGCAGCATCCCTTTAATACGTCATCTAAGGTAGAGAACGTAAGGTCTGTCTGTGGCTCAGAGAAAACCGTTTTCACTGCCATATTGAAAATATCTTCTTCCATATTTTCTGCATCGTAACGGTTCAGGACGCGGACATATTTCAGTCCTTCCACGCCTAACAGGTTTATGCATTCGGACTGCAGTCCAGCTGCTTCCTGTGCATATTCATTTTTCTTTTCAACGTAAATTCTGTAAACCATTGAGTGCCCGCCTTCCTATATCTGTTCTGAAATACTGGTTGTCAAAGTGAATCTTTGCAACGGATTCGTATGATTTCTTAATTGCATCTTCCAGGTTGTCGGAGATTTCTGTAACGCCTAAAACTCGTCCACCGTTGGTAAGAAGTTTGCCGTCTTTTAATTTTGCGCCGGCAACATAAACTTTATCCCAAACTTCTTCCGGAATATCCATCTCGAAGCCTTTTTCATAGCTTACTGGATAGCCTTCGGAAGCCATAATTACGCAGCATGCGCTTCCATTGGAGAACTTAACTTCGGTATCTGCTAAGGTCTCGTTGGTGGTAGCCATCATAACCTCTAACAGGTCGGATTCTAAGAGCGGTAATACGACCTGAGTTTCCGGATCGCCGAAGCGGCAGTTATATTCGATAACCTTCGGTCCGTTTGGAGTCAGCATGAGGCCAAAGTATAAGCATCCCTTAAAAGTTCTGCCTTCTGCATTCATGGCATTCATAGTAGGAATGAAAATCTTTTCCATGCACTCTGCAGCGATTTCCTCAGTGTAGTAAGGGTTTGGAGCGATGGTTCCCATACCGCCAGTGTTGAGGCCAGTGTCGTTATCGCCTGCACGTTTGTGGTCCATAGAAGAAACCATAGGAACGACTACCTTTCCGTCGGTAAAGGAAAGAACGGAAACTTCTGGTCCTGTTAAGAACTCTTCAATAACAATCTGGTCGCCGCTGGCGCCAAACTTTTTGTCCTGCATCATAGAGATAACTGCTGCTTTCGCATCTTCTCTGGTTTCTGCAATGACAACGCCTTTTCCTAAAGCCAGGCCGTCTGCTTTTACAACGGTAGGGATTGGAGCCGTCTCTAAATATTTGAGCGCTTCATCCATGTTGTCAAAAGTTTCATATCCCGCAGTTGGAATATTATATTTTTTCATCAGGTTCTTGGAGAAGACCTTGCTGCCTTCAATAATTGCAGCATTGGCTTTTGGTCCAAAACAAGGAACGCCGATTTTTTCTAATGCATCTACACATCCTAAAACCAGAGGATCATCTGGAGCAACGATCGCGTAGTCGATTTTATTTTCTTCCGCAAATTTTGCGATTGCAGCAATATCCTTCGCTTCAATATCTACGCAAGTAGCATCTTTTGCGATTCCACCATTTCCCGGCAGAGCAAAGATTTCGCTAACATTCTTGTTCTCTTTTACTTTCTTAATGATTGCATGTTCACGGCCGCCGCCGCCAACTACCATAACCTTCATACAAGTTCTCCCTTCTGATTCTAGTGGTGGAATAATCTCATGCCGGTAAAGGCCATAACCATGTTGTAACCGTTGCAACTATTAATAACGTCGCCGTCTCTTACAGAACCGCCAGGCTGAGCTACATAGGTAACGCCGCTCTTTGCTGCGCGGTCGATATTATCGCTAAATGGGAAGAAGGCATCGCTTCCTAAGCATACGCCCTGGATGGAGTTCAAATATTCTCTCTGTTCCTCGAATGTAAAAGGTTCTGGGCGCTCGGTGAAATACTTCTGCCAATTACCTTCCGCCGTAACGTCTTCTTCGTTCTTGTTAATGAAACCGTCGATGCAGTTGTCTCTGTCTGGTCTTCCGATGGTTTCGATGAATGGCAGATTCAGTACACGAGGGCTCTGACGTAAGAACCAAGTATCGGCCTTTCCGCCAGCTAATCTGGTGCAATGAACTCTACTCTGCTGACCAGCACCTACGCCGATAGCAGTTCCATCATAAGCGAACGCTACGGAGTTGGACTGGGTATATTTTAAAGTAATCAGAGCTACTACCAGGTCTCTTGCCTTATCTTCCGGAAGGTCTTTATTTTCCGTAACGATGTTGTTCAGTAACTCTTTATTAATTTCAAAATTATTTCTTCCCTGCTGGAAAGTTACGCCAAATACCTGCTTCTTTTCCTGAGGGTTTGGAATATATTCCGGATCAATCTTAATAATGTTGTAGCTGCCTTTTCTTTTGGTCTTCAGGATTTCTAAGGCTTCCGGATCATAATCCGGAGCGATGATTCCGTCGGATACTTCTCTCTTAATCATGGTGGCGGTAGTTACGTCACATTTGTCAGAAAGGGCAATCCAATCGCCGAAGGAGCACATACGGTCTACGCCTCTAGCTCTGGCAAAAGCACATGCGATTGGAGAATCGTTCAAGCCTTCAATATCATCTACAAAGCAAGCCTTCTTTAATTCCTCGGAAAGAGGAAGTCCTAAAGCTGCTCCTGCAGGGCTTACATGCTTAAAGGAAGCTGCTGCCGGCAGACCTAATTCTGCCTTCAATTCCTTTACTAACTGCCAGGAATTTAAAGCGTCTAAGAAGTTAATATAGCCAGGTCTTCCGCTTAAGATTTCGATTGGGAGCTCGCTTCCGTCTTCCATGAAAATCTTTGCCGGTTTTTGGTTTGGATTACATCCATATTTCAGTTCAAACTCGTTCATGTTCTCGGCCTTTCTATTTATTTTTATTGATCATTCGGTTCTGTACTTCTTTGGTTTTTAAGTTCACGAATCTTACATACAGGGAAATCTTGTTGTCTTCGTTTAAAGCGTTCCAGATTTCTTCCGCTACTTCGTCAATGTTGTTTCCTAAAGCGACTCTTTCCGGTTCGCCCTGGAAAGTAGGAATCGGATTTCCATCACATACATAGGTGTGAATGAAATGTCCTAAACCAGCTAAAGATGGATAATCAAATCCATACCGGTTGCAAGCGGTTCCTTCGGCATCTGCACTCTTTAAGATGCTCATGCTGTAAGTGAAATCGTCCTCTGCAAACTCTAACATGGCAGAAATTCTTGGAGTGAAATTCGGTCCATCTGGCTCAAATTCTCTTACGGTTAAAGAAGAATGGAAGGTCTTTCCTGCCTGTAAGCCTTCGTATACGGTATCGGTCTGGTCGCCGTTGGTAACGATCAGTTTGTTCTCATAATCTCTTAAGGCAGCGTAGATGATCAGGCTTGGATCCTCTAATTTGCTTGGGTCAAAGGCCTCGGTGAAAACAGCTCCATCTCTTTCTACAAAGACTCTGTTCCGAGAATTGGCGCTGCGTCCCATAATAAAATAAGCAGCAATAGCATTCTCCCCATCGGCACTCTTTCCTACGATAATGCCACGGCCTGGGTAAGTGTTGCCCTCTAACAGGTTTCCGATTGAATTGATTTTGTAAATATCCATAGCCTCTCCCTTTATGCTTCTCTATTTCATTTCTGAGCAGACTTTTTCGATAGCCTTTGGCAAGATAATCCATTCTGCCTGCTCCATAACTCTTCTCTGTAATACTTCCGGAGTGTCGCCGTCTTCCACATAAACCGCCTTCTGGAAAATGATTTCTCCACCATCCGGAATTTCATTTACGAAATGCACGGTAGCACCCGTAACTTTTACGCCTTTCTTTAAGGCCTCTTCATGTACCTTCAGGCCGTAGAAGCCTTTGCCACAGAAGGAAGGAATTAAAGAAGGGTGAATGTTTAAAATTCTCTTTGGAAACTCTTTGGTAAAGTTCTCGCTTAAGACGGTCAGGAAACCAGCTAAAACTACCAGGTCGATGTTCTCCTCATGGAGCGCTTGAATAACGCGGCTTTCGATGTCTCCGTCCTTTTTCGTAATGGCCATGGCTTTAATGCCGGCATTTTTCGCACGCTCTAAAGCGTAAGCGTCTTCGTTGTTGGAGATAACTAAAACCACTTCTCCGCTGGTAATAATGCCTGATTTTTCTGCGTCAATAATAGCCTGAAGATTGGTGCCGCCACCGGAAACCAATACGGCGATTCTCTTTTTGTTTTCCATAAAATTTCCCGTTTATCAACTATGTTAGCCGGCTCCAGTAAAAACCAAAGCCGGCCATAAATTATTTAATCACTACTTTTTCGTCTGATTTGATGATTTCGCCCATGATGTAAGCAGCCTCGCCCTCAGCGTTTAAGAGTTCTACTGCTTTGTCGGCGTCGTCTTGGTCTACAACGATGCTCATGCCAACGCCCATGTTAAAGGTGTTAAACATGTCTCTCTCCTCGATGCCACCTTCCTTAGCGAGCATGTCAAAGATTGGAAGGATTTTTACTGCCTGTTTATCGATCGCTGCACCGAAGCCTTCTGGAATGCTTCTTGGAATGTTCTCGTAGAAGCCACCACCGGTGATATGGGAGATTCCCTTTACGGTTGCATTTTCTAACAGTTTTAATACAGGTTTTACATAAATTTTCGTAGGAGTCAGTAAAGTTTCTCCTAAGGACTTTCCGCCTAAAGCCTCTAATGGAGCCTTCATGTCGCGGTTTTCCACATCGAAAACTTTTCTAACCAGAGAGAATCCGTTGGAATGTACTCCGCTGGATGGAAGAGCGATTACTACGTCTCCTGCTTTCATGGTCTTGTTGTCGATGATTTTGCTCTTATCTACAACGCCCGTAGAATAGCCTGCTAAGTCATATTCATCTTCTGGATAGAAGCCAGGCATTTCTGCAGTTTCACCACCGATTAAGGCAGCTCCTGCCTGAACACAGCCTTCGCTGACGCCCTTAACGATGTCCGCGATTCTTTCCGGATAGTTCTTTCCGCAGGCAATATAGTCTAAGAAGAATAACGGTTTTGCGCCGCAGCAGATAATGTCGTTTACACACATAGCTACACAGTCGATACCTACGGTGTCATGCTTATCCATGAGAAACGCAATTTTCAGTTTGGTTCCTACGCCGTCGGTTCCGCTGACTAAAATCGGTTTTGTCATTCCTTCCAGATCCAGTTCAAAGAGTCCGCCGAAACCGCCAACATCGGAGCAAACACCCTTTGTCATGGTTTTCGCAATATGTTCTTTCATCAGTTCTACGGATTTGTATCCTGCTGTAATATCAACGCCTGCGCTAGCGTAAACATCTGATCTTGATTCCATTATTATTCCTTTCCGTTCCAACAATATGTGCACAATTTACAAGGTTCAAGTCCTATGGCCTGGATAAGTCCCTCCAGAGACTGGAATTCCAAAGAAGCAAAATGGAATTTTTCGCAGATGGACTGTCTTAATTTTTTGCCACGCTCCGTCTTTCCGTCAGCGTACTCTTCCATATATTTGAAACCTTCTTCGCCTTCTAGTTCAACAATAATCCTTCTGGCAATCAGCTCCATTTCACTTCTGGATGCTGAGAAATCCAGATATTTACAGTTGTACATAATCGGAGGGCATGCAGACCGCATATGAACTTCCTTTGCTCCGTTTTCATAAAGGAAATCAACGGTTTCCTTTAACTGAGTACCACGTACAATAGAATCGTCTACAAATAAAAGTTTCTTTCCTTCGATTAATTCCTTTACCGGAATCATTTTCATTTTCGCAATTTTATTTCTGGATCCCTGAGTCCCCGGCATAAAGCTTCTGGACCAGGTCGGAGTGTATTTGATAAATGCACGGGCAAAAGATTTTCCGCTTTCGTTCGCATATCCAATCGCGTGCGGCGTACCGGAATCCGGAACTCCACCGACATAATCAATGTCCTGGGCAATTCCTTCCTTCTTATCTGCCTGTGCCATGATCCTGCCGTTTTCATAGCGCATAAGTTCCACATTCTTTCCCTCATAGGAAGATGTTGGATATCCGTAATAAGACCAAAGGAAAGCACAGATTTTCATCTGCTCTCCGCCTTCATAAAGAGTCGTTACTTCTTTTGAAGAAATCTCTACGATTTCTCCCGGTTTTACTTCTTTATAAGGCTCAAAGCCCAATTTTCCCAAAACAAAAGACTCAAAAGAAAGAGCAAATCCGTCTTCTCTTTTTCCAATCTGTACCGGAAGCCGTCCTAACCGGTCTCTGGCTGCAATGATATTACCGTCTTCTTTAATAACGATGATGCTGGCAGAACCTTCAATAATGTCATTCAAGTGACGGATACCGTCTACAAAATTACCTTTCTGGTTAATGATGGCTGCCACCAATTCCGTGATATTGATTTTTCCACCGGTCTTGGCATCAAAATGTCCATTAATCTCATTGAAGAATATTTCAATCAGCTTGTCGGTATTTGTAATTTTTCCCAACATGTAAACAGCAAATGCGCCAAATTTTGTCCGGATTAAAAGCGGCTGCGGATCCACATCACTGATGCATCCGATGGCCGTTGTACCTTTCATGTCATCAAAGACCTGTCCAAAGCGGGTCCGGAAAGGAATGTTTTCAATACTGTGGATTTTTCTCTGCAATCCGATTTCTTTGTCGTAGCACGCAACACCGGCTAACTTTGTTCCCAGATGAGAATGGTAATCAATGCCGAAAAAGACATCGTCCATACAATCCCGTTCGGAAACTACTCCAAAAAATCCGCCCATAAAGACCTCCTATGCGAAGAATAATTCTGATAATGTCATTGGGTCGATATATTCGCCGTCTTTGTAAACTCTCATGTTACCGGAAGCGATTTCGTCGATTAACATAACTTCGCCGTCTTTTCCGTAACCAAATTCGAATTTAATGTCATAAAGTACTAAGCCTTTTTCTGCTAAATCGTCAGCAACGATCTTGGTAATCTGCTGAGTTTCTGCTTTCAGGTCTTCATACTGTTTGTCTGTCATAACGCCTAAAACTACCAGACCGTCTTTTGTGATCAATGGATCGCCCTTTTCGTCGTTCTTTAAAGTAGTTTCAACGTAAGATGGAAGGTCAGCGCCTTCTTCTACTAAATCAGAATATCTCCGGTAGAAACTTCCTACTGCTTTGTTTCTGCAGATAACTTCCAGACCTTTTCCGAATACAGTAGCAGGGAGAACTTCCATAGTTGTGTCGTCAAGGTTTGCGCTTACAAAGTGAGTCTTCAGACCAGCTGCATTGATTTTCTCAAAGAAGTAAATAGACATTCTTAAGTTAACATCGCCTACGCCTTCGATAGTCAGACCTACGGAGTTTTCGCCTGGATCAAAAACGCCGTCTTTTCCTGTGCAGTCATCTTTGAATTTCAGAAGATAATTGCCGTTTTCAAGTTCAAATACATCTTTTGTTTTTCCTGTGTAAACTAACTTGTTTCCCATTTTCGTTCTCCTCTTATTTATTGCTATTTAAATTTTTATCTTTCTCAAGGACCTTTGCTGCGTCCTTTACTCTTTTGTCATCCAATTTCTTCGCTAACTCTGCATCTTCTACTGCGATGATCTGAGCAGCTAAGAGGGCTGCGTTAGCAGCTCCGTTAATTGCTACGGTAGCAACTGGAATTCCGCTTGGCATCATAACGGTGGAAAGAAGGGCATCCATTCCGTCAAGAACTGAACCTTTGCAAGGGATTCCGATTACCGGTAAGGTGGTGTTTGCTGCGATGGCTCCTGCCAGATGAGCTGCCATTCCGGCGGCAGCGATGATAGCGCCAAATCCGTTAGCTCTGGCGTTCAGAGCGAAGTCTCTGGCCTCTACAGGAGTACGGTGAGCTGAGTAAACATGAGCTTCATAAGGAATTCCCAGTTCTTCTAACATGTCCATAGCTTTCTGGACGATTGGAAGATCGGAGTCGCTTCCCATGATAATTCCGACTTTTTTCATTTTACTCTCCTTCCTTATTTCACCGGTGTGTTGTCTTTCTGGATAACATCATGTGCGCCACCTTCTACGATACTTGTAGCAGAAACCAGAGTCAGTTTTGCTTTCTGCTGAAGTTCCGGAATGGTTAAAGCACCACAGTTGCACATGGTGGATTTTACTTTGCTTAAAGAAAGAGCTACGTTGTCTTTCAGGCTGCCTGCGTAAGGAACGTAGGAATCTACGCCTTCTTCGAAGGAAAGTTTCGCATCGCCGCCTAAATCGTAACGCTGCCAGTTGCGGGCTCTTGCAGAACCTTCGCCCCAGTACTCTTTGTAATACGTTCCGTTAATGCTTACTTTGTTGGAAGGGCTTTCGTCGAATCTTGCGAAGTATCTTCCTAACATCATGAAGTCAGCGCCCATCGCTAAAGCTAAGGTCATGTGATGGTCATAAACGATACCACCATCGGAGCATACTGGAATGTAAATGCCAGTCTCTTCGAAGTATCTGTTTCTTTCTGCACAAACATCAATGAGAGCGGTAGCCTGGCCACGGCCGATGCCCTTGGTCTCACGGGTGATACAAATAGAACCACCACCGATACCAACTTTAATGAAGTCTGCGCCGCATTCTGCTAAGAAACGGAAACCGTCAGCGTCTACAACGTTACCAGCACCAACTTTTACTGTGTCGCCGTAAGTTTCACGAATCCATCCGATAGTACGTTTCTGCCACTCGGAGAAACCTTCGGAAGAGTCGATACAAAGAACATCTGCGCCAGCCTCTAATAAAGCAGGAACTCGTTCTGCATAGTCTCTGGTGTTGATACCAGCACCAACGATAAATCGTTTTGTATTGTCTAATAATTCGTTTGGATTTTGTTTATGTGAATCGTAGTCTTTACGGAAGACGAAATAGCAGAGTTTGCCGTCTTCGCTAACGATAGGTAAAGCATTCAGCTTGTGATCCCAGATGATGTCGTTTGCTTCCTTCAGGCTGGTTCCTTCCGGAGCAGTGATCAGTTTTTCTCTTGGAGTCATGAACTCTTTGACTTTGCAGGTAAGTTCCATACGACTCACTCTGTAGTCACGGCTGGTAACAAGTCCAACCAGTTTTCCATTCTGGGTACCGTCTTCGGTAACAGCCATAGTGGAATGTCCTGTAGCCTCTTTTAAGGCAATAACATCTTTCAGAGTGTCTTCCGGGCTAAGGTTGGAGTCGCTTGGCACAAATCCAGCTTTGTAATTCTTCGCGCGGTTGACCATGGCAGCCTCTTCTTCGATTGTCTGGGATCCGTAGATGAAGGACACACCTCCCTCTTTTGCCAGAGCAACAGCCAGAGCATCTCCGGAAACGGACTGCATGATTGCAGATACCATCGGGATGTTCAAAGAGATTGCAGGCTCTTCGCCTTTTTTGTACTTAACTAATGGTGTTTTTAAACTAACGTTGGCCGGTATGCATTCAGCGCTGGAGTACCCCGGAATTAACAGATACTCGTTAAAAGTATGCGACGGCTCATTGATGAAGCTTGCCATAATTTCCCTCCTTAAATCATAGTTACCAAAATTTTATCACAGCCTTTTTTTATGGGCAACGGACAAGGTATACAAACTTTTTTTATTTTTTCGCAAATAATATAAAAAAGGACCAAAAAGGGATTGAAGGCAGCTGAAAATAGGTTCGCCGCCCAGCTTAAAATTGCATAAAAGGAGAAAAAGATATATAGTATTTTTAGGCGTTGAAACGTACGTTTTTGAAATGTTGCAACAGCCGAAATTCCAAAGTTGAGAAAGAGAAAAAATCATGTTTTTAGCATCTGGTTGGAAAGATTATGAAGTTATCGATACCTGTGCCGGTGAGAAGCTGGAACGATGGGGAAAATACATTCTCCTTCGTCCGGATCCACAGGTTATTTGGAATACAAAGAAGCAGGTTTCCGAGTGGAAAAAGCTGAATGCCCACTACCACCGTTCCGCCAAAGGTGGCGGCGAATGGGAGTTCTTCTCTTTGCCGGAACAATGGCAGATTCATTACGACTTACAGGGATTAAAAGACGGTCGTTTAACCTTCAACTTAAAGCCGTTTAGTTTTAAGCATACCGGCCTTTTCCCAGAGCAGGCAGTGAACTGGCAGTGGTGCTCGGATCTGATTGCAGGCGAAATCGCTGCGGGCCGGAAAAAGCCGGGGGAAATTAAAGTTTTAAATCTCTTCGCTTATACTGGCGGCGCTACTTGTGCTTGTGCCAAAGCGGGAGCTCATGTAACCCATGTAGACGCTTCCAAGGGCATGGTTGCCTGGGCAAAAGAAAACGCCAAAGACTCTGGGATTGCAGACGAGAGACTTCGCTGGTTGGTAGACGATTGCCAGAAGTTTGTAGAGCGGGAAATCCGCCGTGGCAACAAGTACGATGCCATTATTATGGACCCGCCATCTTATGGCCGTGGCCCGAAAGGCGAAATCTGGAAGATGGAAGATAACATCTACGAGTTCATCAAACTCTGCTCACAGGTGCTGAAAAAAGATGCCCTCTTCTTCCTGATTAATTCCTACACTACCGGCCTTCAGCCAGCAGTTTTAACGTACATGCTGGAGACGGTTTTAACCAAGGAGTTCGGCGGCAGCGTAAGCTGTGACGAAGTAGGTCTTCCCGTTAGCTGCAATCATTTAGTATTGCCGGCCGGTGCTTCCGGAAGATGGAGCAAGTAAAGGTGACTCATCGATCGTTGTTCGCGAAAATTTCAGTAAGCCCGTCAACGTTGTTCGCGAAAAAATGCGCGTCGTCCGCCGTAACTAGTTGATAAAAAAGTAATTTTATGATACTTTCTTATAGTGCTTTTATGCATATGCCTCAATAGCTCAGTCGGTAGAGCACTTCACTCGTAATGAAGGGGTCGCAGGTTCAAGTCCCGTTTGAGGCTTTTCCATTAAGGTATTACATTTCAACACCCTGTAGGTGCGTTGAAACTCAGGCGTGTCACAGCGCCTGTTTTTGCTTTTTAGGCAGATTTAGCTTTCCGGGGAAATTTAGCTTCCTGTGAAAACGCGCCTTGGGGAAAAATATTGGGAGGGAAAAATATGTTAACACCAAAAGAAAACTACCGTTTAAGAATTAATGGCGAAACGCCAGAATGGTTTCCAATGCATGGATACCGTCAAGCAGATTCTTGCTGCCTGATGCCACGTATGAACAAAGAGTTTATCGCTCGTCACTTCGTATTTGACGGTGAAGAACCATATCAGTACGGCGATAACATTTACCGCAGCGACTGGTTCGATCTGGACTGGGAATTCGTTCCAGCAGTTGGCGGTGCTACTGTTCATCCAGGCTCACCAAAGGTTCCGGATATTACCCATTGGGAAGATTATGTATCCGTTCCTACTATCGACATGTTCGACTTCGCAGACTGCTATGAAAAGAACAAAGACTACGTGAAGAAAGACCTTTGGTCTGAGACCATCATCATGACCGGTTTCTGGGAGAGATTGATGTCCCTGATGGATGTTGAAAACGCAGCAGTTGCTATGATCGACGAAGAACAGCAGGAAGGTATCCATCGCCTTTTCGACCAGCTGTCCGATTTCTATTGCCAGTACTTTACCGAGATGAAGAAATACTTCGATTTCGATATGGTTCAGGTTCATGATGACTGGGGTCATCAGCACAGCACCTTCTTCTCACCAGATACTGCACGTGAGATGATCGCTCCTTACTTCAAGAAAGTTGCGGACTGCGTACATAACCTGGGCATGAAATTCGAACTTCATAGCTGCGGCAAGAACGGTCCTATGGTTCCTGTTTACATTGAGATGGGCATCGACCTTTGGGCTCCACAGCTCATGAACGACGTTTACGCTCTGGCTCAGCAGTACAAGGGTTCTGGCCTGTACTTCGGAATTCACGAGACACCGAAGTTCCGCGAAGGCATCACCGACGAGGAAGTTATCCAGTTAGCACATGAGTGGGTTGACAAATGGGCTCCTCTGGATACCATCGGATATCTGATGATGGGCTTCCCAGATTTGTTCAAAGAAGAAATCATTTCTTACTCAAAAGAATATTTTGCTAAATAATTAATGCGAGCGCGAGGCTGCGCGAAAGTTGCGAAACTGCATGCGAGGCATGCGAAGAGGCTGCGCAAAAGTTGCGAAACTGCATGCGAGGCATGCGAAGAGGCTGCGCACTAGACATAACAATTAAGGGGAACCGAGTGGTTCCCCTTTTTATGTGCCCTTGAAACTTTGTTATAGAGTAAAAGTAGTGTTTTTCTTATTATTTTCTATTCAAACACACACATTTTACCCTCATTTAATTGCAATTCTATTTATTCTGTGTGTTTTTTCTCCATATTTCGTATGAAAACCACTACTTTTCTGGTTCATTCATACGTTTTCTGAATAATTTGCGTGTTTTTATACTTGAAAACTATGAAAAAACACTACTTTTACTGTAACGGTGACAGCAACAGTGCGAGAAGTTCCATCACAATTATTTCAACCCCCGTTCTAAAAGTTAAATTTAGATAGTTTTCTGAGTAACAGACAGAAAACGTATAATAACCTGTCTTTTTTACCCTCATTTATCCACTCTTTTTTCAAAAACTTCATACGTTTTCGCTTTATTTGAATATAAACGTATAAGAAAACGCCCGTATTTTTATACGTTTACACATCAGCAATGTAAAAACTATCTAATTTTAACTTTTCTGGCTTAGATAAGACGGCAATTCGAAGCTACAGGGCGCAAGCTGCGAGAGACGTGAAAGTGCGAGGCGCGAGCGTCGCGAATAAAAATTAAAGGGGAACCGAGTGGTTCCCCTTTTTTATTGTTATTTTAGATTGCTTGCTATTTTAGATTGCCAAGAACGAAATCTTTCACGACGCCAAAGAATTCGCGGGCGGCGTTGTTTGGCAGATATAAGGCGCGGGACGGTGAAGAAATGCCGCTGACGGCGACATTCGTAATGCCCTCCCTCTGCGTATAGGCTTTCGCGATATGCAGGGAGCGGAACATGTGGAAGTTGTTGGTCACGATGCCAAGAGTGATTTTCTCATCTTGCGAAGACGAAGTGTTTACAAGAGTTTCACCGTCAGTCTGTGTTGACGTACTTTCGCTATCAGACAGTGACTCTCTTGCCTCAATGATTTCCATGGTGTACTTAATATTGCCGGTGGTGTTCTCCGCTAAGTCTTCACGGATGATGCGGTCGGATGGAATGCCCTGCTGCTCTAAGTAGCGGGCCATGCCCTCGGCCTCCGTAAACGGCTCGTTGAAACCTTGGGCGCCGGACACGATGCACACCGTCTCCGGATTTTCGTTCAAATAATCAATAGCCGCGTCCAGACGGTATTTTAAGACCACGCTTGGGCCGTAGTCATGGACTTGGGCGCCGAGAACGACGATATAGTCCAGATCCTTCGGACTTTTGGCTCTGAAGCCGGAAATGACCAAGCCTTCAATGGCTGCGAAAAAGATGCAGCCGATAATGACGCAGATAATGAAAATCCGTTTCAGGACTTTCGGAAGGAGCGTCCACCAATGAAAGCGGACCGCAACCGCAAAAAGGGCGAACACTGCTGCCAGCACAAACCAGAAGATGAAAAACAGGCCTCCGGAATGCAGCGACGCAATCATGATGCCGTAAACAAAACATATAACTGATAAGATGATCCAAAGGATTAGCATAGGCCCCTCTTTTCGTTTTTCTAATTTTAGCAAGAAGGCGGCGTTTTCGCAATGTTGCTATGCTATCGTCGAAAAAAGGTGTATAATACGGAAAACAAATATGTGATTATGGACAGAAAAATAGGACGGGAGAACAATCTCCCAAAAGACGACATTGAAATACTTGATTTGGACTTGGAACTGGAAGAAATTCTGGCCGACGAGATTCCAGCTACAGAGGCTCCTTCCGAAGAGCCTGTTGGTGATGCCAGTGAAGTTGCAAGCAGCGAAATGGTAAGCAACGAGACTGTTAGCAGCGAGACTACAGGTGACGAGCATCACAGCGAGCACCATCACCGCCACAGTAGCGAGCACCACCGTTCTGGCGAGCACCACCACTCTGGCGAGCACCACCACTCTGGCGAGCACCACCGCTCTGGTGAACATCGCGGTGAGCATCATCATCACCATCACCACCGCTCCCACACATCCCGCAAGAAAAAGAAAAAACGCATCATCACCGCAGTAGTCATCGTGGCGGTGGTTCTAATTCTTGCAGCCATTCTCGGCCTCACGGGACTGAAAGCCGTAAAAGAATTCAAAAGCGAAGCCTCCATCACCAAAGGTGACCTGCAGGAAGTTTTAATCGACATAAAAGAAATGGATCCGGAAGCAGCGGAAATCGCTCTGGACAAAGTCGACGCAGACCGCAACCGCATCGAAGCGATGTTGGACAAGCCCCTCTGGCGTTTCGTGTCCAACCTGCCCGTAGTGTCCGGCGACGTGAGCTCCGCGCGTATTCTGCTCTCCGTCTTCGACCAGGCCAGCGAAAAAATCTTCCGCCCGTTCCTGGTAAAAATGAAAGAATACCCGTTGGATGAACTTCGCGTCGACAACGGTTTTAACGTAAACCAAATCAACGCCTACCTAGACTTCTTGGACGAAGTTGCGCCGGACATCGAAGCGATTTCCGACCAAATCGACACCGTCAATTTCCGACTGGTGGGCAGCTCCCTGGACGGCTACTTGGACAAAATGAAAAGTCTGTTCGAAACCTTCTCCCTGGTCAAAGATCGAGAAGATTTAGTTCGGGTCATTTTAGGCAACGGCGAAGACCGCTGCTACTTAGTCATGGCCCAGAACACGGCAGAAATCCGCGCCAGTGGCGGTTTCCCTGGCGCAGCCGGTTTTATCACGGTCAAAGACGGCATCTTAGAAGTGGGTGAAATGTCCAGCATCGT
This sequence comes from Lachnospiraceae bacterium, assembly GCA_024403615.1. GTDB lineage: Bacteria > Bacillota > Clostridia > Lachnospirales > Lachnospiraceae > RGIG5612. The sequence continues at coordinate 132,201 of JAKSRM010000004.1, forward strand.
CAACTTCGTAGCTTACGGCAATCCAGTACCAACAGGAACCACGGACCACGAGAACGTTTTGTTCGGTGACTTGTACGTATGGCAGGACCGCGACGCCTGCTACAACCCTCACTTCCCGAAGGTAGCCAGCATCTCTACCATTTCCTGCGAGAACTTTACCGATACCGAAATTGACGGCGTCATCAGTATGACTCCGCACATCGTTCAGGAAATGCTGAAGATTACGGGCGAGACTGTGGTCTTAGAAGACGGCACAGAAATCAACGGCGACAACGCGCTGCAGGTTGTGGACCGCGACCTGTATCTGAAATACGAAGGCTTGAGAGAAAAAGCCAGCAAGAACGCGAAATACTTAGACTCCCTGTTCTCCGACGCAGCGAAGAAAACTATGAAATCCTTCGCCACCCGCTTCCAGCTGACGGACGCGGACAAATATGTAGATATGTTCGAGCAGGGCTTTAAAGACCGGACCATCATGATCTGGATGGTGGATCCGGAGGAAGAAGAAATCGTAACCAAAGCCGGTGCTTCCGGCAAGTTAAACTTCGACCCAGAGAAACCGGAAATCGGCGTGTTCTTTGGATGCGACGATGCTGCACGATTGGGCATGTTCATCCGTATCGACGTAGAAGTCGGTGACGGGACCTCCATCGAAAACTTCACGAAGGAATATCCGGTAACCGTAACTCTAACCAACTATCTGAATGAAGTGGATTTAGGCAACGCCGACAACCTGACCTACTTGGCTGGCCATTACGAAGGTGCCATCTCCAGCTTCGTCCACCTCTTCGCCCCAGCCGGTGGCACCATCTCCGACATCCAGCTGAGCAACGGTTGTGAGATGACCATGGACGAATACGAGGGGCTGCAGGTTGGATACATCTACCCGATGATGATTTATCCAGACGAGCCAGTCACCATTACCTACAAAGTGACGACGGCGCCGAACGTAGACGTCAAACCGACCTACGTCCACACCCCAACATTGCAAGATTATTGATAAAAGCCACGCGGAAACGCGTGGTTTTAATTTTGACGGCGTGGAAGTTGCCTGCAAAAAATTAGCCCGCGAGCCGAAGCTTCGCGGGCCTTTTCTTTTATTCAAACGGAAAAACGTAATTTAATTTTAAATCATCTCGAAGACCAATCAGTTCCTTCTGAATAGCCTCGCCTACCGGAACGCCCTTGTCCTTGCGCTCCATCCAGGCCAGATGTTCCTTCTCTCCTGCGGTAAAGATGCGCTCAGCGTCTGGCGCCTTTTTCGAATCACGCAGACCTCTGCAGATATCGCCAGCCGTCTCTTTGAAGGTATCCAGACCCATAAAAAATTCCGGATTAATAACGAAGAAGAAATGGCCCAGGTGATACATGCTCTGGTTGCCGTTTTCATCCGTTCCATTCAAGGCCTTCATGAACGGTCCGCCCACCAAGGCTGCGGACAGAATCTCAACCGCAGTGGTGAAACCGTATCCCTTGTAACCGCCATTGGCTTCGCCCAATCCGCCTAATGGAAGCAGCGCCGCTTTTCCGGTCCGAAGATCCTTCAAAATCTGGCCAGAATCCGTAACGGTTTCTCCCTCATTATTTACAACAAGTCCAGCCGGGGTTTCTTTCCCCTGGCGCTCGTAAAATTCAATTTTCCCATTTTGAACCGTGGAAGTTGCCGCGTCAAAATTAAACGGAAACTCCTCGTCGGTCGGCATGGTAAATGTCAAAGGATTGGTTCCCATCATAGGCTCCACGCCGAAAGTCGGAGCCACTGACGGTCTGGCGTTGGTGCCGGTAATGCCAATCATTCCAGCCTTCTCCGCCATGCCAGTCCAATATCCAGCGATGCCATAATGGGTCGAATTCTTAATCGCGCCACCAGCCATGCCATAAACCTTGGCCTTTTCAATCAGCATCTCCATCATCTTGTGAGACGCTACCATGCCCATGCCATCATGAGCGTCCATAACTACCGTGGTCGGGGTTTCCTTCACGATTTCAATTTCCGTCACCGGCTTCAGCGTTCCGTTTTTAATCCGGTCCAAATAAATCGGTTTGAAACGGTTACAGCCATGGCTTTCGATGCCGCGTCGGTCCGACTCCAAAAGTACGTCGGCGCAGATCTTCGCATCCGCTTCCGGCACGCCGTACTTTACAAAAACATCTATCATAAAATTGTTCATCAGTTCCCATGAAACATAAGGTCGTGTTTCCAAAACAATTCCTCCTGTTGTTATCTATTTTCCAAATCTTCCCAATAGTTCTCGCACTTCTACGCGCGAGAGCTTCCGTTCCACATAGTTTCCGAAATCCATCGGCAAAATAAACGAGATTTCATCGCCGGCATTTTTCTTGTCATGAGTCATGATTTCAATCCAGCGGTCTGGGTCTACAACCAACGAAGCTGCTACAAAGTCTCCATCAGACGCAGACGACTCGTTCTCCGCGCTCATCAGCAATCCGCAGGCGGTAACTTCCGCTTGCAACGTTTCCAAAAGAGACTCTTTGCAAAGCCTCAATTTCACAGCCATAGCTGCCTCAATCAAAAGTCCGTTGGCAACCGCTTTGCCATGAGGGATGGAATAACCACTGGCCTTTTCGATGCAATGGCCTATGGTGTGCCCAGCGTTCAAAACGTTACGGATTCCTTTTTTATCTAATTCGTCCTCGCTGACGATTTTACTTTTATATTCAATGCAGGCGGTAATGATTTCTTCGAGTCGTGTCTCAATATTGCCTCCGGCCAGCACCTCAGAAAATCCCAATCCTGCAATAGCGTCCGTCTTAATCACTTCGCCCAGGCCTTCTGCAAAAACTTCCGATGGTAAAGTCTCTAAAGCGTCCAAATCACAGATTACCGAAATCGGTTGCCAAAACGCACCGGCGAGATTCTTTCCTTTCTCCAAATCGACCGCTGTTTTTCCGCCGACAGAAGAATCTACCATGGCCAGCAAAGTGGTCGGCACCTGAACGTAATCGATGCCACGCATATAAACCGAAGCCGCAAATCCGGCCAGATCTCCTACCACACCTCCGCCAAGAGCGATAATCACATCGCCTCTCTGCAAGCCGCTTTTCGCCAAGAAGTTCAGCACGCTCTCCAGGGTCTGGAAATTCTTGCTTTGTTCGCCTGCCGGGAAAGCAAAGCTACAAACCGTAAAGCCTGCGTCCGCAAGGCTCGCTATGACGCGGTCGCCATATAAAGCGAATACTGTTGCGTCAGAAATAACTGCCGCTTTCGAAGCACCGCTTGCCTCGCGAACCAGGGGCCCTATTTCGTCTAATAAGCCCCGTCCTACGTTTACACTGTATTCTTTTTCAACGTTTACACGTATCGTCTTCATTGCCTAAATTTGTGCGCGTAGTCGCGCTCTATCGCGAAAAACTATCCGCTTTTCTATCCGCGCTAAATACTAGCCTTAAATTCCACTGTCTTCTTTACAGCGGTGATGAGTTCCTTCAACTCTGCTCCGTTCAGCTGCTGTTCTGCGTCTGAAAGAGCTTTGCATGGTTCCGGATGCATCTCAATCTCCAGGCCGTCTGCGCCTGCCATAACTGCTGCCAGGCTCATCGGCTTAATCATTTCCCTGCGGCCCGTGGCATGAGACGGATCCACAATTACCGGCAGATGGGTCAGGTCCTTCAGCGCCGCTACTGCGCTAAGATCTAGGGTGTTGCGGGTGTAAGTCTCATAGGTGCGGATGCCACGCTCGCAAAGACAAACCTCCTTGTTGCCGCCAGCCAAAATGTACTCGGCGCAATTCAAGAGTTCCTCGATGGTGGCGTTAGTTCCACGCTTCAGCAGAACCGGTTTCCGAATTTTGCCAACCTCTTCCAAAAGAGAAAAGTTCTGCATGTTCCGGGCGCCAATCTGAATCACATCCGCATACTCCGCAACCAGAGCAACGTCGCGAGTATCTACCACTTCCGTGATGACCGGAAGGCCGCAAGCCTCGCCCGCTTTTTTCAGATACTTCAAGCCTTCCTCGCCTAAGCCCTGGAAGGAGTAAGGCGAAGTGCGCGGCTTGTAAGCGCCGCCGCGAAGCATGTTCGCCCCAGCTTCTTTCACCAGACGAGCAGCCTCTAAGATCTGCTCCTCCGACTCCACGCTGCAAGGTCCCGCGATGATTAAAAAGTCTTCGCCAATATTTATATTTCCAACTTTGAAGCAGGTTCTTTCGCCGCTTGCCGAAAGAGCCGCCAGTTTCAAACCGTCCATGGATTGTCTGCCTCTTTTCCTAGAATGCCAAACTGCCGCAATATCGCAGCTAACTATATATGATACTACAAATCCTCAGAAATAGCATAAAAATAATTCTGAAAACATCTTGTGTTTACATTTTTGCTATGATATATTGAGTCCTCCAAGGAATTTCTCCTGCATATTTCCTCTTATCTAATTTTTATTTTCACCCCAAATCACATTACATTTTTCTGCAACCATCATTGACTATTGAACGCATTTTTGCTATCATCTGCTTGTGTCCTTATTGAAGGAGGTATATTTAACCATTGTATAACATTGAATTTTATTCAACGTCGGAAGGATATTCTGAACTATGGAATTTTCTCGATGACCTGCAACAACGTGCAACGACAAATAAAGAAAACTCAAAAAACGCCTTCACGAGAGTTGAAAAAAGCAATAGCTGAACGTGCAGATTGGATATCCAGAAAGGAGTCACCTTATGGCAACCTGGACAGAATATAAAAACCATGTAAGAGAAACCAACCCTGAAATTGCTGCAGATATTGATGAGGCAGAAGCCCTTTCTAAAATTGTTGGTGCAATGATTGAGCAACGGCACAATTTAAATCTCTCCCAAAGAGAGCTGGCAAAGCTATGCGGCCTTCCGCAATCCTCCGTTGCAAGAATTGAAGCTGGAACTACTTCTCCTAATCTCAATACCTTGCTAAAGCTCTTTTCCCAGCTGGGATTAGGCTTGTCCGTCATTCCGATAAAAGAGAAAACTCTTGATCAATAATTAAAGACTACCGTCAGGTAGTCTTTTTCTTTTCCGGTATGGCCATAAACACCAGCCCCGCAACCGTCACGCCGCTGAGGTCAATCATCATATCTAAAAATTCCATGCTCCGGCCCGGCGAGAAGAACTGGATGCCTTCGTCGATAAAAGCAACCACCAGCCCGAACGCCAGAAGAATCAGGAACTTGACGATTCTCTTCCGGCCCTTCAATTTCCACCGACACCATAACGCAGCCTCGCAGCCCAGGACGAAGTATTCCGTGGCGTGGGCCAGCTTCCGTACCAGATGGGCCGTCACGTTTCCCGGCCCTGTAAATAATTCCAGGAACGGGCGCACCAGATCCATAACCCAGGAGCTTTCGGACGCAGACGTGGATGCCGGCAGCACCGATTGTCCCCAGATAAAGAGGATGGTTAGGATTATTAAGATGGTGAGTGGGATGTGTTTTTTCATAGAAATATGGAGTTTAAGTCTGCCAAACGTTGTGATTTTATAAAACGATTAATACGTATTTTTATCATTTTTGCTTTTTATTTATACTAATAGAATCCTCCTGTAACGTTACATTTTTAATAATGTGAAGTTCAGAACTTATTACTTCGCATTTCTTGTAATTAAATATTGTATAATTTATTCCGTTATTTTTATCGTGATCGGATTTTGTACTATATTTTGACCTAAACCCAATTCCATCAAATCCTAATTTTTGACAATATGCTGCAACATATTGCGAAAAAATATACTCTTTTTCAGAATAACCTTGAGAAAGCTGTTCCTGTATCGTTTCAATAATCCCCTTTTTAAGCATATCATTATCATCTGTAATCACTAAACTCATATCAGCAATTTTTAACGACTTTTTGCATTGAATCTTTGCTACACTCAATAATTCTCCATAGGCTGGATTCAATTCCTTCATGCTAGTTTTAAGATCAGAAGACGTATAAAGTACTCTTATTCCATTTGGATTCATTCTTCCATATGAAGGCCAATCTTTATGTTCGTTAACAAATGATTCCTTTGCATCATATCCTTCAAACTGTTGTCCTACTGTAATTCCATTCTTTCTTTCTTCCTTATCCGCTTCATTGTAAATTCTTGACCTAAATAATATTGTGTCCGGCTCTATTGTTTTTTCACATTTGTCTAAAATTTCTTTCAAGATGAGCAAAAAACTATCGTCTGTAAAAAATCGATTATTATGCAAAAGTTTTTCATTTACTTCAAATACAGATTTTCTTCCTGCTAAATAATTAGCCGCTTCTGATAATTTTGAATTAGTACTTTTATTTTCTATGTTCTTATTTTCTTCTTTTTTATTTCCCATTATTTTCTGATTATCCTTTCTCTTTATTATTGTTATTTAATAATGACACATTATTTGAATTAAAGCGCTGGATCAACCAGCGCTTTATATATCATGCTATCAGAGTTGCCGTTCGAACATTACTTCGCATACTCAAATCCATAGTCTTCTACTAAATACTGAAGAATAACATTAACATCTTCCTGCATAGCACAGCAGGTATAGTAGTCTTCTTCAGACAAGTTCTCTTGATCAAAGGTATAATCATTAATGCGAATTTCAACATCTTCACCATCAACATTCATTGTACCCAATAAATATCCATCGCCACCATTGAAGGTCAAATCAAAAAGAGGCACTTCTTCATCTGCAGTCTGACCGGCAAATTTAACAACATAAGGGTCATCATTTACGACCTTTACAATTGCGATATCTTTCCATTTAGCAGGATAAGAAAGCACGCCATATTTTGTCTCAATTCCGTAAATACTTGTATCTTCCGGTTCTGTATTCTGTTCATCGCCAACTAAAACAAATCCATTATTCTCGATTAATTTCGAAATGATTACATTAACGTCTTCTTCCATAGCGCAGCAATCTAGATATTCTGCTTCGCTCATTGCCTGCTGATCAATCTCATAATCTTTAACAAAAACGTCTACTTCCTGGCCATCTACATTCATTGATCCCAGCTTATATCCATCACCACCGCCAAAAGTCAATTCAAATAAAAGAATATCCCCTTTTTCTGTGGTTCGATAATACTTTACAGTATATGGATTACCCTCCACAATTTCCGTCTTTACGACATCTTTCCATTTGTCTGGATACTCAAGATTGGCGTACTTTGTTTCAATGCTGAAGTTTCGCTCAGCAACAGAATAAAAATTGTTTTCAGGTAATTCATTTTTGGCTCCGCATCCAATTAACATTATTAATACGCCTAATAACATTAATGTGTATATTACTTTTGCTTTCATCTCTTCTAACAGTTCTCCTTTTTATTCTTTTTTTTCACAATACGCTTTGCAATGCTAACAATATATTTAAATTCATCTGTTTTTCTCCAAAGAGCCCAAAATACTAAACCACAAAACACTATGCAAGAAATGGCAACAATAAGCCATGAAATAATGTGAATTCCCATTTTGGCAAATATGAAAACGGATAATAATTTCATAACAACACATATCAAAACAAATAAAAGAAAGCGAAACAAGTAAGGAAAAAAATAAGATTTCAAAGGACGGCCAAACCAGTTTTTAAATAAAACTGTTGCATCCATCCACATTCTTCCAGAAATAAAGCAAACCGTTGTCCCTATAAATACTCCAGTAATACCAAGGGGTGTATATTTTACCAGTACTATAGAAAAAACAATATTGACAATACCTTCAATTAAAGCTCGATAACGGTTTTTGTAATGCATCTCGCCTTTAGCGCTCATAAAATTGGCGACACTGTTTTGATTTGCTGTTATATAAAAATTTAATACAATAACTCCCACTGTGAATTCTGAGAGGCAATATTCCGTTCCGATCCATAGTGATACAAACGGAGATGCTAAACAAAATAAACACACGGATACAGCGCAAACAATCATGTAATTTGCCATATTAAGCTTTTTAAACAGTGCATATGAATTGTCATTATTCTTAAAAACAGCATAATTACCAACTGATGCAGTAATACTTGAGAAAATCAAATAAATAATGATATCCAAATTTGAATAAATCATGTTGTAATTAGAATACAAGCCCAAAATTCCAGTACTAATAAATGCAGAAATAAGTATGCTATCAGTACTAGTCACTATAGTTTGTCCAAACTTAGTAAAAATAGTAGAAGACATATACTTCACTATTTTTGACTTCTCTTCTTTATCAAGCACAGCATGAGGAATACGATTGATGTAGCTATATTTTTTATTAACAATCACGGTTACAACAATATTAGATGCTAAAGTGATGCATACTTCAAAAGATAGATATGCGATATAATTATGAGTTAAAAACAAAATTCCTATTAATCCAGCACATCTAATAATTCGAAAAATGATATCAATCTTTGAACAAATATCAGATCTTTGATCAGCGGTTAATACAGTCCTATGATATGCTAAAAAATAGGACACCGCCGTGTTCGCAACAGAAAGCCAGTATATCACTATTAAATTATCAATATTATTCGGAAGATTTATTATTTTCCCAAGAAAAGGAGTCAATGCCAGCCCCACGCCACAGACGACAATACCTATTATGGCATATACTCGTCTGTACAATTGCATAAGAGCTGCTACTTTTTCATTATCATGTTCAGCTAAAGGTTTATATAATAAAAAGGCTATTGCCGGTCCAACCCCCAGTTCTAGCAAAGATAAAACATTCAATATACCAGTAAACAATCCGCTTAATCCTAAATATTCTGTTCCTAACGTTTGAATAAAGACCGTCCTAAGAACAAACGCTAAAATAACATCAAAAAACTTGTATATAAAGGAAAACGCTATATTTCTAGTTGCTTTTTTTACTCGTCCTTCTTCCATATTAACATTCTCTAATAATAATGAAAAAGTATCTGATTTTATTTGAATAGTTCTATATAATTATTATATTATTTATTATCAGAGACTTTTAAAATTTATGGCAATGCTTTTTTGATTATTATTATCATTTTTTTACAAATATTTTTTATTTTTCTAAAACAACCAATTAGGAAAAAATGAGGGATAATAGTAATTGTTTGGTGTTTTACAACATATTTTACTTTATCGTTAAATTCAATACTGTAACCATATTCCTTGGATAAACAGATATACGTTTCTCTAATCTGATTAATAAGGCTATGAAATAATAGGCGATTTTGTAAGAATCGATGAGTAACCAAGATTTTAACAGCACAGCTAGCCATCGCATTGATATCAAATGCCAAAACATCATTTTTAAGTCGTGGGTAATTTTCAATAATATAATCAGCAATGTGTTTTTCACACAATATTGCGTCTAAATCCTTCTTAGAAAAAGGAGAACGTTCAAGACTTCCCATTCTTGCATTTTGATGATACAAGCAATCTTTTATTCCAATTGTTTTTTGAGACCGGCTTAATAATTCGGGCATAATATAACGATCTTCACTTTTTCTCAGTTCAGTCGGAAAACGCAAATTCTCAAAAAGCTCTGACTTGAAAAATTTAGTCCACATCATCGGAGTTATATTATGATTACATATAAAATTTTTTATTGCTTCGATATCAGTATCAAATGAAAATTCTTCACAAAAATGTGAAACATCTCTTATCCCGTTGGATAAAATATAGCCGAAGCAAATAATATCAGCCTTTGTAATTTCGGCTGTTTTTACTAATAAATCAATAGCTCCCAAATCCAGATAATCATCAGCATCCACAAACAATATATTATCGCCTGTAATACGATCCAGCGCCACATTTCTGGCACTTCCTTGTCCACCATTAGTTTTATGAATAGCAATTATTCGATCATCTTTTTTTTCATATTCGTCACATATTTGAGAACACCTATCCGTAGACCCATCATCAACTAAGAATATTTCAAGATTCACATATGTCTGATTAATAATTGATTCAATACATTTTTTTAAGTATTTATCAACATTATATATAGGGATAATAACACTGATTATTGGTTGCTTATTTTTCATAAAACACTCTATCCTATAATTATGTCTGATTTGCTACATGGCCCCGATTCAAACAAATTCGGTTGTTTTTCTCCTTCTAATAGGTGTTGTGACAAAACAATAAATCTTTCTGCAGCAATCTTTGAATTCCATTCTTTTGCAATTGTCTGATAACCATTTTTTCCAAGTCTACGTTGTTCATCTATACGTTCCAACAAAAAAATAACTTGTTGATATAAACCGATAAAATCATCGGTTTGATACACCAAGCCATTGACTTTATCCTTTAAAAGATAGGGAACTGCTCCAATTTCATGTGAGGCTACTATAGCGCACCCACTGTTCATTGATTCATTTAACACAGCTCCCCATCCTTCCTGTCGATCGGAAGTAAATAAAAAAATACTTGCTTTTTCCATATATGTTCTGACCTCATCAGGACTCATTGAACCAAGTAGGGTTATGTTGTCAATTAAATTTTTTTCTTCAATCATTTTTTTAATTGATTCAAGCATTTCACCTACTCCAATCATATTTATATGAAATCCATAACCATCACTTTTTAATTTTTCGGCAACTTGAACAACTATTTCTGGATGTTTCCAATCAATAAATCTTCCACACCATAAAATACTATTCTGTTCTTTATTCTCTAATAATACATCAATATCATATTTTTTAGTTTCAGGGAAATATCCCCATTTATAAGCCTTTTTTCTAAATAAGCCTAATCGCGAATAATCATAAGATGTGTATGCACTTGCACACAGTAGATATGTAGACTTCAAAATCACATTATTAATATATCCTTTAATTGCATGATACAGCATACGTATCATACTTTGTTCTTTTTTAAAAGGGCGTTCTGAGTATCTGAAAATAAGAGCATTTTTTTTGCAAAATTTCAATAAGCTATTTGGAGCACTACCTATTATTACAACATCTGCTTTTCTGAGCATTTCCTCAACTTCTTTTTTATTATTTTGATAGCAAATAATATAATTATCCAAATAATTTGAAAGATAGCCTAATTTCTTTCTCTCTTCGCTCATTTCCGCCGTTTGCACAAAGCGGAATGATGAATCGTATTTATAAAATTCATCCGATATGCTTTTTTGATGATGATTAAAATAATTAGATAACAACACTATTTTCATGAAATTATTTCTTTCTAATCAAATTTGCCAGGAATATTTCCTGTTGCCCACCGCATGCCACGTGGAGGCTTTGACTTATGCGGTAGCCCGGCAAAAGCCGGGCAATAATTATTATTGTTCTACTATAGGATTTATCATCTTTCCGTCTACGTCAAACTCATAGGTACCTGCTTTTACAAGTCCGTTTGCCTTAGCACTTCCTATTGTATAGGTTGTATTCTTCACGGCTTTCATCGTACTGTTGATGTAGTAATAATTTCCTTTTCCGTCAGTTACGACACCTGCATACTGAGCTACATCATCAACGTAATAACGGATGTCTCCATTTGCTTCGAACACGAGTCCATTCTTTACACTTGGATCTACAGGATTGATCATCTTTCCATCCGCAGCAAACTCATAGGTGCCTGCTTTTACAAGTCCGTTTGCCTTAGCTGTTCCTATTGTATAGGTTGTATTCTTTACGGCTTTCAAGCTGCTGTTGATGTAATAATAATTTCCGTTTCCGTCAGTTACGACGCCTGCATACTGGGCTACATCATCAACGTAATAACGGATGTCTCCATTTGCTTCGAACACGAGTCCAT
>JAKSRM010000005.1 GCA_024403615.1 Lachnospiraceae bacterium
CGTGTCCCTCCAGTCCGCAGCCGCTGTGCTTCAGAATATGGACAGCAGCAAGTATGAAGCGGTAATGGTCGGCATATCAAAAATGGGCGACTGGTATTCCTACACCGGGCCGATTGAAAATATCAAAAATGGGCGACTGGTATTCCTACACCGGGCCGATTGAAAATATCAAAAATGACAGAATACCGTCATTAGTAACGACGGTATTCCCATATTGCTAATCGTGAATATTTAAATCATCACACCATCCCGAAATGCTCTAATGCCTCCATAATGGCTTTACGCTTTTCTTCCGGACACTGCGGCTGCCTTGAGTCCTCTGACTTCGGCTTGTTATAATTCTCTCTTTCGATTATCCCGCATTCGCGCTTAACCTGAGCAATATACAGATTGCTTACCTGCAGTCCGGTCTGTTCCAACACGTATGCTTTGATCTCTTCATATGTAGCCTTTGTCTCCGCTGAAGTCACATCCAGTTCATCCATATCTACCTTCACATCGATCGTATTCTTCGATCCAGAAAGTTTGGACAAAAGACATACCGTCTCCACATGCTCGGTAAATGGAAACATGTCCACAGGTTGCATCTGTTTTACGGTATATTTATGGCTAGTAAAATAGTTTAAGTCCCGGGCCAAGGTTTCTGGATTACAAGAGATGTAAACCACTCGTTCCGGAGACAGTTTCAGGACCGAATTCATAAACTGCTTGGTGCTACCGCTTCTCGGCGGATCCATAAACACCACATCACAAGTCGTTCCTTCCGCAGCCATCTTTTCCATGAACTCGCCAGCGTCTGCGCTATAGAAACGAGCGTTCTTTACGCCATTTTCTTTCGCGTTGGAAACAGCATTTTTGATGGCGTCTCCATTTAAATCCACGCCGATTACATTCTTCGCATTTTTTGCGGCAATGAGACCAATGGTTCCCGTTCCGCAATAAGCGTCGATAACGTTAGCCGCGCCTTCCAGCTTCGCAAATTTCATGGCCGTGTTATAGAGCTTTTCCGTCTGCATCGGATTTACCTGGAAGAAGGAATTTGGGGACATGAAAAAGGTCTGACCGCAAAGCTTTTCTTTAATCTTTCCAGGGCCATAGAGAACGATATTCCTCTCGCCTAAAACCATGCTGGTGTCTTCCGGATTCACGTTCAAAACAATGGTCGTAATTTCCGGATGAAGCTTTACCAGGGCTTTGCAGAAATTATTTTTGGATGGAAATACTGGAGAAACTGCAACTAAAATTACCATCAGTTCTCCCGTTTTGTTTCCCTTGCGGACCATAATATGGCGCATCAATCCATATCCGGAATTTTCGCTATAAACCGTAATCTTAAAAGACTTCAGAAGCTGGCAGATGTCTGCAATAATCTTCTGGCAGCCTTTGTCCTCTAACAAACATTCGTCCACGTAAACAACCCGCCGCGTTCCCTTCATATAGCTGCCGGAAACGATGTCGCCCTTCTTATTTCTGGCGAGAGCATGATGTACTTTGTGTCGATAATAGTACGGAAAGCTCATGCCTAGAATCGGCTCCACTTTCCCGAATTTCCCCAGAAGCTTTTCGCAGGTTTTCTGCTTCTTCCGCAGCTGCTCCTCGTAAGCTTCTCCCATATATTCACAACCGCCGCATTTCTTCGCAACGGTACATATTTTTATTTGGTTTTTCGTTTGTTCCATGATTTTTCTATTGATTTTCCGGTTTTCTTTCCCGGTTTCGTTTCTGTTTTTTTGAATTCCTTCTCTCCCGTTTTCGCTCCGCTGGCTTTGCCTTTTTTCTCACTCAACTGTCTCGGTGGAATTAAACAATGCTTCCGGTCGAATCCAATCAGGTCTTCTCTTCCTGCGGTCAACAAGGCTTCTTTTACCAGCTTGTAATTGGCTGGATCCCGATACTGGATTAAAGCTCGCTGCATAGCCTTTTCATGATAGGTTTCCGGTACATAAACGGGCTCCATGGTTCGCGGATCCAATCCGGTGTAATACATACAGGTAGAAATGGTAGACGGCGTTGGATAAAAGTCCTGCACCTGCTCCGGCATATAGCCCATGTCCCGAACGCTTTCTGCCAAGGCAATGGCGTCCTCTAACGTGGAACCTGGATGGGAGGAAATCAAATACGGCACAACGTACTGTTTCATGCCCAATTCCTGATTGATACTGTCAAACTTTTTACAGAAGTCCTGATAAACCTTTTTCTTTGGCTTGCCCATAAGCTTCAGTACCCGGTCGGAAACATGTTCCGGCGCTACGCGGAGCTGTCCACTGACATGATATTTGCAGACCTCTCTTAAGAAGGTGCTGTCTTTTTCCGCCATGACATAATCGAAGCGGATACCGGAACGAATGAATACTTTCTTTACTTTCGGCAACGCCCGCAGTTTCCGCAATAAAGAGATATAGTCGGAATGATCCACTACCATATTCTTGCAGATTTCCGGATACATGCACTGCTTATTCGGACATACGCCTTTTTCCTTCTGTTTGTCGCAAGCCGGTCTTCGGAAGTCCGCCGTCGGACCGCCAACGTCGTGGATATAGCCCTTGAATTCCGGATCTTCTGTCATGGCTTTCGCTTCTTTCAGCAAGGACTCATGGCTTCTCACCTGAACCGCTCTTCCTTGATGGAAGTTCAGGGCACAGAAACTACAGCCGCCAAAGCAGCCACGGTTACTGGTCAGGGAGAACTTCACCTCTTTAATTGCAGGTACACCACCTTCCTTTTCATAGGACGGATGGTAGGTGTTTCGGTACGGTAAGTCATAAATTTCGTCCATCTCCTCCATAGTCAGCGGGTAAGCTGGCGGATTCTGGACGATGTATCTCTTTTCTCCGTATTTCTCGATTAAAACTTTGCCATTGATGGCATCCGTATTTTGGGATTGAATATTAAAGCTTTTCGCATAAGCCCGTTTGTCGGAAGAAATCTCGTCATAGTCCGGCAAAATAATTTTCGCATCTGGAATGTTATCGATTTCTCTTGCTTTGTAAACCGTTCCCCGAATCCAGGTAATATCCGAAACTTCCATTCCCTGATTCAGAGCGTCTGCGATTTCGATCATGGACTTCTCGCCCATACCATAGCTTAAAAGATCAGCGCCGGAATCCAAAAGAATGGACCGTTTCATTTTATCGGACCAATAATCGTAATGACCCAACCGGCGCAGACTGGCCTCGATACCGCCAATAATCACCGGCACATTTTTATATTTTTTCTTAATCAGATTGCAGTAAACCAAAACCGCCCGATCTGGTCGCTTTCCAGCTTTTCCACCCGGAGTATAAGCGTCTTCGTGGCGACGTTTCTTGTTTACGGTGTAATGATTTACCATAGAATCCATGTTGCCCGAGGACACTAAAAAGCCCAGCCGCGGTTCTCCGAAAACATCGATGCTTTCCGGATCATTCCAGTCAGGCTGGGAAATAATGGCTACCTTGTAGCCACGGGATTCCAAAACTCTGCTGATAATGGCAGGTCCAAAGGAAGAATGGTCTACGTAAGCATCACCGATTACATACACGAAATCGGCCTGCTGCCATCCTCTCTTTTCCATATCTTCTTTTGTCAGCGGGAGAAAATCCTTTTCTGGATTGATTTTCATGGGTTCTCCTTTATTTCGACCAGGACTCCTGCAGTTTCTGGATTTCGATATTGTCATCCACTTTCACTGCTACCTGATATTCATCTTCATACACAATTTCGCCTGGAAAGTTGGTGTACACCACATAAAACGGGTGCTTGTACCGATCCAGCAGCCACATAGCCGGCGTAATCATTTTCATCATTAAATCTGCGTTTTCTGTCTTAAAAAAGCAGACTACCTTTTCCTGATTCTTGCACTGAGGCGGGTACGGAAGATTTTTGGAGAACCAATCATCGATTTCCATATAAAGATCTTTGTCTTCCTCTTCCATGACGCCGTCGGAAATCATCTGCATGAACATACTGAAGATACCCTTTGCATAAAGAGTGTTCTCTGCTAATTCTTTTCCCTGAATTCGTACATATTTAAAGTTCATTGCCATTTTTTATCCCTCAGTTTTTTCAATCTTCATTGCATTCATGCCTTTTGTGCGAGTATGATATAAGTATAACATAATGGAAACAAGTCTGGTCGATAATTTGTCGACTAGACCCGTTAAAGGAGCGTTCTCATGGAATTGCAAATGATAGAAACTGGATTTTTTTCTATACTTCCCCCATTGATCGCTATCGTACTTGCTCTAATTACCAAGGAAGTTTATTTTTCTCTATTTTTAGGTCTTACCTCTGGCATGGTGATTTACACCATCTTTGCCGGTGAATCTTTTATCGCCATATTTACCCATATGTTCGACATGATGTGCTCGAAGATTTCCGCCAATGCGTACATGATTATCTTCTTAGCACTTTTATGGGCGGTTGTTGTTTTGGTGTCCAAATCCGGCGGCAGCGAAGCCTATGGAAGATGGGCGGGCAAACGGCTGAAAAACAAAAGAGGCGCTAGTCTTGCAACCGCAATCTTAGGCGTTCTGATTTTTATTGATGACGGATTTAACTGTCTGACGGTAGGCACTATTATGCGCCCGATTTTCGACCGATTTCATATTTCCCGCGAAAAGTTAGCTTACATCGTCGACGCGACTGCTGCACCGATTTGCATTATCGCCCCAGTTTCCAGCTGGGCCGTTGCGGTTGCCAGCGAAGTCAGCGCCGAAAATGGTTTCCATACTTTTTTATCTACTATTCCTTATAATCTTTATGCTATTCTGACCATCATTATGGTTCTTTTTATCTGTCTGACAGGCAAGGACTTCGGTCCGATGAAAAAAGCAGAACGGAAAGCGTTGGAAGCAGTTCCAAAAGAGGTAACCAATAAAACTGACACAAAGAAGAAAGGCCGTGTCTTCGACCTAGTACTTCCGATTGTGGTATTAATCATTTGTGCTATTTTAGGAATGGCTTATGTAGGTGGATTTTTCAGTGGAGTTCCGTTCTCTGAAGCCATTGGCTATAATCCGACTGCCGGTTTGACCTTAGGCGCCTTCGCTGCTTTGGTTACCGCTTTGATTTTATATCTCCCGAGGAAGCTCATGAAGCCAAAGGAATTTATCGATTCCATCGTTGGCGGTATTGGAAGTATTGTTCCTCCAATGCTGATTTTGATTCTTTCCTGGAGTCTAGGTGGCGTTTGCCGTGAAATGATCGGCACTGGCCAATTTATTTCTGGCTTCCTGAACAGCGTGAATTTGCCATTCGGTTTCCTTCCGTTCCTGCTCTTCGTGGTTGCAGCCCTTATGTCCTTCTCTATGGGAACTTCCTGGGGAACCTTCGGACTTTTAATTCCGATTGTTACCATGATCTGTGCCGTCGAAGGCGCTGCTCCACTGCTGATTCCTGCTTTGGGCGCAACTTTAGCCGGTTCCGTTTATGGTGACCATTGCTCACCGATTTCCGACACCACCATTCTTTCTTCCACTGGAGCGGAATGCGTTCACATCCGCCATGTAGAAACTCAGCTGCCTTACGCAACTTTAGTTGCTGTGGTCTGTGCGGTGGGCTACTTGATGATTGGTTTCAAGCTCAACGTATGGATTTCCATTGTTATTAGCATAGCGATTTTGATTGCATTGCTGTTGATATTAAATAAGAAAAAATAAAAAGAAACCTCAGAGGAAATTCCCCTGCGGTCTTTTTTATTTTTAGTTTAAATTATTTTTTCAGCCTTTTACGGTAATAATGTCGACTGCTCCTGCCATACCCATGGATCCGATGATCTGAGGCTTGCCTGGAACCAGCTCCATCTTATAATAGCCATGAACATGACCACAGATAACGGCTTTAATCACATCGTTGTTCATGCAAAGTTCTACGAAAGCTCTTCCACCCTCGTCCTCTGTCTGGCTGTCTAAATAGAAATAGTCGTTCTTTCCGGACATTTTCTCTTTGCATTCTTCCTTACAATTTGGTGTAGACATCGGCACATGACAAAGAATAAGGATTGGCTTTTTCTCGTCGCAAAGAGCACGGAGAGCATCTACATCTTCCTTGGCAACGGTCATTCGGCTATCATCGATAGCTACAATACGAAAGTCCTCAAACTCCATAACCCGAACGCCCTGTCCCCAGAACTTACCGAAGGTCTGGTCCTCATGGTTACCAGGAACCATCATATATTTTCCGCCAAACTCTTCCAGTTTTTTCGTCAGGAACCGTTCTCCTGCTGCATTAGACACTTCCAGATTATCACCTGCCAGTAATAAAACTTCTGGATTCAGCTCTTTTGCCAAAGCCATCTGTTTCTCAAAAGCAGCTTTGGTAGGAATGTCCTGCGGTTCACCATAAGGCTCTCCGTTTGCATTAGCAAAACGAGCTTTAAAGGTTTTCCATACATCGTCCTGCTTTTCTGCTGCCGCCCGTTCTTCCTCGGTAGACTCTTCATCCCACAAGTTTACATGGGTATCGGTAACATGGAGAATGGTATGCTCTCCCTGTACGCCTGGAATGGTGATGGTGTTGTATGTATACCAGAAAAATGGGTCTTCTTTTATCATATGCGTTTCCTTCCAAAATTATTTTTTATGGGCAGACATCCGCGGTCTGCCCATGATTGTCATTCTTTCTTCTCAAATTCTTCCGCTACTTTTTTCAAATTATCGATAATCGGAAGCTTTTGTGGACAATGCGCTTCACATTGACCGCAAGCAATGCACTCGGAAGCTTTTCCATGAGTCTGGATGGCTCTGTCGTAAGCTGGCGTAATCTTCCATCCATCCCCTGGCGCACGTTTCACTTCATTGTACATCCGGAAATAATTTGGAATACAGATGTTCTGCGGACAACCTTTGAGACAATAACCACAGCCACTGCATTTAATTTCTGTTTCACTATTAATTTCTTCTGCGACGCGGAGCATTGCCTCTCGTTCTGCTTCTGTCAGTTCCTTACGGGAACGAACATTCTCTTCAATCTGCTGCAGGGAACTCATTCCAGACAGAACAATTTCCACTCCCGGCAAACTTTCAACAAAGCGAAGGGCCATAGCAGAAGGCGTACTTTCCGGATCAATCTGCGCTAACATCTGAGCTGCTTTTTCCGGAAGAGTGGATAAGGTTCCTCCCTTAATTGGCTCCATAACCATAACCGACACCCCGTGACGAACTGCCGTATCATAGCAACGATGAGCCTGGATTGCTTCGCTTTCCCAGTCTGCATAATTCAGCTGCATCAGTACGCAATCCACTTCTGGATGAGCGGTCAAAATTTCATCCAGAAGGTCCGCCGTATCATGAAAGGAAAATCCAATCCGTTTCGCCTTTCCTTCGGCTTTCAATTTCTTCAAAAAGTCAAACTGTCCTAGTTTTTCTGCAATGCGATAATTTTTATCATTCAGCCAATGAAGCATGTATACGTCAAAGTATTCCACCTTGCAACGTTCCAATTCTTCTTCAAAATACCGTTGACTGTCTTCCGGTTTCTCACACTGATAACCAGGCAGCTTTGTGCAAAGCTGAAAACTTTCTCGCGGATGGCGCTTGGAGAGAGCCTCGCCTAAAGCCCATTCACTATTTCCATAGGTGTACGCTGTGTCAAAAAAAGTTCGTCCACTGGCAAGATAGGTGTCCACCATTGCATTCAGACTTTCGAAATCAATCTGCTCCTCGTCTTTCTTTGGAAAATGAAGAGCTCCAAAACCCAGTTTATTCATATCCGTCTCCAATTAATTTTTTTGTCGCTGTCTTAGGATTCTTTCGGTGTTGGAAAATTTTCCTACGTTTCACATACTTATTTGAACAGAACTTTCAGAGAGTTCCACATGTAGTATGGTACCAAATAATCGGTATGATAGAAGTCAGAAACTGCGTAGAAAATGTTGTTCTTCTCTGGGTCGTTGCCATAAGAGAAGCAGTCCTGCTTGGTGATGTATTTCATCTGCTCGTTCATCTGAGCAATGTCTTCTTTTCCACCATTGGAAGCGAAAATGAAGAATGGAAGCTCTGGATTTGCTTTAATTCCAGCGGTTACGTATTCAATTACTTCTTCCTCTGTAAATGGCTCTCTCATTTTATGGCCAGCTGTTGTCATGCAGCTCATTGGAGCGAAATAGCGGAAGTATTCAAAATCATAATGAAGCATACGCCATGTCTGAACAGCGCCTCTAGAGTATCCGCAGAATCCTCTGTGGTCTCTGCTCGCCTTAATGCCTTCTGGAGTAGCATCTTCCAAGTAGGTATTAAATTTTGTTTCTACTGCAGGGATGATATCCGTAACAACTTCCTTGTAATAATAAGGAGGAAGGCCTTCCCATCCGCCGTCACCAGCTGGAATCTGTCCGTTGGCAATTCTCTGCTCGGAATTTCCTAATGGATCAAAATAGTAGGTAATGAATACGATGATGCATGGATCCAGCTCGCCAGATTCAAACAGCATATCGAACATGTACTTATTTCCGCCGATAGCAAACATTGCTGGCTCGCAGGTGTTTCCGTGCTGGAAATACAGAACATTGTATTTTTTAGATTTATCGTCTTTGTCATAACCGTATGGCAGATATGCATAGCAAGTTTTATTATAGGTCTTTCCATCTTCATAAACAGCTGTGGTGTAGTCGATTCTCTCTACAGTACCCTTCTTGGATGGAACTCCGGTTCTCAGATATGGATTTTCCTCAAAAACGGTTTCGAAATCGATAACTTCGCCTGGTTTTGTAATGACTTTTCTAAAATCACTCATGATAAATACCTCCCTGTTTTTATGATTATTTGATATAAGAATAACTTTGAAACAATTATTCGCAATAAATGGTTTCACCGGTCTTTGCGTCTCTGCGATAGTGACGGAAGAAATCCCATGCGATATCGCCGTAGCCTGGCCATAAAGAGTGAACCAGATACTCGGTAACGTTCAGACCCATCATCGGATAGCCTTTTGTTCCGTTCATTTTCCACTCAAAATTACGCCATTCGCCGTTCACGGTGGTGATCTTCATAGAGTCGGTCGGCTGACCAACAAATGGATATTTTACAAAATCGAACTGCTCCGGTACGGCCATTCCGTTGTAGCCCTGATAGGTTCGGAAGAGGAGCTGAGCGCCATCGTTCAGATGATTTGCCTTCGTATCCCATGCAGCAAAGTCATAAGTAGAAGAGCAAAGCAGCATCGGCATTGTAAGGTTCTGGCTGTTCTCTTCCATGTCTTTGGATACCCAAAACAGAGGCATAGCCATCGGTACGGCTGCTGCGAACAGCTCTGGATGGGTTGCAAGGCAAGCATAAGAAGCTGCGCCACCCATAGAATAACCGGTAACATAAACTCGTTCTGGATCCAGTGCCGGATACTTCTTCAACATATACTGTACCAGACGGGAGAGCATCTCACCTACTAAGTCGCCGCCCACAAAGGTCAAGCCACTGTGCATTCCGGCAACAATAGCAAACTGCTGCTGGCCTGCAGTCAGAAGAATACCGGTCTCATCCAAGAACATCAGCAAATCGTCGCCGCCGCCATGGTTAGCCAGAAGCAGAGGAACGCTGTGTTCCGGCGCGGTATTGTTCAAAACGCTCTGAGGAAGCACCTCATACCACGCGTCTAAATAGTCATTTTCGTCAACTATGAAAGTTTTATATTTTTCATTCGCCACATCTGCCGTAATCTTTATATCCGCAAAAGTTTCGGAATCATGGACGAAAAGAAGTTGCAAATCGCCAATGACCGTACGGTCGTTAATCACGGGATTCCGTTCCGATAAGGCGAATCGGGAAATCTTTGGAGCACGAACGTAGCCCTGGTAAGGGTTCGTAACAACTGGCTCCGGATATGGTGTTGGCAAATTCGCGGTTCTCTGAAGGAATCGGAACATCTCCTGATAAGCACGAACCATCCATGCGCCAGCGTCTCCCTCGGTATCATAGGAAACACGTACCTGACGGAGCGGTTGCTGCTGATTATAGAAACGCTCTACTCCTTCGCTGCAGGCGTAAGCGTTACAGCCATTAGCCTGACGGAACTGGCGAACTGCAGTGCTGCAAGGGTTTACCAAATAAGCAGGAACATAATCGTTAACCAGAACGTCCTCTGCCATCTCTCCACCAAAAGTGAAATATCCAGCCACGCGACCGATTAATTCGTCACGAGAGCCAGCAATGAAATTATTCATAAAGGTGGCTCCCTGACCAAAACCGAAGAAATAGGTCTTTCCATAGCCGCCACAGTATTCGCTTTCTGCAGGGCGAGCTGGCTCACCATCTATTTCCAGTCGGATTTTCTGGCTGAACAGAGCATCCACCATGGTATAGCAAGCTTGCAGGTCGCTTTCTCCATAGCCAGTATCTGCCTTTGGCATAACGAGAAGGATGCTACCAATCTGCTCATTTATCAGTTCCACAAGGCCCAACTTCTTCAGCCCATCCAAAGCTGTTTCCTTATCTGCATAACGCTTGTCGGAAAAAACAACAAAAACCGTGTTGTTTCGGGCTGCGGTCTCGCCTCCATAAAGATTTGGTGAGCGATAAACGTAGAGAATATCCTCTGGGAAATCTTGGAAGGCAGGGTTAGCAATCTGGCGGATACGATTATTGCCAGATAATCCATCGACTGCTTCCGGAGCATGAGCGCAAACCTCGGTGATAGTTTCAAAAGTAGCAGGATTTCCCTGTCGGTTTTGATAATTCAGCATATTGGTTCCTCCTTTATTATCTTCACAAAATAATTTGCGTTATTTATTGATGTATGTATTCACGTCTTTTTTTTGAATTTGTCTCTATACTGGAACGCGAGAATGGCCAGGAACAGCACCACCAGAATTCCGAGGCAAATAAACAGATGGGTCATGCTGCGAGGTATAATACCGAGCATCAGCAGCATCGGCGCGCCCAGAACGATTGCCCACAGATTTTGGTAGATGATATTGTGGGATGCAGGAGTATCGAAGTTCGGATCCACCTCTCTAAGAAGAATAACGCCTGTAGAAGCGGTTCCGGTAAGCATTCCGTACATGGTAAGGAACATCTCGTCGGAATAATCCGGGAACAGCTTCTTGCATACTTTGTTCGTATAGATGTAGGTAACAACAGCTCCCAGTACGCACTCAAGCAGAAGAGGAAGCCAGAATTCCTTGTAGCGGAAGGCAGATAAATCGATCGCGGCGATTGATGCTACGACCATAATATCAAACATAAAACCACTGATGCGGTTCAGCATGTAGTTGTTCGTATATTCTCTGTGCATGATTCCCTTTTTGCGGAGCTTGTTTCCTATGTTTTTAAACAAGATGGCCCAGACGGTGCCTACGAGGAAGTTGAATCCCCAGACCAAAGGATTCACCGTGGACATCAAAAAGCCGCCGGCAGGGAGAAAGACGAATTTATACAGAGCCCACATAGAAAGGTAGGCAATTCCGTAAGTAATAAATACGAGAGCAAACTGCACCGTCAGCTTGTCCATGGACTCGGAAACAGGAATCTCGTTTCCACCGCGGAAATCGTCAATCCCAAGCTTATCCGTGGCAGCATCTTCCGAGAAAGTCTGTTTCTTCTTCGCATTCCTGTTCAGGAATATCAAACCACCGACGCACGCACTAATAAAGCCCATGGCGGCAATCGTAAGTCCATAGCTGGTACCGTTCACGAAACCGTATGTACTTTCATAGGTGGCACCCCAGTTAAAGGCCTGGCCAGGTCCCTGGCCGTAGCCCATCGGCAAAAGGATGCCGCCGCCAGCGAAACCGCCAATCAAAAAGAACAGCGTTACTGAAATGGCCAGTCCTAAAACAGCTTGGAGCAGATATCCTCCGACGGTTACGGTAGCAGTCGCAAAGACATCCTGGCGCGCCTTCTTTCCTCTTACGCCGTCCAAGTGACGCCATGCAAGGGCAACAAAGCCGATACCGAGGCCGTGATAGGTCAGGGATTCCAAGGTTGTAAGTTCAAACAGACTGCTTCCCGTTATAGCCTTATACCCAGCATTGGCAGCCAACGCAATGAATCCACCGAGCACAGCGCTAGGAAGAAGAGACCGTCTAAGGAATGGAACCTTTCTCCTCAATATATTCGCAAGCATCATGGAAGAAAGAAGCAGAACGATCGTTATTACGAACGACCAAACTTCGCTATCCCAGAAATTAAAACTTC
The DNA here is from genome assembly GCA_024403615.1 of Lachnospiraceae bacterium. Lineage (GTDB taxonomy): Bacteria > Bacillota > Clostridia > Lachnospirales > Lachnospiraceae > RGIG5612. The sequence continues at coordinate 12,108 of JAKSRM010000005.1, forward strand.
CCGTCATATTATTGTTCTCCTCATCTTATAATAAACCATTGCGGCTTCCGCAAATGGTTCGATAAAGATATAAGTATTTTAAAGCATTGAAAGCAGCTTCACCTCTGACTTCGCAATGCCCAGATATATCCGAAGTGTGAATCAGCAAAAGATTTCGCTGGTTAATACCAATTCCTGTTATTTTTTCAAATGGAATGACCGTTTCGCCCGCAGAAAATCTGTCCCGGTAAGCGTTCAGTACTACCGTCTCGGTTTTCTCAAGCTCGTGGTTTTCGTTAATCAGCTGAAAAGATACCTTATCTTCAAAAAAGAAATCTTCTCCGTTTTCCTTACAAAGTGTTTCGATTTTGTTCCGCTGCTTCTGATCAAGCTCTGTTATTGTGTACGACTGCTGCGAAGAGTTGATCATTCCGTATTCATCGTATTCTGCTTTGAACCCGCAATCGCAGGTCATAAAGTTTCCATTGCTTTTCAAAGATCCTATTTTTTCACATGCCGGGCACATAAAGATTGTCGACTCTATATGCTCTGCCCGCTTTTTACCGCGAAATGCCGTCGGATGATCGTGCTGTTCTTCATAGGCGTCGGTTTGCAGATCATTCTCAATGATCTTTTGTATTTCCTCTGGTGACATTTTCTTTAGGGTCTCCGGAGAATAAATACCTGCGATTCTTCCTGTGATGCGTCCTTTGCGAAGAGAAGACGCCCATCTAGGAGAGCTGAAATATCCGCCTTCTAATTTGTATGTGACAAGCGTTCCCTGACAGATTCGAGCAAGCTTCGCAGTCGCAGGGGCTATCGGACATGTAAGTCCATTGAAGGAACGGTTTCCTTCCGGAAACAGGGCTACGTTTTTCCCACCACGCACCGATTTAATAATATGCTTGGAGGTCGCAAGGCCCATGGTTCCTTTGTAATGGATGATAGGGTCAAAAGCCTTTACGGCAAATCGGACAATGCTACCCATTCGTAGTAAGTTTTCCGTTGCGACAAAAGAGACCCGAGTTTGTGCCGCCACAGCGATAAATGCACAGTCAAAATCTGTTGTATGGTTGCTGAGAAGAAGGAAAGGCTGAGGAACATCCTCCAAAGTTTCAATATCACTTTTGAAAAGGATGTGCATTACAAATTTCGTCAGTCTCAACAAGAGTCTATATAAAATTCCGCCGGATTTCTTTTTACCCATAGCAAGCTCCTTAAATAGGGTTTGTATTGAAGTATACCCTTTTTTTAACCAAAAGTGCAACGGTTTCCACATGCACGGTATTCGGGAACATGTCTACCGGCTGAACTTTTTCCACGGTGTAAGTGTAGTTTGCTTCTTCATCGCTTGTCAGAATCTTCAAGTCTCGGGCCAAGGTTGCGCTATCACAGCTGACATAAACGATTTTTTCCGGTCCAACTTCCATAATTTTATCCAATAAAATTTTATCGCAGCCTTTTCGTGGCGGATCTAAAACCACCACATCGGCACTACGGTTTTCTCCCTGTTCGTCTGGCAGATTTGCCAGCTGAGGGAATACTTCCTCCGACTTGCCACAGAAAAATTCTGCGTTTTCAATACCATTGAGGCGAGCGTTGTTTTTCGCATCTTCAATGGCTTCCGGAACGATTTCTACACCATACACTTTCTTGGCCTTTCCTGCTAAGAACAGAGAAATGGTTCCGATGCCGCAGTAAAGATCCCAAACGTTTTCTTCTCCCTTTAGGTCCGCAAACTCTAAAGCTTTTCCATAAAGCTTAGAAGTCTGGGCAGAATTTACCTGGAAGAAAGACAGTGGGGAAATCTGGAACTGAAGCGCTCCTTCTCCACACACAATCTCGTCCGTAATATATTCTTTGCCATATAGACAGATATTTTTCCGTCCTAAAATGGCGTTGGTATTTTCTTTGTTAATGTTCAAACAGATGGAAGCGATTTTCGGTTCCACTGCCAACAAATGCTCCACCAGCTTTTTCTCCAAATCCCGATCTTTCGCATCACAACGGCTGCCTTTTTCTAACGTATCACCGTTAATCACTAAGCAGACCATAACCTGACCTGTGGAAAAACCGTTGCGAATCATCACATGACGCAACAGTCCCTTACCGATAGTTTCATCATAGGTAGACAGCTGATGTTCCTGTGCAAAGGCGCGAACTGCTGCCAGAATTTTATTATCTTCCGGCCGGGAAGCCAGACATTTTTCCGTTTCAATAATGTAATGAGTTCTGCCTGCGTAGAAGCCCGTTACAATAGCTCCTTCTTTATTTTTTCCAATCGGGAATTGCATCTTGTTCCGGTACTGGGTTGGAACGCTTTCTCCTTCCGCCATATTCGCACCGATGATTGGATAAAAGGTCGGACCCTCTGCAGCCAGCACATCTGCGCCAGCATCTTCTGCGAACGAAATTCCACCTAAGCGCTCTAAATTTCCACGGACTTTCTTCTCTTTAAATTCCAGCTGAGAAGCATAGCTCATCTGCATAATCTGACATCCACCACAACGGAAAGCTACCGGACAAATCGGATTGATGCGCTTTTCCGACGGTTCTAATATTTTCAGCATCTTCGCATAGGCGTAACCTTTTTTCACTTTGGTTATCACCGCCTGAACGGTATCGCCAATAATAGCGTCCTTAACAAAAAAGGTACAGCCTTCAAATTTACCTATACCTTCTCCGTTCACCCCGATGTCTGTTATATTTAATTCAATAATGTCGTTTTTATTCATAAAATCTGTCGTATGCTTTTCAATCGATCACCCAACAGCCAATTCTTACTAGCCCTGCTGAAGTTTCCTTTCAATCAACGCCACTATATCGCCTGCGGTTTTCGTTTCTTTCATATCGATTTCGTTAAAATCGATTCCAAATTCATCTTCCAAGGCAACGGACATGTATAAAAGCGCCACGCTGCTCATGCCTATATCATCCATCAGATTGGATTCTAAAGTAATGGCGTCCACATCAATCTCTTCATCGATGCCATGTAATAATTCTTTTAATTTTGCTTCAATGTCCATTGTCTGCATTCCTCATATTTCTCATAGAGCTTTTCCGTCACCATTTCCAGGTCCTGAACGCTCGGCATTTTCTTATCACAATAATCGCTGATGCGGAAAGGTTCTCCGATGACTACCACCTGACGTGCGAAGAAGTTCTTCCGCTTCTCGATATAAACCGGAAGAATCGGCACCTTTGCCAGACTGGCAATCAGGGCTACTCCAGATTTAAAGCCTGCATCGTTTCCGCTAATGGCCCCTTGCGGGAAAATAGAAAGGGCGAAGCCTTCCTTCAGCACGCTGACGCATTTTTTAATGGCGGAAGTATCGGCGATATTCCGGTCGATTTTGATACAGCCGGCGCCTTCCATAAACTTGTTGCGGATTTTGTTTTGCATAACCACTTCCGCAACGACGTAAAACATTCTCCGAGTCCAAAAGGCGGTTTCCAGAATCAGCGGATCCTTAAAGCCCGTATGGTTGGCTGCAATCAGCACGCCGCTTTTGATTTTTTCCTTGCTGCCAACATATATTTTTTTTACACGAAAAACAGGAATCAGGGCCAACAACAAGAACCTGGAAAGGTCCATAAAAAATTTATCGATTCGAAAAATTTTGTGCTTTGTCTGTTCCATCTATTTTCGAAAACCATCTCGCGACGGTTCTCTTTCATCCTTTATTTCTTTATTGCATCATAGACATCTCTCTTAGAAATGCCTCGGTCTTTTGCCACTAACTTCATAGCTTCTTTTTCGTCGAAGCCTTGGGCTACATAATATTCTACATGCTCTTCCAGGCTCATTTCCTGCCAGGACTGTTCTTTTTCCGCCTGAATCTCTTTCGGATCCTTTCCTTCAATGACCACTACCATCTCGCCCTTTGGTTCATTTTCTTCAAACCAAGAAACGGCCTCCGTCAGAGTCAGCGCCATAACGCTTTCATGGATTTTCGTCAGTTCCCGACAGATACGGATTCTTCGGTCGCCTAAAGTTTCCAGAAGTTCCTTTAAGGTTCTTAAAATTCGATGAGGAGCCTCATAAATTACGATGGTCCGAGTCTCGTCTTTGATTCGTTCTAAAGCTTCTTTATGTTCTTTTTTATCCGACGGAAGGAAGCCTTCGAAAACAAAGCGGCGGGAAGAAAGTCCACACATGGAAAGGGCGACGGTTACGGCGGAAGCTCCCGGAAGGGAAGTTACTTCAATACCAGCCTCGTAGCATTTCTTTACCAGTTCTTCGCCTGGATCGGAAATTCCCGGCGTTCCGGCGTCGGTCACTAAGGCGATGTTCTCGCCTGCCAACAGCTTTACCACCAGCTCGTCCGCTTTTTCGAACTTGTTGTACTCATGATAGCTGGTCAGTTTCGCCTTAATATCGAAATGATTTAATAATTTTAAGGTGTGTCGCGTATCCTCTGCTGCCACCAGGTCCACACTTTTCAAGGTCTCAATGACCCGGAAGGTAATGTCCTCTAAGTTTCCGATGGGAGTTGCGCATAAATAAAGTTTTCCGCTCATGGCTTTTGTCCGTCTGAAATTGGCATTTTCAGGAATTCTCCCGATTCTATTTCTGCCAATTTAAAAATTATAAATATCTAAAATTTCGTCGGTATATACTCCCTGACTCTTATAAATAATCAGAGGAGGCTCTACTTTCATAAAGGTGTTTCCACCTTTGGCCGCTTCAATCAGAACCATGGTTGCCTGACTATCCGTAAAGGAATGAACCATACGAAGCCGCTTCGGCTCTAATTTGTTTTCCCGTAAGGTGTCCATCAGTTCTGCCAGTCGTTCTGGCCGATGAACCAGGAAGAATTTTCCCTGTGGTTTTAAAAGAGCTGCTGCCTGAGAAGCCACATCCGCAAAAGTGCATTTAATTTCATGCCGGGCGATGGCTTTGGCGTCTTCCGGATTGGTTAAGCCTCCCGCCGGTTTCATGTACGGCGGATTGCTGGTCACCACATCGAAGGTTGCTTTTCCAAAAATTTCGGTGGCCTTACAGATATCTCCCAAAACGATTTTGACGTCCTCTCCCAAGTCATTTAAATCCACGCTGCGCTGGGCCATGTTCGCGCTGGTTTCCTGAATTTCCAGCCCTGTCAGGTCTCTGGAATTGGTTTTTGCACGTAACAAAAGAGGGATGATGCCCGTGCCGGTACCCAGGTCTATGATTTTCGTAGACGCGGTGGTATGGCTCAACCCCTCGCAAACAAACCCGGAAAGAAGTACCGCATCCATCCCAAAGCAAAAACCGTTTTTGTTTTGAATAATGCGGTATCCATTTCTTTGCAGATCATCGATTCTTTCGTCTGGTAATAACTGAATTTCCAATCTATTCTTTTTCCAATTCTCTCAGCGCTTTTAATTCCTCTGCCGTCATTTCTGCTTCTGGATTCTGGTTATTTCTCTTCTTTTTATGGATAAACTTCAGATCGTTCGGGCCATATTCCCGAGCTTCTCTTTCATCGTCGCTCAAATCAACAATAACACGAATCCGCTGCTTCAGAATATTGACGGAGTCTACAACACAGTGGAAGCCATCTTCCGTTGTGCTCTCATCGCCAGGTTTCGGCAGACGTTTGCTTAAATCTAAATAAGCATCTTCTTCATATTTAATGCAGCACATTAAACGGCCGCAACTTCCGGAAATTTTGGTCGGATTTAAGGACAAGTTCTGGTCCTTTGCCATACGGATGGATACCGGAACAAACTCCGACTGCCAGGAATGACAGCAGAACTCACGGCCACAAATTCCATAGCCGCCTAGGGCTTTCGTCTCATCTCTTACACCAATCTGGCGCAGTTCGATTCTTGTCTTATAAACTGATGCTAAATCTTTTACTAATTCACGGAAGTCGACTCTGCCATCTGCAGTAAAGTAGAATAACAGCTTGTTACGGTCGAAAGTGTACTCTACGTCTACCAGTTTCATCTGAAGGCCATGTTTTGCAATTTTCTCCAGGCAAACATCAAAAGCTTTGATTTCTCTTTCCCTGTTTTCTGCTGCTCTTGCTGCATCATCTTCTGTAGCAATACGAAGAACTGGCTTTAACGGGCTGACGATTTCGGATTCATCCACTTCCTTCGGGCCCACAACCATCAAACCATACTCGACGCCTCTGGCGGTTTCTACGATAACATGGTCGCCCACGTTGATTTCGTATTCCAGTGGATCAAAATAATATATTTTTCCGGTTTTCTTAAACCGTATTCCAACTACTTTTATCATAAAAATCCCTTTCAGTTTTTAATATTCTCTCGGATGGTGAGGAGCAGCGTTTCAAAAACCGCCTCACATTTTACGCTGGTCAGAAGCCGGTCTCGGGCCTCGTCCAGTGCTTTAAAAATCTGGTTCATTTTTTCGAAAGAAGCCGCCTTCGACTGTCTTTCCAGAACCGCTTTTTCTTTCACATAGTACAATTCTTTCGGGTCCGCTTCTACTTTTACCATAAGCACGTCCCTATACCACATGAGCATATATTTCAGAACATCCAGACCCGACTCCTTATCTAAAGAAGAGGAAAACTCAAAGATTTCCAAAGCGTCTAAATTGTTCAGATTTTTCAAGGTTTTTAAGGTAAGTTCCTTCAGCTCGCTTTCGGCTCCGTCCTTTGACAGGATTTCCGCCAAACCTAAATTTCCTTTACTGAAGCTAGCGCATTCTTCTGCCCGGAAGGTAGAAACGCCTGCTTTTTCCAGTTCTTTTACCACCAGGTCCTTCGGCAAAGATTCCATATCCAACCGAATACAACGGGAACGGATGGTATCCAAAAAGGCTTCCGCGTTATCCGTCAGCAGAAAGATTAAAGCGTATGCTGGCGGCTCTTCAATAGTTTTCAAAAGAGCGTTCTGGCCATGCTCGTTTAACAACTGCGCATCTTTAATAATATAGATTTTATACGGTCCGTAGTAAGGCGCTACATCCACCGTGTTAATAAGCTGTTCCCGGACTTCCTGAACCGACAGAACCGATGGCTTTTCATGCTCCACCCAGATAATATCCGGATGGTTATGGGTATTGGCCTTGATGCAGGAAGGGCAAGTCCTACAAGGGCCCTTCTCCACGCCTTCATTACAAAGCAGAGCTGCTGCCATGTACTCCGCGAAGGTCTTTTTTCCAGAGCCTGCTGCGCCATTGATAATATAGGCATGGGAGATTTTTCCCTGAGCAGCGGCCTTTTTCAGATGACCCACATTATGCTGATTTCCTAAAATTTCTTTCAGTTCTGACATGGCGTAATTATATCATAGGAAAAAGGCAGATTAAAGACTGCGGTTTTCTAAAATTTCCTTCTCCACGTTCTGGATGCAAGCTTCCAGCTCCGTATTATCAAAACGTTTTTCGATTCCAGCCTTTGCCAGATTCTCTTCGCTAAAGTCTTCGCTGTCTCCTAAAAACCGACGGCAAACTTCCGCATAGCCAGGGTTGGCTTGCTGGCGCTCCCGGTTGATGGCCCGCTCCAGTCTCAGACCATCTTCTACTTCAATATACAATGGCACGATTTTTTCCGGACCATAGTATTCCCGCATCTTCACGTAGGACTCTAAGGTTCCGATGTAAAGGTAGTCGTTGTTCTCCAGGTCCACATTCTCGCTGTCCACGCTATAGTAATACCAGTCGCCGTAGACGGTGTGGTACACTCGATATTCAATTAACTTTCCAGAGGCTTCAAAATTGTCCAGGTCTTCTTTAGTGGTGAAGAAATATTCCACACCATTCTGCTCGCCGGCCCGGATCGGTCTGGTGGTATAGCCTACATAAGGTTTTAAGTTCAGTTTTTCATCTTTCAGGATGCGGCTGTAGATCGTATCTTTTCCAGATGCACTTTTCCCCATTAAGAAAAATATCTTTCCCATATTTCCACATTTAATCCTTTATTTATGAACTCTAAGATTTTCTCTTTTCGCTGTTTCGTGAACAGCTCTCCCGGCGCAATCAGAGGACAGCCTGGAGGCGTAATATATACAAAGTCCCGATATTCCTTGTCCAACGGCTGAATGGTCAGAATCGCTATCTGCTCTAACTGTTTCTCGGACAAGGTTTTCGGTTGACGGTATTTAAATTTCAAAGTCGATGCCAATAAGGCACTATAGATTTTCTTTAACCGGTCTTTTCCATCCAGAACCGTATTGCCCAGAATCATATGGTCCAGGCCGAAGGCTTCTGCTGCCACGTTCTGTTCTTCTTCTAAAAACAGGGCAAAGTCCTGTCCATCCATTTTATCGGAGAAGAGAACCATGTGGGAAGGATCTAAATCGAAAATTCCTTCTTCTTTTTCCATCAAAGTAACGGCTTCGATGCGCGAAAACTTGTTTCGGAAGTCTTTTAAATCTGCAAGGAAATCCGTAAAGGCTTTTTCATTATCATAAGCCCAGTTAATTCCATAGCCTAAACCAGCTAATAAAAAGGCACTGGCATCGGCGGCGGTAAAACTGTTTAAGGCCACCTTAATTTTTCGGGTCAGTTCCATGTCTGTATTCACAAACACAAGGGCAGTCTGATCCGGGATTGGCAAAGTTTTTCCCGGGCTCTGTACCACAACATCGGCGTCCAAGTAAATGGCCGATACCGGGAAGTCGTCATGGTATGGGAAATGGGCTCCGTAGGATTCGTCCACAATTAAAACGGCTCCTGCCCGATGAACGATTTTGGCGATGGCTTCCACATCCGATACCACGCCCTCCAAGGTTGGAGAGGTAATGACTACGGCATCGATATCTTTATGAGCCTGTAAAGCGGCTTCTACCTCTGCCGGTTGAACGCTTCCATAAATCAAAGAATCTGGAAAAAGTTCCTTCGGATATAAGTACCGTACCTTCCGACGGTTAAGGGACAGGGCGTCAAAAACTTCCTTGGTACAGTTTCTTGCTGCAAGGATGCTTCCCCCGCCTTTAATGGCCGTAATGGCTGCCAACAATCCCGCCCGGCTGCCACCGGTGGAAATGAAAATATTCTTTTGGTCGTAGATTTCCTGAAGCCGTCGTTCCACTTCTGCCCGCAAGAAAGAAACGGAAACATTTTTTCCGAAACTATGGCTGTATTTCATGATTTCTTCGATCAGCTTATCGTTTTCCATACACTATGATTTTATCATATCCATTGACATATTTGAGAAAAATTGTATCATAAATATTGTTCATGTTTAACAATATTTTTATTCACGTATGCATTATTTTGGAGTGAAAAAATGGAATTTATCGATAAAGATTATATCGGCAACACTCTGTTCAAACGGAAAGAAGATGCCCATAAAGGAGATTTTGGAAAAGTACTGATCTACGCGGGTTCCGTAGGTATGGCAGGCGCTGCCATTCTCTGTGGTAAAGCTGCTCTCCGCACGGGAGTCGGCCTGGCAAGATACCTGATTACAGAAGAACGGAAGGAAATTCTTCCGATTCTTCAGGTTGCAGTTCCAGAAGCTACTTGCATGATCATCAACAACTTTCAGGAGATTGATTTTTCCGAATATAAAGCCATCATTTGTGGCTGCGGACTGGGAAAAAGCAGCGAAGTGGCTGCCGGCCTTTCTGTAATTCTGGATAATTTTGAAAATGTTTTAGTGCTGGATGCAGATGCTTTAAATGTAATTGCTTCTTCTCCATCTCTTATCGAAAAGACACGAAACTCCCTGGCAGAAATCATCATTACTCCTCATGTCGGAGAAGCGAAACGGTTACTGAATACCTGTGAAGGAATTTCCGGTCTGACGGGAAGAAAAAATTCCGTATGCGCGCTGGCAGAAAAGTTCGACTGCATCGCGGTTTTGAAAGGCTCCGGCACTTTAATTGCAAAGAAACGAATGGGAAGCGAAGAAGATTCTGCTCTTGGAACGGATAACACAGGAGACGGTGGCTTTTCCATTTATGAAAATACCACAGGAAATCCTGGTATGGCTACCGGCGGCTCCGGCGATGTATTAAGCGGTATCATCGCTTCTTTAGCAGCCCAAGGCTATTCTGCATTAGATTCTGCCCGCATGGGCGTATTCCTTCATGGAAGAGCCGGCGACTTAGTAACAAAAACCGTAGGGGAAATGTCCTTAACCGCCAGCGATCTCCTCACTCTGATTCCCGCCGCAATACTCGAATGCTATAAGGAGGAACTATGACCTTACTTTCCTATCAGGTTTTTAAAGCCGTCGTAGAACAAGGAAGCTTCCAGAAGGCTGCAGAAGTTTTAGGCATTACTCCTTCTGCTGTCAGCCACGCTGTAGCTTCTATGGAATCGGAATTGGGAACGGCCCTTTTTATTCGAAGCAAATCCGGGAACTCCTTAACCAGCTTTGGCCGAAATCTGCTCCCTTACATTAACAATGTTCTGACCAGTGAGCAGACCCTCCAACAGGCAGTTTCAAATTTAGTCGGCAACCATACGGGTATGGTAAAACTGGGAACCTTTTCCTCTGCCTGCACCAACTGGATTCCAACGATTCTACATACCTTTAACGATATGTACCCAGACATCGGCATTGATATTTACCAGGGAAACTACGACGATATTAAGCAGTGGATTAAAACCGGTATCATCGATTTCGGTTTCATTTCTAATTCTGCTTGTGACAACTTGCCTTTCGATTCTCTTCACAAGGACCCTTTGCTTTGCGTTTTGCCGAAAACCTATAAAAAGAAAGAGCCTTTGGACTTTATCACCTTTGACGAAATCCGCCACATGCCATTCATTATGTTGCAGGAAAGCGTTGACTCCGACGTCCGTGATTATTTACGTGACCAACAGATTACCTACAGTTCTACCTGCCACATTGAGGACGACTTGGCAGCCCTGGCTATGGTGGAAAGCGGCTTCGGTTTCGCGGTTATGCCGGAAATGGTTCTGAAAGGAATTCCTTACGATATTAAGATTAAGGTGTATCCGTTTGAAGTTCCAGGCTACCGTATTGTCGGTCTGTCCACCTTGAATTATGATAATATGTCTCCGGCTGCAAAAGCCTTATACGACCATATAAAAAAATTATATCGCAACGACGATTTAGAGAGGTAACTATGAGATTAAGAAACATCCCCGGCTCCCGGGAAGAAATAGCTGCAAACCCATATGCCATCAAGGAAGAACCTGCGGAGGGTGTTGAAGTTTGCATCCGTCTCCATAAAATGGGCGACAAAAAATCCGATGAAGGAGGCCGTCTGGTTTTAGGCGACTGGAAAGTAAAAGGCCATTGGGACGAAGTCTTTGGAAATTCCAACCCGATCCGCATTGAAATCGGTATGGGCAAAGGCGCCTTCATTATGGAGCAAGCCCGCCGTAATCCCGACATGAATTTCGTTGGAATTGAAAAATACTCCAGCGTTCTTCTCCGCGCCCTTCAGAAACAGGACGAGGAGCAGCTGCCGAATATCCGATTCATCCGTATGGATGCAGAATATATTAATGACGTTTTTGCAGAAGGAGAAGTAGACCGAATCTATCTGAACTTCTCGGACCCATGGCCAAAGGCGAAAACCGCCAAACGCCGTCTGACCTCCCATCAATACTTAGACCGTTACGACAAAATTTTAAAAGTCGACGGTATTGTGGAGTTTAAGACGGACAACGTGGACCTTTTCGATTTTTCTTTGGAAGAAATTGAAGCTTCCAAATGGAATCTGATTGCCGTAACTCGGGATCTGCATGCAGACGCTGCAATGAACGAAGGTAACATTATGACCGAGTATGAAACGAAATTTTCTGCCTTGGGACAGAAAATCTGCAAACTGATTATTAACCGATAAGCCGCCGCGAAGGTTTATGCGAAACGATAAACACTTTCTCGCTACGAGCGAACGAAACCAACAACATGAAAATTTTACTGACCGCCATTAACAGCAAATATATCCATTCCAACTATGCCTTACGGCTCTTGAAAGCATATGCAGAACAAGAGCTGGCGAAATCTGGCGCTTTTGACAGCACGGATTCTCGTCGGAACCTGGAAATTGAAATTGCAGAATATACCATTAACAATCTGCAGTCTCAGATTCTGGCTGATATTTATCAGCGCCAGCCAGACTGCATTATGTTTTCCTGCTATATCTGGAGCTGGAATTATGTGCAGGCGCTCTGCAAGGAGCTTCCGAAGGTTCTTCCAGAAACGGATCTTTGGCTTGGTGGCCCAGAGGTTTCTTTCGATGCCGATAAGGTATTGAAAGAACATCTGGAACTTACGGGCGTAATGATTGGAGAAGGCGAAGCAACCTTTACAGAGCTGGCTCAGGCTTATGGAACAACCGGTTTTACAAAAAACTCTATCCAAAACAACAACGCCCCTTCCGAAAATCCGATAGACTTTGCCAACATCGCTGGACTTTGTCTCCCTACTGGTTTCACCAATACCCGTCCTCTTCTGGATATGAACGACCTTCCTTTCGTTTATAATGAAGAAAATATTCATGACTTTGATCACAAAATCATCTACTACGAATCTTCCAGAGGCTGCCCATTTTCCTGCAGCTACTGTCTGTCTTCTGTAGATAAAAACGTGCGCTTCGGCTCGAACGAAAAAACAGCGAAGGAGCTGCAGTTTTTCCTTGACCATCAAATCCCTCAGGTCAAATTTGTGGACCGCACCTTTAACTGCAACCATGGCCATAGTGAGTTCGTGCTCCAGTATCTGTTAGACCATGACAACGGCATCACCAACTTCCATTTTGAAATTGCCGCCGATATTCTTTCGGAAAAAGAACTGGCCATTATGGAGCAGATGCGCCCTGGCCTGATTCAATTGGAAATCGGCGTTCAGTCCACCAACGAAAAGACCTTGGAAGAAATCCATCGGGCAACGAGCCTGGAGAAAATAAAATCCATCACCGAAAGAATTCATTCTTTCGGCAACATTCACCAACACTTAGATTTAATTGCCGGCCTTCCATACGAAAACCTGGAAAGTTTCAAAAACAGTTTTAACGAAGTCTATGCCATGAAACCGGACCAATTCCAATTAGGGTTCCTGAAAGTTTTGAAGGGCTCCTATATGGCTCAAAAAATCGCGGAATACCATCTGAAATATACGGACACCGCTCCTTACGAAGTATTGAGCACAGAATGGCTGTCTTATGGGGACTGTCTGAAACTGAAAAAAATAGAAGAAATGGTAGACCTTTTCTACAACAGCGGCCAGTTTTCTTATACGCTCCCTGTATTAGAAAAGTTGTTTGAAACGCCTTACGAAATGTATGAAGAGTTGTCCACCTTCTTTGAAAAGAAGGGCTTCTTTATCAACAATCCTGCCCGGGTTTACCGGTATAACTTGTTATTAGATTTCGCTTTGGAGTTTGCCCCAGACCAGGCAGACCTGTTCAAAGAACTTTTAACTTTCGATATGTATTTACGGGAAAACTGCAAGACCCGTCCTTCCTTCGCAACGGATTTAAAACCGTATTATGGAATCACAAAAGATATTGCCCGCCAGTTTTCCGAAAACAACAGGAGTTTTGTGGAAGGACTTCCCAAACAATCCCTCCAGAACAAAAAAGACATTGCTCCGGCAAAAGAGCAATGTCATGTAGATTTGTTTTCTTATTCTGTCTGGGAAGCGGATTGTCCAAAATCCGAAGAGCCTCAGTTCGTGGTTTTCGATTACAGCAATCGCAATCCGTTAAACCACAACGCGTCCTTCTTTACTTGCCCAGCTCCTTCGTCTTCTTATGAGCAGCCAGAACTGCAGAAATAGCAGCATCTCGGAAACCGCCTTCCTCTAAAGCCTTTACGCCCATAATGGTGCTGCCGCCAGGGGAGCATACTTCGTCTTTTAACTGCTCCGGATGTTTGTCGGACTGGAAAGCCAGTTCGCCAGAACCTACCATGGTCAGCTCTGCATATTTCAGAGCCTTTGCTCTCGGAAGTCCACAAGCGACGCCGCCATCGGCTAAAGCATTGATGAACATATACATGAAAGCAGGGCCGCAACCGGAAACAGAGCTTCCTGCATCAATTAAGTTCTCTGCAATCTCATCTAAAAATCCTGCAGGCTGAAGGTCTGCAACAATTTCATTTAATACTTCATCGGATACCGCTTCGTTTCTGCAATACAGAATAACGCCTTTGCCAACTGCTACTGGAGTGTTTGGCATAATACGAATCATTGGAAGCTTTTCCCCCAGCTGTTCTTCTAAAGTTGCCATTTCCGTTCCGGCCAGCATGGTTACCAGCACTGGCTTTTTCTCTAACAGCAGCGCTTTCAGGGAATCAATTACGCCCTGTCTCATCTGTGGCTTTACTCCTAAGAAAACAACTTCGCAGTTTTCCACTACTTCTTCGTTGGTTCCGTATGTAATACCCAATTCTGTTGCCAGCTTCTGAGCCTTTTCCATGGTCCGGTTGGCTAACATAATATCCTTTGTCGTCTGGGAAAGAGCTCTTGCAATGGCTCCACCCATATTTCCACATCCGATAAAACCGTATTTCATAACTTTCTCCTATCTGATATTTCCGTTTCCGGTAACGATATATTTATGAGTATTCATTTCGCATAAGCCCATCGGTCCTCTTGCATGAAGCTTCTGGGTGGAAATTCCGATTTCGCATCCTAATCCAAATTCGCCGCCATCAGTGAAGCGTGTGGAAGCGTTTACATAAACTGCCGCGCTGTCAATCATAGCGGTAAAGCGGCCTGCTGCTGCCTCGTCTTCTGTGATGATGGCATCGCTATGGCCGGTAGAATGGGTCTGTACATGGTCGATAGCCTCTTCTACTCCGTCTACACATTTTACAGCCAAAATATAATCTAAGAATTCGGTATCGAAATCCTTTTCGCCAGCAGGAGTTCCTTCGATAATGCCAGCAGCAATTTCATCCAGTCGTAATTCTACAGGTTCCTGACCGTTGGCAATTCTCTTATCCACTAAGGTAGCTTTGATCATCGGCAGGAATTCCCCGGCGATGGCCTTGTCCACTAAAAGAACTTCCTCTGCGTTGCATACGCTCGGACGGCTGGTCTTTGCGTTCTCTACAATCTTTACCGCTTTCTCTAAGTCTGCTGCTTTATCAACATAAACATGGCAGATACCCGTGCCGGTTGCAATACATGGAACAGTAGCGTTCTTCACACATGCATTGATCAGTCCTGCGCCGCCTCTTGGAATCAGAAGGTCAATATATTCCGGACTGGTCATAAGCAAGTTGGCACTTTCTCTGCTAGTATCATCGACTAAATTGATGGCGTCCTTATCGATGCCGGCTGCTCCTACGCCCTCTCTTAAAACATCAGCAATCGCGCGAGCAGTGCGATAAGCTTCCTTTCCGCCACGTAATACGCAAGCATTTCCACTCTTTAACGTCAAAGCTGCTGCGTCCGCCGTTACGTTCGGACGGCTTTCATAAATAATGGCAATGACACCAATCGGTACGGACACTTTCTTAACTTTCAGTCCCGGCTTTGGCTCGTTTTCATCCAGAATTCTTCCGACTGGGTCCGGCAATTTTACAACGTCACGGATGCCAGCTGCCATAGACTCAATGCGGTCCTTATTAATCATCAGCCGGTCTAACATAACATCGGAAATCACACCCTTTGCAGCCGCCATGTCTTCATCATTGGCTGCAATAATTTTATCTACGTTGGCGATTAACGCATCCGCCATTTTCGTAAGGGCCAGATTTTTCTGCTCCGTAGTCAGCATGCCCATCTGACGGGATGCCTTTTTCGCAGCTTTCATCATTTCTCTTGTATCCATGATGCTACCTCCTGTTCCGCTTACGCCAGGAAACGGGTTCCTACCGCTTTGCCATCTAAAATATCATATAAATTCTCTGGAACGGAACCGTTGGCGATAATCATATCGCAGCCAGCGTCGTTACAGATTTTTGCTGCATTTAATTTCGTTACCATACCACCGGTGCCAAAGGCTGTTCCTTTGCCACTGGCCAGTTTACGGATGTCATCGTTAATTTCTTTTACAATGGAAATCAGCTTTGCATCCGGGTTGGTTCTTGGATCTGCGGTATACAGACCATCAATATCGGAAAGCAGAATTAAAAGGTCTGCACTTACGGTCTTGGAAACAATAGCTGCCAGCGTATCGTTATCACCAATCACGATTTCGTCGGTAGCAATGGTATCGTTTTCGTTAATGATTGGAAGAGCGCCGTACTCTAACAGACGCTGAAGGGTGTTGGAGAAATTCTGATGATGCTCCTCGTTCTCTACGTCTGCGTCGGTAATCAGAATCTGGGCTACGGTGTGATGATACTGGTTGAATAATTTATCGTAAACATACATCAGCTCACACTGGCCAACGGCTGCCACCGCCTGCTTGGAAGGGATGTCATCGGGTCTTGCGCTTAAACCCAGCTTTCCTACGCCCATGGCGATTGCACCGGAAGAAACTAAAATAATTTCATTTCCTGCATTTTTAATGTCACTGATTACTTCGCATAATTTTTCTACCAGACGGATATTTAAGTTGCCGGTTTTGTGAGTCAAAGTGCTGGTTCCGATTTTAATAACGATGCGCATTATTTTTCTCCATCTATTGATTTTTGAAGGCGGACGGGCTTTTGTCCCATGGAAATTTCAAAATCCACCTTCCCATTTTTATGATACTGATTATTTCTTATTCTCTGCTTTAGGTCAAGTAAAAAACTTTATATTTCCCAAAATTTATCGCGATTTAAGGTTGCTTTTTTTTTGGTTTTATCATATAATTCCCTTTGCGTCACATAGTAACGTGAATGCACCTTTAGCTCAGTTGGTAGAGCACCTGACTCTTAATCAGGGTGTCCAGGGTTCGAGCCCCTGAAGGTGCACGGTAGTAAAAAGCCTTGAAAACATTGATTTTTCAAGGTTTTTTCTTTTTTATATCCGTAATTATAAAAATAAAACTGGTAAGAAATATAAAGAAATCCTGTCAAAATGGATGCACAAATTGTGCACAAATGCACAATTTATGCACAAAAAATAAGCCTCCAATCGGCGGTGAAACCGACTGAAGGCTAACGGTAAATTGGCAACCTTGCGGTTGCAAAACCCCCGCTGGTTTTGAGGCATAGCGGAGGTTGATAGGAGATTCTATTATGTGAATTACAGTACCTGAAGATTGTCCTTTTTTACTGCTGCCGTGACTGTGGTACCGATTCCGATTACCACCCTGTCCCCGGATACTTCGATGACATCATAAGCATCGAAATATACGACGAATGGCTGTCCGTTATCGTACTGGATGGCATTCAATACTCTGACCTTATCACCTACACGAATCTCTGGCGTAGGAATTGGAACTTGCGCTGGATCAGGAGTATTTTCTCCGTCAGCCTTAATGAATGCATCGTCATATCCTGCACTTATGAGTTTACCCAGCAGTTCTTCTGCGTTTTCTTTCTCATAGAAAGCACCGCACTGCACTCTGTAGATGTCGTTCTCTTCCCTGATGTATGTTGCAAATCCTTTTTCTTTCAGTCCTTCTTCCATTGTCAGGGCATTCTCTTTCTGCTTGAAGGCACCCGCCTGAACACGGTATATAGTTCCAACCGGAACATCTCCGTTGTCAATGATAGCATTTACTCTGCTTGCAATTTCGCTCATTCTCAGCATTAGATATTCGCCCGGACATTCCGTTGCAGCAAACCAACGATGAACGGTCATGTTCTGCTGACTGATGCCGCAGTTCGGATTATTTTTCCACATAAGCTTTTTGATTCCGTTTCGCTTGCATATATCTGCCACCAATTTAATAAGAGCTTCATAAGCTGCAGAATTTA
The DNA here is from genome assembly GCA_024403615.1 of Lachnospiraceae bacterium. Lineage (GTDB taxonomy): Bacteria > Bacillota > Clostridia > Lachnospirales > Lachnospiraceae > RGIG5612. The sequence continues at coordinate 29,779 of JAKSRM010000005.1, forward strand.
CCCTGTACGGATAATAATTATCCGAAGCAACTTCAATGGTAATAGCACGGTTATCGTTCTCCGGACTGGAAGAGCACCAGCTTCTGTCACTTTCCGGACAGTAAAGGCCGATTTTTCCATCATATCCCACGCCGTAATTTGAAGAAGCCTGTCTTCCCGGATTGGCAAACAGCTCTCCCAGAGCCTCAACAGATGCCTGACCGACCACGCAGTGAATCGTGATCGTGTCGATTGTATGATTTCTCGGAACATTTCTGTTCGGGCTGATATTGATATAATTAACTAAACTTGAATTGCTCATTGTTTCTCCTCCTTAAACCATTCCGGTTTTGCAATTTTATTTTTTTCAAGATGCCTATTAAAAAGACTGGTCATATACCAGTCCCCACCTTTTCCAAAATATTCTTCTGCAACCAGCAGCAATTCATGTGCTGAATCTTCCTGCCTCATCAGTTCCATCATCTGTAACCGTAGCAGCGCCAATGATTGTTTTTCCTGTTCCTGCCGGATTATTTCTATTTCTTCCTCCTGCTTGCTCAATCTGTTTTTCTGCTCGTCTCTCCGTTTAATCATGAAAATGATAAATGTGAACAATGCTTCCGAAGTCATTAATGCTATGATAAATGCTGCTGTATTTCCTGTCATTCTTTCTTGCCCTCGCCTTTATCGTTATTTGGTCTGTTATATTTCATCGCTCTGCAACTATCCGAAATACCTTCGGTAGTTGGATCTACTACAATTCCTAATATACAGAGTATGTCAACAACGGTGAGCAGCATATTCGCCACTTCCTGCTGTTCAATCTCCGGCACAATCTTGCATGCTTCCAGAACCTGATATATAACTGCCAAAATGCAGAGTATCAGCGTAATCAGTGTTGTTTTGTTTTGTAGCCTTAATTTCCAGTTAATTTTCATTCTGTTCTTCCTCTCTTTCGAAAAAAATGTCCCTGCATACAATTCCGCCATTTTCATCCATAACCATACCTAAAATATAGTCATTATTATCTGCATAAGCAGAAGACAGAAAATAATGATGATTTGCCTTTGCATCTTTTAAATTGTCAAAAGAGAATATCTGCTTTGCGTATTCTCCGTTTTTCTTTGTAACTTGAATTGTATAAAACATTTAAATCCTCCTAAACGGACCCAAGTCTAATAAACTTGCAAGACCATACCGTACTCAAATTTGAACCGCTATTCTGATATGCGTGAATATAATGTTTCTGCGTTGTGCTTGTTACATTAATTATTGTAATAAGATGAACGAGTGTCGGCCAGCTTCCTTGCGCTTGCAGGCTTGCATAATTGTTATAATTCGGATCTGTTGACAAACTTGCACTTGTTGAATATGCAATTTCTCTTTGCCCAGTAGCGTTTGCGTTAAATCTTCCAGCCCAATCTACTATATAAATTCCGGTCTGAGGGAATGTTTGATAGCCTAATTGTTTCCATGAGCTTGATGGAACAGAAACTGAGGCTGATCCGCTTTCTGCCGATGAATAGTGAGCTATTGGAATAGATACTTCTCCATTTGAATTTTCTTGAATTATCCAATGGCCATTAGTTCCTCCTGCATCATATGCGTATAAACCCTTATTTCCATACTGATTGTTGTTTATTGTTATTCTGCTATCAGTAACTGTGTTGTATATGTATAACTGGTTACTACTATCTGTTTTGATAGTCAATCTTCCTGACATCTCGTCCCCAGACCTTGATAACTTTTCATTGATTTTATTTTTAATTCCAGTCAGCCATTGTCCTAATGTCATTCCGTGCCTCCAATCCAAGCATCCAACTCGGTTGCTTGTGCATCTGTGATGGTCATGTCAATGTTGCCAACCATGAATCCTTCTTGGTAAGCTTCTCCGAAGAGCCTTAAACCTTTTCCTCCGGCATATCGGCTTATGCAGATGATTCCAGATGCTTTCGTCTCTTCAATCGTGTTCTTCTTATCCTGCAGGGTTACCGTGTACTCGTAAGATGTCGTATCGATATCGGATACCGTCTGCGTTACGGAGTCCGTGAACTCCAGCTGCGCCACAGCAGTTTTCGGCTTGACTGTTGTTACGACCTGCGTTGCAGTGTTTTTCTTTGTTATGGTGATAAATCGGTTGTTCTGTCCATCTACGGATGCAAATTCGCCTGTAACATTAATTACAACGGTCGTCCCACTGACATCGATATCGATGTCTTCAATTTTCGGAGCGAAGTAATCATAGATATTTATCGTCGTGCTTTTTTCTTTTGTTCGCCCTCTGCTGTCGGTTACCCTTACCGTTACCACTATCCCTGTTCCGAAGATGTCCAGTGTGTTGCTGTCAAGTTGTGCTGAACCACTGTTGATTCCAGAAGTGTAGCTGACTCCGTTGATGATCATTTCTGCAGCGGTAGGAGTGCTACCATGAGCGCCAACTGCATTGGATATCGTCGCCCTCAGCTTCGAGAATCCGATGACATACCGGTTGAATCCGGATGCCGTTCCTTCGCTCAGTGTAAAGCTGAAGTCAGGAACGATGCTGGAAGGGACCTTGATAGTTACGTCATAGTCCTTGTAACCGATCTGTGTGCTTCCGTTGTATGTGATAAGTCTTACCTTTATGGTTCCGGATGTTGCGTTCGGGAACAGATCTGAAAGATTGATGGAAGGTGTCCATACATAGGATGTCGTTATTCCTGTTGCTATATTTGTTCCTATAGGATATTGGATAGTGTGAGTATATGTGTTAACAATCCGGTTAATCGTGAATGTTCCGCTCTGGCCTGCAGTGAACTCCGGGAATGTCATGCTTGACGCTCTCGGAATGTTTGTCAGCGCAAGCGTTCCGCTCTTGCTGAATGTGTTGCCATAGGCTTCCATCCATCCGCTGAAGGAAAAGCTTATGCTCTTGGTCCCGTCGTTGTTATGCTGTATGTTCTTTATCGTTCCGCTGACGCTTCCCGGTCTTGCTGGGAACGGGAATCCGCTTGTTCCTTCCCCGGAATATACGGTTTGTCCATTGACCACGCACGACAGTCCTGTCCATACCCATGTGGAACCACCATAAGCGGATACGTCCAGCGTCCATCGGATATCGGAAGTATTATTTGCAATGCTGTATCCGGTTTCGACAACTGTCAGAGTTACGACTTGATCCACGCTGCCATTGATATAGTTATAACTGATTGATGCCATGTCAGCCTCCTATCCAGATATCGTTCAGATTCACGCCAACGCTTGTGATGTACTTGCCTTTTCGGGTTACCCACTGTGGCGTATCTCCGTCCATATACCGCACCTGTGCGCTGACGTTTACCGTCTTGCTGACCGTTCCGAACGGATTGATTTCCAACAGTACCTGCCCGGAATCGTTCACGAATTTGTATGATTCGTTGTCCTGCTCGGAATGTATCGGAGAGTTGGACTTGCCTATCTGGAATGTGTTCTCGTCGAAGGTGAACCATGACGATATTTTTCCATCGGCTCCGAAATACAAAGCGATCATCTCGCTGTTCTGCAGCACAGCCGATTCCACTTCCGTTATGCGTCCGGTCACATTGTTCAATTCTTCCTGCGACGCCTTCAGCCGGATTGCTTCTTCATTCGCTTCGATGGACGTCTGCTGGCTGATTACGGTCTGCTCCACGGATCCGACTCTTGCATTCACGTCGAATACATCCTTGTTCCTTACATAATCCCCATTTATGATGTCCGTTATCTGCTGGTACTTGCTCTGGCTCTTCACCTGTGCGGATATGTATCCATATTTGACGGAGCCGAGAGACATCCGGTTCTGCGACGGATCCAGTAAGTTCAGAGCCTGTGCCGTGCAGACGAACCATTCTGCCACATCATTCGGCGCAGACCTTACGAAGATCTTCGTGCCAATTTGGAATGCGTCAACGTCCATACCTGTTCCGGCAAGGTCAACTGCTGTCACGCTGATGGAAATGCTTCCGTTCACCTTCTGCTGAAGGTATTCCTCTGCCTTCTCCAAGAGGTTGGCCGGGACCGTTACGTCCTTCCATTCTTCCGTTCCTACGATACGCCCATACAGTGCGATGCCTTCGGAACTCTCGATGTAGTCTTTTCCCAACTGTTCCTGCAGCTCCGCAATCGTCAGTTTGGACTTGGTTCCGTCCTCATTGGTGACTTCTGCACCCAGAGGAATCAAGACCGTAATAACGTCACTTACGTCGCTCGTCCTCGTGATGTCAAGTAGGTTCTCGCCGAAATCTATCTCCTGCGTCGCCTCATCCGTATATTCTGCCAGCCAGTCAAGAACGAGACCGCTGCTGCCACGATATACGGATACATACCCTCCGTAAGAGTCGGTAAGGTCGCTGATTCTGCTCATGGTGGATGCATAGTTCTCATATGCACGATAAACGTAATCGTCCTCCACCGTGACTGTTCCTACGCTTATCTGCTTATCTGCTGCCACTTGGGAATTGTGATTCGATAGGATGAAGGCGAGGAGCTGCTCCAGTGTTCCGTTGAAAGATGTAGGGCGTAGCACGGTATCATTCAGTACCGCCATGATGCCTTCGCAGGTGACGGTCTGCACCGTATTGAATGCTTCGGATACGTTATAGACACGCCCGGAAAAGATGATGTCATCATCCCTGTACACGTCCACATAATCGGATATGTTTGCAAATTCTCCATAGGCTGCGTTGCCAGGAGCCACCGCAAACACGAAGGACCCGGCTTTTCCTGCTTCAAATGAAAGCGCAGCACTCACCAAGCGGAATGCTGCGTCATCAGAATAAGAATCAAAAAATATTTCATTGTTAAGGTAAGCTCTATATCTCATAGCGCTCCTTCCCTATATTGGAATTTCGTCGTTCCGGTAGATGTGATCGTGAATGTGTTGTCGCCTTCTTCCAGAACGAAGTCTGCCACTTTATGCGTTCCTGCTGCCAGTGTCACGCTCTTCCCGTTGAATACGATGGTCGCAGAGGCGGTGTTCGTGATTTCCGGAGTTACCTGCATGCGGTCATTGGTGCAGTTCAGTGTTCCGTTACCGGTGATGGTCTTCTCTGTTTCGTCAATCATGAATTTGTACGGATATACATCACCTTTTATTGTAATCGTTCCAACATGCCTGTCTGACTTGAATTTATCCAGTGTCCAGAATCCGTCCCACATCCAATCTTCGTCCACATCTTCCACCACCTGCATTTTCTGTCCATGCAGATATCCGGAAATCTCACGGATCATTTCGTCCCATTCTGTCGGTCCGCCTTTCACCTTGAATGTGTAGCTGATTTTACGGTTCTTATATGTGATGTTCGGAGTTACCGCCTTCGTGAAGTCCAGTTTTCCATTCGCGCCCGGAACTTCTACCGTGAACCGGTTCGGTTCCGGAAGGCTGATATCCCGGTCCGTCAGGATCAGGTTCCAATCATCGTAGGAATGTTTATATCCAAATGTTATGCCCAACATGTTCCACCTCTTTCTCTGATGCTCTGCATGCTAGCCATCTTCTGGTCAATGGTTGGCATCAGTTTACCGACCAAAGTTCCATCATCCAGTACAATTCCTATATTCTGGAATGCATCCAGCATATCCGGAAGGAAGGCATCCAAAATGGTTACGATCTGTGCCAATTTAATGTCTTGTGAGGATTCCATTTCTCCAGCTGCCACGGCAATGAATGATTCGTTAATGTTCCTGTCCATACTCAACGCCACTCCGCTGCCAAGAGAAGTGTTTGCCACATCTGCTGCCACGGCATCCATCGTACTCAGGATGTCTTCTCCCATATTTGCCACGGCATCCGTTGCTATCTGTGCATTGTTATCAATTCCTTTTCCGAGGCCTTCCATCATCATGTCGCCAATCCAGGCCATCTGCTTGGATGGGGATGCTATTCCGAAGAAATCCTTAATTCCATCCCAGATTCCGCTTACCCATCCGGTTATTTTTTCCCATAACCACGATGCGGCTCCGCTGATTCCTTCCCAGATTCCTGTTACGAGCTGTTTTCCCAGCTCCCAGGCATTACTAAAGAAATCCGAAATCGGCTGCCAGATGTTTTCATCCAGCCATGTTCCTATGTTGTTGAATATATCTCCGAAAAATGAACCGATGCTCTCAAATATTCCCGCAAACCATCCTGCCAGGTCTTCGAACAATCCTGAAAACCATTCTGAAATGCTTGTCCATATTCCAGAAAACCACTCTCCAACATTTTCCAGTATATTTCCGAGCCATTCCGTTAATTTATCCCATACCTGTGAAAAGAAATCTCCTATTGCAGAGAATAATGGTCCGAAATTCTCTGCCAGCGTCGTTGCTATCGTCTGGACAATTTCCGGAATTGATTGAATCAATGCTAGGATTATTTCAGGAATATGTTCCACAAGATTTATTACCAGCTGCACACATCCGTTTATCAACTGAGGCAGGCATTCAATAAGCGCCGTAATGATGGATGATATGATCTGAGGCAGTGCATTGATGATGCTCTGTATGATTTCCGGTAAAGCATCTACGATGGCAAGAACCAATGTTATCAGCCCTGCAATGATCAGCGGAAGTGCTTCCAGAATGGAATCAATAATCTGTGGAATGGCATCCACAATTGCCGTTATCAGTTCCGGCAGTGCTTCTGCAAGCGCTTCGATTATGGAAACAATAACCTGCAGTACCGCATCAATGATCACCGGAAGGTTATCTATCACCGCATCTGCGATTTCAATGATGAAATCCACAACTACCGGCAATATTTCCGGCAATGTTGTCACAACCATGTTCAGGATGTCCCGAAATAGTCCGGATAACGTCTGCAGTACCGATGGAAGCATAGACTTCATGCTTGCCAATAGCCCAGAAATTACGGTTGGAACAGCCTTGATGATATTTTCAATAACTGGTGTCATATTTTGAAATACTGCCGTAATACTGTCCGCTAATGCCTGTGTGGAAGCTTCTATATCTGCATTTTCATTTCCTAAATCCGTAATCAGGTTGGCCCATGCAGCCTTCGTCATATTTAATGAACCTTGAATTGTCGAAGCCGCTTCCTTTGATGATGTTCCTGCAATGTTCAGGTGGTCCTGCATGACTTCGATTGCGGCAACAATATTTCCAAACGACATATCGCCTTCTTTTACGCTCAGATTCAGTTTTTCCTGAGAATCCGTATATTGCGCTGCATCCGCAATCAGTCGTTCCATTTCCGATGCCGTGCCGCCGTACCCCAGCTTCAGATTGTCCAGCATCGTATAATTCTGCTTGGCAAACCCCTGATAAGCATTCTGGATGCTCTCCATAGATGTTCCGAACGTATTCGCATTGTCCGCCATGCTCCTCATGGCTACATCTGCATATCTTACGGCCTCCTCCTGGTTTCCTCCCAAAGAGCTGATCAGTGATGCGCTGAAGGATGTTACCGTCTCCATGTAGTCATTCGCGGAAATCTGCATTTCCGAGAATGCAGATTTTGCATTTGTAACTACCTCGCTATAATAATCATCCCCGAAAAGTTTCTTTACGCCGCCTTCCAGCTGTTCAAACTCCCCATAGGAATCCAACACTGCCTTGCTAAGTTCGGCGAATCCACCGATTGCAGCTCCCAGCATTGCGCCTATCGCAGATGCGGCTATCTTGAATCCTGTTCCGAATTTTCCTCCGGATTCCTTTCCCATCGATTCCGTATCCACTTCACCGATGCTTCCTTTCAGTGTCGAACCAAACTCTTTTGTAGTCGGAAGCACCTGCACATATGCTTTGCCAATCACATATTCTTCAGCCATTGTTTATCTTCTCCAATATATTCCTACGCTCCGCCTCGAAAGACTCTGCGTCTGTATACCCTTTTATTTCTCCTGTGGCGCTCTTAGCCAAGAGTTTCATCAGGCTCTGCGGTTTCTGTGGCGCATGCTTGGAATTAACTGATGCATACTGCCAATTCATATTTCCTACCCAATCCACCAGAGCCATCAATAGCAGGTCGGATAAGGCATACTCCCTTCCCGACATTGCTTTCTTTATCCTGCTATCGTCCGGAAGTCCCCATGCATATATTGCCTGTTTCCTTACCGGCAAGGATTCATAATCATAAATGTGATAATATTGTGCGAAATCACAAATAAGGCAGTCTTCATCGACTGCCTTCATTGCGATTAATGCTATTATTTTTTTTTACTGTCTTTCATGGCTTCAAAAATGTCAGCCACTTCACGTTCAAATGCTTTCAGAGGAACCCTTCCGTTCTCTTTTTCTGCAACGTGCTCATACAGTTTTGCTTTCTGTTCTTCACCAATCATCAGAATCAGCAGCTGGAACACAGCTTCTGTCTTTTCGAACAGGTCTCCGTCTTTCTTCAGCACCGTAATGCTTTCCACAAGGCGCATATCGTCCATTGCTTCCGGATTTACCTTGCACTTGAATCCGGACTGTGTTGTAACCTCGATCAATGTACTTTTCTTCTGTGCCATTTTTGTTTCCTTCTTTCTACGCTAATGATTTTCCTATCATGTTGGGCTTCCGCTTGTTGACGGCTCCTTGATGTACTCATAATGAGTGAAGCCTGAAGAATCCGGGAATGCCTTCAGTGTTGTCTCATATCCGATTGCATTGGTATCGGAATATGTCACATCACCTACTGCAGTAACTTTGCCTGCAGGGATAACGATTCTCTTCAGGATTCCTCCCTTGAGCACCATCTCTGCTACCACTACCTGTTCTGGAAGTTCCAGTGCAGCTTTTGCTTTTACTGTCACACCCGATGACAGGGCTGTTCCGGTTACGTTTGCACTTCCATATACCTGTTTCAGCACCTCCACATTCAGCGCCTCGATCAAAGTGTATTTGAAACTGTCAGATCTTCCCTGGTCAATGTTCAATACTTCATCTCCACCCCAAGCCTTGATGTCCGTGCTTGACATCTCGTTTGAATTGACGAGGCCCTCTTCGGAAATATATCCTAATGCCTTGAATGTATTTGCCAGTGCTGTCGTCGCATCTGTCGGCAATGATGTTCCGGCAGGAGCCACATAGATTGCGCCGCCGACTTTCGGCTTCGCAGCTGATACATTGTTGCCCATTTATTTTTCCTCCTGGATATTAATAACTAAAATTAAATACCGCCTGATAGCGGTATTCTTTTGTTGTCGTGTCTGTAAAATTGTAATCACTGTTCAATTTGCAGCTGTAAATGTCCGTTTCGTCCGCCATGTCCCTCATGACATCCTTCACGGCTTCGTTCAGCTCTGCTGCCATCAGCAGGCTTGTTTTTGATATGGATTTTATTGCCAGCATCCCCTTTTCGATTCGGTTCTGCTCACCGCCTCCGGTCTTCTCTACGAGTAAATACTCGGAAGGCGGCGTTTCCGGGACTTCCATGAATACATTGTCCATTATTCCCGTAATGTTTTTACCTATCAGGTAATTCAAAACTGTCTTCTCGATCATGTCCTACCTACCTTAACGACTTTAACAGCGTATTGTTCTTCTTGTTGTCCTGTCTTGCTTTCGCGGATGAAGCGTAAACATTGGCAATCTGCCTCTGTTCCGATCTGTGTACCCTGCATGTATAACCTTCTCCCGCATTTCTGGCAATTTCGTTGCCTTTCTGCTGCATGAAGGCTTCCATCTCCGGTCCTTTCAGCAATTTTCCTATTCCGCTATAGCTCAGTTTCAGCTTTTCAACTTCACCCATTTATTGCCTCCACCCGGACTTTTGCATTCCATTCCAGTGGTATCATGGCTTCGATTCCTTCCACCTTGCTTCCGATCGTGCGGAACTGCTGCCCGAAGAATTCCACTTTTACGTCTGTCCAGTCGTGATTGTCTCCCTTCGGAAGGCCAAGCGTATAGATGGCCTTCCTTCCGTGAAGATTTAGCGTATCAAGAACTTCCTGTTCTGATGAAGGTGCTACCAATACATTCTCTATATCCACAGATGTCTCTGTATAGATTGGATGATTAAAGTCATCCGTTCCTGTTTCCGTCTTCTGATACAGTTTTATGGTTATTCCTTTAATCATCGCCGCCTCCGTAGATTTCGAGAGTTCCATATCTCGGCTTCAACAAGCCTAATTCTTTCAGCTCTGAGCGCTTAATGAAAATTCCGCCACCCGGATTTAGAAATGTTCCGGACTGCGCATAGCCCAATGCAGATTCGCTGAACTGGCTTAATGGGGCTCCGTCCGGTGTCATTAAAGTCCGGGCAATGATATCCACGGTTATTGATTTTGCTGTTGACTGCAGCTTTGGATTTGCCGGATGTTCTGCTGTCCCATCTCCGTACAACATTAAATCCAGATCCCTCCCTGTATTATCTGCAGCAATGCGTAGCCTGTCACAGACTATCGGTAGCAACGCTGTCGCTCTCGTCGTCTCGGCCGTGCTCAATGGTCTCCATAGATCTATGATGTCCTGGATTGTTGCGAAATTTGTCATCATAAACTCCTACTCTTTTGTATCTGTTTTCTTTTTTGTTGTCTTTTTCTTAGCAGGTGCAGCTTCTGCTGCCACCTGCTTTACAACTTTTTTGTCCGTCAAAACTACAGTCATGTTATTCCTCCGCTAATGTCAGGCCCGAAAAATCCAGTACCATTGTCTCCGTATTTCCCTGTCTTGTTGCGGTTACCGTCAGTGGTTCGTCCACATCAGTTACTCGGATAACAACATTCATGTCTTCATCCAGTGTTGCGGAATGCTCCCCGTATGTAAGTTCTACCGAATCCGCATTAGACTCGAATTTCAGCGCAAGGTAGTTGCCTTCCTGCTCGCTTTCGTCGCTGCTATATCCGGTATATCCCGTTACATAATTGAGAGTTCCGGTTACTGCTCCATCCTCAATAGTTACACCCGTCTGAAGGGCACTTACCAGCTTACCCAACAGTGTTACGGTTGCATCCTCGGGTTCAGATACAACCATTATGAGTTTTTTACTTCCGCAAATGCAGCTGCGTTGAGGAATGCCCATCCGATATACACTTCGGATCTGAGCAGAATCTGGTTTACATTCTTCAGGTCGGTTCCTGCGCCGTCTGGATCGCCGTATTCGATGATTTCCAGTGGAATCTCATCCGCATAGCCCCATTTGAACGCATTCTGGAAGTCGCCGACATAAACTCTTGCCTTGTTGCTGTTCGCGGAAACGGTTGGGTTTACATCAAGTGCTCCGTTACCGAGAACGGTTGGGAATGCCCCAAAAGCGAAGTCCGGATATTTCCGTTCTCCGGAATTCTGTTTGAGGTTGGCCATCTTTGTTCTTGCTGCCGGAGCCATGATGATTCCGTTTACTTCATATTCTGCATCCTCAACTTTTGCCAGTGCTTCCTCGATGTTTTCATCGATTTCTGTGGAATCATGTTCCAGAGTAATGAGGTTTGCTCCGGAGCTGTAATTTGCAATTACATAATCCAGATGGTTGTTGCCGATGATGGTAGATGCTGCGGAACCTGTTGCCGGGTTTACTCCGTGCAATGCCATCTTGTCGAGACCTGCTCCTACTTTCTTTTTGAATCCATCAGCGAATGATGTCAGGTATTCCAGCTGCTTTTCTTTGGATGCTTTCAGGAATTCATCCGTGATTCTGCTCTGGTAGATAATCTTAACCGGTTTCATCGGAACTGATGTAATGGTTGCATCGCCTGCCGGTTTCTGTCCGCTCTCGCCTACTACGGATACTTCATTTGAGAAGTCAAATACGAAAGTATCCTTTCCGCAGAATGGGACTGGTTCGGATGCACTCAGTTTTGCTAATGAGCTGTGTCCTGTTACCTTGCTGAACATTTCTTTCGCAAGTTCATCTGGAAATAATGTGCTTTTTGTGATTGCTGCCATTTTTTATTCTCCTTCTGTTAAATCTTTCAGCATTTCTTTGTATGCTTCCTTTGTTTTGTCTGGCTCTTTTCCACTTACTCCTCCTTCCAGATTCGCAAGTGGCGATATGTTTGATTTTTTCGTGAATTTCGCCAAAACCTCCGCGCTGGCCTTCAGCTCCTCTTCGGTCTCACCTTTCAGATAAGCGCTCATCTCCATAGGCAGTCCCGCTTCTCCTGCCAGCTTTGTTTTCAGTGCATCCGTTTCGTACTGTTTGATTTTCCCGTTTGCCTCTGTCAGCTGTCCGGATAAGGTTTCATAATCGGTCTTATTCTTTGCGATTGTCGCCTCGTAACCGGTTATTTTTTCATTTGCAGCTGTTAGCTGAGATTTGATATCGTTATAATCCTTGAACGGCTCTACGGCTTTTTCCTCGGCCCTTCTGATTCGTTCCTGGATTTTTGAATCAAATTCTTCCTGCGTAGTGATTGGTTTAAATTCTTCTGACATATTCATGTCTCCTTTCCCGGCTTAACCGTTGCCGTAACGTAATTTTGAATATTAAAAAAGCACCTTCTGGTGCTCTTAAAATCTTATTAGCAATATATCCTTTGTTTTTTCGGTTCCTTGAACGTTTCTATCGCCCAGGCGGCGAGAATCACCGCATCCACCAGCGTGATATCGATGTCGTCATATATCGGCGTATATCCGAATCCTCCCTGACTTCCAATATTCCGCTTCTGACAGTTGGTAACAGCTCTTGTAAGCGACGGCTGTTCCATCCGAAGTAGCTTTCCTGCGAATACGTTCTTTTCAAATTCCGCATTTGCTTTCACAACCTCAGTTACCTTTGGAAGCACCGTATTCGTCATCCTTACATCTTTCAGTTCATCCGCAAGGATCTGCTGTTTTCCCGCTCCGTCGATTATTATCTTGTTGATTCCGTCAGCTGCTGCCAGAAGGAATTTTATTATCCATCCATTTCCGTCCCGGACGGTCATGTTTCCCAGAACCTCTACGAATACATGGCCATCTTCCGTTTTTACTGCAACGGCCATGCTCACGCTCTCTCCATCCTTACTATATTTGATTCCGACATCCAGTTTCCCTTTAAACTTCGGCAGATCGTTTACCAGGAGTTCATCCCAGTCCGCTTTGCTGATTGCCGATTTCAGTTCATAGGTAAACCAGAATCCTAATCTCTGGATATTAAAATCGACTTCATCATAATTTACATCTGCCAATTCATTTTTTATAGCCGTTTCATCCAAAGTAAGCCCTAAGGATGGATTTGTTTCGTACCATAAATCCCTATTTTTTACATCCGTTGTCCGATGTTCTATTGACCATTCTGCCCATCCGATATCGAACTCTTCATCGGTTGTCATGCAGGTCTCCCGGAAATCTTTGAATACGGTTCCAGCACTTTTCACGGTCGGCGGTGTTCCGCACATCAACGTCTGCCTGTTTTTGCTGTCCGTTACAATAAACTGGAGTGCACTCTGCTGATCTTTTGTATATTCCTGGGCCTCATCGATTACCAGAAGGTCAACTCCTTCTCCCAATCCGCCCTTTGCGGTTCTGGTCCGGAACCATATTGTTCCGCCGTTTTCCAGACGGATCAGCTCGCTTCCTTTTGCCTTTATGGAATAATACGTTACATCCAGCATATCTAATATTCCGCATAATCTTTCAAATGCAGAATGGGAAGTTGACGTCAGGTGCGCTGTGTGCATGATCTTTTCGCCTTTGGCCAGACCGTACAGTTCCCGGATCACGATTACTTCTCCTTTTCCATTTCTTCTCGGAACTTCATATCCAAACTTTTCATGGACATACTTTCCGTTCTCATCCACAGCCAGGATGTCATAGATCAGAGCCTCCTGCCACGGAAGAGCTGTCCTTCCGGTAAGGTTATACAGCTTTATAGCCTCCGTTCCTTCTGTCTGCGTATATATTTTTATGACAGAATAAGTTGGTTCTTGTCGTCCTATTCGTTTTTCCATATGTTTTTAGGTATAAGAAAAGCACTTCCGGAGAAGTGCTTCGCATATTTATTTCTGTTTTTAAGTTTTTAAATCTTATTTTCTCTTTCCAAAACAAGAGAAAGCGCAACAATATCATCATGTGATACATTTTCGTTTCTTAATTTTGCAGTTTTGATAAAATCTAACATTATTGTAGCAGTTTTTTTTGTTAATCCATTGAATATGCAAAATATAAAATCTTTATCATCATATATTTTTATCAATTCATCTTTTAATTCTTTTTCTAATTCTTTTGGTAATTGTTCTCTCATAATATTATTTTTTTATCGATTATTATATATTCATCAAAGCCTTTATTGATAAATGTGTATATATAATTACCTATCGGCTTTCGTATCAGTGCATGTTTTTTGTCTTCCTCAGACATATTATTATTTATTTCACTCATTATATGTGCATATTCGTCCGGAGGCAATCTTAATTGACTATATTCTTTTATCGCATTAAGTTCCCTCTGATATTCTGCATATTCTTGAGCATTTAATCCTCCTGTTTTTCTATGAACTTTATTGCTAATAGCATCTTCCAGTTCTTTTCCTGTCTTCCCGTTCAATGTTGCCGGCGAATTCAGCGGGTCTCTTCCTTTATATTTTCCGCCTGTCAGATACTTTGAATCCGGATTTTTTGCATGATATGCATCCCGTTTTCTCTTAAGGGCAGCCTCTTTCTGAGCCTGTGTCATTCCTTTTCGGTAGTTTCGGCTATATTCTGCATCCAATTCTGCTCGTCGTAGCATCTTTTCATGAGCACTCAGCTTATCCAGTTCTTCCATTTCCTTTGCCTGGGCAATCCGGGCTTCTTTTTCGCTCTGATAGTCCTTCTGGTCCCATACATTACGGTACCGGTTCTTTGAATATTCCACGACAACCGTACAGCTGCAGTTTTTATGTCTGCGGAAGATGTCGTCCGGCCTCTCGTAATAATCATAAGTTCCGGCAAGGTTCGAACACCATTCGCAGCATTTTCCATCATCTTTTCGGATCACCTTCGGTTCTACCCCAGCCTTTGCCCGGAAAGAAGCGTTCTTTTTGCAGAAATCATCATAGAAGCTCTGTGCTATATTCTGCACAGCTGATTTGAGCAGCCTTTCAAATATTCCAAATTCTTCACTCATCCGCTGCTATCTCTCCTTCAAAGATTCCTACCAGTTTATCCATCAAATCTCGGATCCGATAAACCGGATAATCTGCCTCCATCGGCTGAATACCGATTTCTGTCTTTTCATCTTCCTTCTTCTGGACTTTCACTGCTGCCTCGTTAACCTTCTTCAGTATCTCCTTCAGCAATGGTTCCACGGTTCTTTCCAGGATGTTCCAATAAATTCGTCCTCCAGGAAGCCTGTCTTCCGTCAGATTCTTCTCTAAAGCCTCTGCCGCACAGAAACCTAGTTCTGCTGCGTAAAGTGATACTTCTTCCGGTGTTGCTTTTTCGTTTTCAAGGTCCTTTAAAAATTTCTGGATATGACGATTGCCGGATACTGCTGCCACATAATCTCTTTTTATGTCCTTATAAAGTTCTGGAACAATATCTGCTGCCATATCCTATCTCCTAATGTATTCCGGTCAAATCTCCGAAGAGTTCCGGAGTTATATATTCAGGGAAGCTCTGCTGTAGCTTATTCATCGCGTCTCCGATTCCGGATAAGGATGATGCATCTGCTTCGAACGGAGGCTCCCAGACTGGTTTTGTCAAATAAAGCTGTGACCGCTGATAGTTATAATCGTCCCTTAAGCATGCGGCCAGGTATCCTGCATTAAGGAATCCACTTCCAAAGGAGCGTTGTGCCTTCCTTGCTTTTAATCTTAAATTTTCATGAGCTGCCTTTATTGCTTCCGCAGAAGAAGGATTCTGCGTAGAAAATCCCAGATCATCCAGCGTCATTCCGGTCTCTCCTCCGAATGCAGAAGCGATAATCTTCAGCTGTGTCAGATGCGGTTCCATCGAAGCCTGTGAAAACTGACCTAATTTTGGATATTCTCCGTTTTCATCTTTCTCAAAGGCCAGCATACTTGCAATCGTAGCTTTCCATCGATTCATCTCCTCATGGTCCTGGCTTAATCCTGTTACATATTTCTGCGGAAATGAGTAGAATTCTGCAGTTATCTCGGAACGTTTCAGTGTTCTGACAGCTGCATCCTGTAAGCTCATGCACGCCCTGGATATCCGACTCCGTCCAAACGGCCTCTTTTCATCCGGCCGGTTAATAATCGGAACCAGTAATGGGTATTCCACCTTATGCTCCTTTTTCAGATACATCTCTCCATTCTGGTAGAAATAAGTTTCCTTTGGCAGGAAATACGCTTCTATCGTCGGCAAATTTGTATCCGAATCTCTTTCCAGAACCGCATAGCCTTCTCTGAGCAATCCTGTAATCGGATCTATCGTTCCTGTCGCATTTCCTCCATCAATTACCTGCATACGAGGATACCCATCTTCTCCTTCTGATATGTAAATAAAATCACAGGAACTGATCAGCGCCCCCTGAATTGCACTATCCAGAAGAATATCCGGGTTATTCATCGAGAATATTTCATTCAGACCGAAATTATCGTTCCGAAATTCCCGGAACACCAGTCTATCTGCCAAGCAATCCACAGCATTCCCACACCATCCAAGAGTTTCTTTTAACCATCTTGTCTCCGGCGTATCCGCTATTCCAAGTTCCCTTGCAACATGTTTCATTTCGTAATATGCATATCTCGTGTTGATGCGCGGCTGTTTCTGTGCCAATTTTCTTTTCAGGTATGCAGCACCTTTTAATTCACTCATAAGCAAATTCCTTTCAGCTCTCGCGGAGCAGATCCATGAGGCCGTTCTTTTCTTTTTTCTTTGCAAAACTTTTCTCGTCCAGCTTTTTCAATCCCGCCGGAGTAAGTCCCAAATCCCTCCAGTAAGTGAGCGCCGATTTGTTGAAGTCGTCCCACATTACCCAGAGTGGATTTTTAACGATGTTCGTAGATCCGTTCTTGTTCGTGTATTCGCAAGTCGGTCCGTCCGGACATTCCTTTATCTCATCCTGGATCATATCCCTCTTCTCAAGGATTTCTGCCAGGCATCTTATCGTGTTATCAAAATAAGGCCGATACGTTCCAGCCTCTACACATGCATCCGTTATTCTTTTTCGCCATGCATTTTTCTTCATTTTCAGTCACTAAATTGATACTTTTTGTATCGAATACGCTCAAATACGAGCCCCTTTTCCTCGCGTGCGCGCTATATGGAAATTTCTACCCTTTTTCCCCTTTTATGAAATTTTCCTGCGCGGAAATTCGTGCAGTCAGGGCGGTGAACTCCAGAGCAGCCAGTGGCGGGGGAGATACCCCCCCCTATTTGTTCGGTCGGTAATTCACCCAGTCAAAATGTTGTGGTAAATTTCTGTTATTTATCTCTTTTCTGTCGTTCTCTGATATTTTTCTGCTTTCAAACAGTTTGTTGCTCTTCTGTCGGTTGCACCACCGGTGTGCCAGCTGTAAGTTTTCCAATGCAGAAGGATGTCCACCTTTCGATACAGGAATGATGTGGTCCACGGTTGGGGACAGGGGATGAGGGTAGGTATACGAAAAATCCACCGGCTGTCCGCAAATGCCACAGACGGTCTGTGTTTTCAGTACGATCTTTCTGTTCTTCTCAAAGGCGGTCCTTTGTTCGCCTACCCTGTCCGGTCTCCTGTTCATAATGTTGTATGGATTAAAAACGTTTCGCATTCGTATGAAACGTCGTAAATAATAAATTGAAAAAGGCGCTGACTCCCATCAGCACCTTTCGCTGATATCATAATAACACTTTATTTACTCTTATTTACTCTTATCTTTTCGATTGCCTCTTTGTGAATGTAATATACATGCTGCACGGAATAATCCATTTCTTTCGCAATGTCTTCAAACTTCAGTCCCAGTATGTATCGATATCTCATCACGACACGCTCACTTGGATTTTCCAGAGATTCTATGAGCAGTTCTATCTGCTTCTGCTTCTCTTCCAGCTGCATAATCTTCTTTACGAGTTCTGCTCTCTTCTCCTCCAGTTTAAACATCAGCTCTTCGTATCTTGCTCCTTCCGGAGGCGATGTCTTTACTCTTATTTTTGAGAAGTCTGATGATGATCCGATGCAGGTCATACTCTCTCTCAGTTCCTCCATCTGTCTCAACAGCTGTTTCTTTTCCATTTCCAACTTGTAAAAGTCTTCAAATATTTCCTTAACCTGGCTCAATGAATTCTTCCTTTCGTTCATGGCTCCAAAACTTTACACATCTACGAGGCTTTTTAAAATGCTTTTCAGCATTTCTTTTTTGTAGTGCATTGCTCTACATCCGTTTCTTTTTCCTGCTGCCATGCTGCAGTTTCGGATCTAACACATACTTATAATAGAAGTAACCGTACTTTGTGGCCTGTATCTCTACCAGCACATAGCCTTTCGGAGCTACCGGAACATTCTTCTCGTTATATGTTCTCTTGCATACGGTAGGCTCTTCTTTCTGTGGCTGTTTTGCGTTCCTGGTAGCCTTCCATCTGTGTGGACCAGCTTCCGGTTCCCAGTGTTCGAATAGGTAATTTGCAAGCGCCGTGTAGTCCTGTCCTCGGTCCACTCCTTCATAAGTATTATGTTCCCTCAGATGTACCACCCGGTTCACGTCTCCGTATGTCCATTGTTTCAAGACATATTCTTCCGGGATACCTTCGCTCAGCATGTGTACGTGGAATCGGTTCGTATTCTTTCCTCTTCCTATATATATGAAGATCACTGCATCCGGATACTTCCGTTTCAGTCTGCGGAAGTAACGGTCACGCAGAATCTTGCATTCTGTGTAATCGTGACATTCATTCTCCTGATTGAAAGTCAGCGTGCTATACAATGATGATGGTGAGAAGTTCTCGTTGACCAGACGAGCATGTTTTCTTCTCGATATATTCAGTTTATGCTGCAGTCTCTCTTCCTCGGTTTTGAAACGCAGCCTCGGCTCTGATGAGCGGTCCTGTCTGGTTCTTTCGTATGTATAAACTTCCTGCTCACACACGACACCGGAGAAGATTCTTCTTTTAATTCTTTGCATTATTTCCCTCTTATATCTATAAAGGGCTGGCAATGGTACAGTTTTCAGCGCTTTTTTGTACTTCTAGTATGGTTAGTACAGTCATTTGTAAATTTTTGAACTATATATTATTAAGAGGAGCAAACCAGCCCTTTACATTCATTTATTCAGCTGACGGATTCCTATTACTGCATATCCCTTCTTCAGTCCTGTCGGGAAGTCCGTCAGAACATACGTTATCTCGTATGCCCTTCTATCCAATATGTGCAGCTCTTCCGTATCGATTACGGCAAACTGCACGATATCGCCCTTCTGGAAGTTCCGGTCATTCTTGCGAACCTCAAACAGTTTGTGCTCGATAACCGCATAATCGAATTCATAATTCAGGTCGATTATCTGCTTATTACCTCCGCATAAAAGCGTTACGATTAACAATGTTGCTACTATCAGTGCTATTAGTTTTTTCATATTTCCTCCTCTTTCTCCCTTCTCCGGGCTGAAAGACACCCTTAACAACATTCAGCCCGGGAAATTATTCTCGTGATAATATTCGGGAGATGCTTTATTTCCAATCCTTGCGGATTAAAAACACTTCTCAATGATTTCGTCAGCGATTCTGTTTCCGATGTCTTCCTCTTCTTCAAGGACGATGGCCTTCTTTCCGTCCATCCGTCCCGCCTTCGCCAGAATCCGTCTCAGGAACTTCTGCTGCACCAAGATGCTCATTGCGCGGTTTTCGTTCTGGTTGAACTGCCTTGCGATGTTGTTCAGATCTGTTTCATCGGCCTTGAAATAGCCTTCGGAATTCTGCAGGTTGATGATGATCACGCCGTTTTCTCTTGCTTTTTCGATATATTTACGGACTGTCCGGTCGGAAAGTCCCAGTCTTCTCTTCAGGTTCCCTCTGGAGACTGTATTCTCAATGCCGAATGGAATGGCTGCTGCCACATCCGTCCAATCCATCTGTTTATTCATCGTCCTTCTCCTCTCTGTAGTACAGTTCTGATGTTCCGTCCAGAAATGCTTCTTCTGCCTTTGATACCGGGATTCCGAAAACTTCCCTGAATGTTTTGAAAGCTATCTTGTAATCGTTTACATATCCAGAACCATCGCCGTAATATTCGCCGGAATAGTTCCATAAGTCTTCGTTTTCAATTTCCTCGTAAATAAAGATGGCCATCTGCTGAATCATATCCAGGTCGTTCCAGTCACTTTCAGCTGCATCTGTTTCTTCATCTTCTGCCGAATACCAGTTTTTTCCCTTCTTCAGGAAGAAACTTGCCCCGCGTTCTAATGAGATGTCCGCGTCGATTGCCAACAGCGTATCCCACAGCCTATGTACTGCCCCTGCATACGGGACCACGGTTTCCAGTCTGTCATCGATTAACAACAGTATGTTTCTCTTCATTTTTCCTATCATATGTTTATGGAAATCCGAGAGTTGCTTCTTACATGCATCCTGTTTTTCCTTTTTGATTTGCCAGTCCGATTTTTCTTTTTCTTCCTGTTCATTCTCGTTTTTTGCGATAATCATCAGGCAGTCTCTGTCTAATTCGTAAAAAAACTTTCTATTTTCCGAATCCGGAATCGTGATTTCCGTAGTATCTTCGTAGATGTATTTCGTCAGGATTCTCTCCCATTGTCCCGACCATCTGTCCTTCTTGAACTCTTCCGGTGCTTCTTCGATTCCTGCCTCTGTCAGCTGTTTTCTGATGTTCTGCTTGTTTTTTTCAACTTTTTCATCGATTACCGCCCATTTCACTTTGCGTTTCAGCTCGTCTCTGTTCGTGCATTCCTTCAGCAGTTTGTTCCGCTTTCCGATGTCCTCAATCTTCTCCAGTTCCAGAAGGTCCTTGAATGTCAGCTGGAAGTCTTCATCTTTTGCCCTGGCTTCCAGAATCTCTTTATCCAATTTGGCAATATTGAGCCTGTGGTATACGGTCGAACGGTTCAGGCCGGTCTTCTCCGCAATCTCATCTGCAGATGCACCCAGGTCGAACATGTACTGGAATCCGTAAGCCTGTTCCGGAATGGTCAGGTCGTTCCGCTGGATGTTCTCCTGCAGCATCATTGCAATCTGTTCCTTCTCATCAATCTGCACTACCCGGCAAGGAACTTCTTCCAGCCCCGCCTGTGCAGCTGCCGTCATTCTCCGGTGTCCGATCAGGCAGATATATCCTTCCGGATCATCCGGGTCATGCATGACGGTCAGGTTCTGCATGATTCCATTCTTCCGAATCGATTCTGCAAGCTCGGTCACGTCACCGATATTCCGGCGCGGATTGTTCGGATGGTGCTTAATCTTACTAAGTCTGATGTTAAAAATTCCATTGTTCATTGTTCTGGCTCCTCTCAATAAAGTTTCTATATCCATCTGCCCTTCGCAGACATAATTCTCAAGGTCAATTCCTTCCAACATCCTTATCCCTCCTTCTTCTCGTCCGGAGCTTCTTGCTGGTCAGGTGGTATCCCTTACATATCGGGCATTCATAATATCTGAGCTTTCCTACTTCTCGGCTCCTGCGTAGCAGACACCTGATCGCAGCCTCTTCGGTCGGATACCGGACCTTTCCTTCACACATCTTGCTCATTCTTTGCCCTCCTTAATCAGTCCTCGAGTTTCTCCACTCTCGCTCCTCGCATCCAGTTCATCTGGATTACCCGCTCTGCCCAGAATTTCTGTGAATACTGCTTTGCTTCTTTCTTGTCCTGGGTAAACTCGCACTTTCCGTAATTCCAGTCTTTATAAAATCCTTTTTCAGTCCGGATGATGTACATTACTATTTCTCCTTCATGCCTTTGACCAGTCGAGACCCTTCTCATCCACGATGCACCTGAAGTCCTGCACGTCATGCTGACGGATGCTGTATTTTGCGGTTCCGTCTTCCTGCACTTCCACTCCGATGTGGTTCAGCTCGTGCCGGATCAGTGTCAGCATCTGGTCATCGTCCATCCCTACACAGTTCGGCTCATAGATGATGATCATGAAGTCAAAGTCGCCTAACCATGCATATTTCTTTGCGAATTTTACGCATTCGCCCTTCACCAACATTCCTCGGGACTTCTTCTCCTTATCGCTTCCCAGGAATGCAATCCTGCACGGATGTTCCCTTAACGGCCATAGGTCCGAATAACGGTCCATCGCCATCAGCGCAAGCTGTTCATACTCTTCTCTTATCTGCATTCTTCTACCTCCCACCATTCGTTCGGCATTACACGTTTAAAAGTTTCATAATCAATCGGAACGTCCGCGAAGTTATCTTCTTCCACTCCGCAGAATGCTATCGTTCCGAAGAACTGCATTCCCATGAACCAACAGTTGAATTTGGAATCATTCAGAAGGCCTTCCTCGTTGCAGATCAGCACGAAGTCATCTGTAATCGTCACGGTCTCGATGTATCCGCCCACCAGCTCCTGCCAGTCTTTTAACGTGTTTTTTATTTCCATTTCTTCCGGCGCTTTTCCCGGTCTTTTCACAAAGATTTTCATTTCACACTTTCCTTTCTGCTGCCACTCAGTTCTCCATAACCAGTAAGCCCTTCTCCCAGGCCTTCTGGAACTTCGCCTCATCGATCAGCCATTTCCCGATGCATCTTCCTTTGGAATCCACCTTGCTCGGATGAGCGAAGTAGTTTCCGTATTCGCTCCGGCAGCACTGCAGGACATATCCTTTGCTTAATCCGGACTTTTCCGCGAATTTTGTCGCACTTAAAAACATCTGCGCACCTCCGTCCATAAATTTGCTATTGTGATAATTGCCAGATAGGCCCATCCCACGATTTTCGCCGGGATGTCCCAGAACCCTAAATCAAGATTCTGTGCAGCTTTAATCAGAACGACTGCTGCCACGAATCCAAAAATTAATAAATAGGGTTTTACTTTTTTCATTCCTTACTCCTTCCGCCTATTACGACGTTCAGTTTCTGTGCTATAATCCATATGCCCTTATACGGGCAGAAAGGAAGGTGATGTCTTTGACAAACCTTTTGACTATGCCCCGTTTCCGATAAAAGCTTGATGCTAATGGGCTTTTCGTGGCAGGACTGCATCTGCCTAAGTGAAAGCACCTATCAAGAAGCATGCAGGTGCGTTGCATGCGCCGGAACAATGTATTGACCACACCAGACCAGACTGGGTAAAAAATGGACGTCAATGCATTGGGCCGACTGCAATAGGCTCGGATATACAAGTGCGGAAGCTACCGTCTGTGACCACCCACAGGCGGTTTGCTTTTTTCTGCCCATGTAACGGCATATGGATCTGTCAATGTTCTTTGAGATGTACTGTCAAGTACATCTCATTGCTGGTTTCCGTAGGATACCAGCGGGAAATTTTCCTCTCTCCCGTCTTCCTCCGTGTAGGAGTTATTCGTCCCTGCAAGTTGCTTTTGCGTTTACGCAAGTTATTGTGCAAAAAAAATAGCAGCACTCCGTTCTGGTGAAAGATGCAAGGCTTCTGAAATAGCCTGTGCTTCACATACGGTGAAAACTGCTGATTTATTATTAATTTTTCTATTTAATGTTGAAATATCAAGCTTAACAATCTTTGCTAACTTTTCCTGCGTTACAGCATTTCTTCTCATTTCTGCTTTTAATTCGTTTGTATTAACCATCTTGAATTCTTCCTTTCTTGCGTTTACGCAAGTTCAAAATAGCATACGATTTTATATCTGTCAACAGGTTTATTTGCTTTTTCGCAAATTTTTATTGCGTATCAGCCAAATAATATATATAATTAGGCTCACTCATAAAGATTTGGAGAAATGATATGTCAAATATTCATAATTTAATAAAACAACGCCGATTAGAATTAGGGTTAACCTTAAAAGATGTTTCTCAAGCTCTTGGTGTAGCTGAAAGTACAATTTTAAGGTATGAAACTTCAGATATTCAGAACATGGGGATTGATAAAATAGAAAATCTTGCAAAAGTATTAAAAACCACTCCTGCTTATCTTATGGGATGGAAGGAAGATGATTCTCTCCAATCCTTAACTAATGATTTGAAATGGAAATACGCAGATAAAGATGGAAAGCTCCAAGAAATACTAATTAATGTCAACAAATTAAACGATACTGGCTTGAATCATCTGGAGAACTATCTCCAGTTCTTGCGTGGCAAAAATACTGAATATAATAATATGGATGCGCTGCCAAATTGGGCTGACCAAATTAAACCAGTTGAAATCCGTACCCTTCCGGTTCTTGGACGTGTTGCATGCGGCAAGCCGATATTTACGGAGGAAGAGCGCGAATATGTCACGATAGAGGATGCTCCGAAGAACGTGGATTTTATTTTGATTGCCAAAGGCGATTCGATGATCAATGCAAGGATTAACGACGGCGATTACGTTTTTATCCGGAAGCAGTCCGAAGTCAATAACGGAGACATCGCGGTCGTAATCATAGATGATGAGGCCACCCTCAAGAGAGTCCACTTCGATAAGGAAAAACAGATCCTGCAGCTGCTGCCAGAGAATCCGGCCTATATGCCTCTGGTCTTCGTCGGCGATGAGCTGGAGAACGTGCAGATCCTTGGCAAGGCGATTGCTGTGATGAGTATGCTGAAGTGATTTTATTTATTTTCACAAAAATCAATGTTTTTGTGAACAAATGTCAATATTTTTTTGAACGAATTATAATATTTTTATAAAATTTTATAAAATATTTATTGTAATTTGTATTTAGCTAGTTTATATTGGGGACAACAGGACCGACCGCACCTCTCAACGATGTGGCCCAGAGTCGGGCATTTAATGGAAATTTACCCCAAGAGAAATCTTGGGGTTTTTTCTATCTTATGGTAAAAAATATGGAAGTTAAGAAGCCTACAACTTATGAAGAACAGCTATCCATTCTGGAACAACGTGGAATCATACTTGATGACCGCGAGTTCTGTATGGAAAAACTGAATGAAATAGGATATTACCGTTTTACCGGCTATGCTCTGCCGTTTAAAAACTCAGATAGTAATACTTATTCCAACGTAACCTTTAAACGTATTTATTATATCTATCAGTTTGACAGTAACCTAAGGGCAATTTTCTTTTCCTGTATCGAGGACATTGAAATATACCTGCGTTCCAATTTTTCTTACTATTTTGCAAGTAAATATGATTCTCTTGGTTATACTGATCCGAATAATTTCAAATCAGTGCATAACCATAAAAAATTTAAGGAAAAGTATGAGTCCGAAATAGAAAACAATAAAACTGTTGCATTTGTTAAGCACCATATAGAGCAATATGATAACCAGTTTCCATTGTGGGTTCTCATGGAACTGTTCACCTTTGGGATGCTGTCCTATTTTTATGCTGACTTAAAACCTGAAGATCGTAAGGCATTGGCATTCCAATTGTATGATACTACTGAGAAAAAATTATCCAACTGGTTAATCTGCTGCACAGATTTAAGAAATATATGTTCCCACTATGGACGTTTATATTATCGAATGTTCAGTGCCGTTCCAAAAGTAGATGGTTCTTACCAGCAGCGAATAAGATTGTGGGGATATTTAAACGTTCTTAAAAACCTTTATCCACATAAGCAAAAGTGGAATGACGTAATCGTGCCCAGAATAATTCGCATTTTTGATTTATTTTCAGTCGATATAGACTTATACCATATTGCCTTCCCGGATAACTGGAAAGAATTAATTATTAAATAAAATAATAACTATGCGTAAACAAGACTACAAATATCATAAACAAATATCTTTAGGAATCGGTGACAATGGAAAGGTTATCCGAAAACACGTCTATGCCAATTCGCAGCGTGAATTAAATGATCAAATTATCAAACTAAAGATTGAATATGAGAAATATAAAGATCCGACGGAAATGACCTTTAAGCAGTATGCTGACCAATGGAATGAGGCCTATAACCAGAAGAAGTCTGTCCGTACCCAGGAATATTATAACAGCGGAATCTCCCTTCTGGAAAATATCCATCATAAGAAGCTGAAGGCTGTAACGAAAACGGATATGCAGACCATCATCAATTGTTATTCCGACCACCCTCGCACATGCGAGAAGATTGTCCAGGTAGCTGCTGCCATATTCGCTTCCGCCATTATTGATGGAAAGATCGTCTTTAATCCGGCATTAAAGCTGACTTATGAGAAATATAAAGCTCCTGAGAAGCGTGCTTTTACGGAAGAAGAAGTAGCAGCCATCAAAAAGGCTGACCTTGATCCACGGGAACGGATGGTCGTTGACCTCTTCTTTTATTTTGGATTCCGTCCGGAAGAACTCCGGGCCCTGATGCCAACAGATTTTAATCTTGAAACAAATGAGGTGACTATCAATAAGGCCGTTACCTTCAATGGTAATTCTCCGCTGCTCAAGACAACGAAGAACAAAAAGGTGCGAACGATTCCGATTCCAAATGCGCTACTGCCAGAACTCACCGATTACCTGGAAAAGAATCTGTCCTTCTATCTCTTCCCGATGAGAGATGGCAATCCAATGAGCAAGACATCCTGGCTGAAATTCTCAAAGAAAGTCTTTTCCAAAATCAATGCAGCTCTCGGTGGTGATGAGAATACCGATAAGCTCAATGGAATGACCTGGTACACATTCCGACATAACTGCGGGACACGTTTGTACTACATGAGTGGCATTTCTACCAAATATAAGGCGTATTTCCTTGGCCATCAAGAGCAGGTATTCATCTCTACCTATAGCCATTTAGACGCTGAGAAAGAGGACGTTTCTGCCCTCAAACAGATAGTTATGTAGAATAGTCGCGCACGATTTATGCACAAAAACTCTGGAAACCCTATTAAAATCAATGTTGAGGCATTATCTCTTAATCAGGGTGTCCAGGGTTCGAGCCCCTGAAGGTGCACGAAAAAACAGGAAGTCTACGTTGTAGACTTTCTGTTTTTTTTGTTTTACCGAAAGGGGCTCGAACAAATTAATTTTTATTTTTCAAATCCTTTGGTCATTTATATGACCGAAATATGCATTCACAGGATAATAAGCGCGAATCCGATTCCAGTCTTTTTGTAAAGCAGCGCCTTCCCCATAAGCCTCGATATATGCTTCTGGCTCCAGATCTCCCACAAAACAATTTCCATCGTCTGTAATCAGCGCGATTCCGTCGGAACTATGACTTTCCGTAGGAACAATCTCTCCGGAAATTCCGATGGTTTTAAAAAACTGCCGGCTTTCCTCACATCTAATTAAGAGGGCCTCGTTTTCATCGATTGGCTGATAGTTCAGCTCCGGTTGCCTTGCAAAAATAGTATCAGAAAAATGAACCGAATCTTTCTGCTTATCTACCAAAATCAGCGGAATCCCTATGGACATTAATTGGCTAATAAGTCCCATATGATCCGGGTGATAATGGGTGGCAAGAACGTACCGGATCTCCTCTATGGTCAGCCCGTTTCTTTTCAGTTCCTTATAAAAGGCAGGAAGAGTATCTGGCATATCGGTGTCAACCAGTAAGCCGTCTACATAATAGGTATTTGTATTTCCATACTGAAGTTTTATCATGTCTGTTTCCTAAACGTTCCCCAAAATCCTATGGATTACTGCAAACTTAAGATTTAGCGATGAATATACATTCTTGACATTTCGGGCTCGCCGTCACCCTGAACCATGCATAAAAACTCCCAACCGTAGCGCTCATAAAAGCCGGTATGGTCCGTCAAAAGATACAGCGGCGATATTCCTTTTTGTCGGCAGTCCTCTACTACCATATGAAGCAGGTGCCCGGCAATGCCTCTGCCACGATGCTCCTCTTCCGTGTACACGGCACACACATTTGGCGTCAAGTCTTTTCTATCATGGAAATCATTTTCAATAACTCCCATGGCTCCAACGATTTTTTCATCATCCAGGCATAAGTACCAACCATACTCTGTCTCGCCCGTCAAGTAGGAATCCATGCACGCGAGATAGGCTTCTTTCGGAGCGCTCCACTTGCTATGAAACCATTTCGCAGCTTTCTCCTTCATCATTGGCACTTCTCTTAAATTCACATATCTATATTCATTCATTCGAAACCTCAAAAAAAGATTTATTCGATTTACCGCTTGCCACTTAAACCGGTGTCCCTACTTCAATAAGATTGCCATCGGGATCATAAAAGCGCACAACCTTCTGCCCCCAGCTATGGATCATCAATTTGTTGACATATTCTACTTCCGGGTATATGGTTTCAAGTTTCTCCACAAAGCCTTCCAAATCGGCTTCCTCAAAGTACAGCTCGCTGGAATTATTGCGTCCTACAATGTCCCTCTGAAGAAAATCCTTCCAATAAGACTCGGCCTGAAGAACCAGCCCTTCCGTTAAAATCATATTTCCATCATTATCTAAGACAAGCTCTAATCCGAATAAATCGTGATAGAATTTCAAAGCTTTATCTATATCTTTCACTACAATCAGTACATTTTTTAGTTTCATTTTTTCTTCCTCTCGGTTCTGATTTTTTCTCTGCAAACTAGGATTTATAGAGATGACATTATCTTGACAAACTGGGAGTTGTCGCAATAGTCTCAAAAACGTGGTATTCTGCAGATGCTATTCTCTGCAAACTGAGTGTTATGAAGAAGAATTTCATCCAATTCGGCATTAGAACCCCAGTTTTTTGGATTATTTTCTTTTTATGGGGTCGGTGCTACCTGTTTTAGGTCTAAATTATTCCATTTTTCCCCATTTTCCTAGAATAATTTACTTTTATGGGGTATCTTTCTTAGTTTTTTACCCCATAAATGTGGTTTTTCCTTAAAATCTGGGGAAATATGAACCATTTCCACGAAAAAATCATTTAATTTACCCCATATACCAGGATATTTCCATAAATCTGGGGAAGGAGCGACCGTTTTACTTGTAGCCAACAGATAAAAACTTCCTTTTTGCGAATGCCCTTTTGTCCAGACCTCTACAACTTCTCATTTGTATCGTTCTTTTCATTTTGTTATTTCATCGCCCTTAAAACTTCCGAGAAGATTTCCCACTTGAATAATAATCGCAGGGCCGTCCGTTCCTAAATTATCTGTCGTCACTCTATGAAGGACTCCTTCTTTTCGGTACTTACAAATATACATTCCGCCGCAAAGACCGATACCTGTTTTGCCTTCATACTCATCCAACTGAAGTTTTTCAACAAGCTTAAGCAACGCAGCATACGCGCCGTCCTTCGCTTGGAAGGAATGATGGCTTTCCTTTTTCATATATGCATATTTTGAATATGTGTGTATCTGGAAGCTTCCGTCTGCTTCATTTTCATACAGAACAATCTCATCGTAGCCATCTCCGCCTATGGTAGCCATTGTCTTTTTACAGAAGTCTCCTAAAAGCGTAAGACCGGAATCATCAACAGCTTGAGATTCCTCTGAAGTCTCGCCCTGACCTGGCGTATTCACTTCAACAACAGTTTCACCAAAAGCAACGCCATTCAGATTTAATGGCGAATAGACTTCTATTGTTGGTTCTGGAGCCGGCACCGGACTTTGCACTTCCGGTTCTTTGGATACTTCGACAAGCGGAGCTCCGCACTCCGGACAGAATTTTCCGTGAGATACTTCAGCTCCACAGCACGGACATATTGTATATTCTTTGCTGTCAGGATTGTTTACCTCAAGCTTGGCGCCGCACTCCGAGCAAAACGATGATCTTGCTACGAGATTCCCGCAATTGGGACAAATTACTCGTTCATCGTTTTTCTGTCCTAAAACAGGGATGGAATCTATATCTAAATTCCAAAGCTTTGCAAAGGTCTCATCGATTTCCATCGGTTCCTGACCTCCAATTTGCCGATATATCTTTCCGGTCTCCGGATCTTTATATATCATTTGATTCACTTCCATTTTCGAATGCCCTCCTTCCAAGATATGTAGAATTCTATTTTACCTCTTAAATTCATAATCTCCGATAGTTTTTATTTTCGGGAAAACCGTGGTCCCTCTTCCCCCATAATGCCGGTTCTCGTGAAGCCACACTTTTCCAGCACTCGAATAGAAGCAAGATTGTCTTCTTCCGCCTCCGCTTCGACTATGCGAACACCCGGCTGCTGTTCCGCCCATTCCACGACAGCGGATACTGCTTCTGTCATATATCCTTGTCCTTCAAATTCTGGATTTGTTCCGTATCCGATTTCAACCATTCCTTCTTCGCTGATTCCTTTGAATGACAGATTCCCTGTTATTGTACTGGTTCCGTCATTTCGTTCCATGATCCATACCACATACCATATCCGGTCCTCAGGATGCAAGCGGCAACCATCCAACATTTCCTGATATGCTGCTTTCAGTTCCGGTATGTTTTCTTCTTCTATCAGCGTCTCCATCTGTTCATCTGATGCCGGATATATATTAAGTCGTTTTGTCTTTATCATTTTGTCCTCTGTAAATAATATTTCCCTCTACAAACTGGGATTTGTTGGGTACAAATTTTAACCAAAATCAAAGAATCTTACCACCGAAAACATCAATTTTTAAATTAGTAGGTACAAAATTTCGCTTGAGTCAAGAATCGTACCTACTAAAACGGATAATCTCTATATTTAGTGGTACAAAATTTTTCTTGAACCAAAAATCGTACCTACTAAAACGAGATATTTCTAATTTAGTGGTACAAAATTTTTCTTGTACTAAAAATCGTACCTACTAAAACGAGAAATTTCTAATTTAGTGGTACAAAATTTTTCTTGCGCCAAAAATTGTACCTACTAAAATGGAAAATCTTTAATTTAGTGGTACAAAATTTTTCTTGTGCTAAAAATCGTACCTACTAAAACGGATAATCTTTAATTTAGTGGTACAGACATCAAGAAATCGTGCCTAACAGAGCAATAAATTCAAATTTTTCTATTTAATTACTTTTCCGGTACGGATATAATATCCTTCCTGTATCGCGGCGACGGTTGCTACCGCGCAGGTTAAAATAATCAATATCATGACCGGTTGCCATGGAAACTTACCGATGCAAAGCGGAATGATAAATAATAAGATTCCGCATATTTTATTCAACACGGTATGTTCCGAAACAAAATGCTTATACCGTACAAATCCGCTGACGATGTTGATGCACTTCAGGATAGCGATGCAGATGACCCAAATAATAAGCCACAGCGGAATGTATACTGTCCCCAATATTTTTATCAGCACTACGATTACAAAAACAATATCTGCAATCGTATCCAGCTTTGATCCAAACTTTGATTCGATTTTCAGTCGTCTTGCAACAAAGCCGTCAAGAACGTCACTGATGCCCCCAAGAAGATAAAACACATAAAATCCAGTCTCAAAGGTTGGACAAAAAATCAAAGCAATAGCGCAGACGATTCGAATTCCTGTTATAACATTTGCCATAATGAATTCCTTTTAGCCAAAAGCATGGCGGTTACACAAACAAACTGGGAGTTTTAATCTACCACTTTATATCGCAGCCGAATATAAGAATCCTGTAGGGCATTGCATTCCACCAATTGCAAAACGCCTACTTTCGTTAACTCGCCTACCGACTGAAGAGATTCGCCATCAATCAATGTCGGAGTTTCTTTTCCACCGATTAACACCGGAGCTACAACGATATCCACATAGTCAATCAGTTTATTGCGTAAAAACAACTCGTTTATCGTAGCACCAGATTGAACCGTCAGGCGTTCGCAGCCATATTCTTTTTTCAGCCGAACCAACGCATTCGCCAGAGTTTCCCCATAAATAATATGCAGGTTCTCTTCTGCCACATGAAAGGCTGGATGGTCTGCATTCGAAGTAATCAGTACCAGCTGTTGGGACCGGGCACAAAAGTAACGGATGCCATGCTCTGTCAGATGATGGTTATCCAGCAGCACAAAAGACACTGGCGTTTTTGTAGGCATTTCTTTTGTGTTCACACCCATTTTTTCCTGTACTCTTCCAGTATTGAAGGACCAAAGGTCCGTCGTCTGCTCAATCTCATAATATTGATGCAGCCCCTCCTGAACTCCAGCTATATTTGGCAAATCTTTATCGAAATCCAATTCATCCGTAGCGCCTGTACTGATTTTTCCATCCACGGACATCAACATAAATAAAGTCGTTATCGGTCGATCCATTCTTCTAATTCCTCAACTTTTTTCGTCAAACAGAAAGTTTATTTCACGCATTATAGTACATATCGTAAACAACATATCCGCCTTCCCCTTCCAGAGAACCTGGATAGGTTTCCATGCACATCTGGCATCTCGGCTCCTTCATTGGATATCCGCTGACCGGATAAATGCCATATTCCGAAGACGTTCTAAAACCAACGGTATTGTAAAAGCGGAAATTCCCTTCTACCGTAATACCTTTAAAGCCCAGTTCTTTGACCTTTTCAATGCCAAGCTTAATCATTGCTGATCCGATTCCTTGACGCAGGTGGTCTGCGTGGACCGATACCGGCGCCAGCATTACGATATCCGTATCTTTGGCTCCGCCATGTCCACCTTCCGCTGTCTCCGACAATGGGAAATGCGAAAAGAGGAAATGTCCGACGATTTCCCCATCCAATTCTGCTACAAAAGCGAGCTCTGGAATGTAATACTCCGAATCACGGATTTCCTCAATCAGTGCAACAATATCCGTGCCATCCGAATAATCCGTTCCCTCTTTAAAAGAGCGAAGCACCAACGATACGATATCTTTATAATCTTTATGGGTCTCTGGTCGAATCGTTATTTGTTTCCTATTCGTTGTCATTATGTCGTCACCTCGCAAGTTAAGAATATGTTCCTTTGGTTTCATTATAAAGGAGTTTCGAAAAATGTGCGACTTCGATTTTTCGCTCTATAAAAAATAAAACAGCAAAAACTTTTCAAATGTAAAAAAACAGCCCTGAAAAGAAAGTTCTTTCCAGGGCTCATTGTTTTTTCTCGCGTTGCTTAATTCGCAACGGTTGATTTCGCGTTGCTTAAATTCGCAACTTCTTTCTTTTCTCACGAAACATCTGTTTTACTGCAGTTCTAATTTCTTATATTTCTCGTATTTCCGCTTCGCTGCTTCTTCGGCTTCGCCGAACAGTTTTTCTGCTCTCTCCGGGAAGGTTCCCTTCAAGGACTCGTAACGAACTTCTCCGCTTAAGAAATCCTGATAGGAAATGGTTGGCTGCGCGCTGTCTACTTTCATCGGATGTTCCAGACGTGGATCATAATGATACAGATTAAAGTATCCGCTCTGAACTGCCTTCTTCATCTCCTGCTGTACGGAGCACATTCCGGACTTAATGCCGTGAGCCGTACATGGAGTGTAAGCAACGATTACCGATGGT
Organism: Lachnospiraceae bacterium; assembly: GCA_024403615.1. GTDB lineage: Bacteria > Bacillota > Clostridia > Lachnospirales > Lachnospiraceae > RGIG5612. Next base: position 62,864 of record JAKSRM010000005.1, read on the forward strand.
CCATCGTATTCTTCCGCTTCTTTTAATACTTTGATCAGCTGGTTTGGATTAGCACCCATAGCTACCTGAGCTACATATACGTTTCCATAGCTCATCATGATGGCGCCTAAGTCCTTCTTGCCAGTGCCTTTACCTGCAGATGCAAACTGCGCAACAGCACCAAGCGGAGTCGCCTTGGAGCTCTGACCACCTGTGTTGGAATAAACTTCCGTGTCGATTACGAAGCAGTTAATATTCAGACCGGTAGCGATTACATGGTCTAAGCCACCGTATCCAATATCGTATGCCCAGCCATCGCCACCATACATCCAGAAGGTCTTCTTTGCCATGTAGTCTTTATTTTCATAAATTTCATCGATAAGAGCATTACCTTTTCCGATCTCTTTTTCCAGAAGAGCGATTACCGCGTCTGCTGTGGTTCTGGATTCTTCAAAGCTGTCAAAAGCATCGATGAATTTGATGCAAGCTTCTTTCAGTTCGGCATTTGCATTGTCCGCCTGAGAAAGAGTTTCGTCGTTTTTGCAAGCTTCAATCAGCTGATGGATTCTTGCTTTCTGGGCGTCTCTCTGCTGAGATACGGATAAATACATACCCAGCGTAAGCTCTGCGTTGTTTTCGAATAAGCTGTTGGTCCAAGCCGGGCCACGGCCGTCTTTATTTACAGTGTAAGGAATCTGTGGCATTGGAGCGCCCCAGGCCTGGGAGCATCCGGTTCCGTTTGCCCAATAAATACGGTCGCCGAACAGCTGAGTTAACAATTTTGCATAAGGAGTCTCTCCACAACCTGCACATGCTGCTGAGAATTCTACCAGAGGCTGCTTAAACTGGCTGCCTTTGATGGAGTACAGGTTGAATACATCGCCTTTATCGGAAAGATGAAGGCCATACTCCCATGCCACTTTATCTTCTTCCTTAAGATTTGCAGGTTCCATGGTAAGAGCGCCTTCCTTCGGACATACGCTGGCGCAGCTTCCACAGCCCGTGCAATCGTAAGTAGATACTTTAACCGTAAAGTACAATCCATCGGCTCCCTTGGCAGGTGCTACGGAGTAGCCTTCCGGAGCATTCTTTACTTCCTCTTCGTTTAAGAGGTATGGACGAATTGCAGCATGTGGACAAACAAAGGAGCAAAGATTGCACTGAAGGCATTTTTGTGCATCCCAAGCCGGTACATGTACTGCGATTCCTCTCTTCTCATAAGCCGTAAGACCGAATTCAATAACACCATCCTCGCGGCCAACGAAAGTGCTGACTGGAATGTCGTCACCTTTCTGACGGTTTACCGGGAAGAGAATCTTTCTTACTACTTCCGGAAGAGCGGACTCATCCGGAGCAGGATCATCTTCTGCGTTCATCCAAGAAGCTGGGATTTCTACTCTGTGAAGAGCGTTTGCTCCAGCGTCAATGGCATCAATATTTTTCTGAATTACTTCTTCGCCTTTTGCTGCATAAGTAGCTCGAGCGGCTTTTTTCATTTCGCCTAAAGCTTCCTCTAACGGAATCAGATTCGTCAAAGCGAAAAATGCAGCCTGAAGTACGGTATTAGTATGGCTTCCCAAACCTAACTCGTCTGCAATCTTCGTAGCGTTAATGGTATAGAACTTAATATCATTCTGAGCAAGAAGTCTTCTGGCTTTTCCAGGAATGATGGTTTCCAGTTCTTCGTCTGGCAGATCACAGTTCAGCAGGAAAATTCCACCCGGCTTGATTTCATCTACAATATCAAACTGGCTGATAAAGCTCTGATTGTGACATGCCACAAAGTCTGCAGATTTTACATAGTAAGAGCCACGAATCGGTTCTGGTGAAAACTTCAGGTGAGACTTGGTAACACCGAAAGATTTCTTTGCGTCGTACTGGAAATATGCCTGAGAATACATATTGGCACAATCGCCCAAAATCTGAACGGTATTATGGTTTGCTCCAACAGTACCATCGCCACCAAGGCCCCAGAACTTAACCAACATAATGTTGCCCGGATTGAAGCCATCCATCTTTGCGTTTTCCAGACTTAAATGGGTAACATCATCGTTAATACCAATGGTGAAACCATTCAGAGGATTCTCAGACGCAAGGTTATTAAATACCGCTGCAATCTGGGACGGATCCGTATCTTTGGAACTCAGTCCATAACGTCCACCGATAACCGAAATCTTGCGGTCACTCTTCATCAAAGCCGTACAAATGTCCTGGTAAAGAGGTTCTCCAGCTGCTCCTGGTTCTTTGGTACGGTCTAAAACTGCAATGCGCTGGGTACTCTTTGGAAGAGCATCCAGGAAATGCGGAATAGAAAACGGACGATATAAATGAACCTGTACATAACCTACCTTGCGGCCCAGACTACGAAGCCAATCAACAACTTCGCATACGGTTCCGCTAACGCTACCCATAGCTACGATAATATCCGTAGCATCTGAATCGCCGTAGTAATTAAACAGTTCATAGTTGCGTCCGCAGATTTTATTTATGTCATGTAAATAACCTTCTACAATACCTGGAAGGTCATCATAAAAATGATTTGCTGCTTCTCTGGTCTGGAAGAATACGTCGTCATTCTGAACCGTATTTCTCAGACGTGGATGCTCTGGATTTAACGCATATCTACGAAATCGTTTCAGGGCCTCTTTGTCCAAAAGGGCGGAAAGAGCCTTTTTGTCCGGAGCTTCAATTCTGCAAAGCTCATGAGAGGTACGGAATCCATCGAAGAAATGGATAAACGGCGTACTTCCTTTTAAAGCGGAAAGATGAGCTGCTGCCGCAATTTCTGCTGCCTCTTGAACGCTACCGGAGCTAAGCATGGCTACACCGGTCTGGCGACAAGCCATAACGTCACTATGATCGCCGAAAATACTCATGCCATGAGTACCAACGGTTCTAGCTGCTACATGCAGAACTGCAGGAAGACGTTCTCCTACGATTCGGTAAAGGGTAGGTATCATCAGCATTAAGCCCTGGCTGGAAGTATACGTAACTGCAAGGGCACCAGTCTGAAGAGCGCCATGAACTGCGCCGATAGCGCCAGCCTCGGACTGCATCTCCACCAGTTTTACCTGCTGTCCAAACAGATTCTTTCTGCCTTTTGCACTCCATGCATCGGTAGAACCTGCCATAGGGGAAGACGGCGTAATCGGATAGATAGCCGCTACCTCTGAAAATTCATATGCGATATCCGCTGTGGCGGTATTACCATCCACAGTAATCATTTCTTTTGCCATTCATTATCCCTCAACAAGTGTATAGGTCCATCCAAATGGATCTTCTTTTTTGCCCCACTGAATAGCTGTGAGTTCATCATAAAGTTTCTGTGTTAATTCGCCGATTTCTCCATTGTTAATGCAGAACATCTTGTCTTCAAAAGCAAGCCAGCCAACTGGAGAAACAACTGCTGCGGTTCCACATCCCCAAACTTCTTCCAGGCTTCCGTTTTCTGCACATTCCATAACTTCATCAATGCTGATTTTTCTTTCTTCTGCTTCGATGCCGTTCTTGCGGAGAAGTTCTAAGATACTCTTACGAGTAATTCCAGGAAGGATAGAGCCGTTCAGTTCTGGAGTAACAACTTTACCGTTAATCTTGAACATAATGTTCATAGCGCCAACTTCTTCAATATATTTTCTTTCTACGCCGTCCAGCCACAGAACCTGTGTGAAGCCTTTTTCTTCTGCACGGTCACCGGCACGAAGGGATGCTGCATAGTTTCCACCACATTTTGTGAAACCGGTACCACCACGTACGGCACGAACGTCTTCGTCTTCGATCATAATCTTTACAGGAGCCATTCCTTCTGGATAGTAAGCTCCAGATGGGCTAAGAATAATCATGAAACGAGCATGAGAAATTCCGTGAACACCCAGATGCTCGTCATCACCCATCATAAATGGACGGATGTAAAGGCTTGTTCCATCTTCATGAGGAACCCAGTCTTTGTCGATGGTTACTAAGGTTTCGATTGCCTGAACAATATCTTCTTCTGGAATCGTAGGCATTGCCATACGGATTGCAGAGTTATTCAAACGTCTTGCGTTTTCAATTGGACGGAACAGACGGATGCTTCCATCTGCTGCACGGTAAGCTTTCAGGCCTTCAAAAATTTCAACGGCATAATGAAAAACTGTGGATGCCGGATGCACGCTGAGATTTCCAAAAGGAATAATTCTGGCATCTTCCCAGCCTTTTCCTTTGTACCAATCCATGACAAACATGTGGTCTGTAAATACTCTACCAAAACCAAGCTTGCTTTCGTCTGTAGGTTTCTGAGCCGGATTAGGGTTCTTTTCAATTCTAATTTCCATACGATTACCTCCACTTATTTTAGGGATTTTCTCCCGCGTGATTTTTTATTTTCAAAGACCAAGCCTTTTCGCCGCATCTTCTCTCATCTTGTATTTCAAAACTTTTCCCGCTGCGTTCATTGGGAACTCATCCATTAATTCAATGTACTTCGGTACTTTATGGCGAGCCAAACGTTCCGTAATATATGTACGAAGTTTTTCTTCCGTCAAGCCGCTTCCCTCTTTCGCGATGACGCAGGCCATAACTTCTTCTCCGTAGGTCTTGTCCGGAACACCAATGACCTGAACGTCCTGAACATCTTCATGGGTGTAAATAAATTCTTCGATTTCCTTCGGATAAATATTCTCACCGCCACGAATAATCATGTCTTTCAGACGACCAGTAATTTTGTAATAACCGTTTTCATCACAGCAAGCTAAGTCCCCGGAATGGAGCCATCCATCGGCATCAATCGCCGCCGCTGTCGCATCTGGCATCTTATAGTAACCCTTCATGGTGTTATAACCTCTGGAGCAGAACTCTCCGTTCTGTCCTGGCGGAAGAATTTCTCCCGTCTCCGGGTCGATAATCTTGCACTGAATATGTGGGAAGGCGTTACCAACCGTATCACATCTCTTATCCAACGGATCCGTCCAGGAAGACATAGTATTTCCAGGAGCGGACTCCGTCTGGCCATAAACCGATACGATGCCTGTCATATGCATTTCATCATCTCGAGCCGCGCGGCGCATAAGCTCCGGAGGACAACCAGCACCAGCCATAATACCCGTTCTCATATGGGAGAAATCTGTCTTTCGGTAATCTGGATGATTAAACATGGCAATAAACATAGTCGGAACACCGTTAAAGCACGTAATCTTCTCCTGATTAATACAAGCCAGAGAACTCTTTGCTGAGAAATACGGAAGCGGACAAAGGGTGGTTCCATGGGTCATGGACGCGGTCATGGAAAGTACCATACCGAAGCAATGGAACATCGGCACCTGAATCATCATACGGTCTGCGGTAGAAAGACCCAGACGGTCTCCAATACATTTTCCGTTATTTACTACGTTATAATGAGTCAGCATAACTCCCTTCGGGAAGCCCGTAGTACCAGAGGTATACTGCATATTTACTACATCATCTACCTTAACCTCTGCTGCCATTTTTGCCAGTTCCTGGGTAGAAACGTTTTCGCAACGGTCCATAGCTTCCTCAAAGGTTAAGCAACCCGGCATAGAGAAGCCTACGGAAATTACATTTCTTAAAAACGGAAGAGCCTTACAATGTAATGGCTTTCCAGGCTTCGAATCTTTAATTTCCGGACAAAGTTCGTTAATGATTTCTTTGTAATTTGAGTCACGGCATTCATCAATCATGATCAGCGTATGGGTATCGGACTGACGGAACAGATACTCTGCCTCATGAATTTTATAAGCCGTATTTACGGTTACCAAAACGGCACCGATTTTCGCTGCTGCCCAGAATGCAATGTACCAGGCAGGAATGTTTGTTGCCCATACGGCAACTTTATATCCATGCTTCACGCCCAGACTCATTAACGCACGGGCGAAGCGATCCACATCTTCCTGAAACTCGCGATAGGTGCGAGTGTAGTCCAAGGTCGTATAACGGAAGGCATACTGATCTGGAAATTCGTAAGCCATACGGTCCAAAACCTGAGAAAAAGTAAGAGAAATCAGCTCATCTTTTCTCCATACGTACTGGCCACTTCCGTCATGATTCAGATACAGGGTCGGTTTCTTACCACGAGTATCGCCAAAGCGGTTCATGTAGTTGCTAAAGAATGGCAGTACAATTCCCGGATCCGTAATTTCGCTGATATATTCCGGTTTCCAAACCAAAGAAATAAATCCGTTATAGTCTACCGAGCCTAAAGCCCGGATTAAATCATCGATTGGGAAGGTTCCCTCTCCCGGAAGGTTATAGGTTCCGTCGTCGTTCAGGTCTCTTAAATGAACATGCTTCACATAAGCGCCCAGATTGGTAATAGTATCCGACGGAGTTTCTTTCATATCCCGGTAGGTATGCTGGGAATCCCATAAAACCGCAAGATTATCACTTGCAAAAAAGTTCATCAGACTACGAAGCTTGGCAGAGTCCGCATAAAGGCCTTCCGTGGAAATCAAAAGAGTAATTCCCAAGCGTTCTGCTTCCGGCAAAAGCTTCTCAACGTTGGCATAGACCAGCTCTTCCAGTTCTGTCTCTGCTTTCACAGCAACATAAGGACTCTTCAGGGCAGACGCGATTTCCATAGTGTCCAGAATCAAATTCATGACCTCTTCCTTGTCGGAACTGATATCCAAAGAGGTATCAATACATGGAACGGTCAGTTTATTGTTTCTTAAAAACCTAGACGTAGCCTGAATATTATATTCATTTAAAGGACCGCCCTTTCCAACCAGTGCATCTTGTTTATGCACGTTGTAAAGTTCCAGCCCTTCGTATTTATTTTCTAAGGTAGTATCAATCAGTTCCTGCCAGGAAAGACTATGCCACCCTCTTGTGGAGAAGGTAAGTCTCATTTTTCTTCCTCCTCGAAGACAATTTTATTTACTGCATTAATGTAAGCGCGAATACCGCTGCCGATAATGTCGGTAGAGATGCCTCGTCCGGAATAAAGTTTTCCGCCAGAACGGAGACGTACTACAGTTTCACCCATAGCCTCATGTCCTTCGGTTACAGACTTAATCTGGAAATCATCCAGTTCGAAATGTCTTCCTAAAATCTGCTCGATGGCAAGGAAGGCTGCATCGATAGGACCATCTCCCAGGCAGACACTTTCTAAGACTTTGCCGTCTTTGACTAATTTCATATGGGCACTTGCGGTAATTGCGTTACCTGAGTTAATAATAAAATTCTCGATAGAATAGGTTGCAGGAACCTGCATTGCTGCAGACGCGATAATGGCATCCAGTTCTCGTAAGCCAACCTGCTCTTTCTTTTCTGCGATATGAGCAAAGGCATTATAAACACGTTCTGCATCTTCCTCACTTAACTCGTAGCCTAACTGTTTTGCAGCCTGAGTAACTGCTGCCATATCGTCCTTTGCCGTCAGGAATACGCCCTCTTCTTCCCGAACGCCAAAATCAAACGGCGTACGGTTGGAACGGGTAGTTTCACAGATTTCATGAATCTTGGAAATGATTCGCTGCATTTCGGTCGTCTTCACATTGGTGAACGCATCCAGGCTATCTCCTCTTGCTGAAAGAACGGCTACGATTTTATCTAATTCGGTTGTCTTCGTACCGCCGGCACAGGTCTTGATTTCATCAGCACCTGCACGAATAGCGGCTGCACAACTAGCGGTGGCCATGTAAAGATCGTTGGCACAACGGACTCCTAAGGTTACATTCTCCGGAACCTTTGCGCGAATGGCCGAAATTTTTTCAAATACTTCATCTGGAAGCAAGCTTCCTTCTGCGTCACAGACTGTAATTACATTTGCCCCAGCTTCTAAAGCCACATCAATGGCCTGGAACAGGAACTCCTGCTCGCCACGGACAGCATCTTCGGCGATGAATTCCACATTCTCCGCATACTGTTTGCAGGAACTTACGGATTCTTTAATCAGCTCTAATACGGCTGCCGGTTTTCTGCGGCAAATGTATTCCATCTGTACAGTACTTACAGGGATTACCACCTGCATTCTATAAGAAGGAGCATCCTTCAGTGCCGCATGAACTTTTGCTGCACTTTCTTTATCTTCTGGGTCCACAAGTACCGCGATACAAGCATTCTTTACCGCGGTAGAGATGGCCTTGATCAACAGGCTATCGGTTTTTTCATTTGCAATTGCCCCAGCTTCGATCACATCCACATGTAGGCGGTCCAACAGCTTCGCGAGCTCAATTTTCTCGCGGAAATTCAGGGCGTTGCGCCCAGAATCAAGTGCGGTATTTAATGTAACGTCGCTGATACGGATGTTTTTCATTGGATTTGCTCCTTAAATTATTTGGTAAGGTAATGTTCAAAAGCTTCCATGTTCATGGCAAGGAATTTTTCCTTACGGCCAGAGAACATGTGCTCGATTTCTTTACGGATGGTATCCGGTTCTACAACATGAGTCTCATTCAGGATGGCACCTAACATGATCATGTTGGCTGCTTTTTCGTTGCCCAGCTCTGCAGCAATATCATTTGCTGCAACTTTTACGGATTTAACATCGCTTCTGGAAGTATCAATATTAACCAGAGAGCTGTTAATCATAATCAATCCGTCTGGAACTACGATTGGCTCAAATTTCACAAGAGATGGCAGGTTCATAGCTACTAACACATCTGCTTCGTTGATTAACGGACAGCTGATTGGCTTGTCAGAAACAACAACGGTACAGTTGGCAGTACCACCACGCATTTCCGGTCCATAGGAAGGAAGCCATGTTACTTCTTTTCCTTCTTCCATCGCAGCTTTTGCAATCATTTGGCCGATTGCCAGAGTTCCCTGTCCGCCGCTACCGGCAAAAAACATTTTCATCTTCATAATCAAAAGCCCTCCGGAGTTCTAAAATTCTGGACTGGATAATATTCTGCCATGTCGGAAGCAACCCATTTCAGAGCATCTTCTGGTGACATTCCCCAGTTGGTAGGACATGCAGACAAGAATTCAATAAAAGTAAATCCAAGTCTTGCTTCCTGAATATCAAATGCTTTCTCAATAACTTTCTTTGCTTTTCTTACGTTTGCAGGAGTGTTCAGAATTACACGCTCTACAAAAACAGCACCCGGAATGGTTGCCAGCATTTCGCAGACTCTTAAAGGAAGTCCAGCTTGCTCTACTGTACGTCCATCAACCGCTGTGGTAGCTCTCTGACCGATCAGGGTGGTAGGAGCCATCTGTCCACCAGTCATACCGTAAATTGCATTGTTAATAAAGAAGGTAGTGAACTTCTCGCCTCTATGAGCTGCGTGAACGATTTCACCAGCACCGATGGAAGCTAAGTCACCATCGCCCTGATAAGTAAAAACAACTTTATCCGGGTGAACACGGCGGATACCTGTTGCAATGGCAGGAGCTCTTCCGTGAGTGGATTCGCACATATCAATGTTCATAAAGTTATGAGCATTAATGGAGCATCCGATTGGAACAACACCGATGGTGCGTCCTAAATCTCCTCGTTCTTCCAGAACTTCCATGATAAGACGATGTGCAATACCATGAGAGCAACCTGGACAATAACTTGTATCTACAGGGAGCATTCCCTTTGTTGGTTCAAATATAGTTTTCATTTCAGTTCCTCCAAATGTTTAATTGCCCGGTCAGCAATTTCAAGAGAGGACGGAACAATTCCGCCAGTACGGTTAATCAGTCTGACAGGGAAACGACCGCTTACTGCTGCCTTAACGTCCTGGATCATCTGGCCCATGCTAAGTTCGGTAGAAATAACAACTTTTGTCTTTGGACCGATTTCATCAAAGGCTTTCTCCGGGAATGGCCATAAGCTGATTGGACGAATTAATCCGGCTTTAATGCCACGTTCTTCCAGAATCTCAATAGCTTCTGCGCATAAACGGGACATCGTACCGAATGCTACAAATACGATTTCCGCATCTTCCAGATTCATGGAGCTGTAACGAACCAGTTCCTTTTCTGCTTCTGCGTATTTCTCAAACATATGCTCAACATGAGACTCTAATACATCCGGTACCAGACGAAGGGAGAAAATAACGTTTCTTCCGTCGTGATTGTCGGTTCCGGTAATCGCCCATGGTTTCTTTTCGCTAATCTTATCTACTGGAGTAATTTCCTTCTGTGGAGGAAGTTCTACCGGCTCCATCATCTGTCCAATCATACCGTCGGCAAGAATAAGAACTGGGTTACGATATTTCTCAGCGATATCGAAGCTTTCATAAATCATGTCAACACATTCCTGAATTCCGGAAGGAGCGAAAACAGGAATCTTCGCGTCGCCATTGTAACCGCCTCTGGTTGCCTGGAAATAGTCTGCCTGACCTGGCTGGATTCCACCAACGCCAGGGCCGCCTCTGGATACATTCAGAGCTACGATTGGAACTTCTGTACTGCAGATAAATCCAAGGCCTTCCTGCATTAACGCAAGACCTGGAGAACTGGTAGAAATAAATACACGTCCGCCTGCTGCTGCAGCGCCATAAGCCATATTAACAGCAGCCAGTTCGCTTTCTGCCTGTACAAATGCGCCACCTGCCTTTGGCAGTTCATGGCTCATATACTCAGGAACTTCATTCTGTGGTGTAATAGGGTAACCGAAATAGCACTTGCAGCCGGCACGAATTGCAGCTTCTCCAAAGGCTTCGTTGCCCTTCATAAGTACTTTGCTCATTCTTCTCCCTCCTCTAATTCATAAATACTGATGCAGCAATCTGGGCACATGGTTGCGCAGCTGGTGCAACCGATGCACTCTGTTACATCTGTGATTCCTGCCGGGTGATATCCTTTGGAATTAACCTCTGGGTCAAAGGCAAGGATCTTTTTCGGGCAGAAGGAAATGCATAAGCCACAGCCTTTGCATTTGTCCCCATCGAAAACGACTTTAAAACGTCTCTTCATTACAAGCCTCCTGAATATTTTTATGGTTTTTAAACCTGTTTATCTAAATAACTATCCCTCATGTACATTCCAATCGGGAAAATATCAAAATCACAACCGGAAAGTTCTTCTACTAAGCTTTCCATACAACATGCACAAAGTACCGGAATTCCCGTAAGACGGGAAACTTCTCTGGTAAATTCCATGCCTTCGATTACGGTTTCCGCTGTGGTGTAGCGGATTAAGTGCGCATTGGAAACCAAACCCGTAACCTTTATGCCGGTAGTGGCCATGGTATTATTTATCTGGTCTGCAGCTTTTTGCGGCGTATCCGTTCCCGGACGGTTACAGTTTACAACGCTGATCAGCTGCGCATCCTCTTGCATGTACGGGCTGAACTGATTTAAAATCATGGCTCCCGTAGCATCTCCTCCGCAATCTAAGATGACTCTGCAAGTCGCATCTTCCAAAGGCGCCCGGATGGCGGCATCGATGGTCTGAAGCTCGCTTCCGTTCTTTCCTTTGAACGGATCGGAATAAACTTTGATTCCCGCTTCCTCCATCAAGCTCTGACGTTCCCTGGAACGGAAATATGGATTCTCCAGATCCAGATCGCATAGCGCCAGGTTCTTCATATTTTCTTGCGCTAAGGCCATGGCAAGAGATACGCTGACCTCAGTTTTGCCACTTCCAAAATGACCCGTTATTGCAATTTTTCTAGGGCCTTCTGCCATGGCTTTTAAAAATACATTCATCTTATTTTTTTCTCCAGATACACGAAAAAGACCCTCGAAAATATTAGAGGATACAAAATCAAAACAAAGTTTCTGCAAGGCAGAATCCTTTGCTTTTTGGAGATTATAAACCCACTTTTTTCATACAGTCAACGAATTACTTTTTTCTTTCGAAAAAATAAGCGAAATGCCTTGATATCAAGGGTTTTTTAGTGTTTGTTTGTGTAGTTTTTCTATTGACTGTAAATAAAATTTTCTTTATTATTTAATAGTTTAAGATGGCAGAGTAGAATTAATTTACAGTAGTAAAGAATTCTGGCCTTTTGGAGGAGAAAAAAATGGCAGACAACAGTAATATGTTGATGGAAGTTGCACAACGTATCCGCGAACTTCGAATTGACTATAATTACACAGAAGCCAAGATGGCGGAACTTACCGGCGTCAGCACCGAAGAATACATCCAGTATGAAACGGGAGCTGCTGACCTTCCTTTCACATTTATTCACAAATGTGCGCTGTGTTTCGGCATTGAAATTACCGAATTGTTAGAGGGAAGTAATTCCCGTCTTACCAGCTATGCGATTACCCGTAACGGCAACGGCCAGCTTACGGCAAAAGAGCCTGGCATCGAAATTAAATCTATTGCTCCTCTTTTCAAAAATAAAAAAGCCGACCCATATTGGGTTCGTTATGAATATTCCGAAGCAGAACAAAATGAGCCGATTCATCAGGTAACTCATGGTGGCCAGGAGTTCGACCTTATTCTGGAAGGTAACATGAGAATTAAGATCGGTGACCATGAAGAAGAATTAGGCCCTGGCGACAGCATCTTCTACAACTCTTCCACTCCTCACGGTATGATTGCAATCGGTGGAAAAGACGTTGTTTTCTGCGCCGTTATTTTAAGCGGGGAAGAAGAACTAATCTGGAACCATGGCCGCATGATGAATGCAGAAGAAGTACAGAGACAGCTGAACAGCGTTCCTGCCATTGTTTCTGCTGGCGATTATCTGAATGATTTCATTGAAACTGCAACCGATGAAACAGGTGCTCCAGTTTCCATCAAGTTCTTTAATCCAGACAAATTTAATTTTGCATTCGATGTTGTAGATGCAATTGCAGATAAAGACCCAGACCGTCTTGCCATGGTTCATTTGGACCACAACCGCAAGGAACGTCGTTTCACTTTCCTGGACATGAAGAAAATGTCCGCAAGAGCTGCCAACTATTTCCGTGCTCTGGGCGTAGAAAAAGGCGACCGCGTTATGTTAGTTATGCGCCGGAACTGGGAATTCTGGCCAGTTATCGTAGGCCTTCATAAATTAGGCGCCATTGCAATTCCTGCAACCGACCAGTTAGTAGAAAAAGATTTTGAATATCGATTTAATGCAGCAAAAGTAAAAGCCATCGTATGTGCTGCCTTTGGAACCAGTGCAGATGAAGCAGAAAAAGCTGCTGCCAAATGCCCTACCGTTAAACTGAAAGTAATCAGCGGTGGCAAACGAGAAGGCTGGCATTGCTTCGATGAAGAATACGATATGTATTCCAGCCGTTTCACAAGAACCGACGATTCCATTTGTGGTGATGATTCCATGTTGATGCTCTTCACCTCCGGAACCTCTGGTTATCCAAAGGCTGCTGTTCATAGCTGCAAATATCCGTTAGGCCATTATCTCACAGCCAAGTATTGGCATTGTGTAGATCCAGAAGGTCTTCACCTTACCATTTCCGATACCGGATGGGGCAAGGCTCTTTGGGGCAAGCTCTATGGCCAGTGGATGAACGGCGCTGCTACTTTCGTTTATGACTTTGACCGTTTCCATGCGGACGATATTTTATCCTTGTTCGCTCAATATCATATTACTTCTTTCTGTGCTCCTCCTACGATGTACCGTTTCTTCATCAAAGAGGATCTCAGTAAATACGATTTAAGCTCCGTAAAACATGCAAGTATTGCAGGCGAAGCCATGAATCCGGAAGTATACGAACAGTTCCGAAAGGCTACGGGTCTTTCCATTATGGAAGGCTTTGGCCAGACAGAAACCACCATGGTTATTGGTACCTTTGCCGGAATGATGGCAAAACCGGGCTCCATGGGCAAACCGAGTCCGCTGTATGACGTTCACCTTCTCAATGCAGATGGTCAGGAATGCGCAGACGGTGAAGTCGGAGAAATTGTTATTTACACCGGCAACGGCATTCCTTGTGGTTTATTCAAAGGCTACTTTGAAGAGCCAGAAGCTACGGCCAACGCTTGGCATGATAATTATTACCACACCGGAGACCTTGCATGGCGCGATGAGGACGAATACTTCTGGTATGTCGGCCGTGCAGACGATGTTATCAAATCCTCCGGATACCGTATCGGACCTTTCGAAATCGAAAGCGTACTTATGGAACTTCCTTACGTTCTGGAATGTGGCGTTTCTGCTGTTCCGGATGAAGTCCGTGGACAGGTTGTTAAAGCAAGCATTGTTCTCGTAAAAGGAACCGTTCCTTCCGATGAATTAAAAGTTGAAATTCAGAACTACGTTAAAAGTCGTACTGCTCCTTATAAGTATCCTCGAATCGTTGATTTCAAGGAAGACCTGCCAAAGACTACAAACGGTAAGATTAAACGTAATCTGTTGTAATAACGGGGAGAGTTTCTATGAAGGGATTAGAATTAAAAGTACAGGAAATTGCGGATCGTGTCCGTGAACTTCGAACCATTGAAGGCTTATCCGAAGAGTACATGGCTCAGAAAATCGGCGTTACCGTCGAGGAATACCGATTGTATGAAGCCGGAAAACAGGAACTGGATTTCGCCTTCCTTTACACCTGTGCTACGGTCTTAAATGTTGACGTTACGGAGCTGATCGAAGGTATTACTCCTCGATTAAGTTCTTACATTATGACCCGTAAAGGCGAAGGTCTTCGTGTAGAGCAGGCTCATGGCATGACCTATTACAATTTGGCATATAAATTCCGTGACCGTGTTGCGGAGCCTTTGTTTGTACATAGTACCTTCAGCGCAGAAGCTCAGCTGAAACCGATCGAAGTTACGGTCCATGAAGGACATGAATTTGATATTGTCATCAGCGGTCACTTAAAAGTTCAGTTAGGAAACCATACGGAAGTTTTAGGACCTGGCGATACCATTTACTATAACTCTTCTACTCCTCACGGAATGATTGCTACGGAAGGCGAAGATTGTGATTTCTACGCAATCGTTCTGGATCCAGACCGTAATGCGGTTGCGAAACCAGAAGCCATTCCGACCATCGCTCCAGTGGTTCAGACCAAGAAACGTGTTTGGGAAAAATTTGTGGATGTGGAAGAAACCGCTACTGGCGAATTAGCTGCTGTTTCCTTTAAAGATCCGGAATCCTTCAACTTTGCTTTTGATGTTGTAGATGATTTAGGTTCTCGTCGTCCGGAAAAATTAGCGCTTCTCCATGTAAGCAACGACAAAGTAGAAAAACGCATGACCTTCCAGGACATGGCAAAACTTTCTTCCCGTGCTGCCAACTATTTCCGTTCCTTAGGCATCAAGAAGGGCGACCGCGTATTAATCGTATTAAGACGAAATTGGCAGTTCTGGCCGATTATTATTGGCTTGGAAAAATTAGGTGCCATTGCCATTCCGGCAGTTGACCAGTTATTAGAAAAAGATTTTCTTTACCGGTTTGAAGTTGCCGGCGTTTCTGCCGTTATCTGTTCCGCAGATGGCGATGTAATTAAGCAGGCAGAACCAGCAATCGAAAAATACGGTAAGATTGAAGTACAAATTGTTGCCAATGGAACTATCGAAGGCTGGCATGCTTTCGACGAAGAGTACGCGATGTACTCCAGCCGTTTTGCAAGAAGCGAAGACAGTATTTCCGGCAGCGATCCAATGATGATGATTTTCACTTCCGGTTCCACTGGTTATCCAAAGCTTGCGGTTCATAACTGCAAATATCCTTTGGGACATTTCGTTACTGCGAAATACTGGCATTGCGTAGACCCAGACGGTCTGCACTTTACCATTTCCGATACTGGCTGGGCAAAAGCGATGTGGGGTAAACTCTTTGGACAGTGGCTGTGCGAAGCTCCTCTGTTCGTTTACGACTTTGACCGCTTCCAGGCTGGCGACATTCTTCCAATGTTTGCGAAGTATGGTATTACAACCTTCTGTGCTCCGCCTACTATGTTCCGTATGCTGATTAAGGAAGATCTTAGCAAATATGATTTAAGCTCTATCAAACATGCAAGCACTGCTGGCGAAGCGATGAATCCGGAAATCTTCCGAATCTTTATGGAAAACACGGGCTTATCTGTTATGGAAGGCTTCGGTCAGACCGAAACTACCGTTGTTGTTGGTAACTTTGCCGGTGTTGCTCCGAAGGTTGGTTCTATGGGTAAACCGAACCCTCAGTATAAAGTTGCTTTACTTACTCCAGAAGGACAGATTGCAGAAGTCGGCGAAGCTGGTGAAATCTGTATTGATATTTCCGACGGCGCTCCATGTGGTCTCTTTGGCGGCTACTATCAGAACGACAAAGACACGGACGCTGTATGGCATGACGGTTATTACCATACTGGCGACTTGGCATGGTGCGATGAAGATGGATTCTTCTGGTACATTGGTAGAGCCGATGACCTGATCAAATCCTCTGGATATCGTATCGGACCTTTCGAAATCGAAAGCGTTATTATGGAACTTCCTTACGTTCTGGAATGTGGCGTTTCTGCAGTACCGGATGAAATCCGTGGACAGATTGTTAAAGCAAGCATCGTTCTGGTTGCTGGAAAACGTGGAACTGCGAAACTGAAAGAAGAAATTCAAAATTACGTAAAAGAGCATACCGCTCCTTACAAATATCCACGTATCGTTGAATTCAAAAAGTCTCTTCCAAAGACCGCCAGCGGAAAGATTATCCGTAGCAAACTGTAATTCCAACGAAAGCTGGTATATAAAAATAAAAAAACGCCCGGAAAGCAAAAGCTCTTCCGGGCGTTTCTATTTCTTCGCGGGCCTTAATCCCACTTTTCGTATTTATCACATAAGGAATTAATTCGCTCTGCAAATTTCTCCAGGTCTTTGTTGGCTCCATACTTGTTGGCTTCCACAACCTTCATCAGTCGTTGTGCAGCCACCAGAAGATTCTGGTAAGCAGCGCTGATTTTTTCTTTGACAGAGCTCTTCTTCGCAATTCGTTGCGGAGTCGCTACTTCAATAAAGCTTTCCTGCAGAAGATCATAAACGTCTCCACTATATGGAGCGACCGCATCAAAACCCAATTTCTCGCGAACCGATTCTACGAAAGTATCACATACTTTGTCATCGCCATGGTTTACGAAAACTTTCTTCGGCGGCATTTTAATGTTCCCCAACCAGCCTAACAGCTGGTCCCGGTCGGAATGTCCGCTAATGCCAGCCATTTCTGTGATTTTCGCATTTACTGCAATATCGTCATTAAATAATTTTACGCTTTCCACACCATCTAACAGCTTGCGGCCTAAAGTACCTTCCGACTGATAGCCGACAAATACGATGGTGGATTCTTTTCTCCACAGGTTGTGCTTCAGGTGATGACGGATTCTACCAGCTTCACACATACCGGAAGCAGAAAGAATTACCTTTGGCTCCTTGTCCACGTTAATCTGTTTGGATTCCTCAGAGGACAAGGACAGATGCAGGTTCTCAAACTTAATCGGATTGATTCCCTGATCCAGCAAGCTTAAGGTTTCCTCATCAAAGAATTCTCTTAATGGAGAAGCATATATTTCCGTAGCTTCTACTGCCAAAGGACTGTCTACATAAACCGGGAAGTTTGGATGCCCTTTAATCAGCTCCTGGTCTTTAATGATGCGGATTAAATACAGAAGAAGCTGAGTTCTGCCGATGGCGAAAGAAGGAATGACTACATTTCCACCTCGGTCGAAGGTGTCCTGAATAATTTCCGTCAGCTGACCTACATAATCCGGTCTTGGACCATGGAGACGGTCGCCATAGGTAGATTCAATAATAACAAAATCTGCTGCCTCTGGTTTTTCCGGGTCCTTAATCAATGGACGCTCTACGTTTCCTAAGTCGCCAGAGAACAGAACCGTTCTGGTTTCCCCATCTTCCGTAAGAGTAACCAGAATGCTGGAAGAGCCTAACAGATGGCCTGCATCCAGAAAACGAATGGTAATGTTTTCAAAAATCGGATAGTCCTGGTCATAATAGCATGGAACAAATTTCTTTACTGCCTCTTCTGCATCCAAGGTCGTATACATTGGTACCACCATAGATTTTCCGGAACGTTTCGCTTTACGGTTTTTCCACTCTGCGTCGCTCTCTTGAATATGGGCGGAGTCCCGCAACATAATGTCGCAAAGACGTCTGGTGGCTTCCGTTGCATAAATCGGTTTATCATAGCCGCTGGCTACCAGCGCCGGAATTTTTCCGGAATGGTCTATATGGGCATGAGTCAAAAGAACCGCATCAATCTCCTTCGCTGGAACCGGAATTTCGCAATTCAAATAAGTGTCTGCTCCCTGTTCCAGTCCACAGTCCACGATGATTTTCTTTCCACATGCTTCAATTAATGTGCAGGAACCGGTTACTTCATGGTCCGCACCGATAAATGTCAATTTCATAATTACCTCCAATCTTACATGAGGTGACAGCCCGCGCTGTCTTACTTTTTATGTTGTTCTGCTTTGCAGAACGTTTCTGACGAAATGATTATACCATATTTTTATGAATCAAGCACCTACCCGCAGGTCTTCATTAAATCTTCATAAAAATTCATTTTTTCATGGTCGGTTCTGTTGTATAATGTCTACATGAAAAAATTTCTGAAAATAATACTTCCAAGCATCATCGCTTTTATATTGATATTGAGCTGGGCAGTTCCGGTTTTCGCAGACGAAACCAATGGTCCGATTTGGCCTTCTGCGCCGGAAGTGGATACCCGTTCTGTTTTTGTTACCGGCATTGATAATGACCTGATTTTCTTAGAAAAAGAAGCGGACACCCAACGCTATCCTGCCAGCACCACGAAAATTCTGACCTGCCTTCTGGCCTTGGAAAACTGCTCTTTAGACGAAACCGTTGTATTCTCTGAACGGGCTTTAGATCTGGAAGAAGCTGCTACCACCATTAATTCAGAAGTTGGCGAAGAAATGTCCATGAAGGACTGCCTTTACGGCTTGATGTTGGCTTCTGGGAATGATTGCGCTATGGCCATTGCGGAACATGTAGGCGGTTCCATCGAAGGCTTCGCTGACATGATGAACGCGAAAGCCGCGGAACTGGGATGCACCAATTCCCATTTCGTAAATCCATCTGGTCTTTTTGACGAAGACCATTACACCACGGCCCGGGACATGGCTCTGATTGCCAAGGCTGCTTTTAAGAATTCTACTTTTATTGACCTCATCAGCACCTTTACCTATTCCATGGGACCGACAAATAAACACGACAAACGGAAATTCTCCAACTGGAACCTTTGCATTGATCCAGATTCCGATGCTTTTTCTCCAGATGTTATCGGTGGCAAAACTGGTTTCTTGGATGAAGCCGGCCGTTGCCTGGTTACCTATGCAGAAAAAAATAACATGCCAATCGTCATTGTCCAGTTCTGGGGCGACTACACCGGCATCTTTACGGAAGCGAAAAATTTAGTTAATTTTATTTACAACTACTTCGGCATGCAGAACATTTCTCTGGATGAGAGCCGCTTCTCCTACGTTTCCCCTCAGGCAAAGCTGTCCCTGGATCCTTCCGGCCGAATTCTGACTCTTAACAATATGTCTCTGGAAACCTATGATTCCAATATCCGTTTCGCAGAAGACATGTCCGAAGAAGAAAAAGCTACGGCCTTGAACGGAAGCGAGAAAGAGTTGTTTGCCGTAATCGACTATTCTTATGCAGACCATGAGCTGGGAAGCATCAACGTTTACAAAGACGATCGGCTGACCACTCGAAAAGCTTCCTTCATCAACGTGTATACCATCAGCCCGTTATATGTCATCATCTTCGTGCTGATTGTAATTATTCTGTTGGTAATTTTCTCAACATCGAAAAAGAAAAAACGCAGAGCTCCTGCAACTGCACAAAAAAGAAAATAAATGTTAAAAAAAGGCGCACCTTTCGGTGCGCCTTAATCATTTTACAGGTTCTGTTTATTCAGGGATGGATTCTTCTTCCAATTCTTCGGCTTCTTTCCCTTTTTCATCGCCAGTGAAAACGTTCTCTATTCCTTCGATGTCTTCCAGATGTCTTTTCTGACAGTTCTTACAAAGCGCGGTGGCTTTCTGTTCGAACGCCGTATCAACTGTGCCACTGTAAATGGTGTCATCCACTGCGTTTTTGAGTGAATAACAGTCGGAATCAATATGGTACTTATGTACTGTGTTACCATGTACAGTCCAATAAACAGTAGTGTCACCAAGAGCATTCTGTGCCGCCTGCAGCTGCTCAGAAGAAACAGGATTCCAGGTGTAGGAAGTCAATCCTGCTATAGCAAGCGCAATAGCTGCAACTACCACAGCAATGATTTTTGTCTTCTTGTCATTGTTCTTGTCGGTAAGAGCTATAATGATAAATGGAACGAAAGCGATTACCGAAACGATAACGCCAATATTGTTCCACAGCCAGAACTTAACTTTATCCTTTTCCGATGCCGGATCGATGCGGTTGGATTTTTTCCAAAGCTGGGAGCCGATAACCACGCAGATGAGGTCAAGAACAAGCGCGATTATGCACTGCCACAACGGTGATAAGAATGTAATACCAAGTTTGCTCTTTAATCCAAGTATTGCGACTACCTCGAATCCAATACCCAATATCCATAAGATTATTGCACCCACACGAAGACCGCCGGCATTGCCTGTAGGAGTCTTCTGCTTAATGGTTGCTGCCGCCTTTTTGGAATCCTCATTTTCCGGTACAGCAACAATTTTTTTCTCTTTATCTGCCATTTTGAAACCTCCCTTTTTATTTTTACAATAAAAGTATAACGCCCAATATATCGTACAATTACGATACCCTTACGATTAATACTATATCATGATATGGTAATTTGTCTCAATTTTTTTATAATAATCTGCCGTTTCCGTTATCAAATATATGTTATTATGCTGTTTTTGTCCTTTTTTCAAATGAATAAACCGTATTTTAGCTATATTAGAACAAATGGCGCCCGCCTTATTATTTGCAAATATTCACTTTTATAAATCAAGCGCCACGATTAATTAAAATAATCCGCTAAAATTCTCTGCTGTCAGAAGCGCTACTTTCGCATCTTCCTGTTTTCTCTTGGTGCAGATGGCCATTCGGTAACTGTTATCAAACTTCCAGTCCGCATTTTCAATTTCATTGGATTTATAAATATGGACATAGCGTTTCTTTAAGTCTGCACGCTGGGTTTCCATCTTGTCTTCGCTAACCATGAACTCTCCCGGCCGAATTGCTAGACCACAGCCTAAATTTTTCAAATAGCTTTCTTTCGTTACCCAACACTCGTAGAAATACTTTTTCTTTTCTTCTGGATTGGTAACAAAACTTAAAACCAGAACTTCCTGCTCATGAAGAATTTTGTCCATGTGCTCTACATCTCTTGTCTTTACGCACTCGATGTCGATGCCCACTGGCTCATCGGATACTGCACAAGCAGCATACTCTTTGGAATGAGAAAGATTAAAGTACAGTGGCTGTTCTTCGCCATTCACTTTTACTTTGGATTCCAATAATAAATTTCCGGATTCTTCTTCTTTAATCTGAAGCGGAAGGGCAACTTCGCCATCCAACTGCTTTAAGGCATAGATGAGCAAAAGTTCTACTGCTGCAGAAAGCTGCTTATCGTCTTCCTGTTTTACTTTTTCTATTTTCTGCAAACGGCCTTCCGAAAAAATAGAAGGGTCGTATGCAATATGTTCCAACTGATTTCTGTTTAAAATATAAGCTCGGATCATTTTTTCAATTTCCCCACAATATAGAAAATAATAAATGCAATAATATTGATAACGACTACCGTCGCGCCTACTGGTGTGGCAATGATGTAAGAAAGGAAAATTCCAATTACAAAACAAACCACGGCCAGAATGGCTGCACAGATGGTAACTTTTTTATAATTCTTAAACACCCGCATAGAGGAAAGGGCCGGGAAAATAATAAGAGCGGAAATTAATAAGGCGCCCATTAATCTCATTCCCAGAACAATGGTGACTGCTGTCAACAGGGCAATCAGCATGTTGTAAATGCCAGACCGCATCTGAGTAGCTTTCGCAAAATTCTCATCGAAGGTTACGGCAAAAATCCGGTTGTAGAACAAAACGAAGAGAACGATTACGACAACGCAAAGAATAACGGAAAGCCAAAGGTTTTCCTTATCGATAGCCAAAATGCTACCAAACATGTAATTATAAATGTCGATATTTACACCCGTTGTCAGAGAAACAACCAAAATACCAATGGCCAAAGCGCCTGTAGAAATCAAAGCGATGGCTGCATCTCCTTTGATTCGGGTATTTTCATTGAGTCGCAACAGGAAAAAGGCTGCAATAATTACAACGGGAATGGAAACTGCCATTGGCGCCCAGTTGAAGGCGGTAGCTACGGCCAAAGCGCCAAAGCCCACATGGCTCAGACCGTCACCAATCATGGAATAACGTTTCAATACCAGGCTGACACCCATCACTGCTGCACACAAAGAAATCAGAATGCCACAGACAATGGCCCTCACCATAAACGGATAGAAGAATATTTCAGCGATTACTCTAAACATGGTTCTCCTCCTGTCCTGCTGCCATAACCTCTGCCTCATGAGCTTCCTCCTCGCAGATTTCGCAATCATGATCATGCATATGCGCATGGGTATGACCTAACAGATGCTCCTGCTCATTGCAGATTTCACAATTGTCGTCATGATGCAGATGTCCCGGAATGTGGCACAGATAGTGCTCGCACAGTTCCGTATGTCGATACTCCTCGGTAGTTCCGAAAAAGTCCATGTCCTTATTCAGATGAAGCACATGGTTGGAATATTCTAAAGCGGCCTCGATGTCATGAGAAATCATAACGATGGTGATTCCGATTTCATTCAAGGTCCGGATAATTTCATACATATCCAGGGTTACTTTCGGATCCAGTCCGGCTACTGGTTCATCCAGGAATAAAATGTCCTGGGTGGAACAAAGGGCCCTGGCCAAAAGTACTCTCTGCTGCTGTCCGCCGGAAAGCTCCATATAAGAAGCCTTTTTCAGGTCCGAAATTCCCAGACTTTCCATCGCGCTCAGCGCTTTTTTCTTATCTTCCTTTGTGTAAAACGGCTTGAAGGCTTTTCCATTTAAGGTTCCAGATAAAACGATTTCCATAACCGTCGCCGGAAAATCTTTTTGGAAGTTGGTCTGCTGTGGCAGATAACCGATTTTATGAACTCTCTTACAAGAAGCGTCCGCGCTTTTTCCAACACTGCAACCGTCACCAAAAAGGACCTGACCTTTGTCCGGTTTTTTCAGTCCCAGAAGGGTTTTCATCAGCGTAGTCTTACCAGATCCGTTTTCTCCAAGAATACACAAATAGTCTCCGGCGTTGATACTAAAAGATACGTCGGAAACTATTGTTTTTCCTTCATAGGATACAGATAAATTTTTACAATCAATAATACTCATCAGCCACCTAAGTAAGCTTTCTTGATTTCCTCAGAACCAGCAAGTTCTGCACCAGTTCCCTGATGGGTAATTTCACCATTCGCCAAAACGTAAGCTCTGTCTGCAATAGCTAAAGCCTTCTCTGCATTCTGCTCAACTAAAAGAATGGTAATACCTTTCTTGTTCATGTCTTTGATGATGTCAAATACCTGGCTAACCAGCAATGGAGAAAGTCCCATAGAAGGCTCATCCAACATTAACAGTTTCGGGTTTGCCATCAGGGCACGGCTCATTGCCAGCATCTGCTGCTCACCACCGGATAAGGTTCCTGCAATCTGGCTTCTTCTTTCCTGCAGGATTGGGAACTGTTCGAAACAGTTCTCGATTCTCTCTTTAATAACATTCGCATCTTTTTCCAGATATGCGCCTAACATCAGATTATCATATACGGTCAGTTCCTGGAAAATACGTCTTCCTTCCGGAACCTGGCTCATGCCCATACCTACGATTTTGTGGGATGGGAACTTTGTGATATCTGTGCCTTCATATACAATTGAACCGCCTTTGGAAGGAATGAGTCCGATAACGGTCTGCATGGTTGTAGTTTTTCCTGCGCCGTTGGCACCAATCAGCGTTACGATCTCGCCTTCGTTTACTTCGAAACTGATTCCTTTAAGGGCCTGAATTACTCCATAATAAACCTGAAGGTCTTTTACTTCTAATAATGCCATATGGTCAACCTCCAATGTATGCTTTGATAACTTCCGGATCGTTCAGACAATCCTCTGTCTTACCTTGTGCCAATACGGTACCAAAGTTCAGAACCGTCAGTTCTTCACAAAGACCGGAAACGAATTTCATATCATGCTCGATTAAGAGAACGGTTAAATCGAATTCATCACGAATTTTCTTAACGATTCTTACCAGATCCGCTGTTTCCTGCGGGTTCATACCAGCTGCAGGCTCATCCAAAAGAAGAAGCTTTGGATTGGTAGCTAAAGCTCTGGCAATTTCCAGTTTTCTCTGTTTACCATAAGGCAGGTTGCATGCTAAGTTATTTCTTTCTTCATCCAGTCCAAATACTTTCAGAATTTCACGAGCGTGTTCCTGCATTGCCTTTTCTGTTTTGAAATGTTTTGGCAGACGGAACATACTAGTTAAGAAATTGCATTTATACTGTGGCTGGTTGTGAAGTCCAACCATAACGTTTCGGATTACGGACATGTTGCTGAACAGACGGATATTCTG
The DNA here is from genome assembly GCA_024403615.1 of Lachnospiraceae bacterium. GTDB lineage: Bacteria > Bacillota > Clostridia > Lachnospirales > Lachnospiraceae > RGIG5612. Next base: position 87,256 of record JAKSRM010000005.1, read on the forward strand.
GAAGGTTCTTGCGATTCCTTTATGGTTAATCTGTTCCTGAGTTTTTCCTTTCAGTTCTTCTCCATCCAAGTAGAAGGTTCCTGTGGTAGGAATATATACACCAGTCAGCATGTTGAATACGGTAGTTTTTCCAGCGCCATTCGGGCCTACCATACCGTAAATCTGTCCTTTTTTAATTTTAATATTTGCATTCTGAACGGCTTTCAAACCACCGAAGGAGATTCCTAAGTCTTTTGTCTCTAAAATATATTCTGACATTTTACTTCTCCTCCTTTCCTGATTCTATCGGCCGATACATTTCATCTTTTGACCGCTCCATTGGAATTACATCTGCTCCCGGAGGAACCGGAGCATCCGCATAATTAGATCTGGTATCTGCGCTTAATACCTCATCCATATCAATCTTTGTAGGGATGCGATCCCATTTTGCTTCGTCCTTACGTTCGATTGCTTCTGCAACTTCCGGAGTTTTTGGCTTTCGCCTAAATAGCTTTTTCGGATTAAACTTCTCACGGAAGCTCTTCATTGCTGGCGCATTGCTGAAGATAACGATGACAATCAGAATTAATGCGTAAACAATATTTTTGACAGGAGCTAAAGCACCAGATAACTGCTGCTGCAGAACGATATTCAGGTAAGTAATGACTGCTGCTGCAATCATGGAACCATTGATGGAACCCATACCGCCTAAAACTACCATAACCAGAATTTCGATGGAGTAGTTATAAGAGAACGTCTCCTGACGGATGGTACCGATGGTGGAGCCATAAAGTACGCCAGCCATTCCTGCGAAGAAAGCTGCAACGATGAAAATCAGCAGTTTATAGAAAGTAACATTAATGCCCATAGCTTTTGCTGCGATTTCATTATCACGGATTGCAATAACTGCGCGGCCATGTTTACTGTTAATCAGGTTCTGGCAGCAGAACAAAACAACCAGTAAAACTACGAAAGCAAGAATGTATAAGGTGTTGCCATTATATAATTTTGTGCTCATACCCATAGCGCCGCCGAATATTTTCAGGTTCTTGAAAATACAACGAACGATTTCGCCAAAAGCCAGAGTTGCAATTGCCAGGTAGTCGCCTTTCAGTCGTAATGCAGGAAGTCCGATAATGAAACCAAAGATTGCTGCAACGAAGCCACCAACGATCATGGCAATAATAACGGTTAATAATTCCGGCATGCTGCCGCCTGCACGAATGGTGTTTGCAATATAGCATCCTAAGTAAGCACCAACGCACATGAATCCCGCATGACCTAAGGACAGCTCGCCTAAGAAACCAACAACTAAGTTTAAGGATACTGCCAGAATACAGCTAAATGCGATTCGAGGCAGAGTACTCTTATCGGAATATCCCAGACCTACGGTTGAGTTAATGATAATCATTACGATAACGAAAGCAATAATAATTGCGTAGTTAAGGTAATTACTGATTTTGAATTTTTTCTTTTCTCCCATAATCATACCTTAACCCTTCTCTTCTTTCCTAAGAGACCGATAGGTCTGACTAACAGGATGATAATTAATACTGCAAATTCGATTGCGGTTGTATAACTTGCAACGCCTTCAATACTGTTGCATACAACTTCGATAACACCAAGAAGTACGCCACCTACCATAGCGCCAGGGATGGAACCGATGCCACCGATAACTGCGGCTGCGAAAGCTTTGATACCAGGCATGGAACCTAAAGTTGGGCTGATCGCGGTTGTTGGCAGATAAAGAAGAGCTGCAAAGGTTGCAAGACCGGAACCAATTGCAAACGTAACGGATACGATCTTGTTAACATTAATACCCATCATCTGAGCTGCGCCCTTATCTTCCGATACTGCTAACATGGCACGACCGGTACGGGTCTTCTTAACAAACAGTGTCAGGCATACCATGATGATTGCTCCAACTACCAGAGTAATAATACTGCTCCACTTAATGGTGTAGGAACCAGCATGAAGGTTTCCTAATTTATCCAAAATTGCTAAGGTCTTCTGATCTGCTCCCCAGATTAACTGTGCAAGACCCTGAAGGAGGTAACTTACACCGATTGCGGTAATCAGGGCTGCTAATGGAGAGGCTCCACGAAGAGGCTTATAAGCAACTTTTTCAATTGTCATTCCTAAAACAGTGCAGACGACGACGGCCACGACGAATGCAATAAGAGCTCCTGCCCAAATTGGCAAGCCTCCTGTTGTCCATGTGAGTGTACACATTGTGTAAATCATATAAGCTCCGACCATGATGACATCACCATGTGCGAAGTTCAGCATTTTTGCAATACCGTAAACCATCGTATAGCCCAAGGCTATAAGCGCATATATGGCACCTAAGCTGAGGCCGTCAATTGCTACTACCATAGTTTGCTGCTCCTTTTCTGTTTTTTCTAATTTCTCTTAATCCTTAAAAAGATATTAAGCACGTTTCAGCGGTATCTGAAACATGTTTAATATTCTTTTAAAGAAATCCCATCGGTTTTATATGCAGCCAGAGGCGAAACGCCCCGGCTGCAAAATATAAAAACGAATTAGTTAAGAACAACGATTACAGGAACCTTTGTGCATGCACCAGATGCATCCCAAGTCATCATACCTGTAACACCTGTGTAACCAAAGCTTGGATCTGTCAGAACAGCTACTAAGTCGTCTGCAATGTCAGAAGCTTTAACGCTGTCATCCTGAACACCAGCTCTTTCCAGAGCGTTCTTTAAGATATAAACTGCATCGTATCCATCAGCTGCGAACTGGTCAGGAGCTACACCGTATTTATCTGTGTAGTTCTTAACGAATTTAGCTGTGAATTCGTCTGTAGAATCAACGTCGAATGGTGTGATGTAACGGATAGGGTTCTTTACGTTCTCTTCAAGGATTGGAGCAAGTCCGTCGAAACCATCGCATCCGAAAAGTTCGATGTTATCGAATTCTTTTGCTGCGCATGCTCTAGCTACTAAGCTAGCTTCTGTGTAGTAGAATGGGCAGAAGATAACTTCGCAATCTTTCAGAGCTTCAACCTGTGCGGAGAAGTCTTTCTTGTTGTCTGCATCGAAAGTACGTGTTGTATATTCAACGCCGAGTTCTTTCATCTTTGCATCGAATGCATCATAGATACCTGATGAATATGTATCAGATGTATCATAGATACAACCAATCTTTGTGTACTTACTTGTTAATTCTTCAGCTGCTAAGATACCCTGGTCTGGGTCGCCGAAGCAAACACGGAAAGCATAGTTGCTGGTTTCAATAACAGATGCTGCTGAAGCTGAAGGAGTAATGAAGAATACCTTTGCTTCTGCTGCCTGTGCGCCAAAAGCTTCACAAGAGCCAGATGTAACTGCACCTAAGGAAACCTGCATGCCTTCGTCCATTAACTGACCGAATGCTGTAGAAGCGTCTGCTGCTGTAGCTTTGTCGTCTTTCATGTTGAAAGCGAATTTCATGCCGAAGCAATTTCCGCCGTTAGCGTTGATTTCATCAACTGCAAGCTGAGCACCTTTCTGTACGGAGATACCGTAAGAAGAAGCGTCGCCTGTTAAAGGACCTGAAGCACCGATAACGATTGTGCCGCCTGCTGGAGCATCGCTGCCACTGCCTGAACCTACAGGAGTTGGTTCTGGTTCACTTCCGCCACATGCTGTAAGAGCGAGAAGAGAGAGAGCCATAACTGCTGCTAAAACTGTTGCTAATAACTTTGTTCTTTTCATGTTTTTCCCTTTCTATATTTTTGCCCGTGGGCTTTTTTTACCCTTTCGGGCATTATTTCGAGAGGTATCATTCATAAAACTTAACGATCAGGTGCCTCTCAAGCGCCCCCTACAGGAATCGAACCTGTAACTAGCCCTTAGGAGGGGCTTATTATATCCATTTAACTAAGGAGGCTCGGCTTATACGTTATTTGTATAAGCAGTTCTTTTTCGTTTTAGTTATACGTTTTACGTATAACGCAATTTCAGTTTTACGTTTTTCCAAACGGTATTATTTATTTTTTGGAGTCAGAACTTTCTTTCCGCCCATGTATGGCCACAGTACTTCTGGAATCGTTACGGAGCCATCTGCCTGATAGTGGTTCTCTAAGAATGCAATCAGCATACGAGGAGGAGCAACTACGGTATTATTTAAGGTATGAGCTAAGTATCTGCCTTCTTTTCCTTTTACACGGATCTGAAGTCTTCTTGCCTGAGCGTCGCCTAAGTTGGAGCAACTACCTACTTCAAAGTATTTCTTCTGACGTGGGGACCATGCTTCAACGTCGCAAGATTTTACTTTCAGGTCAGCTAAGTCGCCGGAGCAGCATTCCAAAGTACGTACTGGAATGTCCATGGAACGGAACAGGTCTACGGTGTTCTGCCACAGTTTGTCATACCAGATCATGCTGTCTTCTGGTTTGCAGATAACAACCATTTCCTGTTTTTCAAACTGGTGAATTCTGTAAACACCACGCTCCTCGATACCATGAGCGCCTTTTTCCTTACGGAAGCAAGGCGAATAGCTGGTAAGAGTGTATGGAAGTTTGTCTTCGTCTAACATCTGGTCGATGAATTTACCGATCATGGAATGCTCACTGGTTCCGATCAGGTAAAGGTCTTCGCCTTCAATCTTGTACATCATTGCTTCCATTTCCGCGAAGCTCATAACGCCGGTAACAACATCGCTTCGAATCATGAAAGGAGGTACGCAATAAGTGAAGCCTCTGTCGATCATGAAATCTCTTGCATAGGTAAGAACTGCTGAATGAAGTCTGGCAATGTCGCCCATCAGGTAGTAGAAACCATTTCCTGCTACTCTACCTGCAGAATCCAGGTCGATGCCGTCAAAGCTTTCCATAATGTCGGTATGATATGGAACTTCGTAATCCGGAACAACCGGGTCACCATATTTCTGAATTTCCACGTTCATGCTGTCATCTTTTCCAATAGGAACCGATGGATCAATAATCTGTGGAATGATCATCATTTTTTTCTTTAATTCTTCTTCTACCTCACGCTCACGGTTGGTAAGCTCGGTAACTCTCTCGCTATTGGCGGTAACCTGAGCTTTTGCTTTTTCAGCTTCTTCTTTTTCGCCCTTTGCCATGAATGCGCCAATCTGTTTGGAGATTTTGTTTCTCTCAGCTCTTAAAGCTTCTACTTCATTTTTGATTGCTCTGTTTTCTTTGTCTAAAGCAATTACTTCATCCACTAATGGAAGTTTTTCATCCTGAAATTTATTACGGATGTTCTGTTTTACGATTTCCGGGTTTTCTCTTACAAATTTAATATCCAGCATTATCTTGCTCCCTTATTTAAAATTCCATAAAGCCGATCTAATTCGTCATCGGAAAAATAACTGATTTCAATTTTCCCTTTGCCTTTTTCGTTGTGGCTTAATTTTACTTTTGTTCCTAAGACGGAAGTTAATTTCTTTTCCAGGTCTCGATAAACGAAATCCATCTTATCTTCCGTTGCTTTTTCCTTTTTCGGCTTCTTTTCGCTTAACGCTTTTACCAAGTCTTCGGTCTGTCTTACGCTTAAGCTCTTCTCTACGATATCCTTTGCCAGCTTCAGCTGCTGCTCTGGTTTTTCCAGTCCCAGTAACGCTCTGGCATGACCTGCGCTTAGTTCGCCGGCAATCAGCATCTGCTGAACTTCCGGATGAAGCTTCAAAAGACGCATGGCATTGGTAATAACCGTTCTGCTCTTGGAAACTCTCTGGGCCAGCTCTTCCTGGGTCAGGTTGTAGTCTTCAATCAGCTGCTTATAGCTTTGAGCCTCTTCAATCGGATTTAAATCTTCTCTTTGGATATTCTCAATAAGAGAGATTTCTGCGATTTCCTTATCGGTATATTCTTTTATTACTACAGGCACTTCCTTGAGGCCGGCTTTCTTTGCCGCTCTCCACCGTCTTTCACCCGCAATAATCTGATAATAATCATCTTTCTTGCTGACAATAATCGGCTGGATAATGCCATATTGTTTTATGGATTCTGCCAATTCTGCAATTCGTTCGTCATCAAAGGTCTTTCTAGGCTGGTCCTTATTTGGCTCCAACATGGATGTCTTTAAAACAACCACGTCTTTGGATTCTTTTTCTTCCTCGACACCACTTGGAATCAACAGATCCAAACCTTTTCCAAGGCCTCCTAAACCGGATTTTTTCTTTGTTGCCATAGCTTTTCTCCCAAAATTCTTTCGAGTTTCTTCCTATTATAATAGGGGCTTAAAATACTGAAACAACTATACCTTGTGGTCTATTACTTCCATTGCCAACAACCTGTAGCTATCTGCTCCTGGTGACGTTGGTGCATAAGCGGTAATTGGCATTCCATAACTTGGTGCTTCTGCCAGCTTGATGCTTCTTGGAATAATTGTATTATATATATTCTCCTTTAAAGTCCGTTTTACGTTCTCAACTACCTGCATGGACAGCTTCGTTCTAGCGTCATACATGGTGAAAACTACACCCTCTAAAGTCAGATCCGGATTCAGTTTCTTTTTTACTAAGTTGATGGTATGAATCAGCTGTGACAATCCTTCCAATGCATAGTATTCGCATTGAATCGGAACCAGAACCGTATCTGCTGCCGTCATCGCATTTACCGTAAGCATATTCAGCGACGGCGGACAATCAATCATAATGAAATCATATTCTTCTTTTACTTCGTCCAGAGTATTTTTTAAGCAATACTCTCGGTCTTCCATGTCCAACAAATCAATTTCCACGCCGGAAAGATTAATGTTTGACGGAAGAACGGACAAGTTAAGAAAATCTGTTTCGACGAGACACTCTTCTAAGGTAATTTCGTCCAATAACAGCTCGTAAACCGTATTTTCCAACTCTCTTTTGTCCACGCCAACTCCACTGGTTGCGTTTCCCTGCGGATCCAAATCAACCAGTAAAACCTTTTTCCCCTGTTCTGCAAGAGAGGCTGACAAATTAATGGTCGTTGTCGTTTTGCCTACGCCACCTTTTTGGTTGGCAACAGCTATGATTCTGCCCATACAATTCTCCCATTTTCTCAATAGGCGTCATTATAACAAATGCATATAGCCTATTCAAGACTTTTCTGTGTTTTTCTGTTTCACGTGAAACATTTTCAGTTCGTTATTTCTATAGATGAGTTATTTTCATCTTTTGCGTGCTTTTTTTTCAAGTTTCTGTATTTTTTCGCTTATTATGCTCTACTTTTTTCAGATTATTTCTATTCCCAGTGTGATTTCACATTGTAAACATAAAGCAATTATAATATAATTTCAGTGTATGTAATTCTTTCTCTGATTCTAGAGAAAAGCTCTTACATATGAGTTTTGATTGAAACAATCACACTGGAGTTTTTATATGAAGTTTTTTAAGTTCATTTTTAAAATTATCATGGCCTTGCTGAAAGCCGTAATTGCAATTGCCGGCATTAATATGATTTTCTCTTTTATCGAAGAACGAAAACATGATAAAGCTATGGACGGCGGCAATTTCTATGTTTGGAAGTATGGCCGGATTTATTATCATAAACGTGGCCATGGTAGCCCAGTTCTTTTACTTCATGGTCTGGAGCCATCTCAGTCCGGACGTAGTCTGGATACCCTTTCTAAGGTTTTATCCGGAAAACATACGGTTTATACCATTGACCTGTTAGGTTTTGGTCTTTCTGACAAACCATGGATTACTTATACCAACTTCCTGTATGTTCGTCTGGTTCTTGACTTCATTAAGGAAGTTATTGGCGATTACACTGATATTGTTGCTTGCGACGGTTCTGCCCTAAGCATGCTGCAGGCTTACAACTTTGATCCAGCGATGATTGGAAAAGTTGTTCTGGTAAATCCTTCTCGTAAGGAAACCATTAATATGCCAAAGGTTTTCGCCTTGAAACTGAAAAAAGTTTTAGATTTACCATTAATCGGTACTTTTATCTACAACCTTTACAGCCTTTCTGGTGCAGCTCCTTTTGACAAAGAAGGACGTCACGTATTTGCCAGCCGACTTTCCGGACATTTAACTTCTGATATTACAACCAGACCGGACCTTATGAAGCCAGAAATCATTGTGTTTGATCAGACAGAAGATGACCAACCTTTCACCTTTGGTGATATTGGAACTTCTTTAATCTGATAATTGATTATTTAATAGGGGATTTTGAAGGTTTTCCCGAGCGACGTGGATATTTATCTGGCGTCGCTTTTATTTTTTTGATCAGAATCAGGCATCTGCCGGCATCGGTCTCTGGAAGAGTAAATTCCTCGATTCCAGCCAATTCGCCGCCAAGAACTTCCATAGCTTTCTTTGCATTTTCTAATTCTTCCTGAAAATCGCCTGATTTATATAAAATACAATAGCCACCTACCGTAACCATCGGCAGACAGTATTCTAAAAGGACCGACATGTCGGCTACCGCCCTGGAAACGCAAAAGTCAAATGTTTCACGTGAAACACTTCCAACTTTTGCAAAATCTTCCGCGCGACTGGAAACTGCCTCAATATTTTCCAGCTGTAATTGGTTAATGACTTTGTTAAGAAAGAGTATTCGTTTGTTTAAAGAGTCGAGTAGAGTAAAGTGGGCGTTTTTAAAGTAGATTTTTAAAGGAATTCCCGGGAAGCCAGCGCCAGTGCCCACATCAACCAGACGGAAGGTTTCCTCTGGTCCCTGGTTCTCACTCCAAAGACGGTTAATAGCCGTTGCTGCTTCCAAAGAATCGATAAAGTGTTTAATTTCTATTTCATCCGGGTCGTCAATAGCTGTCAGATTCATGACTTTGTTTTCGGCAATCAAAGTAGAGCAGAACTGAGAAAATTTTTCCAGATCTTCTGCGCTCAATACTAAATTATTCTTTTCCGCAAACTGTGACAGCTTTTCAAAACGTTTCACGTGAAACATTACTTCCCTTCTTTTGACAAATATACGAGCAGTACCGCAATATCAGCAGGAGAAACGCCAGAGATTCTAGATGCTTGTCCAATAGATAATGGTTTAAACTTATCCAACTTCTGTCCAGCTTCAATTCTCAAGCCGCTGATACTCTTATAATCAATATCTTCACTGAGTTTTCTACGTTCTACGCGCTTAAAATTCTCTACCTGTTTCTGCTGACGTACTATATATCCCTCATATTTTATCTCAATATTGATTTGGTCTACTATATCTTGTGGTAAGTTTTTATATTCCGGATCCAATTCTTTCAGTTTTTCGTAATCCAGTTCTGGTCTTCGGATCAGTTCATCCAAAGTCATACCCGTATTTAATGGGGAACTTCCATACCGTTCTACGATTTCCTGGGTCCGTTTATTTGCTCCCAGAGGAATCTGCTTAATTCTGGCAACTTCCTCTGCAATAATCTGTTTCTTACGTTCTACATATTCATAACGTTCATCGCTGACAAGACCGATTTCATGTCCAATGGCCGTAAGTCGTAAGTCCGCATTGTCCTGACGAAGAAGCAACCGGTATTCTGCACGGCTGGTCATCATACGATATGGTTCCGTATTTTCTTTTGTAACCAGATCATCAATCAAAACGCCGATATACGCCTGGCTTCGGTCAAGAATGATCGGTTCTTTTCCCTGAACCTTTCTTGCAGCGTTAACACCGGCCATAAATCCCTGAACGGCAGCTTCCTCATAGCCGGAGCTTCCGTTAATCTGGCCAGCAGCAAACAAACCGGAAATCGATTTGAATTCCAGGCTAGCCTTTATATCATTGGCATTAATGCAGTCATATTCGATTGCATAGGCATTACGAACAATTTTAACATTTTCCAAACCAGGCAGAGTCCGATACATTGCATACTGAACATCTTCCGGAAGAGAAGAACTCATGCCGGACAAATACATTTCGTTGGTATAATTACCTTCCGGCTCCACGAAAATCTGATGTCTCGGTTTATCTGGAAACTTTACTACTTTGTCCTCAATGGAAGGGCAGTATCTCGGACCAGTTCCTTCAATCGCACCAGAAAAGAGGGGAGAGCGGTCAATATTATCACGAATGATTTTATGAGTCTCTTCGCTGGTATAAGTCAGCCAACAAGAAACCTGTTCTTTCTGAACCGTCGCCGGATCTGTAGAAAAAGAAAACGGCACAATTGGAGTATCTCCCTTTTGCTCCTGCATTTTTGAAAAATCAATACTTCTCTTATCTACACGAGCTGGAGTTCCCGTTTTAAACCGACGAATCGGAATTCCGTTCTCTACTAAAGAATCACTTAAATGGTTGGCAGCCTGAAGTCCGTTAGGACCTGTATAGTTGCAAACGTCACCATAAATACACCGAGCCTTCAGATAAGTACCCGTAGCCAAGACTACCGCCTTTGCGCGGTATTCTGCCTTAGAAAAAGTCTTAACGCCGGCAATTTTTCCGTCTTCTACAATCAGTTCTGCTACTTCTGCCTGACGAATGGTTAAATTCTCTGTATTCTCCAGAGTTTTTCTCATGGCTCTGGAATAGTCCTGCTTATCGGCCTGGGCTCTCAAAGAATGAACTGCCGGACCCTTCGAGGTATTCAGCATACGTGACTGAATAAACGTCTTATCGATGTTCTTGCCCATTTCACCACCAAGGGCATCCAGTTCTCTTACTAAATGTCCTTTACTGCTGCCACCAATATTCGGATTACATGGCATCAGAGCAATACTGTCTACGCTGACCGTAAACATAATGGTCTGTAAGCCTAACCGGGCGGAAGCTAAAGCTGCTTCACATCCAGCATGGCCTGCGCCAACGATAACTACATCATATTCTTCCGTTACAACTGACATATATATTTCCTCACGTTAATATGGAATCTTCTCTCTTATACAAATATCGTATAAGTGATGTTTCTCAATCAATTATACACAATTCGTATAATTACTTTTTATTTGCCCATACAGAATTTCGCAAAAATCTCATCGGCTAAATCGTCTTCTATGGCTTCGCCGATAACGCTTCCCAAATAAGTATAAGCATCCATCAAATCGATGGTATAAAAATCCTCCGGCATATCCATCTCAATGCTTTCCGTCGCCTTGCGCAAAGCTTCCTTGGCAGAAAGCAGAGCAGACTTCTGTCTGGCATTGGTGATATATACCTGGTCGTTAAAGTTTATCTCTTTGTTGTAGAACATTTCCCGGACCGTTTTTGCAAACAAATCCAGTCCTACATTTTCCGTAATGGACGTTTCGATAACCGGAACCGAATTCAGTCGAGCCTTGATCAAATCTAAGTCTGCAGCTAAAGCTAAATCCGTCTTGTTAAACAAAGCGATTGCCTTCTTGTCTTTTATTATATTCAAAATTTCAAAATCGTCATCATCTAAAGGCCGGGAAGTATCTACTACAAATACAACCAGATCTGCCTCCTGGGCATAATCCTTCGCCTTATCTACTCCGATTTTTTCAATAATATCGTCTGTATTTCGAATGCCTGCCGTATCAATGATGTTTAAGGTAACATCGTTTAATCTCAGGCTTTCTTCCAACGCATCTCTCGTGGTGCCGGCAATATCGGTAACGATAGCCCGGTCCTGGCCTAAAAGTGCATTCAACAAGGAAGACTTTCCAACATTCGGCTTCCCTAAAATAACCGTCTTGATGCCTTCCTTGATAATTCTTCCATCGTTAGCGGTAGCTAATAATTCATCAATATCGCTTTCACATTGGCGAACAATTGGAAGCAGGGTAGAACCATAGCCTTCCATTTCGATGTGCTCCGGATCATCCAAAGCCGCCTCAATATACGCAATCTGCTCTAATAAAATTGCACGCTCTCTTTTTATCTTTTCCGACACGCTTCCTTTTAACTGGGTAAGGGCGCTGCTTAACGCAAAATCGTTTTCTGCATTGATAACATCAATAACCGCTTCCGCCTGGCTTAAATCAATTCGACCATTTAAGAAAGCACGTTTCGTAAATTCTCCTGGTTCTGCAGCGCGGGCGCCATTCTTCAAAACCAGTTCTAAAGTTTTATTCAAAACATACATACCGCCGTGACAGTCAATCTCGACCGTATCTTCTCGGGTGTAAGTATGTGGACCTTTCATAATAAGGACCAGCACTTCGTCGACTACTGTTTCTCCATCCATAATCGTTCCATAATGAACGGTATGAGAACCAACGGCGGACATATCTTTCTCTCGTGCCGGTTTAAATATTTTCTTAATAATATCAAAGGAATCGCTGCCACTGACCCGGATAATACCGATGCCAGAATTATTCATGGCGGTAGCAATTGCTGCGATGGTTTCTGTCTGATTTAACATGTTTTGAACCTTTAATAATCACCGAAAGCCGCACAAGGCGGCGTTTCGTGATTGTCTTGCGGTCGTCAAATGCATTCGTGCAAGCACAATGCACTTGACTCGTCGCTAATGCAAAAAGCGCCCCTTTCTTTCAAAGGGGCGCTGATAAACGACTATCGTTTGTAATAAACAACAACTTTTCTGTTTGGCTCCTCGCCTTCGCTCTTGGTTGTTACATATTTGTCACCTTGGAGATAAGAATGGATAATTCTTCTCTCATATGGATTCATTGGCTCAAGAACTACTTTATGTCTAGACTTCTTTACTTTTGCAGCAACATTCTTTGCTAAGTTTTCTAAAGTTTTCTGTCTTCTCTCTCTGTAATTCTTTGTGTCTAATTTTACTTTATAGTAATCTTCGGAATCCTTATTTGCCAAAATACTGATCAGATACTGTAAGGAATCTAAGGTCTGACCACGTTTTCCAATCAAATCACCGGTATCTTCGCCTTCCAGATCGATACTGATAACTCTTTCTTCTTCATCAATCTCAATCTTTGGCTCTGCTGCGAAGTCCATTTTTTCCAGAACTTCTTTAATAAAGTCATAAAGCTTATCGCTAAGGCCTTGTTTTTTTCTAACTCTTACAACTGCTGGCTTAGAGAACATTCCGAACAGTCCTCCACTGCCTTCTTCTACTACTTCATATTCAACTTTATCACTTGTAGTTTCGAGGGCTATTAAAGCTTCAGTGATGGCTTCGTCAACAGTTTTTCCTTTAAACTCTCTAAATTCCATCATTTCCTCCCACTACTTTTTATATTTTCTCTTAGCTCTTGCCTGAACAACTTCAATGTCTTCGATAACTTCGCCTTGCTCTTCGTTGAACTGGCTTACCATACTAGCTTTTGCTGCAAGAGAATTTGGATGAGCTGTAATATCAGTCTTTACGTCCTGGTTAACATTCATGTTTGCTTTTGCTGCAAGAGAATTGGAATTCTTTGTTTCAATAACTTTTGCATTTGTATTTGCAGCGTTAATTAAAGTACCAGCGCTAACATGACCTTTTTTCTTACGGGTTTTTGCTCTCTTTTTCTCTTCTTTTTCTTTTGCTTTTTCTATGTTCTTCTTTACGAACTCTTCCATATCCATCTTTCTGTAGCTCTTGTTAATGATGATCTGAAGAACTACCTGGAATAAGGAGCTGGCTGCCCAGTAAAGACCTAAGCCGGTGTTCATGGTGAGGCAGAGGAATACAGAGAACAGAGGCATTGCTAATCCCATGGAATTAGACATAGCACTCATAGAGTCCTTAGAAGCTGCACTTTCCTTTGTCTGGGTTAACTTGAAGGATAACCACTGAGAAGCACCTGCGATAATAGGAAGGATAATAGCAATAATACCAATGCCGCCGCCTTTAATTAAGTTCAAAGGAGTCTGGGCAATATCCATTCCTAAGAAGGTGTTAACAGAAAGAACCTGGTTATGCAACTCTGCAACCTGAGCGCCCTGTGCCGCTGGCAACATGGATGTGATAGCTTCCCATCCTTTATTAGATAAAGAATAGATAGCAGACATCTGGTTATTTAAATCAACACCAGAAGCTAAGTTTGCAGAAACGGTTGAAAAATCTAAACCGCTTTTTGCTAAAATATCAACAATAGACTTAATAGGCTGAGCTAATACATCTAAAACCAGTGGTAACTGTCTTAATGCTCCGAACAGAGCGATGATGATTGGCATCTGAATACCAGTCTGAAGACATCCACTTGCCTGGCTTGTTCCGTATTTTGCATAAACCTGTTTGATTTCCAGCTGCTGAGCCTGCATGGAAAGGCTGTCGCTTTTTCCTTTATACTTATTCTGAATCGCTTTGATTTCAGGCTGTATAATGGAATTCAATTTTGCGGATTTCTGCTGTTTAATTGTCAGTGGTAACAGAACAAATTTTACGAGAAGGGTGAATACAATAATAACAAGACCGATATTTCCAATACCGATCATGTCAAAGAATTTAAAAATGTACTCAAGAATCCAACCGAAAAAAGTGATGATCTGTTTGATTACTGGCCAATTATAACAACCTGCATTGACATTCTCTGCAGTGTTTGCGGCTGCTCCGCATGCTGCCATTAAAAAATTAATCATAGATCCTCCTTATGGTACCGGGTCGTAACCACCCTTGGAGAATGGATTGCATCTTAAGATTCGATAGATGGCTAATCCCAGTCCTTTAAGCGGACCATACTTCTCAATCGCCTCAATCGCGTATTGAGAACAGGTAGGGTAATATTTACAACTGCTATATTTTTTATGCCCGGAAATATATTTTTGATAAAATTTGATCGGCGCAATTAAAATCTTCTTTGCCATAAAATTATACCAAGTTTTGCTTTCTACACAAATGAAGCAAGGCTTCCTCGACTTCCTGCTGTTTTTTTCCAACTACGCCGATTCTCCCAATAACTACCAAAGCTGTATCTTCCGGAAGCTGATCTTTTAATGACCGATAACTTTCCCGGATCAGTCTGGCAGTTCTGTGCCTTACTACACTATTTCCAACTTTTTTACTTACGGATATACCCAGCTTTTTCCCTTTCGTGGGAGCTGAGTATAATACCAACAGCCGGTTGGCTGTAGATTTTCCGTTTTCATATACTTCCCGAAACTGGAGAGTATTTTTTAAAGAATCAATATTTCTCACGCTTAATCCTTCCTCAAAGTAGAAGAAAGACCACCTTCTTCATTTGGTGGCCTTAAGCTGATAATTCTTTTCTTCCTTTTGCTCTTCTAGCTGCTAAAACTTTTCTTCCGCCAGGAGTGCTCATTCTTGCTCTAAAACCATGAACTTTTGCTCTAGATCTCTTTTTTGGCTGAAATGTCATTTTTGCCATAAGGTTTCCACCTCCTTGTTATTTCTTAAAAAATAGCATGTATTATTATATTCACGACTCCTATATTCGTCAAGACCTTTTTATCCACAAAAATAATTGGCATCATTTTGGTAATCGTGTACTCCAAAACGAACATTTTTTTCTACATATGTTTTTGAATACTTTTTCTTAACCTTTTAAAAACCTTGAATTATCAAGAAAAACTCTCTGTAAAAAGTTATCCACCTCCTGTGGATAACCTGTAGTTAACTTTTTTTTTCAAAAATTATTAACATACTTTCCACAAGTTATCCACTAAATTTTGGGTATTTCTTTTGCCAGTATTTTATTGAAAACTTTCCTTATTTATATTATTATATACATATAGATTTCAAGGCGGCTTTGATTAACCGCCCTTATTCTTGTAAAGGAGAACTTTTATGTTAGAGACTATAAAAAATAAGTGGCCTGACATTTTAAATCATTTAAAGCAGGAATATGACATTTCTGATGTATCTTTTAATACCTGGCTCCTGCCTTTAAAAGTAGAGTCTGTGGAAAACGATACGATTATTTTAGTTGTTCCGGAAGAGTCCGTAGGCCTTCAGATCATCAAGAAAAAATATTATCTTCCATTAAAAGTATCCGTTGAAGAAGTTGTTGGAGCTCCTTTTGAGATAGAATTTGTTTTACCAACAGAATTAAAACAGACCGCTGCTGCCCTTTCGAAACAGGAAGCTTCCGAGCAGATGGATGTTTTTGAAAAAGCTGGTTTAAATCCAAAATATACTTTTTCATCTTTCGTTGTAGGTGAAAATAATAATTTGGCTCATGCTGCAGCTTTAGCTGTTGCAGAGTCTCCTGCAGAAATTTATAACCCTCTGTACATTTACGGTGGTGTTGGTCTTGGCAAAACTCATCTAATGCAAGCCATTGCTCATTTTATTCTGCAGCATAATCCTTCCATGAAGGTTCTCTATGTTACCAGTGAAACTTTTACTAACGAGATTATTGATGCCATTCGTGTTCGTAATGATAATCCGATGGCCAATACTCTGTTCCGTGAAAAATACCGTAATGTAGATGTTCTTTTAATTGACGATATTCAGTTCATTAGTGGAAAAGAAAGTACGCAGCAGGAGTTTTTCCACACTTTCAACGCTTTATATGAAAATAAAAAACAGATCATTATTTCTTCCGATAAACCTCCAAAAGAGATTGATAACTTGGAAGAAAGATTATGTTCCCGTTTCTTATGGGGACTTCCGGTTGATATCCAGTCTCCAAACTATGAGACCCGTGTCGCTATCCTGAAGAAAAAAATTGAATTAGAAGGCGTTACCGGTATTGATGATTCTGTAATTAATTATATTGCAACCAACGTAAATTCGAATATTCGTGAGCTGGAAGGCGCGTTAACGAAAATTGTTGCTTATTCTAAACTTACTTCTTCCGAAATTACTTTGGAATTTGCAGGAAATGTTTTACATGATCTTTTTAATGAAGCTCAGCAGGAAATTACTCCGGATATCATCATTAAAATTGTTGCAGAACATTTCAACGTTTCTATCAGTGATATCTGCTCCAAGAAAAAGAGCGCAGACATCGTATATCCACGCCAGCTGATTATGTATCTGTGCAGAACTCTGACCGATGTTGCGTTATCTCTGATTGGTAAAAAATTAGGTAACAGAGATCATACAACCATTCTTCATGGATATGAAAAAATCCAGAAGGATATTGAAAAGAATGAAAAAGTTCATAACGACGTAGAAATTTTGAAGAAAAAAATTATTCCTTCATAAATTCACAAGTTATAAACATATCAAGTTTTTTTGTGTTTATAGAATGTTGAATACATTTCATAACTATTTTTTACAAAATCAACCAAAAAGTTATACACAAGTTATGGGGTGAATTTATACAGAACCTTAAACATCAGAATTTGTTGATAAATCAAGGCTTAGAGGCCATTTTCACAAATTCACAGAACCTACTAATACTACGGAAATATTATATATATATATTTATAAATGTTCTTTTGTGAAAGGGGAAATCCACAATGAAAATATCTTGTTCCAAAAATGACTTACTTTATGGAATCAATGTTGCTTTAAGAGCTGTTCCTGGAAAGACTACTCTTCCTATTTTGGAATCTTTTTTAATCGATGCTTCAGATTCTATAAAGATTGTTTCTAATGATAATGACATGGGTATTGAAACTATCGTTGATGGTAGAGTTGAAGTTCCTGGAAAAATTGCTATTAATGCAAGAATTTTCAGTGATATTGTAAGAAAACTTCCGGAAAACCAGGTAATTATTGAAACCAGTGTGAATTATAAAGTCCGTATTACCTGTGAAGATTCTGAATTTGTTTTAAATGGAAATAATGCAAATGAGTTTCCAGATCTTCCTAGAGAAAATACAGAAAACAAAATTACGATTTCTCAGTTTACATTAAAAGAACTTATCCGTCAGACCATCTTCTCTATTGCAGCAAATGATGCCAATGCAATCATGAGAGGTGAATTGTTTGAAATTAAAGATAATAAAATTAAGATTATTTCTTTAGACAGCCATAGAATTTCTATTCGTAATGAAGAATTAGCTTTCAATTACAATCCTTGCAAAGTCATCGTTCCTGGAAAGACCTTAAATGAAATCAGTAGAATTTTAGGCAGTGAAAAAGATGAAATGGTAGATATTACCTTTGATAAAAAATTTATCAAATTTGCGTTTGGAAATACCAAAGTTATTTCTCGTTTGATTGAAGGCGAATACTTTAATGTAGAGCAGATGATTTCTTCCGATTATGAAACTGCAATTAAAGTAAACAGAAATGATTTCTTAAATACCATTGATAGAGCTTTCACTCTTACCAGAGAAGGAGAAAAGAAGCCAATCATCTTTGATATTCGTGATGGTGAAATGAATATTGAAATTTCATCTTCTTTAGGTTCTATGAACAGTCATATTTATATCAATAAAGATGGTAAAGATCTGGTCATTGGATTTAATCCTAGATTCTTCTTGGAAGCTTTAAGAGTAATTGATGATGAGGAAGTTGATATTTACTTTGTAAATTCTAACGCTCCATGTTTCATCCGTAACAAAGAAGGAGAATATATTTACATTATTCTTCCTGTAAACATTAATCGATAAAAAAATGGAAAAGATATATTTAAGAGAAGATTACATTAAATTAGGACAGGCATTAAAAGCTGCAGGTTTAGTTGGCAGCGGTATTGATGCGAAAATGGTAATTACAGATGGTCAGGTCCTCGTCAATGGAAACGTTGAAGTACAACGTGGAAAAAAATTATATGACGGGGATGTTGTGGAATATAACGGAGAAAGCATTCTTATATGCAAATAAAAAGCCTTGAGTTAAATAATTTCAGAAATTATGAAAGTCTTTCCATAAATTTTGATGCGGGAACCAACATTATTTATGGAGAAAACGCTCAGGGAAAAACCAATATTCTGGAAGCGATTTATATGTGCGGCCTTGGAAAAAGCCATCGTCATAATAAAGAAAACGAAATTATCCGGTTTTCCAATAAAGAGGCACATATAAAAAGTGAATTTATTCGAGATACGTTTCCATTAAGAATTGATATTCATTTAAAAAAGAATGGAAAAAAAGGCGTTGCCATCAACCGGATTCCTATTAAACGAGTAAGTGAATTATATGGAAATGTCAGTGTGGTTATTTTTTCACCGGAGGATCTGGATATTATTAAACGAGGTCCTTCCGTAAGAAGAGATTTTATTGACCAGGAAGTTTGCCAGATAGATCCGATATATGTCAGTGACCTGATTAATTATTCTAGAATTCTTCATCAACGCCATGAATTATTTAAAACCATGGATGCGCAGCCAGAGAGAAAAGAAGAATTAACAGAAACTTTAGATATATGGGATTTGCAGCTGGTAAATTTCGGCACAAAAATCATTCAACGAAGAAGAAGTTTTATTGAGGAACTGAACAATATTATTTTTGATATTCATCATGAAATCACCGATGGTCGGGAAGAATTAAAATTAGTCTATGAACCGAGCGTTTCGGAAGAAGAATTTTACGAAGATCTTTTAAAAAACAGAGAGAAAGACCGAATTTATAAAAGTACTTCCGTAGGTCCTCATCGAGATGACTTTTCATTTTATGAAAAAGATAAAAATTTAAAAATATATGGAAGCCAGGGACAACAGAGAACTTGTGTTATTTCTTTAAAACTGGCGGAAATAAAAATGATTGACTCCGTAAAAAAGGAGACGCCAATACTTTTGCTGGATGATGTTTTATCGGAATTAGACCGGATCCGTCAGCAGAAATTATTAAAGAGTATTGGTCAGACCCAAACCATTATCACCTGTACCGGGGTGGATGAGTTTGTGGAAAATGAAATTGGTACAGCAAAGAAATTTTATATAAAAGACGCGAAACTAATTAGTAATAACTAGAAGTAAGAAGGAAAATTATGGCAGAAGAGAAAAATTTGCAGAATACGGAAGTAACCAATGAATATGACGCGGACAATATTCAGGTTTTAGAAGGTCTGGAAGCAGTTCGTAAGCGTCCTGGCATGTATATCGGAAGCATTTCCTCCAGAGGTCTTCACCATCTGGTATATGAAATTGTAGATAATGCAGTTGATGAGGCCTTAGCTGGCTACTGTAAAGAAATTACCGTAACCATTAATCCGGATGATTCCATTACGGTTGAAGATAATGGCCGTGGTATTCCTACGGGCATTAACTCAAAAGAAGGCGTATCTGCAGTTGAATTAGTATTTACGAAACTTCATGCCGGTGGAAAATTCGGTGGTGGAGGTTATAAAGTATCTGGCGGCTTACATGGTGTAGGTGCGTCTGTTGTGAATGCTCTTTCTGAAAAATTAGATGTTACGATTTATCGTGAAGGAAAAATCCATCATCAGGAATATTCCAGAGGAAAAGCTCAGCATGATTTGGAAGTTTTAGGTGAATGTCCGTTAGAAAAAACCGGAACTACCGTAACCTTCCTTCCAGATAAACAGATTTTTGAAGAAACGGTTTATGACTTTAAGATTCTTCAGACCAGACTTCGTGAAATGGCTTTCCTTACCAAGGGACTGAAAATCAATCTGGTAGATACTCGTCCGGAAAAAGAACAGAAGAAGACCTACCATTACGAAGGCGGTATTAAGGAATTCGTTGCTTATATTAATAAGAGCACGGCTCCTTTATATGAAGACATTCTGTATTTTGAAGGAATGAAAAATAACGTAGCTGTCGAAGTAGCAATGCAGCACAACGATGGTTATAACGAAGGAATCTATACATTCGTAAATAATATTAACACCCCAGAAGGCGGTACTCACTTAGAGGGCTTTAAGAGAGCAATTACTTCCATCTTTAATGATTACGCTAGAAAGAACAAAATCTTAAGAGAAAAAGATGAAAATCTTACTGGCGAAGATATTCGCGAAGGCTTAAGTGCCATCGTTTCTGTAAAAGTAGAAGATCCTCAGTTTGAAGGACAGACGAAACAGAAACTTGGAAACTCCGAAGCTAGAAATGCTGTAGAAGGAGTTGTCCGTGAACAGCTTACGTATTATCTGGAACAGAATCCGGCCATTGCGAAAATGATTTGTGAAAAATCTCTTCTTGCACAAAGAGCTAGAGCTGCTGCTAGAAAAGCAAAAGAAGCTACCAGAAAGAGTCCGTTAGGAAGCGGTTCCCTTCCTGGAAAATTAGCAGATTGTACCGATAAGAATCCAGAGAACTGCGAAATCTTTATCGTCGAGGGAGATTCCGCTGGTGGTAGTGCAAAGACCGCTCGTACCAGAAGCAACCAGGCTATTCTTCCTTTAAGAGGAAAAATCTTAAACGTAGAAAAAGCCCGTTTGGATAAGATTCTTTCCAATGCAGAAATCCGTACCATGATTACTGCTTTTGGTGCAGGAATCCATGAAGATTTTGATATTACAAAACTGAGATATCATAAGATTATTATCATGACCGATGCCGACGTAGATGGAGCTCATATCGCTACTCTGCTCTTGACCTTCTTCTACCGTTTCATGCCAGAACTGATTCGTGGTGGCTATGTATATTTGGCAAAACCTCCTCTGTATCAGATCAGCCGTGGTCAAAAGAAATATTACGCTTACAGCGATGAAGAATTAAATCAGAAATTAAATGAACTGGGAAGAGATAACCAGAACAAGATTCAGCGTTACAAAGGTTTAGGTGAAATGGATGCCAGTCAGCTTTGGGAAACCACTATGGATCCGAAGACCCGAGTTCTTTCCAGAGTATTGATTGATGAAGAAAATCCTCAGGAATTAGACTTAACTTTCACCACCTTAATGGGTGACGAAGTAGAGCCTCGTAGAGAATTTATTGAAACCAACGCAAAATACGCAACTAACATTGATATCTGATCACCGTTTTTGAAATGGAGAAATAAATGGACGAACATATTTTTGACAACATTGAAGAAGTCGACCTGAAAAAGACCATGGAAAATTCTTACATTGACTATGCCATGAGCGTTATTGCTTCCCGTGCATTGCCAGATGTAAGAGATGGCTTAAAGCCAGTACAGCGAAGAGTTCTCTACTCTATGATCGAACTGAATAACGGCCCGGACAAGCCTCACAGAAAATGCGCACGTATCGTCGGAGATACCATGGGTAAATACCATCCACATGGAGACTCCTCTATTTACGGTGCTTTGGTAAATATGGCTCAGGACTGGTCTACCAGATATCCATTAGTAGACGGACATGGAAACTTTGGTTCGGTGGATGGCGACGGCGCTGCTGCGATGCGTTATACCGAAGCCAGACTGTCCAAGATTGCCATGGAAATGCTGGCAGACATTAATAAAAATACCGTAGACTTCATCCCGAACTTTGATGAAACCGAAAAAGAACCGACGGTTCTTCCTGCAAGATATCCAAACCTTCTTGCCAACGGAACTACTGGTATCGCTGTAGGTATGGCTACCAACATTCCTCCTCATAATCTGGGAGAGTTAATCGATGCGGTTACTTTGATTATTGATAACAAAGTAGAAGACAAAGAAACCACCATTGACGATATCATGGGAATCATTAAAGGACCGGACTTCCCTACCGGCGCTACTATTTTAGGCAGAAAAGGTATCGAAGAAGCTTACCGTACTGGTCGTGGAAAAATTAAAATCCGTGCCGTATCGGAAATCGAGCCAATGGATAATGGGAAGAACCGTATCGTCATTACGGAACTTCCATACTTAGTAAATAAAGCAAAACTGGTTGAAAAAATCGGTGACTTACATAAAGAGAAAAAGATTGACGGTATTGTAGACCTTCGTGATGAGACGGACCAGAACGGTACCCGTGTCGTTATCGAATTAAGAAAAGACGTTAATCCGAATGTTATTTTAAATCAGCTTTACAAGCAAACTCAACTGCAGGACAGCTTCGGTGTTATCATGCTTGCTCTGGTAAATAACGAGCCAAAGATTTTCAATTTATATGAAATGCTGGCTTACTACCTGAAACATCAGGAAGACGTTGTTACCAGAAGAACTAAATATGATTTGAACAAAGCAGAAGAGCGTGCTCATATTTTAGAGGGTCTCTTAAAAGCTTTAGACAATATCGATGAAGTAATTAAAATCGTTCGTGGCAGCAGAACGACCCAGGACGCAAAAGATGCATTAATCCTCCGCTTCGGTCTGGATGATATTCAGGCGCAGGCTATCATCGATATGAGAATCCGTGCCCTGACTGGTTTGGAACGAGAAAAACTGGAAACCGAATTAGCAGAGCTGACTGCAAAAATCAAATACTATAAAGAAATCTTAGCAGATGAGAAAAAACTCTTAGGCGTTATTAAAGAAGAAATTCTCGTCATGAAAGAAAAATACGGAGATGAAAGAAGAACAAAAATCGGCATCGACGATGGAGAAATCGAAGACGAAGATCTGATTCCGGATGAAAGCACCGTAATTACTATGACCAGACTTGGTTATGTAAAGAGAATGGACATTGATAATTTCAAAGCCCAGAATCGTGGTGGTAAAGGCGTTAAGGGAATGAACGTTATCGATGAAGACGTTACCGATAAGATGTTCATTACTACGACTCATCATAACATCTGGTTCTTTACGAATACTGGACGAGTATATCAGATGAAAGCTTACCAGATTCCGGAAGCTTCCAGAACGGCTCGCGGAAACAACATTATCAACCTGCTGCAGCTTCAGCCGGGAGAAAAGATTGCGACTGCGATGGTTGTAGAAGATTTGGAAAGCTCCAAGAATCTTTTGATGGCTACCAAGAACGGAATGATCAAGAAGACTCCGTTAGAAGAATATAATAACATTCGTCAGACCGGTATTATTGCCATTGGTTTAAGAGAAGGCGATGAACTGATTGATGTAGATATGACCGACGGTGAAAGAGAAATCGTCATGATCTCCAGACAGGGCCATAGCATCCGCTTCAACGAAACCGAAGTAAGACCGACAGGCAGAAGCTCCATGGGTGTTACCGGTATGAATCTGGAAGAAGGCGATGAAATCATTACCTTAGCGTTAGATATCCAGGGCGAATGCATCCTCTTTGCTACCGAAAACGGCATGGGCAAGAGAACCCGCTTCAGCGAGTTCAACGCACAGCACCGTGGTGGTAAAGGTGTTCTCTGCTACAAGTTAAGCGATAAGACCGGAAATCTGGCAGCAGCGGTAGCGGTAGATGACGGCGACCAGATTATGCTGATTACCAACGCAGGTATTGTAATGCGAATGCCAATCCATGGCGTTTCCATTATTGGTAGAAATACTTCTGGCGTAAAACTTATGAATATCAGCAAAGATGAAAATATCAAAGTATCTGGTATCGCAAGAGTTTTAGCAGATTGGGTAGAAGAAGAAACGGATGAGGAAAACCTGGAAGTAGTCGACGCGGAGATAACAGCGGAAGAGACTCCTTCGGAACCAGCTCCGGAAGAATAAGAAGAAATTACCAAAACTGAATTATAAAAATATTTCAAAAAAGGACAATATAAAAAAATGTTGTCCTTTTTTTGTTGAAGTAGTATGATAGTCGAAATAAATCTTTGTAAAAATTAAAGATTTTTAAAACAAAAAATCAAAAAGCCGAAAATTTGATTCAAAAAAATTTATATGATTTTTTTACAAAAGCACCGAAAATATTCATTTAAAAAAGGGAAATGGTAAAAAAATGGAAAAATCATTAAAAGATCAGGCAATTAAATATGCAAATCATTTTGCGGTTGTTTTAGAGGCTCCGGTTTCTGTTGTAGATCTAGCGGAAAGAACTTATACTCCGGCAGGCGATAGAACCCAGTTTGAAGTCTGTGAACATTGTCCGCATAAGAATTGCAAAGGCTATGAGCAGTTTGCTTATGGTTGCAGAGAGGCTTATCGTTGGGATGGCTTATACACCTTCCATTGTTCTCAGGAAATGGTTTTAGTCTGCACTTCCATCGCCAGCGAAAAAGGCGATTTAGCAGGCGGATTGGTCATCGGACCTTTATTCCTGGATAACAAAGAGGAAATGCTGAATTCTGTAAGCGATAAGAAATTATTGAAAGCTTTAAATGAAGTGTCCGAATATTCTCCTCATAAAATCCAGGCCATGGCAGAACTCCTGGCTGGAATCGCAGGAAATATTTCCGATCTTTCTCATGGAAAAGCTGGCCGGTATTTCTATCGTCAGGAAAGTCTTCTGAATGCAATCTATATTGAGAAAATGAAGAAGAGCGAAATCTCGGATTACTATACTTATCCGATCGCCATTGAAAGAAAACTGCGTACTGCCGTAAGAAGCCGTGACAAAGAAGGCTCCCAGACTTTGTTAAATCAGATTCTGGCTCATATTTACGTTTCCAATAACAACAATATCGAAGCAATCAAGCCGAGAATTACAGAGCTGATCGTTGTTATCTCCAGAGCAGCTGTGGATGCTGGTGCGGACATTAACGAAATCTTCCTGATTAACGAAAACTTTACGACCAACATCGAAGAGTTTACGAACCTGGAAGACTTAAGCGCATGGGTTTCCAACATGCTCCAGCGATTCATTTCCTTTACGTTTGAGTTTGATAAAGTAAAACATGCAGACGCTGTTTATAAGGTAATCGAATATATTAAATCCAACTATCGCCGGCATATGTCTTTGGAAGATATTGCAGCCAGCACCTACTTAAGCAAGACCTATTTAAGTTCCCTGTTTAAGAAAGAAACGGGCTACAGCATTTCTGAATATATTAACATCGTAAGAATTGAACGAAGCAAATCTCTCCTTATGGAAGAGAACATGAGCATTATTGAAATTGCAAACCTCTGCGGTTTTGAAGACCAAAGCTACTTCACCAAAGTATTCAAACATATTGTTGGAATTACTCCAAAGAAGTACCGCGAAAACAGAGGAAAAAATGATAAAAAGGACATGATATTAAAATGATGAAATTAAGTGATACTCCTGTTGTTATGACAGGAATGCAGAAACCAGTTGCAGCAGGACCTGAAAAGAAAAACTTAAAAGAAGGCACCATCGCGTATCAGATCTTAAAAAACCATAACACATCCGGAAACATGGACAAGCTCCAGCTTCGTTTTGATAAGCTGACTTCCCATGATATTACCTACGTTGGTATTATCCAGACCGCAAGAGCTTCGGGCTTGGAAAAATTCCCGATGCCTTACGTTTTAACCAACTGCCATAATTCTCTTTGTGCCGTAGGCGGAACCATTAACGAAGACGACCATGTTTTCGGTTTAACCTGTGCACAGAAATATGGCGGAGTATATGTACCTCCTCATCAGGCAGTTATCCATCAGTTCGCAAGAGAAATGATGGCAGAAGCTGGTTCTATGATTTTAGGAAGCGACTCCCACACCCGTTACGGCGCTTTAGGCTGTATGGCAATCGGAGAAGGCGGCGGAGAATTAGCAAAACAGCTGTTGATGAAAACTTATGATGTAGATATGCCGGAAATCATCTGTGTTTATCTCACAGGAAAACCAGAAAAAGGCGTAGGCCCACAGGACGTAGCCTTAAGCTTAGTCGGCGCAACCTTTGGAAACGGCTATGTAAAAAATAAAGTATTAGAATTCGTAGGACCAGGCGTTGAAAATCTTTCCGTAGATTTCCGTATCGGTATCGACGTAATGACCACTGAAACCACTTGTCTTTCTTCCGTATGGCAGACCGACCTTCAGGTAAAAGACTATTATGCAATCCATGGAAGAAGCGAAGCTTATAAAGAATTAAAACCAGCAAACGAAGTATATTATGATGGTTGCGTAGAAATCGACTTAAGCCAGATTAAGCCAGTCATCGCAATGCCGTTCCATCCAAGCAACGTATATACCATCGAAGAAGTAAACGAAAACTTGGAAGACATCTTAGCAGAAGTAGAGAAGAATGCAGCAGTTAGCTTAGAAGGCGCTGTGGACTATTCCTTAAGAGATAAAATCCGTGACGGAAAACTTTATGTAGAGCAGGGAATTATTGCAGGTTGTGCTGGCGGCGGATTTGAAAATATCTGTGCAGCAGCAGACATCCTGAGAGGAAAAGAAATCGGAAACGGCGAATTTACCTTAAGCGTATATCCAGCAAGTATGCCGATTTATATGGAACTGATCAAGAATGGTGTGGCAGCAGATATCCTTCAGACCGGCGCAGTTCTGAAGACCGCATTCTGTGGACCATGCTTCGGCGCAGGAGATACTCCGGCAAACAACGCCTTCAGTATCCGTCATTCTACCCGTAACTTCCCGAACCGGGAAGGTAGCAAACCGCAGAGCGGACAGATTGCTTCTGTAGCCTTAATGGATGCAAGATCCATCGCCGCAACCGCAGCAAACAAAGGCTTCTTAACCGCAGCTACGGACTTCGACGTAGATTACACAAAGAGAAATTACTACTTCGATAAGAGCATCTACGAAAAACGAGTATATGACAGCAAGGGCGTAGCAGACCCTAGCGTAGAAATTAAATTCGGTCCAAACATCAAAGACTGGCCAAAGATGGAAAACTTAAAGAAAGACATCTTGCTGAAAGTTGTCAGCGAAATCCATGATCCAGTTACCACAACCGACGAATTAATTCCTTCCGGCGAAACCTCTTCCTATCGTTCCAATCCATTAGGACTGGCAGAGTTTACGCTTTCCAGAAAAGATCCAGCTTACGTAGGCGAAGCAAAGAAAGTTCAGAAAGCAGAAAACGCCAGAGTAAACGGAACCTGTCAGGTAGAAGCTCTTCCGGAAATGAAAGAAGTAAAAGAAATTATCGGGGAACATTTCGAACTGAAAGACGATAGCTTCTGCATCGGCAGCACCATCTACGCAGTAAAACCAGGTGACGGCAGCGCGAGAGAACAGGCCGCTTCCTGCCAGAAAGTTTTAGGCGGATGGGCAAACATCGCGAAAGAATATGCAACCAAGAGATACCGCTCCAACCTGATTAACTGGGGTATGATTCCATTCCTGTGGCAGGAAGAAGAACTTCCATTTGCAAAAGGAAATTGGATTTTCGTGCCGGACGTTGCAGAAAAAATCGCAGCAGGAGCAACAAGCTTTGAAGCTTATGTTGTAAATCCAGAGGATAAGGAAAACAACTTCAAGCAGATTACATTGAAGATGGATCCGCTGACAGAAGATGAAAAGACCATCGTTCTGAAAGGCTGTCTGATTAATTATTATAAGGCGTGAAAATTTATACAAATAATGTATAAGTAGATTTCTGCGAATATCTTCTATATATACTGTTACGAAACCATTATACAAAATATGTATAACAAAATGTTTACGCGTATACCTCATTGACAAAAGAAGTATACAAGAATAGAATTCGAGGCACATCGGAAAACGATGTGCCTTTTCTTATGAGTGGTGAGTTCTTGCCACAATAAAAATCCATAAAAAAGAGGACTGCAAATGAAAAAAATAGTCTTAGCCGTTTTTGACTGCAGCCGGGAGTATATTGATAAATTTTCGGATTACATCAAACGAAAGAAAAATCTGCCGTTTGAAATTCTAGGGTTTTCCAATCGGGAAGCTCTATGGAATTATGTGGAATCTAACAAAATTCATGTGCTTTTATTTTCGCAAGAAGAGCTGGTAGATGATGAAAAATCGGGAGAAGAAACTTGTGAACAATTTATCTCTCATAGCAATGTGGGAAAGTTCATCTATCTGGGAAAACAACGAAAAAGCAAATCTACGCTCCGGTATATCAATAAATACCAGTCAATGGAAACGATTATAAAAGAACTACTGGAATTGATGGAAGTGGATGACACCGAGGAACTACCACAGTCCTTTAAAATGATGGGAATCTATTCGGTTGTTCCAGGAGAGGAAACCTTCCAGGCGTCCTTATCACTGGCATCCAATCTGGCAATGGGAAGTTCCATCCTTTATCTTAGTTTCGACCGATTTTCAATTCTTGATCCAGAACAGACCGGGAATTCTTCGATATCCGATTTAATTTATTTCTTTAAAACCAATCCAAAACAAATCAAAGAAGAATTGAATAAAGCAGTTGGCCACTATCGAGGCTTTGATTACCTTACGGCGCCATTAGAGCAAAGTGATATGGAGGAATTGACTTCTACAGAGTGGAAAGAATTCTTTTCCCGATTGGCGGCGGAAGGAAATTACGAAGGGATTGTCGTGGATATGTATGAGGCTTTTAAAAATCTAGAAGAAATTTTTCATTGTTGCGAGAAAGTCTATGTTCCCATAGCAGGAAATGAATATGCATTGAAAAAAGCAAGAATGCTGAAAGCGTACTTATCAGAAAGAGGAAGACAGGACCTAGTGGAAAAATTGGTGATGATGAATCTGGATGGTTAGAGAATTGTAAAAAATAATTCTGGAAAAATAAAACTGTTCCGAAGAAAGAAGACGAAGGAGAACCTATGGGATTAACGGAAGAATTAAAAAAAAGATTGGTGAATAGTATCGATTTATCAAGAAATATTAGCGATGAAGAATTGAATGATATTATTTCCAAGCTAGTTTTTGAAGAGTACCGGGAAAAACACTTGTCTTTGAAGGAAAAAGAAAAAGTATGCCGGGAACTGTTTCATTCCATCCGTGGGTTGGACATTTTAGAAGAAGCCTTAGCAGAGGATGAAATTACGGAAATCATGGTGAATGGGCCGAATCATATTTTTATTGAAAAGCAAGGAATCTTGCAAAAATATGAGGGAACATTTTCTTCCGAAGAGAAGTTGATGGACATTATCCAGCAGATTGTGGCAGGAGCCAATAAACGGGTAAATGAAGCCTCACCGATTGTAGATACCAGACTGAAAGATGGAAGCAGAGTAAATATTGTATTGAGTCCCATCGCTATTAACGGGCCGGTAATGACCATCCGAAAATTTCCAAAAGAAGCCATAACCATGGAGAAATTAATTGCCATGAAAAGCATTACGTCACAGGCAGCAGATTTTTTGGAACGACGGGTAAAAGGTGGAAGCAATATATTTATCAGTGGAGGAACGGGATCGGGAAAGACCACATTTTTGAATATTTTGGCCGGATTTATTCCTAAAGAAGAACGAGTTGTAACCATAGAAGATTCTGCGGAGCTTCAGATTAAAGGAATTGAAAACTTGGTAAGTCTTGAGTGTAGGCCAGCAAATACGGAAGGAGAAAACGAAATAACCGTTCGGGATTTAATAAAAGCTTCTTTGCGAATGAGGCCGAATCGGATTGTTGTGGGAGAAGTAAGAGGAGCAGAAGCTTTAGATATGCTTCAGGCCATGAATACCGGCCATGATGGAAGTTTGTCAACGGGCCATGGAAATTCCCCAACGGATATGCTGACCAGACTCGAGACTATGGTGATGATGGGAGCGGATATTCCCCTAGAAGCAATACGAAACCAAATTGCATCGGCTATCGATCTTATGGTCCATCTGGCAAGAATGAAGGATGGAAGCCGAAAGGTTGTGGAAATTACGGAAGTTGCAGGATATGAAAATGGAGCCTATGTGATGAATCCCCTATTCGTATATGGCAAACGGGAGATTACGGATGGAAAAGAACATCCAGGGATTTTAAATGGGCAAGGGAAAAAATATTCCGCTCGTCTTTATCCAACCGGAAGAAAAATGACAAGAAAGAAAGGTGCAGAATTATGGACCTCCTTACAAAAATCAAAGACGGAAATAAAATAAAAATCGAAATGTCCCGCAGGGACAAAATAAAGGAAATAATAACTTATACGATATTGGTATTAATCCTCTATATGTTTTTCCATTCGGTTTTCGTTTTTTTCTTGCTCCCGGGAATTATTTATTTTTATCACGGATGCTATAAGAGAAGCTTGCTGCAACAAAAACTAGAAAAAATAAATTTGCAGTTTAAGGATGCCATAAAAGCTTTGGCTGCAGCCTTACGAGCGGGAAAATCCGTGGAGAATGCACTAAGAGAAAGCCTGAGAGAAATGCTGGTGATTTATGGAGTGGAAGCGCCCATCAGCAGAGAACTGATCATTATGGTAAACCAAGTGTCCTTGGGAATTCCTTTGGAAAAAGCATTTGAAGAGTTCGCTCTTCGTAATCCAATCGAAGACATCAACACCTTTGTCTCTGTTTTCAAAATTGCAAAACGAACGGGAGGTGATTTAGTGGAGATTATCAATAATACTGCCGATAGTATTGCCGACAAAATAGATACGAGGAATGAAATTTCCGTTGTAATTAGTTCCAAGAAATTAGAACAGAAAATTATGTCAATTATGCCATTAGGAATTTTGTGTTATATCCAGGTCGCTGCTCCAGACATGTTGACGCCATTGTACGGAAATCTAAAAGGATTCTTGATTATGATACTTTGTCTTTTGGTTTATGTAGCCGCTTATTTCCTATCCGTAAAGATTATGAAGATCGAGGTGTGACATGATTTATGTATATGGAGGCATTACGATTCTTATCAGCATCTTATTGCTTATATGTAAATCGTATAAAAAAACTCTGTTTGAAAATGTGGATAAAAGAGAACATCCGTTGAAATTTTTCTATCCTCTTTCTGCTAGATGTCTGGATTTCTTCCGAAAAATCGTTCCGGAAAAACATGGGACAAAAATCGAAACCATGTTAAAACGTCTTTACGTAAAAGAAAATATTGAGAAAGAAAAATATATTTATGATGTCCGAAAAATCGCCTATGCCTTGGTAATTGTTGGTTTTATCGGAATTATGGGAACGGCGGTTTGCTTTACCAATCAGAAAATTCAGATCATAAATCAACTAGAACGAAAGGAACCAGGGGAAGGTTCTGACAGTGTTCCGATTCAAGTAGATTACGATGGAAAGACAGAAAATATCAATCTGGAGATTGAGGAACGACAGTATTCCAAGGACGAAATCAATGAGATTTTTGACAGGGTAAGCGAAGAAATTAAACAAGAAATCCTGGGAAAAAACGAGAGTCTTGACAAGGTAAATCAACCCTTAAATTTAATTTCCGAATATCAGAATGTGAAAATCTATTGGGAAATAGAGGATTTAGACTATGTTGCGTATAATGGGGATATCTCGGTGGATAATGTGGATAACCAGGGTAAATTGGTTAATTTATATGCAAATTTAGCATTAAACGAGGATAAAAGGACCGTACTTATCCCCATTTTACTAGTTCCGAAGGAAACGAGTGAGAAAGAAATCCTGATTGAAAATATCAAAAAGTCTATAGAAGAAACGAATAACATCTATGATTCTAAGGTAAATCTACCTGAAAAAATCAACGAGAAAGAAATTCAATTTAAAAAAATAAAAGAGAACAAAGATCTGGCATTGTTACTTTTGGCGCTGGTAGGTCTTGCTGCCTTAATGGGGCTTTATGACAAAACTCTGGAAAAGAAAATCACGAAGCGAAGTGAAGAGATGATGATCGATTTTACAGAAATTGTTTCCAAGCTTTGTCTGTTATATGAAGCGGGCTTAAGTGTGTTGAAAGCATGGGAAAGAATCGTAGAGGATTACGAGAAAAAAGGAATCACGAGATTTGCCTATCAGGAAATGCGTTTGGTATTAGAAAAAATAAAAAGTGGAGAAAGCGAACGAGTCGCTTATTCCGAATTTGGAAAGCGCTGCGGACTTCACCCGTATATCAAGCTAGCGAATATTTTGGAGCAGAACATTGCCTTAGGGTCGAAAGGATTAAAGGCTAGTTTGCAAACAGAAGTAGAAGAAGCGTTTGAAGAAAGAAAACGATTGGCGAGAAAAAAAGGAGAAGAAGCCAGCACAAAGCTGTTGGTTCCTATGATTCTAATGTTGATTGTAGTCATTGTAATAATAGCGGTACCGGCATTCATGTCCATTACGTTTTAAGGACATAGAGTCGATGAAATAAAAAACAAAGGAGGGAGACATATGATTAAAACAATAACTGGTAAATTAAAAAATATTTTTTCCTTCGGTTTAAACAAGATTCTGAGGGATGACGATGGAGTAGGGGTTGTGGAAGTAATTTTGATTCTGCTGGTTTTAGTCGGATTGGTAATTATTTTCAAAGATCAAGTTGTAGCTTTGGCCAAGACTATTTTCCAGAACATTAATAGTCAGGTTAATTCTATCTAAAGGAGCGGCAAGGCCGGAGGAACATGATGCAAGTGGAAGGAAAGAAAAAAAGAAAAGAATGGAAAGCAAGCATTACCATTTATTTGACTTTAATGTTAGTCCTTGTCATGGCACTGATTTGCACTTTAGTGGAATCCGGCCGTGTAAGCGCCATTAATTCTAAGCTTCGAAGTATCACTTATATGTCTGTAGATTCTTGCTTTGCGGAGTTTGCAGAACCTTTATTTTCCCAATATGGAGTAATGTTCCTTTGGAACGATGAAAACGAGTTTATTGAAAAGTTTAATAATTATGTGACACAGAATCTGACTCTTGCCGGAACCGCAGCAAGAAATGATTTGGTGTTATATCGGATGAATCATGAAGGAAGCGAATTGACCGATATCACTTGGGCAACCGATGACGATGGCAAAGTATTTGCGGATCAGGTGGAAGAATATATGAAGTATCACGTAACCCAGACCATGATTCAAAAAATCTTATCGGATATCGGAATTTTTGAGCAGAGTGATCAGATTAGTGGCTTTATGGATCAAGTACAAAGGTACAAAGACATCTTTGTAAAAGTAGAAAAGTCCGTATCGAACATTAGTGACAAAATCGATAAGGCAAAAAATCTGGCTCAAAATCCAAAGAACTTATTACACGAATTAATGGAAAGTGTGGAAGGCTATGAACAAGAGGGAAATGAAAAACAGGTCAAAGAGTTTCATTCTCAAATCTCAGAATTAGAAAAAACGAAAAATAAATTAACAGAATATCTAGAAGATATTAATGAAGAAACAGAAACTTATTATAGCAGCGTGGCGGAAGCGAAAGAGGCGGTTGGTTATTTGGAAACGGAACTGAAGGAAAACGAAACTGTCTATGACAAAGAAGTCTATAAGGTTGTAGAAGAAGAACTACAGGATATCAAAACGAAAAGTGCAGATACCGATGCCGATTATTATCACGTTGTGGAAAATGCCAACATCACGAATGGCTATATACAGAAATTAAATGAGTTGGACGGGTTGATTGAAGATGGAAAAGCGGGTTTAACACCGGAAAGCGCAGCAAGTTTGAAATCGGAAATTGCAGAGTATGAAACGATGTTTTCTGATTTTAATTTGGATCAGTTAGGCGTTAATTTTGAGAGCTTGTCTGTGGATCAGGAAAGTGATGATTTTTTAACGGCGATAGCCGATTTGTTTGAAGGTGGGGTAATGAAATTTATTGCCGGAGAACTATCGGAAAAAATAACCGATTTGTCCGATGTTCCTTCCAAAACGGTGGCCAAGGGAAAAATCCAGGAAGACCAGTCTTTGAATGGGACCGAAGAAGAGGACAAAGAAAGTTTGTTAGATGTCGGAATCAATAAGGGATTGTTCAGTGAATACGTGATTGAATTTTTTGGAAATAAATTGGAAGGAAAGAAAAATACAGCACTGGATTATGAGACCGAATACATAATTTCCGGTAAGAAAAGCGATAAAGAAAATTTAGAGTCCGTTATCAATCGAATCATTATAATCCGTATGGGATTGAATTATATCAGCTTGTTAAAAGACCCTGCAAAAAAGTCGGAAACCTATGCGCTGGCCACATCGATTATTGGATTTACCGGTCAACCGCTGTTAATCAAAATCATGCAGCTTCTCATTATGTCTGCCTGGACCATGGCGGAAAGCATGATCGATGTGAAGGTTTTGCTAGAAGGAAAAAAGATTGCCACTCTGAAAAGTGGCGATGATTGGAATCTGTCTCTGGAGGGACTGAAGAATTTCGCGCCAGATTCGATAGAAGGAACGGACAGTAAAAAGGGAATGGGTTATGAAGATTATTTAAGATTGTTGCTGCTAATGGAAAACCGGACAAAGTTATATTTTCGGACTATGGATATGATTCAGGCCAATATGTGCAAAAACGAAAATGAAAACTTTCGGTTTAAAGATTCTATGCAGGCAGTAAAGATAACAGCAACCTACAACTCACCGAGACTGTTTGTTCTGTTGCCAATGGCAAATAACGCTTTAAAAGTCGGTGATGGGGGCTATCAGTTCTCTATCCAGCAGGAGTATGCATATTAAAAAATTGAGGCAGAGAAAAATGTCCTTTGTTTATAAGAAAGACCGTCCTATGAAAACTACCATAATAAAAATCAATAAAAAAGGCACCCTCGTGAACAAACAAGGTCTTCATCTGATTAGAGAAAGGGCATTTTTCTCTGCCTGGAAAGAAAAAGCAAGTCTGACCCTAGAGGCCGCATTAGCACTTCCTATTTTCATGTTCTTCATCATTGCCATTTTGAATTTTCTGGTGATTCTTTCCTTGCAGTCGGAAATTCAACTGACTATGGAAGAGACGGCAAGAAGTATTGGCAAGAAGGCTTATCTGGCCGGCTGTGCAGAGGAATGGATTTCTTCAAGCGATTCCGATGTAGATTCAGATACGGAAAGTCTTCTGTCTGCAGGAATCAATTCGTTAACCATTAAAACATGGATGTTGAAGGATGGATTGAAAGAACGGTTGGATCGTTCTCAAATCATTGATGGGTCTGCAGGATTCTACACCTACAATTCTTCTTATGACGAACCATCTGGAATTTTGGATATTGTTGTTAACTACAATTATCAGATTCCGTTTCTCCCCAAATCCATAGGAACGGTTGCCTTGGCGCAACGCAGTTACAGTCATGTGTGGATAGGTAAGGACCTAGATAAGTCCGATGGTGGAAAACAAGAAAAGGAGACACATACCGTTTATGTAACTCCTTATGGAACGGTTTATCACACATCGAAGGATTGTAATTATCTGGATTTGTCCATTCGTCAGATTCCGGTTTCTGAGATATCAAGTGCAAGAAATGCGGACGGGAAGATCTATGAAAAATGTACCTGTGCGAATCATGTGGCAACAGGAGATACGGTTTATATTACCGATTATGGAACGAATTGGCATACCGATATTAATTGTTATGGATTAAAGAGAACGGTGAACGAAATCGATATATCCGAAATTGGCTCCATGCACGTATGCCCAAAATGTGGAGAAAATCATTGAAATGCAAATGGAAGAAATTGTAAGAGAGATCCTTTTATTAGGCTTTTTGTTTGTGGCCGCTTGGATAGATTACAAGAAAAAGGAACTTCCCTTGGTATTGATTGTATCAATGGGGCTTTCCGGAATCGTTTTTCAAATCATTGTAAGACAGATGAGTTTTTTGAATCTGCTTTTCGGAAGTCTCATCGGAATTCTGTTTTTGGGAATTGGGAAAATCACAAGACAAGCATTGGGCTACGGAGACGGATTCATCTTAGTCGCGACAGGAATTTTTTTAGGCTTTTCGGAAAATGTGCTTTTGCTTCTGTTAGGAGTTTTGTTGGCGGCAGGTTTTTCTATTGGGCTGATGATTTTTCGAAAGAAAACAAAGAAAGATGAGATTCCATTTCTACCGTTTTTATTTACTGGCTATGTACTCTTGTTGATGTTCTAAAAAACCGGAGGATGAAAATGAAAAAAAGAAAATTAAAGGCTGCCTTTACGTTAGAAGCGGCAGTCGTAGTACCGATTGCGATGGTGATTATTGTATCCATGTTGTTTGTTGCGTTCTTTATTCATGATTGTGTGGTGATGAATACCGTTAGCTCATACATGATTATGGAAAATGCAACAAGATATTCGGAGCAGCCCGAGGCGTTAAGTGACGAAATTTTGCAATTGCTTTCCAGGCGGATGATTATTGCTAAAAATATTTCTGCAGAAGTAACGGGTGAGGAAGATCAACTTTCTGTGAAAGGAAGTAGTGATTTTTATATGCCGATTCCTATGGTACAGGAGTTAACGGATATCTCTAATGCAACCACATCCCTTCGTATTTCTAATTTGAATGGAAGAAAGACGTTGCTGAAATATAAGGTCCTATGTGATGGATTTCGGGATGTAATTGGAAACGCGGAAGAATCGGAGATAGAGGAAACATAAAATGGACGGTTGTCCAAGAGGCAAGAAATGAATATTAATTTTAAGAAAAATATCAACCGTAATTATATGGTAATAGAGGACGTTTCGGAGTTTAAGGAAAATAATTTTAAAGTCCAAATGTTACTGAATAATCGAATCACGGGAATATTGAAGTTTGATTATGAAGTCATCAATGGAGAAGTAAATTTCCTTTATGACGTCTCCTCTAAGCAGGTTTTTTCAAAACAATATGAAAAGCGAAGAATGTCTTTTGATAATTTGCGAGTTTTGTTGTTGTCTTTGAAGACTATGGTTTATGCGCTAGATGAATACCTATTGGATCCTGACGACGTAATCATAAAAAAAGAATGCATCTTTGTTGACCAAAGCGAAAACAATTTTGAATTTTGTTATTATCCATTTTATAACGGGAACATTGTTTTAGAGTTGCGTGAATTGTTTGGAAATATCCTTCCTATTGTGGATTATGAGGATGACCGCGCGGTAAGGCTGGCTTATGAGTTATACGAAAAAACCCAGAATGATAATTTTACGATCAGCGATTTGCTGGAAATATTAAGCGAAGAAAATACCAAAGGATTTACCATGATAGATATAACAGAGGACATTTCTTTGAAAGAACAGGAAACCTATCCGACAGCATTCAAAGAACCAGAGAAAAAAATATATTCCGGAGAAGTCGAAGAGCAATCATTTTTTGTAAAGTTGTCTCGCTATCTAAAAGGCCGGGGCGTTCTGGACGTATTGGAAGATATTAATAACGGAGAATTCATGGATCGGGTTCGGGAGTATGGGTATGGAGAAGAAGAATTCAGCTATAAAAATATTATGAATACCTATGCAGTGGAAACCGTAAAAGAAGAATCGGATTATGATCTGGGCTTTGAGTTTTATGATTTTGGAAAAGATATATTTGCAGAATCTGGTAGTAAAAAGCGGATTGACGAAAACAGAAAATTTTAACATCATTGAACATCAATAAAAATGTTGTTAAAATAAATGTATGGTTTATGACGAGTTAATTCAATTTTTTGGACAACAGAATTTTGCGCAGACAAATG
This sequence comes from Lachnospiraceae bacterium, assembly GCA_024403615.1. Lineage (GTDB taxonomy): Bacteria > Bacillota > Clostridia > Lachnospirales > Lachnospiraceae > RGIG5612. Next base: position 124,933 of record JAKSRM010000005.1, read on the forward strand.
TCTCCGGACCTTATTACACCATTGTTGTGAATCGGGTGGATGGAGAGATGATTTTCTGTGTGCTTTTGCATAGTACCCAAAGCCGGGTTATGTTGGAAAGCACGGTCCTGAATTTTAATAGTCAGATGTTATCTCATGCATCGGAAGACAATATTTTGTTTCTTCTGGTAACAGACGATATTGAACGAGATAAGCATTTTGTCCGGCTTCCGAACATCAACTTATGGATGATAGAGGAAGAGGAACGGCAGCTTCAGATTTATGATGAAATGCCGGATGATTTCTATGGAATGCGGTATGGAATCGAAAAGACGCTGATTGCCGGAAAAACCAATGCTTGGGGAACCGTAGGAACCACAACCAGAGCGACGTCTTCTAGGGGAACGACCAGTGCATCGACTTCTTCTGTATCTGCAAAAAGGATGAAAAATAAACTGAAGAGTTTTCCTTTTGTGACCGTTGCATTGATTGCCATTAATGTGATTTGGTTTATCGTTCTTCTTTTCAAAGGAGATCCGAGCAAGGCTAGTTACATGGCAGAGATGGGCGCAAGCTACGGACCGTACGTTTTTGAAGACCATCAGTTCTGGCGGATTCTGACCAGTATGTTCATGCATTTTAATTTTCAGCATCTGCTGGGAAATATGATATATTTAGGTATCGCAGGATTTAACTTAGAGAAGACCATCGGTCATGTGAAGTATATTTTAATTTATATGCTTTCCGGTATCGGTGCAGGGTTGCTCTCTTGTGCGTACTATTATTTTACGGGAGTTAACACGGTATGTGCCGGAGCCAGTGGAGCGATTTATGGTTTAATCGGAGCGGTAATTGTTTTAACCTTTAAGAGCAGAGGACGATTAAGCAAGAGCATGATGTGGGTGCGGATTGGCATCGTTTTACTGTTCCTGTTTTATTCCAACTTTACGAATTCACAAGTTGATGCAGTGGCACACATTGCAGGCTTCTTGTTCGGTATAATTTTAACATTATCTTTTTACGGTGGGAGGAAGAAAAAAACATGAAAGATCCAGAATGCATTTTTTGTAAATTAGCAAACGGCGACATTCCAACAAATGCCCTTTATGAAGACGACGACTTTAAGGTTATTTTTGATGCTGGTCCGGTAACCGTAGGACATGCTCTGATTATTCCAAAAGAGCATTATGCAAATATTTATGAAATTCCAGAAGAGTTAATCGGAAAAGCTTACAAGCTGGCAAAGAAGATGGCTATCGTTTTAACCGATGTATTTGGCGCAGATGGTTTCAACCTTCTTCAGAACAATAATGAATGCGCTGGTCAGAGCGTTTTCCATTTCCACATTCACTTAATTCCTAGATACAAAGATCAGGAAGTTATTTTCGGATGGAAACCAGGCGAGCAGGATACCGAAAAATTAGAAGCAGCTTTGGTTAAGATTAAAGAGGCGTTGAAATAATTCTGGCGGAAGATCGTAAGAAAGAACTTATGAAAAAGAGCGTGTGAAAAAAGAAAGTTTTTTCACCGCTCCTTTTTAAAATTCTCTTATTGATTATTTACATATAAATCCGTAAGAACGAACAATGTTGCGAAGGTTTTCCATATATTCTTCGGAAGGAACCGAGGAGAAAAATCCTTCGGAATCTTTTTCTAACTGTTCGGATTTGGATTCTCCTAAGTTGTGATAAGCAAGAAGGTCAATCTGTCGGCAACGGCTGATTTCTTCACTTACGAAAGCAGCGACGTTCCGGATGTTTTCTTCCTCTGCATTATAGCCTGGAATCACAGGAACGCGAACGATGATGTCACAGATCAGTTCCTGATTGATTTTTCTAAGGTTTTCCAGAATTCGTTCATTTCCCTGTCCCGTGTAACGTTGATGCAGTTCGGAATCCATCTGCTTGCAGTCATACAGCACGGTATCACAAAGAGAAAAAACGGATTTTGCCGTATCCCAGGAGCAGAATCCGGAAGTTTCGATGGCTGTAGGAATACTTGCATTGCGACATAATTCTAGAAGCGCTGCAGTAAACTTAGGTTGGCCAAGAGGCTCTCCGCCAGTCACAGTAATTCCCCCATCGTCTCCATAAAACAGAACGTCTTCTGCTACTTCATTGAAAACCTCTCCAACGGTAACTTGTTTGCCGGATACTTCCCTCGCTTCCGAAGGGCAGGAATTGACACATGCTCCGCAACCCGTACATTTGCTGCGGTCCGTAACAACCGTTCCGTCTTCTGTTGTAGAAATGGCCTGGGTCGGACAAGCAGAAACGCAGTTGAAACAACCGGTACATTTATCCCGTCGGTACATAATCTGAGGAGCACCCGATTGGGATTCCGGATTTGCGCACCAAAGACACCGCAAAGGACAGCCTTTGACAAATACGTTTGTGCGTATTCCCGGACCGTCATGAATGCAGTAATGCTGAATATCGAATATGGTGCCCTTAACCAAGCGGAGCTCTTCCTCTGACATTTCCAC
>JAKSRM010000006.1 GCA_024403615.1 Lachnospiraceae bacterium
GGTCGCCATGATTGCGAATGAAATTGGGCAGCTGTGATGCTGTCAGATTTCAGCTAATCGCTCAGTCAGATGGGCAAGAAATCTAGCATAATTTAATGCGGTAACATGCGAGGCAAGTATGTATAAACTTGAGACAGAGAACTTTACTTTTGAACTGGAACCATATATGACAGACTGCAAGCTTCGAATCAAGGTATCAAGCTATGGCTTTTCTGCGGATACGATGATAGATGCGGATGAACTGTATCTGGGCGATTTTTCGTTTAGCTTGAATGAATTTTATGAGACGATGAGAGGTTCTGTAAAATTGCAGGATCTGTCAACGGATTCTTTCATTGAGTTCACCGCGAAGGCGAATGGGTATATCAGCGTTGCTGGTCGGATTAATAACGGGCAGGACTATGGACATGGTTTCTATCAGCAACTGACATTTGAAAATGAATTCGATCAAACCTATCTGCATGATTTAGCCAAAACATTATTTGCAGATTTTGGAGAGTATGCGGGGCAATAAACTTCAGTTCGCTCGCTCAATAGAATAATATGTAATCAAGCTCGGTGAGAAATCATCGGGCTTATTTTTTGCGCTCATTGCGTCTGGAAACAGGTGTGGTGGGCGCTTTTTTTATTGTTCGGAAAGGTGATGAAAAATTTTTTTGAAAAAGTTGGTTTGCAAACGCCCAAAAATTCAGCAGTTAGAGGTAGAGGCGCAAAACACCTCTCAAGAACCTTGACAATTGAATACACAATCATCAGATACGTTACCTGAGCCAGGGCGAAAGCCCCAAGCCGCACGAAGGTACGCCATGATCCACCTGCCGCTTTTGGTTTTAGCGGGACATGAGGAAGAACTCAATCTGCTCATGGTAGATAATAAGATTCCGGCAGGCGCAAAATTATACTAATCTGAAATTCGCACATTTTACATCCCCGAGAAGTGAAAAGAACGCTCCTCGGGGATTATGATTTTAAGAGACAAATTCGAATTTATTGGGTACATATTTTTCCTTATGCAAAAAATTTTACCTACTAAAACGCAAATAATTAATTTAGTAGGTACATATTTTTCCTTACGCCAAAATTTTTACCTACTAAAACGTAAATAATTAATTTAGTAGGTACATATTTTTCCTTACGCCAAGAATTTTACCTACTAAAATGCAAATTATTAATCTAGTAGGTAAATAATTTTTCTTATGCCAAAAATCGTACCTACTAAAACGTAAATTGCTAATTTAGTAGGTAAATAATTTTTCTTATGCCAAAAATCGTACCTACTAAAACAAAAATTGCAATTTTAGTAGGTACGCACTGCTTATCATGGCGACAAATCCCAGTTCGTCGGGCTAAATCTTAATTCTGTTTCATTGTTTATTGCAAATAATATGAGCGTATTTACAAATTAGTAAAGGTCCCTATTTCGATATGGGATCTTTTTTATTTGTTTAATTGCAGGAATACAATTTCTGATTTCATGTGCAATAAGCACGAGTAATGATAGAGAAACATATAAATATGCAAGTGAAGAAAACGGATGGAATCTAATCCTGATAAACAGCGAAAACCATATCCCCGAGGACTATGAAGTGGATCTTATTCTACTGTCAAACAGGGAACAGGTAGATTCCAGAATGTATCCGGCATTGCAAGAGATGTTTGATGACGCAAGGATGGAAGGGTATGGATTATTTGTCAGAGATGGATACCGAACACAAGAAGAACAGCAAGAATTATTTGATGAAAAGGTTTTGGATTGTAGGAGAGATGGAAACAGTAAATCAGAAGCAAAAATAAATGCAATGAAGTGGGTCGCTGTCCCAGGAGCGAGTGAGCATCAGACAGGACTTGCTGTTGATATCAACGCTGACGAAAACAGGAATTCAAGCTTGGAATTATATATCTGGCTTTCTGAGAATGCGTATAAAAAGTACTTGCTTGCCATAAAATTTATTTGTTAAAATTTAATATATGTATAAGTCTTTCATACAGAAAAGAATGGCAAAACATTTTCGGAAAGGAGACGAACCTTATGAAAACGAAAGTAACATCACTTCTTTTGGCAATGGTATTAGTGTTGTCCTTATTGGGTGGCTGTGGCGGAAGTCCTGCAGGGGAGCCGGAAAAGTCCCAGACGCTTACACTTTCACCAGAGATGACCGTAGCTACCACAGATGACGGAATTACCGTAGATGTGGGTGATTACGTTCTGGATGTCGAAACGGAACTGACGGTTGCCAAGCAGCCGGTGGAAGAAAATAAAGACGAGGGTTATAAAATCGAAGCCTATAATATTTCTTTAGGCGAGATGCATGAGCTGGATGATTTTATTACGATTCGTATCCCTTACGATACCAGCTTCTGCGAGAGCGGACAGGACCCTGCACGCTGCGTGGGTGCAAAGTATAAAAACGAAACCACTGGGCTCTGGGAGGATGTTTTGTTTGAAGTAGATGCAGCTACCAATGAGCTTGTGATCTACACAGACCATTTGTCTTATTATGGTGTCTTCTATGTCAAGAATGAAGGAAAACGAAACGCATATATCACAGATATTCTCGACGTGGGACTGTACATGGATAACAGCACAGCTTTTAGCTTTGCAAAAAGAATTGCAGAGGATGATCCAACAGTCAAGGAAGAGCTTGCGAAATTCGGAATTGAGGCATGTGGCAAATTCTTCGATTATTCGGACCGACTGGACAACGCAATCACTATGGCTACGGTTGGCGATATCCCAGACTGGCTGAACACGGAAATTTCTGGTACCAATCTGACCCTGTTTTCTGCAATTGGCTACATCTCTACCTGTACGAGCCTCCTGAAAGTTGCGGCCAATGATACGGTTGGTGGTGGCGCAGACAAGGGCGAGATACTGAATCTCATCCGAGATGTCAGTAGCAAGGTCACGACTTACTGGGCAGATGCTTTCACCTCGGTAGGCACTGGTGCATTGTCCGTTGGAATGGGCGCCGTCCTCATCATTGACAAGATGCTGACCGCCTTTGCGGAAGAAGCATACTCCACCAAGCTGGAGGATATCGCTTATGTTTATCATTTCTATAACGAACGCTATACCGGCGGCAACCATAAGCCGATGACCGCAAAGGATTGGCGCGCAAAGGCCATTGAGGTGGTTGATAAGTACCCGAACGACCCCGAGGTGGCAATCGACGCGCTGGAAGCGGCATTCCGAAAATACTCTGCGGAATTTTTTGCCTTGAGTTATGACGAACAGTGCGGTATCGCGGGAGAAGTACCGGAGGTCACCGTGAAAAATCTGCCTGAAATTTCATCGGCGGACGAGGAGAAACTGACGGAGGACTATATTGCGCATCTGAAAGCGGATGTGATGCCGGGCGTGCTGAAAAGTGTTGAAAACTATATGATTAGAAAGAGCGAACAGCAGCAACTTCAGGCACTCAACGAGATAAAGGATTATTACAATTCGAAAATAAATATTACGATAAGGGAAGATGTTCCGGAAGGCGAGGAGAGCAAGTATATCGGATATAAGTTCCGTTTTGCACCATTGAATGACACGGCAGTTGTCGGAAATTGGACGGGAAAATGGGATGGAAAGCCTGTTAATACCTCTGCAACGCTTATGGGCTTTATGACGTCGGGGCTTCCGCACACAGTTGAATTCTTCCCACCGGATGCGGACATGGACACGGCGGAACCAGAATTCATAGTTTCCTTTGTCATCAGCATTCCGGAAATCAATATTGCATTCGGAGGAAGCCCGAAATTTGAAGGAGGAATCGACGCCTTTATGGGAGTATGGCATGATGCGGAAGGAAAACGCACGATTCTGACCAGAAACGGCGACAATGTCATCGAGAAAAATCCGGACCTGGAGTGGTATGATGGAGATGTTTGCTGTACAGAATATACGGCGGAATTGGACGAGGCTACAGCAACACTCACACTCAAAGGAATCACGATGTGGGTCAGCAGTTCATTGGATTCCGACGAACGGCACCTTGAGTTGGATGCAGCAGGATCCGGCGCAACGTTCACCGCAACGGAAATCTCCGATGGAAAAATCACGGCCATCAAACTTGGAGGAAACATCCTGACAAGATAATTCTAAAGCCCTGAAGAGCGGATGCTTTTCAGGGCTTTTTATCTATTTTCGGCGAAACGCGATGTGCTACTGTGGTATAATAAACGAGGAATTGGAATTTGATGGAGGAATCGGTAATGGTCGTGTATGCGATAGTTATGTTTTTCGTTGCAATTATATGCCTGATCGTCGGCATTGCTATTCGAAAAGGAAACACATATTTAATTAATATGTATCGTCAAACGCGCGTCAAAGAAACAGACCGTCCCCAATATGGGAAAGAGTTCTCAAAAGGATTGTTTATATTATGTGTGGCAATGTTGATCAGTGGGATCGTTTCATTATTGGGTGAAAGCAAATTCCTTATTTGGGGGTCAATAGCTATTTTGTTTGCAGGAATTGTTCTTTCCACGATTATTTTTGTTAAAGTTCAAAAAAAATATAATGGCGGTATTTCCTAAAACGAAAAATATCAGAGAGGAAAATAAATCAGAATTTATGGAAAAGAAAATGGAATTGATAAAATGGGATCTGAGCTTGCAGGAGGAACTGATAAATATTTGTAATGCGGTAGATCGTTCCTTCCTTTCGAATAGACTCCCATTTCCTTATACAACAGAGGCTGCCAAATGGTGGCTTACTATGGTTTCCGAGCATGATGGAAAAGATGGCGTTTTTCGTGCAATCACGGTTGACGGAAAAGTGGTTGGAAATATATCGGTTGAGCAAAAGTCCGATGTATATTGCCGCGATGGAGAAATTGGTTATATGCTGATAGATGATTATAAGGGAAAAGGAATTATGACGGAGGCTGCCGCAAAAATCTGTGAGATTGCTTTTTCTGAGTTAAATCTGCTCCGGATCACCGGTCTTGTTTATGCACCGAATGTCGCTTCTCAGAAGGTGCTGCTGAAAAATGGTTTTATGCAGGAAGGCTTTCAGAAAAATGCCGTATATAAAAATGGTGAGGTTTACGACCTTTGCTTATTTGGCAAAGTAAGATAAATCCGTTTGCAGAGATAAATTTGAATTTGTAGAAGTAATGAGATGAAACAGAGCGATAAATTTTTATTTGTAGCGATAAATAATTGCTTACAGGGCTGATTTTTTATGGTTTCAAATCCCTCTTTTTGCAAAACCAAGGTAATTCATAGCTGCTTCCCAATTTATGGTCACTTCCACGTCATGTAAGCAAAAACGCAACTAGTGGGGGTAAAATCACCGCATTTTCAACGAAAAAAGCAGAAAAAGACAAAAAATCCCACATGCTGAGTGTTGTTTACGAACTAGTGGGGGGAGAATTTCCATAAAATGCCCCCACTGGCTTAGAATATAAGGGCTTTTTTGTGGAAAATAAGCGAAAAATCACTAAAAAACCAGGGTAAAAGGCCGTTTACACCCCCACCAAAAGTAAAAAGGAGCGTCCTGTGTGGTAAAAAGTTAGTAAACTTCAAAAAATGAAGATAAATGCGCGGCATTTTATTATTAGAGCATGAAAAACTTAAAAGGCTGCGGGAAAAGGGCCCCCACGCATTTCCTCTTTTTTTGCCCGTTCAAATTCCAGTTTGCAGGAGAGACAGTGTTATAAAGAGAGTATTGTTAAACATCTTGATTGCAGTTGTTTCTGTTGCTCTGATGATTTTTGTTGTTGCCTTTTTCCATGGCTCACTGGAAGCGTATCCGACGGAGGAACAAATTGAAAAAATAAAAACTGTTTCACTGCTTTTTATTTCGATAAATCTGATCGCAGATATTATCGTAATCAGATTGAGGACAAAGATATAACAATCAGAATTTGAAGAGGTAATCAAAATGGCTTTTTTTCCACCAATTCCGCTTATTCGGCGAAATGTAATAATAAAAAGATTAAAAGAATCTGGTGCATGTTCACCTGAAACAGCAAAGACTTTTGCGGAGGCAGGAGTAATAAATCCCAACGCATTTTCTCGTATTACAGAAAAACTTGTCAAGCAAGGAGTCATTCATAGGACTGCAAATGGGAAATACTATATTTGAGAAAGGATAACATAAATGAAAACGAAAGAAGAATTACAAACATTAAAAGAAGAAGTGGAAGCATTGAACAAGAAGCTTGCAGAACTGACAGAGGAAGAATTGAAGCAGGTCGCTGGTGGCCTTATTCCCATCCCTTCATATGGGCAGATGGAAGGGCTTGCGCCGGATCTCCGTGAGCTGGAACAAGATGTTCTTGAACATAGGACTGCATCCAACCAGATAGTGGAAGCTCAGCAGACAATCCCAGTATTAAAGCAAGATATTGGAAAAAATGAGCGCCAGAATTATCGGAATTAATAAGGAATAAGGCGGTGGCGGAGACAAATCTCAGGTTGCTTTCATAACACTTTGCACACCGCTATCTCTTATGTTATAATGCCGGCATGCGTAAAAGGAGGACGGTATAATGCTTAAGAAAAAATCAATTATCGCGACACTGGTATTAGCCATAGTGCTCGTGTTCGGACTTACGATAAATTCATTCGCAAGTGATTCAATTACTATTGACGGAACAAGTCTTGATTCCGGAAAATATATGGACTGTACTGGTTCCGTAAGTGATACCCAGCCAGAAGGTGGATATGCTTATTATGAAGACGGCGTTCTCACCTTCAACAATTTCCAGTTCACTTCTGACCAGCAGATTATCATTTTTGCAAATGATATTGACTTGGTGCTTATCGGAACAAACTCTCTGACAACGACATACGAATTTACCGATGCTTATGACGAACCAAAGGCAATGGATGTCAATACACTTAACATATCTGGTACAGGAAGCCTTTCTGTTAACATAGGAAGTCCTTATGGTTTAGGAATCTATGTGGATGGAGAGCTCATTTTCGAAGAGGCTACATTGGAAATTACCTGCCCAGAGCATGGAGCAAGAGGTCTGGATGTGGGATACTTAACGATGGGAAGCGGAACCATAAGCATAGAAGCAGAAGATACTGGTCTTTATGCAGCCGGTGGAATTGCTTTTGATGGGGGCTTTATAAAGGCAGAAGGACAAGGACTCTCAGCTTTAGTAATCGACACGGATCTTTCATACGTAGAATTAGCTGAAGGAACTACAATCAAGGCTGGAGATTCCTGGGACAGCCTTACGGAATACACAGAGTTCGACGATACTGTTCATGCCAGCAAATGTGTTGAAATTGGGACAGAGGCACCTCCAGAACCAACACCGGACCCAGATCCAACACCAGACCCGGACCCAACGCCGAATCCGGACCCAACACCAGATCCTGATGTTCCAAAGACAGCAGACACGAATAATGTACTTCCTTATGGATGCGCAGTACTCGCTTCACTTCTCTTGTTAGGCTTTAGCATTAGAAAGATGAAACGTGATAGATAAAGACTAAAGGGAAAAGAAATTTAAGAGCGGCGTTTGCCGCTCTTTTTAGGAGAAACTATGATTTTCAGTTATGTTTGGCCATTAGGACTCGTAGTAGTATCAAATGTTTTTTACCAGATTTGCGCAAAGTCCGTTCCGGAAAAAATGAATCCCTTTGCGTCCCTGACCATAACCTATATCGTAGGTGCGGTTGTGTCATTGATTTTATTTTTCGCTTTAAACAAAGGCGGAAATCTGATTCAGGAATACCAGAAAACAAACTGGGCTCCATTTGTTTTGGGATTGGTTATTGTGGGACTGGAAGTTGGATACATTTATGCCTTTAAAGCAGGATGGTCCGTAAGCGTTGCTCAGATTGTTCAATCTGTTGTTCTTGCGGTAATCTTAATATTTGTGGGATACTTGCTTTATAAAGAGTCCATTACCTGGAACAAAATCGTTGGAATTATTGTTTGCTTGGCTGGATTAGGTTTGATAAATATGAAATAATAGCAGTAATTCTTTGGAGTGAATATGAATAAAAAAGTTTGTATAATTTATACTGGTGGCACCATCGGAATGGTCTCAGGAGAGCATGGATATGTTCCTTCCTCCTCAGCCCTTTTCGAGGCAATCCATTCTATGAAGGACTTGAAAAAAGCTGGCATGCCACAGATTGATATTGTTCAGTTTGACCCGCTCCTCGATTCCAGCAATATGTCCATTGCGGAGTGGAACAAAATAGGAGAGGCCATTAACGAAAGATATGATCAGTATGACGGATTTGTAATTTTACATGGAACCGATACTATGTCCTATTCGGCGTCGGCCCTTGCTTTTATGCTGGAGAATCTGGATAAGCCAGTGGTATTCACAGGCTCTCAGATTCCATTATGCGAAATCCGTTCCGATGGATACAATAACATTGTTACGTCAGTCATTATTGCATCCGACGGAATTGCAAGAGAAGTAAGCATTTATTTTGACGGAAAGCTGATTCGCGGCTGCAGAAGCACGAAAATGTCCTCAACTCATTTTGCAGCTTTCGATTCTCCAAACTGCGAAAATCTGGCAGAGGCAGGAATCAACATTGAGTATAAAAAGGACTATTGCTGTCCACAGAGAAATGGGAAGTTCCGTTTTTCGCCGATGAAGGAGGTTCCGGTAGGAATCATAAAAATGTTCCCGGGAATCCATTTTCAAATATTTGAATCCATCATGACGGAACAATTAAAAGGCGTTGTATTGGAAACTTTCGGTGCAGGTAATATTCCTACAAGTTCCAGCGGAGCATTGATTCCAATCATCGATAAGGCTTATAAAAATGGAACCCTGGTAATCGTATGCTCTCAGTGTGTGCAGGGCTCCGTTTCCCTCGGTGCTTACGAGACCAGCAAAGCCCTTATTGACATCGGCGCCGTAAGCGGAAAGGATATGACCACTGAGGCTGCTATGACGAAATTGATTTATCTTTTTAGTAAAGATTTGTCAATCGATGAAATATCGTTGAAGATGACAGAAAACCTTTGCGGCGAGCTTACTTGAAAAAAGTTGCCACATAGAATAACAAATCAGAGTTTAATTCAGAAGGAACGACATGAAGAGATTATTAATTGTTTTGGTGGGAATTATGGTAATTGGACTGTTTGGATGCGGACAACAAAAATACAATCTGGAGCTGGATGGCTACGGCCTTTCCGCAAATAAAACTTCTTATGCAGAAGGCGCCACAGTCAAAGTGACTTATGATATGATAGCAACCGATACGGACTATTCTTTTTATCTGGATTGCGAGGATACAAAGCTGAATTGTGATTTTGAGAATGAGGCATATGTACTGACCTTTCAGATGCCAGCTCACGATGTAAAGCTTTCCGTAAGTTCGAGAAATTCTATGGAATATATTCCGGACGAGGAATGAATCCTAAGAATTAGGTAACGCGAGAGTTTCGAAAACGAATACGAAATGTTCACTGCTGTATGATAAAGAGGAAAGATATGAAAGAAGAATGTTTAATTTGTAAAGCTCCTTTGGAATATCTGACGGAAGATGTGGAAATGGAGTGTGAGATTTGCCATAAAAAAGAATTGAGCAAAACTCGTTGCGTAAATGGACATTATGTTTGTGACGAATGTCACACGAAAGGTCTGGATAGCATTTTTGGCGTCTGCCTTGAAGCAACGACAAAAAATCCAGTGGAAATCATTAACAAAATGATGAAACTTCCATTTTGTCATATGCATGGTCCAGAGCATCATATTATGGTAGGCTCTGCACTTCTTACCGCCTATAAAAATGCAGGTGGTGATGTTGATCTGCCGAAAGCTCTTAGTGAAATGAAGAATCGTGGTCAGAATGTTCCTGGTGGTGTTTGTGGATTCTGGGGTGCATGTGGTGCCGGAATCAGTTCCGGAATATTCGTATCGATTATCTCTGGTTCCACACCTCTTGCAAAGGAACCTTGGGGACTTTCCAACCGAATGACATCCAAATCACTTGCGGCGATTGGCACCATAGACGGCCCTCGTTGTTGTAAACGAGATTCCTATCTTGCGATTTTATCCGCCATTGATTATGTGAAAGAGAACTTCAATATTGAGATGGAAAAACCGGAAATCGTATGTGAATTTTCCCCACAGAATAACCAATGTATTGGAAATCGGTGTCCATTTTCGGAAAAATAGGAGGAACTACTATGGGTATGAAAGCAAGGGAACTGGGGTTCCCGTTTAATGAACGTTGTGGAAAATGGAACGCGATTACGGACGTTGCAGGTGTAGAAGTTGGATTTAGTACCATAATCGAAGGCGAAGCTACACCGGACACGACTCCAGAAAGCGACTTTGCCCGTACCGGTGTAACCTGCATTCTGCCAAGGGGCCACAGAACCAGTGCGGTCTTCGCAGGAAGAGCAGACCTGAATGGAAACGGCGAACTGACTGGTACCCACTGGGTAGATGATTCCGGTTTCCTTCATGGACCGATTTTAATTACAAATACAAACAGCGTAGGAATTACCAGAGATACGGCCTCCAAATGGATGTTGGATAACGATTATTTTTATCCAATGAGAGACGCTGATGGAAAGCCGATTCCTGGCTATGGATTTTTCTATCCAGTTGTAGGAGAGACCTACGATGGCTTATTAAATAATATTAACGGTTTCCGAGTAAAACCGGAACATGTACTGGAAGCTTTAGATAGTGCTGCTTCCGGACCGGTTGCAGAAGGTAATGTTGGCGGTGGTACGGGAATGCGTTGCCATGGTTTCAAAGGAGGTACAGGAACAGCTTCCCGTATTGTGAAAACCGAAGCTGGCGAATTTACTGTAGGCGTTCTGGTACAGGCAAATCATGGAAAACGAGAAGAAATGAACGTTTTCGGAATTCCTCTTGGAAAAGAAGTAGAAGGCGCAGAGGCCATTACGAAACGACTGTCTCCAAAGGAAGGGGATGGCTCCATGATTGCAGTAGTTGCTACGGATGCGCCACTTCTTCCATGGCAGCTTGCGAAATTAGCTCGTCGCGCTGGATTAGGAATGAATCAGTTAGGCTCTGGAAATGGAAGTAATTCTGGTGACATTTTTATTGCTTTTTCAACGGCCAACGACGGAGCCTTTAATGATGTTATCACTCAGGTGACGCTTTTAGGCGATGTACAGTTGGACCCGATCTTCCACGCAGCAACCGATGCTACAGCGGAAGCCATTATGAACGCATTAGTAAACGCAGAGGACATGGTAGGACGCAATGGAAATGCGTTGTTTGCCATTCCTCACGACGAAATTCACCGCATCCTGGAGAAATATAAATCCTTCTTGGATGAGGCTTGGAAACCAGAAGAAAAGTGATATAGTATAACGAAGAAAATTATAGAAAACGACAGGCAGAATTGCAGAAAGGAGGAATCATGTCAAAAAAAAGCAAGATCATTAAAACCATTGTGTTCATGATTCTTTTAATCTGCAGTTTTCTTGTAGTACAAAGACTTTTCCGCGTGGGAGAAATTTCTCATGCCGCGATGCATAAATCTTTTTATGAAGAGAAAGATGAGTCATTGGATGCTGTTTATATGGGATCCAGCGTTACCTATTCTTTCTGGAATCCGCTTCTTTGCTGGGAACAGACGGGCTACACCGTTTTTTCTTATTCCGTTTCTTTAATGCCGGTAGAAGCTTACAAAACCATTCTTCAGGACATTCGAAGTTCTCAGCCCGATGCATTGTATATCATAGCTTTGAATCCTTTTGAGAAAGAAGATTTGTCTTATAAAGCAGTTCATTTTCTTGTAGATTATTATCCGGACATTCCGAAAAAACTTCAGTTTATTCACGACATAACCAGTCTGATGCCTGGTTCTGCTTTTGATAAATTAGAGTATTATTTCCCACTCATTCGTTTCCATTCTCATTTAGATGATGTAAATGAAGTATTCCTTACGGAAGACTATCCGGATTATAAAGGCAGCAAGAATTTTGGTTATTACTTGATGGGCGCCGTGGACAATTCGCCGATTACGGAAGTTGTAAAAACAGAAACTCCAATCAAGGAAGATCGGGCAGCCATCTTAACGGATTTCTTAGACTATTGTAAAACGGAAAATCTGAATGTACTTTTCGTCGTATCCCCTCAGCCAGCAGCACCTGTAGAAGAGCAAGAGGAATTTAACTGGATTGCGGCACAAGCAGAGGCAGCTGGTTTCCCAGTCATTAATCTGCAGAATGCAGTGGAGGACATGCAGCTGGATATGACCGCGGATTATTTCGACCGGGTTCATTCCAATATTCATGGCTCCATAAAATTCACCAGCATGCTGAGTGATTACTTAAAAGAGCATTATAACTTTACGGACAAGAGAGGAACGTCCGAAGGCGCAAGCTGGGAAGAATCTTACCAGTCTTACCTTCCGTTGATTACGCCATATACTTTGGATTTCGAACGTGACTTCAGTAAAAGAGATAATACTTTGGCGTCTCCAGAAATCGTTCGTGTTGTGGATTTAACCAATGGAGTCCGCATTGAATGGGAGCCTGTTTCGGGAGCAGAGAATTACCATCTGTACCGGAAAATTGATGAAGGCAACTGGGAACGCATTGCCGACTTAAGCAGCAGCACCTATTCCTATACCGACACGACAATGAACAAAAAACATAACAATACCTATCTGGTGGTTGCCAGCCGTATGGAAAATGGCCAGCGGATTTATGGAAACAGTGACTATACCGGTTTTGCTGTTACACCACCACAACGATAGATTAATATAAAACAATTTGACAAGGAAACGAAGGAAAACATCCACATGACATACACTTCATTAAAATTTATGTTGTTTGCCGCTGCAACCCTCCTGCTGTATTATCTGGTTGGCAGGAAGGGTCAGAAGTATGTCCTTTTATTAGCAAATATTGCGTTCTTCGTTCTTGTTGGACCGAAATTTTTACCATTTATCCTGTTTACAATTCTGGTCAGCTATTTCTGTGCCCGGGGAATCGGTTCTTTATGGGACAAGACCGAGGCAGAGCTGGCAAACTGTACGGAAGTTTCCCAGAAAAAAGAAATAAAAGAAGCATCAAAGAAGAAAGCGCGGACTTATTTGATTCTGGCATTCATTGGTATTGTAGGCGTTCTGGTTGTTTGCAAGTATTCTAATTTTGTCGCAAACAGTATGAACTCGCTTTTGTCTGCCTTTTCCGCACCAGTAATTCCAGACTTTAAAATGATTCTGCCAATCGGTATTTCTTTCTATACCTTTATGGCAGTCAGCTATTTGTTGGATGTTTTTTGGAAGCGATATCCGGCAGAAAAAAATCTGTTATTATTTGCGGTTTATCTTTCCTATTTCCCACATGTGGTGCAGGGACCGATTGACCGTTACGATAAAATCAAACCGCAAATTGAAAGCGGCGTAGCATTTTCTTATGAAAATCTGACCTATGGCGCTCAGTTGGTATTATGGGGCCTGATTAAAAAACTGGTCCTTGCAGACCGGATTGGCTTATTTGTTGACACGGTTTATGACGGATGGCAGAACTATACCGGCGTTATATTTGTGGTGGCAACAGTTCTTTATTCCATTCAGATTTATGCAGACTTTTCCGGATGCATCGACATCGTTACAGGTATTTCGGAAATGCTGGGAATTAAACTTACCCAGAACTTTAATCACCCGTATTTCTCAAAAACTATGCCGGAGTTCTGGCGCCGTTGGCATATGTCTTTGATGGAGTGGTTTAAAGATTATATTTATTTACCAGTATCCGTTTCTGCTCTGGTAAAAAAAGTGAAGAAAAAAACGAAAGCGAAAAATCGCAAGAAAGCCGGAGAATTATTTGCAACATGTTTCCCAACGCTGATTGTCTGGTTAGCAACTGGTATCTGGCACGGAGCTTCTTGGACCTTTGTTGCCTGGGGCTTATTCCATGCGATTCTGATTATTGGCGGAACTTTGTTGGAAGGCACCTTTAAGAAAATGACCAGTGCCTTAAAAATCCAGACCGAGAACTTTGGTTGGAAATTATTCCAGATGGCAAGGACCTTTACCTTATGCTGCATCGGCCGAGTATTCTTCCGGGCCGATAGTTTGGCAAGCGCCTTTGGAATTTTTGCAAGGACTTTTTCCAGCTTTGCTTTTTCCAATCTGGACTTAAAAAAATTATCCACCTTTGGAATGACGGAAATCGATCTTGCGGTAATACTGATTGGAATACTTATTTTATGGACCGTATCCATGCTGCAGGAACGCATGGGCGTCCGGGAAACTATCGCAAAACAAAATATTATTTTCCGTTGGATTATTTATTTTGCTGCAATTTATATTATACTAATATTCGGTATGTATGGACCGAGCTTCAATGCAGCCGATTTCATATATGCAGGATTTTAAAAGGAGAAATAACACATGGATAAATTAAGAGAAATTTTAGAAGAAAACTGGCCAGATATTGATTTTGATGAAGAAGACCAGCTTTTGGATAGCGGACTGATGGATTCTGTCAGTGTCGTAACACTGATTGGTTTACTTGAGGACGAATTTGATATTTCCATTTCCATGGAATATATTCAGCCAAAATATTTCCAGTCCATGGATACCATCTGGGAAATGATTGAGGAATTACAGTAATGAATAAAAGAATCATCACCTTAATCTTAGGTCCGGTTTTTTTCTTACTATGTCTATTTTTATTACCGGAATCGGTTTTTTCCACCCTTCAGGCACGCGCCGCAATCGGCGTTGTTGTTTGGACTGCTTTTTGGTGGGTAACCTCTCCGGTTGATTTTGCAGTTACGGCAATGGTCCCAGTCTGCGTAAATGCGTTGATTGGAATGGCACCTATGTCTTCGGTCATTGCCAACTATGCTTCGGAAACCATCGTATTGCTGTTCAGCGCTTCGGTACTGACTGCTGTATGGGCAGAAACCGGTTTAGACCGGCGTATTTCTGCGAAGATCCTGTCTTTAATTGGAGAGAAAATGCGCACCCAGGTAGCCTTCTGGTTTATTCTTTGTGCCCTTTTATCTGCAGTTATTCCAAACGCAGTTGTTTGTGCAGCCATCGTTCCAATTGCGGTTTCCATGCTGGGATATGTAGGGGAAAAAGATATACGCCAAAGTTCCAAAGGCTCTTTGATTCTTTTAACTATCGTATATGCCATCGGAGTAGGAGGCTTGTTAACGCCTTTGGGCGGAGCTATGAATCTGGTCATCACCGATTATCTGACTCAGGTAACAGGTCAGGAGTACATGTTTGCTTCCTGGATTGTCCGCTTTGCTCCGATTTTTGCAATCTTAGTAATCAGCAATATTCTGTTGCTCTTTATTTTCTGTAAAAAGACCGATACGCTTCCTGGCTCCCGTGAATTTTTTATTGAAGAGTATAAAAAAATGCCTCCAATGAAAAAAGAGGAAATTATCTCGCTGGTTCTGTTTATTATTGCCACCGTGCTTTCCTTCACGAGAAATCTTTACCAAGGCATCCTTCCAGGACTGAAACCGGCATACGCTTTTGCAGTTTGCGCTTTGTTATCTTTCGTATTTACCAGAAAAGATGGAAAGCGATTAATCGAATGGAAAAATGCCCAGAATAAAGTTGTTTGGGAAATGATGTTTGTTTTTGCCGGCGGTCTTGCTCTGGGAACCTTAATTAATGAAAGCGGAGCCGCGGACATGATCGGAGAAGCGGTAGCCAAAGCAAATTTAACGGGCGGATTTGGAACGGTATTCATTATCGTACTTCTTACCGTACTTCTTTCCGACGTTACCAGCAATACGGCAACCGCATCGGTTGTGACGCCGATTGTCATTAGTATTATTTCCGGAATTGGCGAAAATCCAATCCCGTACATCTATATTACAGCCATTGGAATTAATCTGTCCTACTTGCTTCCGACCTCCATCCGGGCTATTCCGGTTGGTTACGGACTGAAGCCGAATTATATGCTGAAGAAGGGCATTATATTTGAAATTGTGGCGATTGTTCTGATGACTCTGGTTGGATATTTCTTACTGAAATATTGGCCGTTATTTAGCACGATTTAAGAGGCTCTTATGATGAAATCTATTGTTGAAGCAGTTTTTCAAAATGCAGAAAAGACACCAGATAAGCTTTGTCTGGTGGATGATACAAGAACAGTAACTTACCGAGAGTACGCAGATGAAATCGCCCGAATGGCAACCGTGTTGGAAACCTTAGGCATCAAAAGCGGCTCTCGTGTTGTAATAGAAGCAAGCCAGACCATATCCTATCTGGCATCAGAATTAGCGGTTCAACTGCTGAAGGCGGTTTTTGTTCCGCTGGAAAAAGGCTGTGCGTCGGAAAAAATTGCCTCTATGGCGACTCGGGCTAACGCCTCTTTCATTCTTACCAATGCAGACGTTTCTTTGGAGGTAGATATTCCGCGGAAAACCATTGCGGAAATCGCTGAAGCGACGGTTACGGCTTCAAAGAAAAACGATATCGATTTTCCGGAAGCCGATACGATCAGCGAAATTCTGTTTAGCACGGGAACCACGGGAAAGGAAAAAGGAATTGTCCTGACTCATGGCAACGATATCGCTTTGGCGGAAAACGTTGCTTATAGCGTAAATATTCAAGAAGACAATGTGGAAATGATACCGTCTCCAATGAACCATTCCCATGGCTTAAGACGGTATTACGCCAATCTCTGGAAGGGCGCCAGCGTAGTACTTCTGGGAAGCATTATGGATGTTCGCCGCTTCTTCCATAACATGGAGGATTATGGCGTAAATTCTTTGGACTTAGTTCCGGCAGCTCTTTCCGTTCTGCTCCGACTTTCCAAAGACAATTTAGCAAAATATAGTGAAGTCATTCGGTATATTCAGTTTGGTTCCGCTCCATTAATGAAATCGGACAAAGACTGGATTCGGCGGCTTCTCCCAAATACCAACCTTTATAATTTCTATGGCAGCACGGAAAGTGGGTGCATTTGCTGCTACGAATTTAACCATACCGAAGATAAAGAAAACTGCATCGGTAAGCCGACCTATAATGCTCATATTTTTATGGTTGACGATGAGAAAAAGGAAATCTCTTCGGATTCCACCCATACTGGTCTTTTAGCTTCCAAAGGTGCCATGAATATGGTGGGCTATTTGGACGATCCGGAAGAAACAGAAAAAGTTTTGAAGGATGGCAGTATTTATTCTAACGATGTGGCTTATTTTGATGAAGACGGAGACGTTATCTTACTCGGAAGAGCGGGAGATGTTATCAATATCGGTGGAAAGAAAGTTTCCCCGGAAGAAATAGAAGACGCGGCGAAAAAGATGCCGATGATTGAGGACTGTGCTTGCGTACCGGTAAGCGATGAGATCAAAGGACATGTTCCAAAGTTATATGTAAAAGTTGCAGCAGGCTATGAGTTCCAGACCGCGGAAATCCGTGACTGGCTTTTGGAGCATCTGGAACCTTATAAAGTTCCTGCTTATTATGAAGAAATTGATGCAATTCCAAGAACTTCCAACGGAAAAATTCTGCGTAGGAAGTTATAATAAACGGAGAGAAACTGCCATGAAGAAAAGTGCTAGATACATTGCAGACGTAATCATTAATATCGTAATCGTGGCTTCCACGGTGTTGGCAATCGTTTTATACTTCTTTAGCGGGCCAGATAATTTAGGCAGCCAGGGAGTGGATTGCTTCAAATATTTCACAACGGACTCGAATGTGGTAGCATTCGTTGCTTCCTTACTTTATATCATTTTCCGGCTGAAAGGAAACGTTCCGAAGTGGGTAAGAGTATTTAAGTTCGTAGGAACCGTTGCCGTAACTCTTACGTTCCTGACCGTCGTATTCTTCCTGGTTCCAACCAGCGCTATTTTTGGCGGAGGTGGATTACGCGTAGCCCTGTTCTTCTTTAAAGGAAACGTATTCGTGCTTCATTTTTCAACGCCGGTACTATCTATTATTTCCACCTGCTTTTTGGAAAAAGATTTTCCAATTACAAAAAAGCAAGCCCTTTGGGGACTTGTACCGACCGCAGTATATGCTGCCGTTTATGCGATTATGGTTATCGTGGTAAAACGTTGGTATGACTGGTACGGATTTACGTTCGGAGGAAGATTTGAATTAGCTCCTGTCGCGATTATAGGTATGCTGCTGGTGACCTTAGCCATAGCTTTGGTAGAGCGGTTAATTCGTAATAAAAAGCGTTGACGGTTAAGTGGCAGGATGAAACGCCCAGTATCTTTAATACTCACGTTAATTTGGGCTAACACCTAACTAATATTTGGAGAATGCATCTAATTCGACTACAAAAAATTGGCGGGAACATTTACTCCCGCCAATTTAGCTATTCATTTTTAACTCTAAATTTTATCAAAGAGAGTTTTCAGCTTCTACCAGACGCTCGCTATTGTAACGCTGACGGAGCAGAGGCTTTTCAATCTTTCCGGTAGGATTTCTAGGTACTTTGTCGAAAATGATTTTTCTAGGACGTTTGTACTTCGGAAGATCCAAACAGAATTCATTGATTTCTTCTTCCGTAGCTTCCATGTCTTCTTTGATTTCGATAATGGCAGCAGCAATTTCACCAAGTCTGGTATCTGGCATACCGATAACAGCTACGTCCTTAATCTTGTCATTTGCTCTTAAGAAGTCTTCAATCTGTACTGGGTACAGGTTCTCACCACCAGAGATGATAACGTCTTTCTTTCTGTCAACCAGGAAGATAAATCCGTCTTCATCCACTTTAGCCATATCGCCGGTGTACAGCCAGTCGCCTTTCAGAACTTCTGCGGTAGCTTCTGGATTCTTGTAGTATTCTACCATGACGCCAGGACCTTTTACGATCAGTTCGCCAACCTGTCCGGCAGGAACTTCGATACCGTTCTCATCCACAACCTTGGTCTCCCAAAGGTATCCAGCTTTACCGATAGCACCGACTTTATGGATATTTTCAACTCCCAGATGTACGCAGCCAGGTCCGATGGACTCACTAAGGCCATAGTTGGTATCGTAATCGTGGTTCGGGAAGTATTCTTTCCATCTACGAATCAGACTTGGTGGAACAGGCTGTGCACCAATATGCATCAGTCTCCACTGATCTAACAGGTAATCATCCAGTTTAATTCTTCCAGCATCTACTTCATCCAAGATGTCCTGAGCCCATGGAACTAAAAGCCAAACGATGGTACATTTTTCTTCCGTAACAGCTCTTAAAATCCATTCCGGTTTCGTTCCGCGAAGGATAACCGATTTTCCACCTACCATCAGGCTGCCGAACCAATGCATCTTAGCTCCAGTGTGGTACAGAGGAGGGATGCAAAGGAATACGTCGTCCTTTGTCTGGCTGTGGTGATTCTGTTCTGTACGGCAGGAGTTCAGCAGAGCACGGTGTTTGTGAAGGATTGCTTTTGGGAATCCTGTGGTTCCGGAAGAGAAGTAGATTGCTGCAAAATCGTCTTCATCCATAGCAATTGCCGGAGCGCTAGAAGAAGCAAAAGTCATAACTTCCAGAATGTTTTCTGTGTAATCCGGACCATTCTTACCAACGAAGAACATGCTCTTTACGCCAGGAACGTTGTCCTTTATAGCATTCATACGGTCGATAAATTCTGGACCGAATACGAGAATCTGAATATCAGCCAGTTCTAAGCAGTATTGAATTTCATCGGAGGCATAACGGTAATTCATTGGGACAACGATGCAACCAGCTTTCAGAATTCCAAAGTAGATTGGAAGAAATTCCAGGCAGTTGGTCATCAGGATTGCAATTTTGGTGCCGCGTTTTACGCCTCTGCCTAAGAACATGTTGGCGATGCGGTTTGCTTTGCGGTCAAAATCTCTCCAGGACATTTCTCTGCGGTATGGGGCATCTGCGTTAGCGCTTTCAATCAGGCTAGCTTCACGCCATGTGACTGCATTGTCTCTGTCGTCTGTAGGGGAAAGCTCTACCAGAGCGATATCCTCTCCAAACATTCTTGCATTTCTCTCGAGAAAATCTGTAATTATCATAAGTCTACCTCCAAAAAATAATCCCCGTGTCTTTTCAACACGGGGAATTCAATCTTACTTATCGTTGAGCAGTTTTCTTAACTTTTACTCGTCCGGCTGAAAATACGTTCTAAAATCCTATGCAAAATATACGCCATAATAATAGGCGTAGGTATATACGTTAGAATAATAGCCGTATTCTTTTGTAAGCGGACGATTGTTGTTAGTCATCTTTTTACTCCACAAAAATATTAAGTGGATTGTACCATTATTTCCCTGTTTGTCAAGACTTCCTCTGCGTGATGTTGATAAACTGGGGACAATATGTTAAAAATATAGGGGCGAATTGGTTCTATTGAAAGGAAGATAACAGGAGGACTGATTCTAGGCAGAATCAAAGGACATCATATGGAAACTGGAACAATTACAAATAACAAAAAGATTATAACAAGGCTGTTCGTTAACGCTTTTTTCGTTATGTGCTTTTTGGAAATCATGAATTCTGCTGCTTCTCTGATTGACTCTTATTTCATGGGAAATTATATCGGAACTGTGGGAATGGCGGCTATGGGCTATGCCAGACCTTTTTTTAGTTTTGTAGATATTATTTGTGGACCGTTAGGCTTAGGTATGCAGCTGGTGTGCTCCCATTATATTGGAAAAGCCGAAACAGATCGTGCTCAAAAAACTTTTTCCGGTTCTTTTACCTTGGGTATTTTAGCCTCTCTCGTTATTATGGTTCTGGGACTCTTATGCTCTCGGTTTGTTGTAAATATGTATGGAACGGGAGAAAACGTAGCAGGCGTAATTCCTTTAGCAGAAAGCTATCTGAAAGGCTTATTTATTGGAACACCGGCTATGATTGCCTTTGGCATTATGTCTCCGATTGCCCAGTTGGGAAATGGAAAGAGAGTCATTACCTTTAGTATTCTTGCGCAGGTTGTGGCAGATGTGATCGGAGATGCTTTGAGCGTTTTCGTATTTCATGGAGGAACCTTCGGTTTAGGACTGGCAACGGCGATTTCTTATTTTGCCTCCCTGATTCCGATTCTTATTTATTTTTCCAAAGAGAATGCAATTCTTCAGCTTAAGTTTTCTTTCTCTCCATTTGCAGACATGAAAGATGTCATGAATGCAGGAATGTCCAAAGCCATTAAAAGAGTATGCAATACCATCAAGCCGATTATTCTGAACGGCCTTTCTCTGGTATTGGGAACTTCCCTGGCTCTTTCGGTATATAGTGTTACGAATCAGTTAAGGGATTTACTGATTAGTTTTAGCGCAGGAACTGCAGGTGCGGTAGTTTTGATCGGCGCCATGCTTTACAGCCAATATGATAAGAATGGTTTGGAATGTCTTGCAGAAATTGCAATGAAAACCATTTTGTTCATTTCGGGAATTAGCGTGCTGTGTATTATTTTTGCTCGTCCAATTGCCGGTATTTTCATTTCCGATTCGGAAGAAGTTTTAAATATGGCAGCCATGTCCATCCGCTGCGTAGGAATTATGATTCCGTTTTCCACATTTAACGGCATGTTTATTTCCTTTATGCAGATCAGTAAACGATATAAAGCTGTTAATATTCTTTCGTACTTAAACCGTCTGATTCTGATCGTAGTTATTTCTGCTTTATTTGGCGTCCTTTTTGGAATCAATGGATTATGGTTAGCTCTTCCTGCAAGTGAAATTGTGAATGCGATTATTTGCGTTTTCGTTGTAAGACATTGGACTGGGAAATTCCCGAAATCGGCGTTTGATTTAATGTGTTTAGATAAGAACTTCGGTTATCGGCCGGAAGATTATATTGAGATATCCGTTCATTCCGCAGAAGAAGTTGCTTCTTTATTGGATTCCGTGAAGGTATTCTGTAAAGATCATGGAGTGGATTCCAAACGAACCTTATATACTCAAATCGCTTTGGAAGAATTGGCAAATAACGTTATTGAACATGGCTTTACGAAAACGAAAATAAAAGATCCAGTAATTCATATTTGGATTACTTATATCGAAGGCGAGTTAAGTCTCCGGTTCCAGGACAACTGTCCGGGCTTTAATGTAATGAAACTCTGCAGTGAATTGAAAAAAGAAGGTCCGGAACGTTGCGTTGGCTTACGATTGGTTAGCGGTATTTCCAAAGAAATGCGTTATATTAATGCTTTGAACACGAACAATCTGGTTATCACCATATAATTGATACAAGTGGATAGAACGAAACGAATTAAAAAAATGATAGAGACCCTGGTGCCTTGGTATGAAACCAATGGCAGGAGCCTTCCATGGAGGGAAGATACCAATCCGTACCATGTCTGGGTCAGCGAAATTATGTTGCAACAAACTCGGATTGAGGCAGTGATTCCGTACTACCAACGGTTTCTCAAAGAGCTTCCGGATGTACAGGCTTTGGCGGAAGCAGAGCCAGACCGTCTTCAGAAGCTTTGGGAAGGCTTAGGTTATTATTCCAGAGTCCGAAACCTTCAGAAGGCAGCTCAGCAGATAATGGAGCAGTACGAAGGAAAATTTCCAGATTCCTATGAAAGCATTCGGGCCTTAAGCGGAATCGGTGATTATACGGCAGGAGCTATCGGTTCCATTTGCTTTAATCTTCCAACACCGGCAGTGGACGGAAACGTGCTTCGGGTAATTGCCCGGATTACGGAAGATGGTCGTCCAGTAAATACGGAAAAAATAAAAAAAGACGTCCGGATGGAACTGGAACCTTTTTATCCAAAGAAGAAAGCGGGGGCATGCACCCAGGCCATTATGGAATTAGGCGAAACCATCTGTCTTCCAAATGGCGCTCCGGACTGCGAAAATTGTCCATGTAAGAAATTCTGTGGTAGCAGTAAGGGCGAATGGGTAAATTACCCAGTAAAAGAGGCCAAAAAATCCCGAAAAACAGAGCAACACACCGTATTCCTTCTCCGCTGTGGTGATTTTATCGCGTTGCGGAAACGACCGGAAACGGGCCTCTTAGCTGGACAATGGGAATTCCCAAATTTGGAAAGATACCTTTCGGAAGAAGAAGTTCGGAAGCAGGCGAAAGACTGGGGCTGTCAGCCGAAGGATTGTAAAGAAGAAGGCTTGCAAAAACATGTCTTTAGCCATATTGAGTGGGACATGAAATGCTATTCCGTAACCTGTAAGAAAAAATCAAAAGAATTTGTATGGGTGAATTCCGGGCAGTTGGAAAATGAAATTTCCCTGCCGACGGCCTTCCGAAAAATTCTGAAATAAATAAAAAATACCCGCTGAAGATTTCTCCTCAGCGGGTTCTTTTTTTATTGACGTTTAAAAATCAATCAGTCTTTTTTAGGAAGCTGGATTGGGTATTTCTCAATAGGAACGTCCTCTGTGCTCAGAGTCATTTCGCCATCAACGTTCTTAAGGATGATCCATTTCAGCCAGTTCTCGTTATCCATTTCTGGGTAGTCTTCACGAAGGAACCAACCACGGGATTCTTTTCTAGCTCTGGATGCGAAGAAGTGCATTTCAGCGGAAAGAACCATAGCTTCTGCTTCGTGGCAAGCTAACAGGTCATGAAGGTCAACTGCCTTAAGGTCAGCTGCAAGTTCTTTTGCCTGTTTAACCAGTTTCTCAGCTTCGTCCATACGATCTGCTTTCATGTATACAGAATACTCAGATGGGCACATAGCCTGCTGGATCAGTTCGATAACTTCTTTTGCATTATGTCCTTCTTCTTTGTAAAGAGGAGCATAGGTCTTTTCGATGCAAGCATCAGTTTCAGCTTCTGTAATTTCAGCTGGAGCAACTGTTTCAGCTGCAGCTGCTGCACGTCCGCAAAGAACGCCTGCGAATACTGCGTTCAGGATTCCTGAACCACGGTTTCTTGCTGGAGGAGCTGGAACAGCGCCAGGAGCACAAGAACCACAGTAGCTAGCATCACCGATAGCGTAAAGGCCTTTCACAGAAGTTGCCATGTCATGGTCAACTTTGATACAGGACTGCTCGCCGATTAACAGTGGAACTACTTCCAGGTCATTGTCGAACTGGTTGGTGAATTCCTGTCTGCATTCACGGAATCTCTGTCCATATGGACGCTGCCAATCCTGGTTAACAGCTTTAACGTCTCTCTTGTCTGGGCCATAATCCAGATGGATAGGGCCTGTGCCATTAACCATATTTACATACCACTCACGGATTGCAAGGCTGCAGATATCTGTCTGACGATGATCTGTGAAGTTTTCTGTAACATGCTCGTTCTTAGCGTTGTACATGAAGTTTTCACCGAATACAACTTCGCCATGGCTGCCAACACGGATTAACTGTGAGAAGTTACCGAATTCTGGGTTACGCATTTCAACGCCTGCTCTGTAAGCTGCAGCGATACCATCGCCACGTCCTGAAGACCACATAGCGCCAACACGGTAGTTCTGGCTACCTGTAGCAATAACAACCTGTTTTGCAGAGATTGTATAGAAGGTGTTGTCTTCTTCCAGAATGCTGTATGCGAAAGCACCACAGATGGTGTTATCTTTTACTACGAAATCTGTAACAGTAACCTTATCAATGATACGAACGCCGAGTTTTTCAGCAACCCTTCTCATTTTAAGGCAAAGGTCTAAGTCAACGCTGATCATGCAGGTGAATGGGCCTGTAGGCATCATGAAGTAGTTTCCTTCTTCATTTCTAGGCATTACGATTCCCCAAGCATCCATCTTCTGAAGAAGTTCATGGTTCATCTCTACATATTTCAGCATTAATTCCTGGTCTCCTAAATATCCACCGATTTCATTAACGTGGAATTTAAGGAAGTCCATAGGAGTGATTTTGTCTAACTGGAAGTACTGGAGAACGCCGCCACCTTTGTTAGCTTTTCCGCCGTAACCAGTAAACTGTTTTTCAACGATTAATACGTCAAGGTCAGGATTGTTTTCTTTTGCTTCAACAGCTGCAACCAGACCACCGATACCGCCACCTGCAATCAGAAGATCACAGCTAAGATTTTTCTTATTTAAATCCATATCGATTCCCTCCTTATTCGTAACGCTCAAAGTGCTGGTGCAGACGCTCGCTTGATGGATCCGGAAGAACCTTGATAGCATCTCTCTTGCAAACGCTCTGGCAGTAGAAGCAATGCTCACAATCTTCTACATATTTGAAAATAGGCTTCTTTGCTTCATAATTCCAACGAATAACGTCAACGAAGCAAGCTTTGTAACAGAGCTGACATCCGACACATTTGTCTGGGTCAAACTCTATTTTGTGATTTGTGTAAATCATAAATGAAAACCCTCCAATTCTTATTATGTTCTTTTGTCGTACAATGTAAGATAGTGTAATAGTACCACAAATCGAAAAATTGTACTATGAAAAAAAGAAGGAGAAAATTTGGTTATTTTTACCCCCTCCTTTTTTCAGTTTTGATTTAAAAAAATGTATGGTATCATTGATACAAAGAAAGAAAACAAGGTGGTAGAAAAATGCCAGAGAATAGAGAACAAAAAACAAATAGACCAGTAAATAGAAATCAGAGCGCGAGAAAGAAAAAAGCAAGAAAGAAGGCCATGAGGAATCTGATTCTTACAATTATCCTTTTAGTGGTTTTGATTGCGGTAGTGATTGTGCTGACCATAAGTTGCGGTAGAAAGAAAGAAAAACCTGTGGATATCGTAGTTCCAACAGAAATTACCGAGACGGAACCGGAAACTCAGGCTCCAAAGGCGATTCTCAATGAGAAACCGGTATCTCTTTATACCATGGATTATGGCGATATGACCTGCAATAAAGTTACAGGTATCAGCAGAGAGTGGAGCGAGTATGAAGATCTGGAATCTTTTGGTGCTTTTGCAACTAGCGAAGAATTCTTTGAGTTCTCTTCCGAAACCGAAGCTCATAACGAAATCTGGAACAGCATTTCTACAGAGGCCGAATATAAAATCGGTTACGAGCTGAGCTTTGATGTAAATGGAGAATCCAAGGTGATTACCATTTTGAAACCGGGAGATATTGAAAATAATCCAGATCTTTATAACGGTGATTATCCGGAAGATGGCGATTATAGCGAAATTACCGGATATCTTGGCGTATGGGTTTATGATGATATGCATCAGGATGGAGGATTTTATATCCATATCACTCAGGCAGAAGTTACAGAAGAGACTCTGTTAACTTCTATCAAACTTCGCCCAACTCCTCAAAGTGGAGATGTTGAGAATCTTGTGCTGAAGGCATTTTCTTATTCTTCTCCAGAGGAATTTGATTCAGACGGACACTATATTGGCAACTATGCATCATCTGTAAGAATTGAGAAACAATAGTGGGAGGTAACTTATGTTTTGTACGAATTGTGGAAAACCATTAGAAGAAGGCGCCCGTTTCTGCAGTAATTGTGGAGCTCCAGTAGAAGCGGTACCAGTAGCAGAAACTCCAGCAACAGCGATTCCGGTAGTTGCAGTATCGGCACCGGAAACGCCAGTGGTAGAACCCCCGGTGGAAGAAGTTCCAACATTGGAAATTCCTACAGAAGAGGTCATTGAACCGGTAGAAGCGACTTTGGAAAACGCCGTTCCACAGCAAAAGGCCATATCCTACCAACAGCCAGTAGACGCAGCTCCTGTAACTCCTGCGGCACCGGCGAAAAGCAAGAAAAAGAAAGTTTGGATTATCGTTGGAATCGCAATTGCTGTTTTTATTCTCATAGTGGTTGGCGTTGCCATTGGCTTAAAGAGCTTTTTCAATAAAGTAAAAGAACAATATAATATTGAAACCCAATCGGATGAAGAATATATCGACGTTGTCCGGGAAGGATATATGTTCGAATATGGATATCAAACCGTAGGAGAGGCGTTTGAGGCTTTCTTTTCTGATCCAGAGTGGAAATATTTTCAGGCTTCCGATGGTGACCATATGGTTCAGTTTGAAGGTGGATGTCTCTATGATGGAGAGGAAACAGAGTTTCTGGCTCAGTTTATTGTGGATAATTATGACTTTGAACTGTATGCCATTGAATTAGATGGTGTAGTTCAGGATTCAGAACTATATGATGGTTACTTGAGCGTAATTTTTGAAGACGAATCCCAAAATGGAATGGAGGAAGATCCGACGAAAGGTTCTTCCAGCAATTCTGGTTCCTCGACCACCAGTCAGAAGAATGCTTTAGAATCTGCACAAAGCTATATTTCCAGTCTGGCGTTCTCTTACACGGGCTTAATTGAACAGTTGGAGTGGGAAGGCTATTCGGAAGAAGATGCAATCTATGCAGCAGATAATTGTGGCGCAGACTGGTACAAAGAGGCTGAGGAATCGGTTGACAGCTATCTTTCCTTTATGGGCTTTTCTTACACGGGCTTAATTGATCAGTTGGAGTATGAAGGATTTACGACAGATCAGGCAACCAAAGCCGTAGATGCTTGTGGAGCAGACTGGAATGAGCAGGCAGCAAAATGTGCCCAGAGCTATATGGACAGTTTGTCCTTTTCCAGAGATGAATTAATTGACCAGTTGGAATTTGATGGGTTCACCTATGACCAGGCAGTTTATGGAGCTGCAGCGGTAGGATATTAAAAATCAGAAGCCTCCATATACCGATGGGATAAAGGAACCTTGAAGAATCATTAACATAGACCATATAAGTATGGCTATTTGTAAAAGCGTATCGATTCCGATAACGATGACGCTGTTGCAGATAGCCATATATTTTTTCTGTAGAAGTCTTTGAATAAAGCCGCAGAATAAAATACCGGCAATGATGGCGGCAATAAGGTCTACAGAAAGAAGACTGACAACGGTCATAGTCATGGCGGAGGTAGATAAAGAAGCTGTCCCGGAAGAAATCATGCCGTTTCCAAACAGACTCTTAAAATAGCAAAGAGCACTATTTAAATCCGGTGCACGGAAGAATACCCAACCCATCATAACGACGAAAATTGTGTAGAGCCAGTTGATGATTTTGACTGGATTCTTATCTAAAAGTTTTCCCAGGAACAATCGTTCCAGAACCGTAAATACGGCGAAAATTCCACCCCAGATAATAAATGTGAAATCGGCACCGTGCCAGATACCTGTTACTAAAAAGACAATAATCAGGTTGATGCAGGTGCGGAAGGTCCCTTTTTTGGAGCCTCCAAACGGAATGTAGATATAATCACGGAACCAGCTGGACAGGGAAATATGCCACCGTCTCCAGAACTCCCGGATGCTAAGGGAGGTGTATGGGTAATCGAAGTTCTCACAGATTTCGATGCCAAACATACGGCTGATACCGATGGCCATA
This sequence comes from Lachnospiraceae bacterium, assembly GCA_024403615.1. Classification (GTDB taxonomy): domain Bacteria; phylum Bacillota; class Clostridia; order Lachnospirales; family Lachnospiraceae; genus RGIG5612. The sequence continues at coordinate 28,106 of JAKSRM010000006.1, forward strand.
TCGGTATAACCGGAGAAATCAAAGTAAATCTGAAGGGTATAGAGCAGCAAGCCAAACCAAGCAACGGTGGTTGGAATCGAATAAATGGTAGAGCCAGCATTCGCTTGGGCTAAGGCTACGGCATCCCCATGAGCGGCCCAGATTTGTTCGCTCACTAAGGCTACGGTATTGGCGATAATGATTTTCTTTCCGATACCATAGCAAAATCTCTTTACGCCAGAAGCGAACATAGAAACATCCATCTTTTCGTAGAAGGAAGTTGGACCATTCATTTGAATCTTAAAGTCGTTATAACGAATAATCGGGCCTTGCACTAATTGTCCAAAGAAGGTGATAAAAAGAGCGAACTCCAGAAGATTTTTTTCTCCGGAAATTTTCTTACGGTATACATCAAAAATATATGCGATAGACTGGAACGTGATGAAAGAAAAAGCTAACGGCATGAAAATACTTTTCCCCGTCAAGAGTCCGAAGTATTTATAAAAAGCTAAAGCGGCGCCGTTTAAAATCACAGTGATGAGCGTGATGAGCATGCTTCCGGCTTTCGCATCACTTCCATTGAACTTTTCAATGAAACGTCCTGCCAGATAGTTGATGAGAATAACAGCAGCCAGAACCAGAAGATTTTTCACGCCGGCGCATGCATAGAAAATAAGGCTCGTTACAAGAAGCAGAACCTTCTGGAAAATTGCACAGGTAGTTTTATTTTTCAAAGTCAGCCTTTGAAAATAAAACAGCGCAAGACATATAGGGAAGAAAATCCATAAAAAATTAATTGATGAAAAATCCATAGTTTCTTTATCAATAATAGAACAGGCTGGTTAATAAATCTGCCAGTTCGTTTGCATTATATGTGTTGTATTCGTCATAGCGTTCTACTGCCTGCACAATCAGAACATCGCCCGGTTTTAACTTAGATAATGCCTGAATGGATAAATCCCAGGAGGCATAGGAACGATGGAAGGCCCATGCTTCGCCGAAGTTCTTTGCTAAAATCGGAACTAATTTCACACGGAAGGAATCGCCATACATTAATAGCATACGATCCGTGGTGTGAGGAGAAGAAGTGTAACGGACGATTCCCTGGTCAATGTCAGAGGTCAGGTCTTCGCCGGTAGCTTCCCAGGCTTCTCTTTCTAAAGTTACTTCCGGACGATAGGTAATCAGATAATCTGGATAGGTGGTGCTTAAACCAGTACAATCGCCGCAATCGCCTCCATAGTGAGTCGACTCTTCATAAGTCACCTCGTCAAAAGGCTTTACAGGGAAACCTAAAGCTTTGCAGACGGCCTTCGCAGCAACGGAAGCTCCCACGTCGTTCCAATGGGTATCTTGCATGAAATATAACGGACGGCCTTTTGCTTTCTCTGGAACCATTTCTCTCAGAGGGTAAACAAAGGTAACGTCGGAATTTTCATGCATATATTGTTCAAACGTAAGCAACCGTTTATATTCCGTTTCAATTGGGTAAGAAGGCATGAGTTCTGGATAAACCTGCTCTTTATTCGGGCAGACTAAAATAACCAGGCGGACGCCGATGCCTTCACAGATTTCGTCCAGGTTTTCAAAGCAGTCTTTAAAGGAAGCCATTTCCTCTTCCGAAAGCACATTGGTGCCAAGGTAATATGGCAGAGCGTTTTCTCCGGTATAAAATAGCCAATCATCACGGCCAAAAATCGCATAACTCATTTCCTGAGGAGCCATGTAAGGAAGGTCGTCTGGGGCCGTAGGAATGCCGGCTAAGATATTTTCATATCCGCCTTGAATTCCTTTTGTGGCAAAGATATCGACTTCTTCGCAAGGAGTTTCAATGATTTCCGGTTCGGTTTCCGGTTCTGGTTCGGTTTCTGGCTCGTTTTCTTCTGTATTATTTTTTGCGGATTTATACCAGGAAGGAGCAAACCATTCGGACATTTTGGTGCCCAGTCCGTTCCGGTAGGATGACTCATATTTTTGGGAAAGTGCCGTTTTGAATTTTATGGTGTCCTTTTTTACTTGCTCGCCGCAGATTAAATAAAGAAGCGGTGGAAAGCAAATCAGCACCGCAAATAAAAAGATGAGAACAATATTTATGATTTTCCTGCTTTTATTGTTTTTCAATGCAGAATGGTCCTTCGTCAATAATTTGAAAACATTATAATACAAATCCGACGGTTATTAATACCATAATTAAATAATTTGAATTCAGAGACGTAGGAGATTATACTTAAACTGACCACAAGACCGATAGAAATAAGACAACATAGAGTGGAAAAATCGTAGCCTGGGCTGAAGGTGGTTTTATGAAAGAATCAAATTCTTTAGTGAAAAAAATAACAATCGTAATTATTGCAGCGGCTGTAGTGTACGCTTTTTCCGGAGCGTTAATCAGCACCCTGTTAAATCATATTATTGACGAGTTTCACCTAACTGGCACCAGCGAGGGAATTATGAGCAGCCTGATGAATGTGGGCTTAATGGTAACCTTTTTGGTTTCGCCTGCGCTTCAGGGACGAATTAAAAAACTGAAAATGATTATGGTTTCCACCATTATTCTGACCATGGCTTTGTTAATCTGTGGATTTGCTGGAACCGCAATTATTTTCGGAATTGGAAGTATTGTTTTAGGTATTGGCTCTGGCTTCCTGGATGGCTATATGAATTCCACGTTGATCGATTTATATCCAGAGGACAGCACCAAACCGATGGGTCTGCTTCATGGTTTTTATGGCATCGGAAGTTTGGTCATGCCTTTGATCTTACAAGCTCTTCTTCTCTGGTTTGTTTGGAGAGGTGCTTATTATGTGGTAGCCATTCTCTTTGTTATTGTTACGGTTTTGATTATTGTATTAAACGGTAAAATTGAAAAAGTTGGTGGCTTAAAAGAAACCGAAGAGCAGAAACTGAAATTTGCAGACATTAAGAATTATTTCAGCAAGAAAAGCAATATTGTCATGTTCTTATATGCGATTCTTGCCGCTATGGCTCAAGCAGGAATTGTAAGCTGGGTCGTAAGATTTGTAACCTTAAAATACAACGCAGAAGCAACAGGCGCTCTTTGCGTTACGATTTTCTGGCTGGCTGCAACCGTGAACCGTTTCCTAATGCCGAAAATCAAAATGGACATGCTAAAGATGATTATTTTCGGTTGTCTGTTTATGGGAATTGCTATGGCCATCGGAATTTTTGTTCCAAACATCGTTGTGATGTGCGTTATGGTTGGGTTCTGCGGTTTGTTTAGTGGTCATTTAATGCCGGGAATTATGATGATTGCAGCGGAAGGCTATCAGGGCAACACGACCTTAACGACCTCCATGATGTCCTTTGCTTTTGGTATTGGACGAGTAGCGATTCCTTTGATTATCGCGGCTGTTAAAAACAGTGTTTCTTTGGAACTGGGAATGTTGATGGCAGCTATTGCAGCCGTATTGGGAACCTGCTGCGGACTGATTGTATTAAAAGACAGAAAGCGCAAAGCGCTTCATTAACATTAAAAGGTAAAATAAATATGGGCATTGCAAATATTATTGCATTAATTGGTGGCGTCGCCTTGTTCCTGTTTGGAATGAATTTGATGGGCGACGGACTGAAGAAAGTTGCGGGAAGCCGCTTAGAAGTCATTTTATATAAATTGACTAGCACCCCGTTAAAAGGAATTCTTTTGGGAACGGGCGTAACTGCCGTGATCCAAAGTTCCTCTGCTACTTCCGTTATGGTTGTCGGATTTGTAAACTCCGGTATGATGAAAGTTAAGCAGGCTATCGGCATTATCATGGGTGCCATTATTGGAACCAGTATTACGGGCTGGGTCATCTGTTTGTCTTCCATAAACGGAAGCGGTATTTTTGAAATTCTTTCTACGGATACCTTAACTGCTTTTCTGGCGGTGGCGGGAATTATCCTGTTGATGTTTACGGATAAAGAAATTAATCATCATCTTGCATTTATCTTCTTAGGTTTTGCGGTCCTGATGTTCGGCATCAGCGCTATGACTGGCGCGGTATATCCCCTTCGGGAAAGCGAAACCTTTATTAATCTTCTTACAAACTTCTCCAATCCATTTATCGGAGTTCTAATCGGTATTGTATTTACCAGTATTATTCAAAGCGCTTCCGCTGCTGTTGGTATTCTTCAGGCTTTGGCAGTTACGGGTGCGATTAATTTCGAGCTGGCACTTCCGATTATTATGGGTATTGCTATCGGCGCTTCTGTTCCGGTTCTTCTTACCGCTCTTGGAGCAAACGCCAACGGTAAAAGAACGGCTTTTATTTATCTGATGGTAGATACTTTTGGCGCTATCCTCTTCAGCATTATCTTTTATGGAATCAATGCATTTGTGGATTTTAGCTTTATGAATACCACTATGACTATGGTCACCATTGCGATTCTGAATACGGTGTTCCGTGTAATTATTGTACTTATGCAGACTCCGTTCATCGGGCTTATGGAAAAAATCGTAAACAAACTGGTAAAAGAAAAGAAAAAAGAAAGAGAAGAATTACGAGACGTTGACCGTTTGGAAGAACGTTTCTTAGAACATCCAGCACTGGCAATCGAGCAAGCCAGAATTACCATGAATACTATGGCGAATATTTCCAAGAATTCTTTGCTGGAAGCTCTTCTCCTGTTTCATCATTATTCCGGAGAAACCTTTAACAAGGTACGGGAATTAGAAGAAATTGTAGATACTTACGAAGACAAACTGGGAAATTATATTGTAAAAATTATGAGACATGAACTGAATGAGGAGCAAAATGAAGCAGTCAGCCTGTTCCTTCATTCCATCAACGACTACGAAAGAATCAGCGACCACGCCAAAAACTTTGCGGAATCTTCCAAGGAAATGTTTGATCGGAAAGTAGTCTTTTCAAAGGATGCTATGACGGAAATGGAAAATCTACTGGCGGTTATGGAAGAAATTATCCATATGACGGTTCAGGCTTTTTCGGAAGATGATTTAGAAGCAGCTTACCGAATCGCACCGTTGGAGGAGATTACAGATAATATGTGTGACCAGTATAAGCTGAATCATATCGAACGGATTCAGAAAAAAGTATGTGAATATGAGCATGGATTTATTTTTAACGATATGCTGACGGACTTGGAAAGAATCAGCGACCATTGTTCCAATATTGGTCTTGCGGTGCGTATGAAACACAATGAAATCAGTGAACAGCACGGTATGGTTTCTCGTATGGAAATTGAAAGTGAACATAACTATAAGGAAATATATAACGAATACATGGAGAAATACCATTTGAATTAAATATAAAAACAACAGTTCTGAAAATCTTGTGGCTTGACTTACTTTTGCGCGCTATGTGACAATAAAAAGGCTAAGAAAGTGACAAGGGGACGGTTCTTTTATCACTTTTTGTAAAGAAATGTGGCAAAAGAACCATCCCCTTTTTATCGATATAAGGAGGACGAAAGTTGAAAATTGTTGCATGTATCAAACAAGTGCCGGGAACTTCTCAGGTAGAGATTGATGAGACCACTGGCTCTTTAAAAAGAGATGGCGTTCCGGCCAAAATAAATCCATACGATTTGTATGCCCTGGAGATCGCTCTTCAGTTAAAAGAGCGGTTTGGAGGAACGGTAACTGCAGTAACCATGGGACCGAATCAGGCGGAAGTAATGATGCGGGAAGCCTTTATGATGGGCGTGGATAACGCTTATGTATTTACGGACCGAACTTTTGCAGGAGCCGATGTACTTGCAACTTCTTACACTTTGGCCCAGGGAATTAAATCCGTTTGTGGTGATTTCGATTTAATCGTTTGCGGAAAGCAGACGACCGATGGAGACACAGCTCAGGTTGGACCGTCCATTTCGGAATGGCTCCAGATTCCTTGTACTGCTTGGGTTACGGAAATCGGAGAAGTAGAAGACGGAAAGATTACGGTAGCACAGGATTTCGTAGATGTTCGGCAGAAAGCACGCCTCACTATGCCATGTCTGATTACCGTAGAAAAAGATATCTGCACGCCGCGTTTGCCGTCTTATAAATTGAAGGCAGCCAGCGCAGATAAAAAAGTTGAAATGATTACTTTTGCAGAGTTCTTGGATCAAGATTCCTCTCATTATGGTTCCAACGGTTCTGCAACCTCTGTTGAGAGAATCTTCCCTCCAGAAGGTCGAGGCGGTCAGCAATGGATGACAAAAGATATGGATACTACAGCGGAAGAAATGGCCGGAATTTTTATCGGCAGAAAATACATATAGGAGGTAGCTATGGCACGAATCGTTATTGATGAAAATAAATGTATTCTTTGCGGACAGTGCGTAGATGCCTGCCCTTTTGGTGCGCTTTCTTTAACGGACAAAGTAGAAGTAAGCAGCGGTTGTAGACTTTGCAAGGTTTGCATCGGCGTTTGTCCAGTGGGAGCCACTGATTTAGAAGAAGACATCGTAGTAGAAGGTGTAAATAAAGCAGACTGGAACGGAATTATGGTTTTCGTGGAGCAGCAGGCAGGAAAAGAGATTCACCCCGTTGCCCTGGAATTGATTGGAAAAGCCCGTTCTTTGGCTGGAAAAATTAACCATAAAGTATCTGCAGTTATTATTGGTGATGAAAGCTCGAAAGAAAAAGCAGAGCAGTTATTAAATTATGGTGTAGACCGGGTATATGTTTATGCTCATGAAGAATTGGCAGCCTTTCGCGGAGACGTTTATGCCAATGTAATGGAAGATTGCATTCAGGCAGAGCATCCGTCGGTTGTATTAGTCGGCGCAACCTCTTTGGGCCGTTCCCTGGCACCGATGTGCGCCTCCCGTTTCCATACAGGACTTACCGCAGATTGCACCATGCTGGATATCAAAGACAATACAGATTTGGTTCAGGTAAGACCGGCTTTCGGCGGAAATATTATGGCCCAGATTATTACGACCAATACCAGACCTCAGTTCGCTACGGTACGATATAAAGTAATGGAGCGGGCGGAAAAATGTGAGCCTCATGGCGAGATTTTTGTCCGGGAAGTTCGTCCGGAAATGCTCCAATCAGGAATTGAAGTCATCAGCACGGAAACCATTGTAAGAAACAAAAGTATTGAAGAAGAGGACGTTTTGGTGGTTGCAGGTCGTGGCGTAAAACGTCAGGAAGATTTGCAGATCCTTCGGGATTTGGCAGAAGCGTTAGGCGGACGTTTGTGTACTACCAGACCTTTAGTAGAAAAAGGCTGGGGAGACCCGACGGAACAAATCGGACTTTCCGGGAGAACCGTTAAGCCGAAACTGATTATTACTTGTGGCGTATCCGGAGCCATCCAGTTCCGTGCAGGAATGGACGGAAGCGAATGTATCGTAGCCATTAACACCGACCAGAATGCACCGATCTTTAATATCGCAAATTACTGCATCGTACAGGACCTGTACGAATTTGTGCCGAAGCTTACAGCCGCTGTGCGCAAGGTAAAAGAAGAGGAGGCTGCAAGATGAACGCTTATCATAAATTGACAAAGGAAGACGTGGAATATTTAAAGAGCATTACCGCTCCGGAAAGAGTCTACTTTGAAGAAGAAATTGAATATGATTATCATCATGATGAAATGCCGGACTTTGGAACTTTCCCACCGGAAGTCGTTGTGTTGGCACTTTCTACCGAAGAGGTTTCTGCGGTTATGAAATATGCCTGGGAGAATAATATTCCAGTAACCCCGAGAGGCGCTGGTACCGGCTTGGCTGGTGGTTGCGTTCCACTTTATGGAGGCATTCTGCTTTCTCTGGAAAAGATGAATAAAATCTTAGAATGGAATCTGGATAATATGACCGTAGTTGTAGAACCTGGAGTTTTGGTTATGGAACTGGCCAATGCCGCCATCGAACAAGGCGTATTTTATCCGCCAGAACCAGGTGAGAAAACGGCATCCATCGGTGGAAACGTTATGACCAATGCCGGCGGAATGAAGGCGGTTGGCTACGGCGTTACTAGAAGCTATGTGGTAGATATGGAAGCGGTAATGCCAGATGGCAGCGTTATGCAGTTTGGCAGCAACGTGGTAAAAAACACTTCTGGATATGATGTGAAGGATTTGATTATTGGTTCCGAAGGAACTTTATGTATTGCAACGAAACTTCGCATGCGTGTTATTACCCAGCCGAAGTACTCCAATACGTTGTTAGTTCCATATGGCTCTTTGGAAGAATGTTTGGGTACCGTTCCGAAATTTATTCGTTCGGACCTGAATCCGGCTGCCATTGAATATATGCCACATTCCCTAATCGAGGAAGCAGCAAAATATCTGAATAAAATCATGCCTCATCGGACAGCCAATTCTTATCTGATATTGATGTTTGATGGACAGACAGAAGAAGATGTGGAACGCCGTTGTGATGAAGCGGCAAAAATCTGTCTGGAAAGCGGAGCAGAGGATGTGTTCCTTTGCAATACGGACGAGCGGAAGGACGCTGTATGGACCGTTCGGGGAAGTGCTTTGGAAGCTTTGAAGGCATCCAGTCCAGATATGGATGAGTGCGATATTGTTGTGCCGAGAAATCGAATTGTTGATTTTTCCCATTTTGCAGATCAGCTGATGGAAAAATATGGAATTCGTATTTCTATCCAAGGCCATGCTGGCGATGGCAACATGCATATCCAGCTTATGAAGGACGATATGGATAAGGAACTGTTCCTGAAACGGGGACCGTTGTTAATGAATGAACTGTATGAAAAAGCAAAGGAATTAGATGGACAGGTTTCCGGAGAACATGGAATTGGCCATGCCCGGGTGGAAGCTTTAGAAAACCATATGGGCGATCGCATGATTACACTGTACCGTGCCATTAAAAACGCCTTTGACGAGAAAAATATTTTGAATCCGGGAAAAATTATCCGGCTGAAATAAGGAAAATCTATGGAAAAAGGACCTAGAAGTAACCAGAAACTGAAAATAATGTATCTGATGAAAATCCTGACAGAGCAGACTGATGAGGCGCATGATATTACCTTGGCGGAAATCGTGGAACAGCTTCAGGCTTATGGCGTAACCGCAGAACGGAAGAGCCTGTATAGCGATATCGAAAATCTGCGCCTGTTTGGTATGGATATTGTAGGTTCTCAATACGACCGAACCTTCCATTACCAAGTAGTAAACCGTCAGTTTGAGTTGGCAGAATTGAAATTGCTGGTAGATTCTGTACAATCAGCAAAATTCATTACCGAGAAGAAATCCAGAGAACTGATTAAAAAAATTGAAGGCTATGCCAGCAAGTATGAAGCAGAAAAATTAGACCGTCAGGTAAATGTGGCGGGACGAGTAAAGAACATGAACGAGCGCATCTACTATAGTATTGATGCAGTTCATGAAGCTATCAGTGGAAACCAGCAGATTTCCTTCCAGTACTTCACTTGGACCGTAGATAAGAAAATGGAATTAAAACATGACGGCGCCATCTATCACGTAAGTCCGTGGGCTCTCTGCTGGGACGATGAGAAATATTACCTGATTGGTTATGATAATGACGAAGGAATTATAAAACATTTCCGCGTAGATAAAATGACCAACACCAATGTGGTAAATGAAAAACGTTTAGGAAAAGCGGAATTCTCCAAAATCAAAATGACCGAATATACTAGCCGGCTTTTTGGTATGTTTGAAGGTGAAACGGAAAACGTGCGGTTACATTGTGAGAACGAAGTAGCGAATATTATTATCGATCGCTTCGGCACAAATATTCCTTTGATTAAGGTAGATCCGGACCACTTTGAGGTAGTTGTAAACGTTTCCGTAAGTAAATTGTTTTTGGGATGGATTATGGCGCTTCCAGGCGTAAAAATTATTTCTCCGGAATCTACGGTAAACGCCATGAAAGAAGAAATTACCAGACTCCACGATTTGTATTTTTAGTGGGAGCATACACGAGAAAAAAATAGTTACGAGTCCCGTTTTTTGACAGATGGATATTTTATTATAAGAACCAGATAAGGCAAGACCTTTTCTGGTTCTATTTTTTATTAGTTGGGTGAATGTTATGAGACGATTATTATTTTGGTTGCAGAAGAAAAAAAGAATTCAGAAAAGAGCCTGTAGCCAATGTTGTCTAAAATGCAGATTCTACAAGGACTGCGTAAAAGATGGAGAATTTTAAGTTGCTGTAGTTTTTGTTGATGAATTAGTAGCCATAAGGACTGGTAATTCGTATATAAAGGAGTGGATGTTATGAAAAAAATAGCTGCAATTATATTAACGTTATTTTTTATCTTTTTAATAGCATCGAGTGGGAGTATATTTTGATAAATGTCCGGCAGTTTCTGCCGGGCATTTTGTTGGAATGGGGCTTGCTTTCATAGGAGAACTTGTAACAGAACGGCAGGCAATATATAATGGGCTCATAAGGAGATAGAATTATGATTACTTTAATTGCAGGCGCTTCTCACACCGGAAAAACGGTGCTGGCACAAAAAATATTGGAAAAATATGATTTCCCATATATGTCCATCGATCATCTGAAAATGGGTTTAATTCGTAGTGGTAATACAGACTTAACGCCGGAAAGTCCGGCGGAAGAACTGACTGCCTACTTATGGCCGATTGTTCGGGAAATTATAAAAACCGCCATTGAAAACGAACAGAACCTGACCATTGAAGGCTGTTATATTCCTTACGATTGGAAGGAAGACTTTGAGGAAAAATACCTGGAAAAAATCGAATGTATGCGGCTGGTTATGAGCGAAGAATACATTAAAAATCATTTTGAAGACATCATCGCTTACGCCGATGCCATTGAAAAGCGGCTGGATGATTCTGGTTGCACCATGGAAAGCGTATTGGAAGACAATCTCCATGAACTGGAAATGTGCAGAGAGCATAATGTGGAATATGTTTTGATTGATTCGGAATATAAAATTGAAATTTAAAAGCGAAATAAAAAATTAAAGCAGGCTGGATTCCAGCCTGCTTTTTTACGTTAGCAATTGATCAATTAGTCAATAACTTCTACTAACTCAACGTGGAAGTTTAATTCTTTTCCGGCCATTTCGCTGTTAGCGTCGAAAGTGATATATTCATCATCTTTTGCAGCAACAACTACTGGAACTGGCTGTCCCATAGCATTGGAAAGATATACATGCTGTCCAGCAACCAATTCTTCTGTTCCTGGCATTTCAGCAATCGCAACTGTGAAGATCAGGTTTGGATTTGGCATACCGTAAGCTTCTTCTGGCATCAGATGGATATCTAATTCTTCACCAACTTCCATATCAACAACAGCTTTATCAAATCCAGGAATCATCATACCAACGCCGCAGATGAATTCTAATGGTTCGCCACGGTCATAGGAAGAATCAAACTGAGTTCCGTCATTAAAGGTTCCACGGTAATGAACTTTAACCTGCTTCTGGGAGTTTTTGCCTTCGATAATGGTATGGCAACCGCCACAACCACCGCCACAGTCGCCACAGTCACCGCCGCAGCCACAGTCACATTCATCTTCTTCGCCGTCACATTCACAATTAACGCCAGTAGAATCCAGAGTACCATCTAAGTAAGCTTTTACAGCACCGTCTGCATCACCTTCTACACCTGCGAAGACTTCGATTCCGCCTTCCTGAAGAGCATACATAGCACCCTCTCCAAGACCTCCACAGATTACGATGTCGATTTCATTTTCTACAAGGAAATCAGCAAGGGCTTCATGACCAACACCATTGGTACCCATAACTTCGCTGGAAATTACTTCCTTGTCTTCAATATCATAAACTTTAAATTCTTCAGTTTTTCCGAAATGCTGGAAAACCTGACCATTTTCATAACTAACTGCTATTTTCATAATGAACTCCTTTATAAATAATCTGAAAGTATTATACGTGAAAAAATAAAAAAAGACCATACAGATATTAATAATATGATACAATAAATCTATATGTGAACTATTATGGAGAAAAGGTGAAAATATGCTGAAGGATTTAGCGTTAAAGTTTTATTTAGATCAAAATTATAACTGTGCGGAAGGAATTTTACGTGCAGGAAATGAATACTATAACCTGGGCCTGGATGACCATGCAATGCTTATGGTAGCAGGCTTTGGTGGCGGCGTTCAAACTGGGAATCTCTGTGGAGCAGTTTTAGGCGCTGTATGTCTTTTATCTTATCGTTATGTAGAAACCAAATCTCATGAAAGCGACGATATTAAGCCGGCAGTAAATCTGCTCTTTGAACGTTTAAAAGAAGAATTTGGAAATAGTTTGAACTGTGCAGAAGTAAAGCCGAAATTCAACACGGAAGAGAACCGTTGCGCAAAAACAGTTCTTTTAGCTTGTGATATTCTGGAAAAGGTTATTGCAGAGTACGAAAACAAGGAATGAAATTAAAACACTGGATTAAAATCATAATTTTTGCAGGACTCAGTATCGTACTGATTGTGTTGGCGTCTTCTTTTTTATGCGTTGCCAATGAAAAAGATACGGTAGGGGTATATGGCTTTTTTAAGGAGCCGAAAGACAGCATTGATGTTGTTTTAATTGGCCCAAGCACCATGTACACTTCTTTTTATTCGCCTTTAGCCTATGAAAAATATGGATTTACCAGTTATAGCCTGGCAACGTCTTCCATGACCTCTGCAGCCTACAAGTCTGCTGTTCAAATTGCAGAAAAAGAGCAACATCCCGACCTCTATGTGGTTGAAATCTGGGGCTTTTGTTATGAAGATCAGTTAGAAGAGGTCAGCCTGAGAAAATGGATTGATGCCCTTCCGTCTTCTGATATTCGAAATCAGACAATTGAAGAACTGGTTCCGGAAGAAGAGCAATCTAGTTTCAAATATCCGTTAATCAAATACCATTCCAGATGGGACGATTTAGGCGGATGCTTCAAAGTATTTCTGGATAAAAAGAACATAGATAAAAAGGGATTTTCTGTTACAAAGAGTTTTGCCACGACTCCGATTATCTATCCATATGCGCCGCAAGAGTCTCCGTATCGGATTAAGGAAAGCGGCTTTACCTATCTGGATATTTTCTTAAATTACTGTAAGGAAGCAGGCATTGAGAACATTCTCTTTGTAAGAAGTCCGGAATTGATTCAATATACGCCAGTGGATTCTTATTATGAGATGATTGATAAAATCCATGCAGCAGGATACGACTTCCTGAATATGGAAGCGGTAGAAGATGAAATGGGGTTAGATGTGAACCATGATTACTATAATTCTACCCATCTGAACATTTTTGGCGCAGAAAAATATACGGATTATCTGTCAAAATATGTAATGGATAATTATAACCTTAATACCAACTATGCTCCGGAAGTAAAGAAGGAATGGGATTATTGTGCCTCCTTTAATGATCACGTAATCGAGAAATTAAAAACTCTTACGGAAAACAATTCTGGCGGATATCTATACACACAGAAAGATTTAATAAATTAACGTCAACGGACAACGATTTGCACAAGTAAAGGATTTATGCTTTGAAAAGAAAATTTATTGCAATTGCAGCTATATGTTTAAGCTTGACCTTGGCTCTGGGAACCCTGGCTGTTTTTGCGGAAGACGAGATTCCACAGAATTTGGAAACCACAGAATCCACTCAGGAAGAAATTGAACCAGAAGTTCCGGAAGAACAGCCTTTATTGCTGACGGAACCAGAAGCGCCGAAGGCGGAAGAAAAATCCAAAGAAACCGTAACGGTTTCCACACCGAAAGTGTATGTTTCCGGTACCAAAGTTACAGCCCAGATAAAATCCAATGGAATTAATCTGACTTGGGATGAGGTAAGCGGAGCTAACGGCTATCGTTTATATTGGAAAGTACCGGGAGGAACCTGGAAGTTCTTCAAGGACGTAGTGGGTGCCACAAATTTCTTAGATACAGGAGTTACCTACGGAGAAACCTATGTATATTTGGTAAAGCCTTATAAAACCGTAGATGGTACGAGATACTATGGGGAAGCGCCTGCAGAAAACGTGGACGTCATTACTTACGTTGCACAACCGAAATTAACGGGAACTTGCAGTAAACCTTCGGGCATTAAAATCAGTTGGAATTCTGTTGCGGGAGCTGCAGGTTATTATGTTTACCGGAAGACCTCAGGCGGAAGCTGGAAGAAGTACGATCAGACAGAAAACAACTATTATATCGATGAGTCCATCAAGGAAACCACGATTTACTATTATACCGTAAGAGCCTATTCTGCAGAAGGCAAGGTAGGAACTTATGATTCTAAGGGCATAACTGGAAGATATGTTGCTGGCACGAAATTTGTTTCGGCAGTGAACAAGACGGATAGTATTGATCTTTCTTGGAAAAGTTTAAGTGGAGCAACCGGATACCGTCTGTACTGGAGATATCCAGGTGGAACTTGGAAGTTCTTTAAAGATGTAGAAGGTTCGACCAAATATACTGATAAAGGTGTTTCTTATGGAAAAACCTATGATTATTTGGTAAAACCGTACGTTACCATTGGAGGAATAAAATATTTAGGTAGTTCGGATGCTTTCTCCATGATAACCATTGACCGCTTAGGCATTCCGAAAATGGTGAAGACTTCCAGTGCAAAGGATGGCATTAAAATCGAATGGGGCGCTGTAAAAAAAGCAGCGAAATATAAAATATACTGGCGGACAGAAAATGGAAGCTGGAAACAATTTGCAGAAACGACGAGCACATCCTATGTAGACAAATCGGTCACCGTAGGAACCAAATATTATTACACCGTTGCCGCCGTAGGCACAGATGAAAAAACGGGAACTTATGATTCTAGCGGTATGGCTGGAGTTTATGTCCCAGGTACTCAGATGACTTCTGCAAAAAATACTGCAAGCGGAATCTCTATGTCATGGAAAAGTGTTTCTGGAGTAAGTGGATATAGAGTTTACTGGAGAAACCCAGGTGGAGACTGGAGAAAATTAAAAGATGTGACAAGTGCTACTTCTTGTAGTGACTCCAGTGTTTCTGCCGGAAAAAACTATGATTATCTGGTAAAACCTTATATTATCGTTAGCGGAGAAAAATATTTTGGTAGCTCCGATGCAAGCTCCATGGTAACCATTGAGCGTCTGGCAGCTCCGAAAATGGAAAAAGCAACAGGAACCAAGGATGGAATCTGGGTAGAATGGGCAGCTGTGAAAGGCGCTGTGAAATATAAACTGTATCGACGCAGTGAAAGTGACAGCTGGAAACTATTGGCAGAAACGGAAGACACCGTTTATGTTGATAAAACGGTGGATGTTGGTAGTAAATATTCTTACACCGTTGCTGCAGTAAATGCCGAGGGAAAAGCCAGCTGGTATGATTCTACTGGAAAAGCAGGCATCTATCTCCCAGGCTCTAGAATGACATCTGCAAAGAATACCGAAAACGGAATCACTCTTACCTGGGAAAAAGTATCCGGAGCAACGGGATACCGTCTGTATTGGAGAATTCCGGGTGGAACCTGGAAAAGTTTTAAAGATGTGGCTGGAAGTACCCAATACACTGACTCCCAAGTTACCGCCAATGAGACTTATGAATATCTGGCAAGACCTTATAAAACTATAGATGGCGTAAAATACTTTGGATACTATATTAGCAGTTATGGAATCACCGTTCTTCGCGTTGGAACTCCACAGCTCCTGTCTTGTAAAAGTGAAAAGAATCCAGCGGGAATTCGCACTGTTTGGAAATCAGTAGCTGGAGCGTCGAAATATAATGTTTATCGAAAAGCGGAAAACGGCAGCACTTGGAATATGATAGCAACTGTTTCGGGTACAGAATATTTTGATGCTACCGTAACCTCTGGAAAAACCTATTACTACACGGTAGATGCCGTTGTTGAAACGAAAAACGGAGAAATGCAAGGCGCATATTCCAGCTATGGAATTTCGAATTCTCTGCTTTCAGAATGGACAACAAAGAGATTACAGGAGGCTGGTGGAACCTTACGGGGAGCTTATGATTGGGCTGTGAAAATTCCTTATGACGGATTGCAACCATCATCTTCCACTTCCTCCGGTTATGCGTTATACTCCTTACAGAATAAAAAAGGAGATTGCTTAGGAAAAGCAGCATCCTTCTGCTATATGGCGAGAGCGTTAGGCTACGAAGTCAATATGATTCAGGGCTATGTTCCGTTACGTGCCGGCGGCATGGGAATTCATGGATGGGTTGAAATTGTTGATCCAAAGACAGGAGTTACCTATATCTGTGATCCGGACTTTGAAACGGAAACCGGCTATGACGGATATTTCAAACAGTACGGCCAGTCCGGAACCTGGAGATATACCGATTATAAGGTACTTAAATAATTTAATTGAGATAAAGGAACGAATACGATGATAAGAAGATTTTCCAAAGGAATTTGCCTGGCAACCATGATTTTACTTGTAACGGCAGCAGTGCTGTCAGGCTGCGGCGGAGCTGCCCAGGAACCGGAAAGTATTCCGGAAACCGAAACCATGTCCCAGCCGGAAACAGTTCCCGTTGTAAAATATGCACCGTTAGGCGAAGCTACGGAAGGATCCCTTACGATTAAGCTGACAAACAAAATTGGAAAAAATATAACCGGTTTTGAAATTACAGCAGAAGGAAAAGACCCAGTTGCTCTGCTGAAAGATGATGTGTTTGCAGCCGATGAAACCCGTGAATTATTCTTTAAACCAGAGGAAGGTGTTAAGTATAACATTCTTTTGAAATACGGCGTAGATAAGGAAATGGTACTTCATGACTTTCCAATGACAGACGCAGAAGAAGTAGACCTTCTTTTAAGCGAAGAAATTGGATATATTACCTATCAGAGTCTGTCAACAAAAGAGGAAAAGTCTTCTTTAGAAAATGAAAAGAGTCTTATAGTTCCGGAGGAAACCACGGCAGCTTATGTAGAGCCGATTTACTATGAAGAACCAGTATACTACGAAGAGCCGGTGTATTACCAAGAACCAGTAGACTATGGACCACAGGGCGATGATGGCTGTATTGATGACGGTCTGATGTGGTAAAAATCTCTGAATTTTTCATATAATAAATTGAACCAGAAAAACTGATTTCGGGCCAGAGTCGCACGAAATCAGTTTTTTATTGTCAAACAGGAAAAACACACAACTTGTTGTGTAAAAGTACTGTATATGGTACAATACTTAGTTGTATTGTGTATTTTTATGCCCTTTTTTACAAATTAGAAACATTCGAT
This sequence comes from Lachnospiraceae bacterium, assembly GCA_024403615.1. Lineage (GTDB taxonomy): Bacteria > Bacillota > Clostridia > Lachnospirales > Lachnospiraceae > RGIG5612. The sequence continues at coordinate 45,186 of JAKSRM010000006.1, forward strand.
TGATACGATAATAAAAACGGAGAAACATTCATGATTAAAACAGTAACCGATTATTTGGAAATAACAGCGGACCGTCTGCCGGAAAAAACAGCTTTTTGTGATGAAAAAAGAGAAATTACTTTTAGTGAAATTCGGACAGAATCCCAGAAAATCGCATCGGTAATTTCGAGACAGAATATATTTGACAAACCAATCTGTATTTTCATGGAAAAGTCTGTGGAATGTATCAACGCCATGCTGTCCATCGTTTACAGCGGTAATTTCTATACCGTGTTGGACGTTGATATGCCAGAAGCCAGAATTCAGAAGATTCTGGAAGTATTGAGTCCTGTTGCGATTATTACAAACGAGGCCCATCTGACAGCAGCAAAGGAAATCGTTGCGAAAGACAATTCCTTATCCGAAGAAGGAATTATTGTATATGAAGAAGCGATGAAGGAAGACTTCGATAAAGAAGGTCTCCTTGAGATCCGGGAAAAAATTGATATAAATTCTACGATGTTTGTCCTTTTTACTTCTGGATCTACGGGCGTTCCAAAAGGCGTTATCATCCCTCACAGAGCTTTCCCTCCATACATTAACTGGTACGCAGATACTTTCCATTTTGATGAAACAACGGTATTTGCAAATCAGGCACCATTCTATTTTATTATGAGCTGTCCGGATATTTTCCTGACAATTCTGGTTGGTGCTACTTGCCATATCGTTCCTAAGAAGGCCTTTTCCTTCCCGATGGTAACTCTGAATTATTTAAAGGAACGTCATGTTAACGTTCTCTATTGGGTACCGTCCGTACTTTGTATGATTGCTAATTTCCGGGCTTTACCGGAAGTGCATTTAGATGACTTAAAACATGTTATGTTCGGTGGAGAAGTAATGCCGAGCAAGCAGATGAACATGTGGAGAAAAGAGTATCCAAACGTTCAGTTTACAAATCTTTATGGTCCTACAGAGACTACAGAGATGATTTCCTATTATGTAATTGACAGGGACGTTTCAGATTCCGAGTCCCTCCCGATTGGTATTCCTGCTTCTTATATTAAAGTTATTCTTTTAGATGAAAATGATAAAGAAGTTGCTCCTGGAGAAATCGGCGAGCTTTGCGCAGCGGGAATCAGTATCGCAGATGGTTACTACAACATGCCGGAAAAAACAAAAGAAGTCTTTGTAAAGAATCCTGTATTTAAAGAAGGTGATGATCCGGAATCTATCCGCATGTACCGTACGGGTGACTTGGCAAAAATTGATGAAAACGGTGACTTAATCTATATGGGAAGAAAAGATTTCCAGATTAAGCACATGGGAAATCGTATTGAATTAGGTGAAATAGAGACGGCGGTTTCCGCTTTAAATGGCATTGACCAGAACTGCTGTCTTTATGATACAAAACGTAGCCGTATTGTTTTATTTTACACAGGAACCGCCACAGAGGATTATATTAACGAGGAACTGCGCAACGCACTTCCTGTATATATGATTCCAAACCGAATTGAGAAACTTGAAAAAATGCCGTTTAACATTAATGGAAAAATTGATCGAGCAGCTTTAAAAGAGCAAATTTAAAGGAGTAAGTATGGAAATAGCGATTGCGATTTTTATCGGTGTATGGCTCAGCGCTTTTTTTTTTTTTTTTTATTTCCGCATAAAGAAAGAGTATAAAGAAGTATTAAAAAAACAAGGTGAAGACCAGAAAGGCGAGTAAAACATGAACGTTTATTTGATCGGTATGATCATCGCCATGGTGATCTTCCTTATTATTGGTTTTGTAGTTAGTAAAAAAGTTCAGAGTGCAGAAGATTTCTATGTCGCAGGAAGACAGGCTCCAGTTATTTTGATTGCCGGTTCTTTGGTTGCCTCCTATTCTTCTACCGGTATGTTTATGGGAGATGCAGGAACCTGCTATGATGGTGGATTTTCTTCTCTGATGATCCTTTCCGGAATGTTGGCCGCTGGCTATATTTTCGGTTCGATCTTCTTTGGAAGATATTTAAGAAGATCCAAAGCTTTAACTATGCCGGAATTCTTTGGACAGAGATTTGATTCCAAAGCAGTCCGTACTCTTTCCGCGATTACAGCGATTATTACCATGACGGTTTATCTCCTTAGCGTTATGCAGGGAATTGGAACCCTGATGGAAGTAGTAACTGGCGTGGATTATAAGATTTGTATCATTGTAGCAATGGTAGTATTCACGCTGATTTCCGTAACTTCCGGAAGCCGCGGCGTTTTGATTACGGATACCTTAATGGCTGCAGTATTTACGATTGCGTTAATCATTGGTGTTGCATTTATTGCCCATGGAACTGGTGGATGGTACGACACCATTCATCATCTGGCTGCAAATACCGATACTTCCGCTTTGCTTTCCTGGGCTGGAAAAGCAGGCGCTTTATATGATACTGGTGCTCAGAATGTTACCTGGGGTGTTATTTATGGTATTTCTTGGATGAGTGTATGTATGGTTGGCCCATGGCAGGCAAGCCGTTACCAGATGGCAAAATCCGAAAGTGTTGTAGTAAAGAGTGCTTACTGGTCAGCCATCGGTGTGTTCTTGCTTCAGTTCTTAAGCGGAATCGGCGCTGTATTTGTAAATCGGGTATTCCCGGATATGCCAGATTCTACTCACGTATTGATCTGGGCTAGCATGAACCTTATGCCAAAGATTTTAGGTATTATTCTTCTTACCGGTATTCTGGCAGCAGGTATTTCTTCCGCAACGACCTTCCAGTCTCTGATTGGCAGTATGGTTGCGAATGATGTTGTGAAAGCGTTTGATTCCAAAGGCTTGGATAAAAACGCTATGGATAAAAAAGCTATCAATATTGGACGTATTACAATGATTGCAGCAGCAGTTGTTGTTACCTTAGTAGCTCTTGGAAATCCTCCGGCAATTTTCGTTATTATGTATTTAGGCGGCGCAATGATTGCAAGTTCCTGGATGCCAGTAGCAGTTGCCAGTGTATTTAGTAAGAGAGTTACGAAAACCGGTGCTTTTGCCGGTATGTTAGCAGGCTTTGTTACCAACTTTGCATTAAAACTGATTTCCCACTTTGCAGGATGGAGTTTGCCAGTTTGGTTAGACCCTGTATTTGTTGGTATTATTGTAAATATTATTGCTTTGATTATCGGATCTGCATGCACGAAAGTTACGGAGCAGGAAGTTCTGGAACGAAACAAAATGTTTATTATTCCGGAATCTGAAAAAGATCCAAAGGAAATCAAAAAGACCATGGTTGCTGCAAAAATTGGCTGTCTGGTTGGAGCAGTAGCGTTTATTGTTTGCTTAGTTTTGTGGATTATTCCATATCTGAATGGTTTAAATATGTAATACTTAAATAGGAGAACGTAATGGAAGAATTTATTGAGAAATTAAAACTGATTAAAAAAGGCGTTGACTTTGAGAACGAAACAGAACTTTTTGACGGGGGCTTTCTGGATTCCTTCGATGTAATTCAGATTATCACTATGCTGGATGAGGACTACGAAATTACAGTTCCTCCTTCAGAAATCGTTCCTACAAACTTTAACAGTGCAAAAGCAATGTTTGCAATGATGCAGAGACTTGAGGATGAATAAAGACCTGAGGAAAAATAAAAAATGACCCTTACATCGTTATCATTTTTTGCCTTTGTTTTCGCAACCTTGGTGTTATATTACATCATTCCGAAAAAGTTCCGTTGGATTGTGCTTTTGGCAGCCAGCGCTGCTTTTTATGGTATCGTTTGCCTGAAATATATGCCGTTCATTGTATTTACGGCAATTTCCACATGGCTGGGAGCTTTGTGGCTGGATAAGGTAGCGAATCAACGGAAGGCAGAATTAAAAGAACATAAAGCAGATTGGGATTCCGATACAAAGAAAGCCTACAAGCATAAAACTCTTGTTAACAAGAGATTGATTTTGGCTTTAGTTCTGGTATTAAATTTTGGAATTCTTGCAGTTATTAAATATTTCGACTATATTTCCGAGTGGCTTTCTGGATTCTTGCCAGTTCCGGCAATCTCTTTAGGAATTCTGCTTCCTTTGGGAATCAGCTTTTATACCTTCCAGTCCATGGGATACATCGTTGATGTATATTGGGGAAAGACGGCTCCAGAAAAGAATTTTGCTAAATTTGCATTATTTGTTTCCTTCTTTCCACAGATCATCCAGGGACCGATTGCCATTTATGATGATCTGGCAAAACAGTTATACGAAGGTCATGACCTTCAGTATGAGAATATTAAAAATGGCTTTATATTGATTCTTTGGGGCTTATTTAAAAAGATGGTAATTGCGGACCGTTTGATTGTCATTCTGAATGCCATTTTGGATAACCGTCCGGGATTATACAATTTCTTTGGCGCAATTGCGATTTTAGTATATGCAGCTCAGCTTTATATGGACTTCTCCGGAGGCATCGATATCTCCAGAGGTGTTGCCCAGATGCTGGGAATCAATATGGCATACAACTTCAAGAGACCGTTCTTCGCAAGAACCGTTGCCGATTTCTGGCGTAGATGGCATATTTCCCTTTGCCATTGGTTAAGAACTTATCTGTTTTATCCAATCGCCGTATCGAAAGCTTTCTTACGTTTTGGAAAATGGATTGGTTCCCATGCAAAGAAAAAAGATTTACCGGCAGATAGTGTATGGGGCGGCTTTACGTTTATTGAACATGCGGGAAGAGTTGTTCCTGGTTGTATTGCAACCTTACTTACCTTCCTGATTGTCGGTATGTGGCATGGTGCGAACTGGAAATATGCTGGTTACGGCTTATGGAACGGAATCATCATTCTCGTATCCATGTTGCTGGACCCGGTTTTCAAATATGTAATCAATAAAACGAAAATCAGAACGCAGACCTTCAGCTGGAGATTGTGGCAGATTTTCCGTACCTTTGTAATCACAATGGTTGGTTTCGCTTTTGATATTGGAAATGACATGGCAGATTCTGCAAGAATGGTTTTAGATTGTTTAAATCCATTAGGCAGAGCAGCATCGGTACCAGCAGAACTGAATATTGGATTGAAAATATCCGATTATGCAGTAATTGTAGTTGGACTTATGATTGTTTTTGCAGTCAGCCTTTATCAGGAACGTTCCCAGAAGAGCTTCCGCGATACCCTTGGAAAACAGTCCATTTGGTTCCAGTGGGTTATTATGCTGGGCTTACTGTTAGGTGTTGTAATTTTAGGAATGTATGGACCTGGCGTTGCTGCAAATGAATTTGTTTACATGAACTTCTAAGGATTTGAACTAGATTAGATAATGAAATTAAAACACTGGATAAGAATTATAATATTTGCCGGACTCAGCATTGGCCTGATTGCTCTTGCGTCCTTTGTTATGTGTGTTGCATATGAAAGAGACACGGTTGGCATGTATGGCTATTATAAAGAACCGGATGATAGTATTAGTGTTGCCTTGATTGGCCCTAGTACCATTTATACGTCCTTTTATTCGCCTCTGGCTTATGAAAAATACGGTTTTACCAGCTTTAACCTGTCCACTTCCGATATGATGGGAGCTTCTTATAAATCGGCTGTTCAGTTAGCAGAAAGCAATCAAAAGCCGGATTTATATGTTGTTGAAACTTGGGGCTTTACCTATAAAGACCAGTTAGAGCCAGTTCATTTAAGAAGATGGATTGACGCCATGAAAGATTCGGAGCTTCGGACCCAGACCATAGAGGAACTGATTCCGGAAGAAGAATGGTATCATTATAAGCATCCTTTTATTAAATATCATTCCAGATGGGATGATATTGGTGGTTGCTTGAAGGTGTTTATCGATAAGCTTCAGCAGAATCGAAAAGGCTATTCTGTTACGAAGAATTTTTACACCTATACGGATGTGAATGAATATAAAGAGAAAAAATCGAAATATAAGATTTCGGAAGAAGGCTTTAAGTATCTGGATATTTTCCTGAACTATTGCAAAGAGAATGGAATCGAAAATATTCTGTTTATCCGTAGCCCGGAAAGCATAACCTATGAAATGGATGAATCCTATTATGAGATGTTGGATATTATTGAAGAAGCAGGATATGATTTCTTGGATATGCAGGCAGCATCTTCTGAAATTGGAATGGATTTGAATCATGACTTTTACAATCCAGGTCATCTGAATATTTTTGGAGCACAGAAATACACGGATTATCTTTCCAAATACATTGTGGAGCATTACGACATTAACACGGATTATGCTCCGGAAGTAGTAAAAGAATGGGATGATTGTGCATCTTACAACAAAAAAATTTTTGAACGCTTAGAGCGCTTGACAGATAAGAAAACCAACGAAAGTTTATACATACAGCGTGATTTTTATTGAAAAATCAATAAAAATAGGCAAAAAAAGCTAAAAAATCCTATAAAATAGGCAATCTTTGCTAATACATATCTTGCATATTTAATTTTTACATATTAAAATGTAAAAGGTTATGGGAGTAACCAGGGTGTATTTTTATTTTATTGGAGGTAGTTATGGGAAAATTTTTAATCAAGAAGACAAACACCGGCATCAAGTTTGATCTTAAAGCAAACAATGGTGAGGTAATTGCAACTTCTCAGGTTTATAAATCCTTAGCAACATGCAAGAACGGTGTTGCAAGCGTTATCAAAAATGCTCCAGAAGCAAACGTTGAGAATCAGACCGCAGAAGGATTTATTAAAGAAAAATGTCCTAAGTTTGAAATTTACAAAGACAAAGCTGGAGAATTCCGTTTCCGTCTGAAAGCTTCTAACGGACAGATTATCGCTGTTTCTGAAGGATACAAGACTCTTCAGAAATGCAAAAATGGAATTGCTTCTGTAAAGAAGAATTCTGTATCTGCAAAAATTGTAGAAGAATAATAAAACCCGAAAACTTTGAAAGGACCGGTTTTGACCGGTCCTTTTTTCTGTCTGCGAAAGCGTTGGACATAGAATCTTCATTTCTTAGTTTGCCATTATTATTTACACATACTATATGTGTGTTATAATAAACAGTAATGTGACTTGGAGAAAAAACGTAAAAATGTTAAGTAAGTTTATCAGAGATACAAAAAAATATTTTAAATATACCGTAGAAGCTTCCAAAGCTTCTTTAATGGCAGAAGTTGCAAACTCCTACCTGAATTGGGTGTGGTGGATTTTGCAGCCAATCTGCTTTACTTTTATTTATGCCATTGTTTTTGGTTTAGTATTTAATACAAAAGAAGAATACTTTATTCCATTCATTGTTATTGGTGTGTCCATGTGGGACTTCTTCAATAACATGATGAAAAACAGTGTTAAGATTATTCGAACCAATAAATCCATTGTTTCCAAAGTTTATCTGCCGAAGTTTGTCCTTGTATTTGTAAGGCTGGGCGTAAACGGATTCAAGATGATGATTTCCTTCCTGATTGCAGTAGTGGCGATGATCATCATGGGAGTAACGGTTTCCTGGAGAATAGTTTTGGTTCTTCCGATTTTATTAATTCTTGTTTTATTTAACTTTGCGTTTTCCTGTTTTCTTATGCACTTTGGCGTATATGTTGCCGATCTGCAGAACATCGTAGATATCGTATTGAAACTGGTATTTTATGCTACCGGTATTTTCTACAGTGTTAGCAGAAGAATTCCTGCTCCTTGGGGCAAGATTCTTACTTACTGTAATCCAATGGCCTATCTAATTGACGCTATGCGAGATGTTATGCTTTACCAGAAGCTTCCAAACATGTGGATGATGTTAATCTGGTTTGTTATTTCTTTAGCTTTATCTTATTTAGGCATTGTACTGGTTTACAAAAATGAAAACAGTTACGTTAAATCAATTTAACGGGAGATTATATGGGCGAAATTGCATTAGAAGTAAAAGATTTATATATAACCTATAACAGCATGAAGACTTATTCCGTGAAAAAGAATATTCTGAAGCTGAAGGGTAGCGACAAGACTCGAATCGAAGCGGTAAAGGGAGTTTCTTTTGCTTTGGAAAAAGGAAAGATTCTTGGAATCGTTGGAAAAAATGGTAGTGGTAAATCCACGATGCTGAAGTCTATCGCAGGTATTTTTGCACCGGATAGTGGAAGCGTAGATCTTCATGGCCATTCCATTTCTTTGATGAGCATTGGTGTTGGCTTTAATAATGAATTGTCTGGACGGGAGAATATCGCTCTTTCCGGAATGCTGTTAGGTTTCTCAAAAGAAGAAATTGAAAAGAAAACCCAGGAGATTATCGAGTTTTCCGAACTGGGAAAATTTATTGATGCTCCTGTAAGAACCTATTCCAGTGGTATGCATTCTAAACTGGCTTTTTCTATTACCGCAATTCTCGAAACCGATATTATTTTAGTAGATGAGGTATTATCTGTAGGCGATGCGAAGTTTAAGAAAAAAAGCTATGCCAAGATGAAAGAACTCATCAGCGATGAAGATAGAACGGTAGTAATCGTTTCTCATAACATGGAGACTCTAAGGAGCCTGTGCGATATTATCTTATGGATTAATGACGGTGATATGGTAATGTATGGACCGAAGGAAGAAGTCCTTCCGAAGTATGAAGAATACATGAGTTAATTGGCTATGGATATTAAGATTATTGTTGCGGCTCATAAGCCTTATAGAATGCCGGAAGATTCCATGTATGTTCCTGTTCAGGCAGGAGCAGCCATGCATGATCCGATTGATGGATATCCAGGAGACAACACCGGGGACAACATCGGAGAAAAAAATCCTCTGTATTGCGAACTGACTTGTATTTATTGGGCGTGGAAAAATCTGGAGGCAGATTATTTAGGACTGGCCCATTACCGCAGACATTTTTCTATTGGCGGTTCTGGCGATAAATGGCAGAAAATACTGACAAAGGTTCAGGCAGAAAACCTGCTGCAGAAAGCGGATGTAGTACTTCCACAGAAACGGTTTTATGTGATTGAAACCTTATATAGCCATTATGCTCATTCTCACTATGCCATTGATTTGGATACTACCAAGGCAGTGATTGCGGATATTTGTCCAGAATATTCCAAGGCTTTTGATGATGTAATGAAACGCCGAAGTGCCCATATGTTTAACATGTGCATCATGAAACGGGAATTGCTGGACGACTATCTTACTTGGATGTTCGGCGTCCTTAAGGTGGTAGAAGAGCGATTAGATATTTCATCTTATTCTGATTTTGATAAACGAGTTTTCGGCCGAATTTCAGAATTGTTGATGGATGTCTGGATTACAAAAAACAATGTAAACTATGTGGAAGCAAACATGATGAATATGGACGGTGAAAACTGGCCAAAGAAGATTGCTTTATTCATAAAGAGAAAATTAGGCTTACAGCAAAAAAACGGATAATTTCATAGTTACTATTTTTATAGGGGACCGGTTTTCCGGTCTCTTTTTTTACAAAGACCTGAGGGAAAGACATTGTTACGGATAGGAAAAATTGTTAAAATAAAACCAAATATTTATGGGAGAGCAACATGAAAAAAACAGCAGAAAAACTGATCTTAGGAAATATAATTACGTTAGAAGATGATCTTCCCTTCGCGAGTGCAATGACCGTCGTGGATGGAAGAATTCAATATATCGGCGATGCAGAAACTGCAAAAGGTTTTTGCAGCGATGCTACAGAAATAAAAGACTATGGTGAGGGATATATCTTCCCTGGATTTTTAGAAGCTCATGCTCATGGAATGGGAGCGGGAAAAAGAGCTTTAGGCGGAGCAACCCTGGAATCCGGAAACAGTTATGAGGACTATCAGAAACTCTTTAAAGCGTATGTTGATCGAACACCGGGAAAAGCTTTTTATTTTGGAAGCGGATGGAGTCTGAAGGAAGGATTTCCGACAAAGAAACTTTTAGATGACGTGTGCCCGGATACGCCGGCAGCGATACAGAGTATTGATGGTCATTCCATGATTGTAAATACGAAGTGCATGGAAGTTTTTGACATCGATGGGGACTATGCAAAAGCATGTCAACCAGGAGAAGTAGAAACTGACGAAGAAGGAAATCCAACAGGACTGCTTCATGAAACTCCGGCCATGGGCATTTTAGGAAAAATTCCGGAATCCATCGAAGACTTAAAAGCAGGTATTTTATACTGGCAGAATTTTGCTTTTAGCAAAGGCTATACGGCAGCCACAGAGGCGGGAACGAACCTGGTGTCTCCATTGCAGAACCAGGCTTATAAAGAACTGGCAGAGGAAGGAAAACTGAAACTCCGTACCTACGCTTATTATTCCGTAAATGATAATACGGATACGCCAGAAGCCGATGCAGAGGAAGCTTTTCATTTTGCCCAGGCCAATGATTCCGAATACTTCCGTACCGTCGGTTTAAAAGTATTTATTGATGGCGTTATCGAAGCCCATACTGCATGGATGTTAGATGGTTATAACGATATGCCGGACTATCACGGCGTTCAGCGCTTTAATGATAAAGAAAAAATGGTCCGATTGATTAAGGCGGCTTCTAAATACAATATGGGCGTTCATACCCATTCCATTGGGGATGGTTCCACGAAATTTGTATTGGATTGCATTGAAGAGGCACAAAAAGAAATTAGAGGAACCGACCAAAGAAACGTTATCTGTCATTTGCAGATTGTGGATGAAAAGGATTATCAGCGTTTTGCAGATACAGAAACTACAGCGTTAGTATTTCCTTTATTTGCTCCAAAACTACCAGGCTACTTCCCGCAAGAAGTTGACTATGTGGGCGAAGAAAAAGCAGAACATTCCTACCCGATTCATTCTTTCCTGAAAGCAGGAGTAAGAACGGCTTTCCATACAGATTATCCGGTTAGCCAAAATGTAGACATTCCATTGTCGATTTTCACGGCTTGTGAAAGATATTCCTTGAAGTATGGAAAAGAGTCTTTACGAAATCCAGAGGAACGGATTTCCCAAAAAGATGCTTTACTGGGACTGACAAAAAACGTTGCCTATATGTGGCATCAGGAGGACAATTTGGGATCTTTAGCGGTTGGAAAAATTGCCAACGCCTGCATCTACGATGTGGATCTTTTGGGAGAGAAAATCGAAAAAGTAGCCAACGCGAAGCTTTTATTCACCTTAGTAGATGGAGAAGAAGTATATAAGGCAGAGTAATAAAAAGATAAATGACGAAAGCGAAATCCCTTAAAAAATTCATCTTGTTGTCCGCTGTGCTTTCGGCAATTTTGCTGGTTTTATGCGCATGTACCCTTCCTTTTGGAAAGCAACCGGAACCAGTAAATCTTCCAGAAGGCTCTTATTTTGAAGTCCATTTTTTAGATGTGGGACAGGGAGACGCGTCTCTGATTCTCTGCGATGGAGAGGCGATGCTGATTGATGGCGGAAATTCCGAAGAATCCAGCTTTATCTACAGTTATCTGGAAAACCATAACATTACCCATTTGAAATATATTATCGGAACCCATCCGGATGCGGACCATATTGGCGGGTTGTCCGGCGCGTTAAATTATGCAGATGCGGACATTGCCTATTGTTCCGAAGAAGAATATGACACGGCCACCTTCTACAACTTTAAAAAGTATCTGGGCAAAAACGAAATCACCCTGCAGGTTCCAAAGGCTGGAACGGAATTGACCTTAGGCTCCGCAACGGGAAAGATTATCGGACCGATTTCTACAGAGGCAGAAGGAAATAATAATTCCCTGATGATTCGCCTGGAATATGGCAATACCTCTTTTTTATTTACAGGAGACGCAGAATGGGAAGAAGAGGCGGAAGTATTAGCTAGTGACTATAAGGTCCGGAGTACGGTTTTAAAGGTAGGACATCATGGTAGCAAATATTCGTCCTCTCGAGACTTTTTAGAGGCTGTATACCCGAAATATGGCGTTATTTCCGCAGGAAAAGATAATTCCTACGGGCATCCCCATCCGTCTTTACTGAATCGGATGGAGCAGGAAGACATTCTACTGTTCCGCACGGACTTACAGGGAACAATCCTTTGCACTAGTGATGGCCAGACCGTCTCTTTTTCAGTAGAAAAAAATCTGGACGCAGACGTTTACGAAGCAACCAATTCCTATATTGCAGATAACATAGACTAGAAAGGAAAGACAGTATGATTGATTATGGAAAAATGACTTACGAAGTTCCGGAAGAATGGTATGAAGGCGTTTATAAAGACGAAAAAGAATGCACCCAGGGCAGCAGATCTTTTTCTATGTTACATGAAGAGAAGTCCGAAGAGTGCTGGCTTTTTATCCATGGATATCGTGGCTATCCGGGAGAAATGGTAAGACCGGCAGTAGATTTGTTTGATGCTGGCTATGATGTTTATGTACCGAGACTTCCAGGTCATGGAACCTGTGGAAAAGACTTTATCCGTTCTCATTCCAAGGACTGGATGGGAGTTGCTTCCAACGCTTTGGCAGATTTAAAAACGAAGTATAAAACCGTACATCTTTTAGGTCATTCCATGGGAACCGCTATGGCTGCCATTCTTGGCTGCAAGGATCCTCAAGTTGGAAAAATCGTATATGTTTCCCTTAGCTTTGAAAATAATCAGATGAAACAGCCAGCCAGACTTATGCTGAAACTATTGTCTCCGTTTACGCCAAAAGTTCGCTGCAAATGGCACTTAAGTAAACGGTATCATCAGCATTATGAAGGGGCTCCTTGTGATGAAGCCTATTTGGGAGAAGAGTACTGGAAATGGTTTTTTACCAAGCAGCTGTTGGAATACTATAAATTGTTAAAGGAAGGCTTGCAGATGGTGAAGGACTATCCACACGACCACCTGGTAATTTATCCGTTGAAGGATTCCGTTATTACGGAACCGTCGATAAGGCTTTACAAAGAAGCCGTTGGCAGCAGAGCCAATGTTGTGGAAATCGAAAACGGCACCCATTCCATCCTCTATGATAAAGACCCGGAAGCGGAAGAAAAAGCAGTCCAGGCAATTCTAAAATTTGCAGAAAAAAGATGAACAATTACAGAAGGATTTGGTAAAATAGAGAAACAGAAAAAATCGTTTTTGATTCAGAAACCATAGGAGATAACAATGTATTACACAGATTATGAAGAATTAAATTTTAATTTAATATCTTTGATTCATGGATTTGATAAAGATGATGCCAATTTCATCGCCAATCTGTCAAATGCAGCGGCTTTATTAGCTCAGAATCTGCCAGGAATTAACTGGGTAGGATTTTATCTGGTAAGGGGAGATAAATTAATGGTTGGACCATTCCAGGGAAAACCTGCTTGCAGAGAGATTATGCTCGGCAGAGGAGTTTGTGGAACCGCTTGGGAAAAAGATGAACCACAGGTAGTACCAGACGTTCATGAGTTCCCTGGTCATATTGCCTGCGATGAAAATTCCAGATCGGAAATCGTAATTCCGCTTCATAAGGACGGAAAAGTTGTAGGTGTTCTGGATATTGATAGTCCGGAACTGAACCGTTTTTCTCCGGGAGATGTGATGGGCCTTGCTGGATTTGCAAAAATTATTGAAGCCGAAATTTAAACGATAATAAATGTAATGTATATAAAAGATGTGCCGTTCCGCTTTGCGGGAAAGGAGGACCGAATGGCAAAATATTTTGAGAAGTATATTCTTCACCCAATTGAAAAAGAAATCACAGATGCGGATGCAAAGGTAGATTTAATCCGTTCTGCAGACAATCCGATTATGGACTTCTTCTATGAGAGTGCGTTTTATCGTCATGAGTATGTAATCTGCGATGAAATTTACGCTCTTCCATACGAAGAGATTTTCTGCTTTGCCAGCACCAATGGTGATCCGGAAAAATTGGGAGCAACGGTAAAAATGGAAATCAATGGTCAGCAGTTTGAGACCGACAAGAACACCATGCTGGTGGTTCCTGCTTTAGTTCCACATGGAAAAATTGAAGTCACCAATGTAGAAGTTCCGATTTTCTCTTATGTTGCAGGCCGCGGTAGAGAGCATGTAGGTCTTCCGAAAGAAAACTGGAAAACAGAAGATGTTCCTCCAATTGAGCAGATGGCTACCTACAACAACGGACCAATTAACGATCCTCCACTTCCACCAGAAGCAAAACAGAAAACTTTAGTAAAAGCTCTTTCCAGATATATTCCGGGCATCGAAATGTTCACCGTATTAAGACGCTTTGAAGAGAGTGGACCATGGTTCTTCTCCAAAGGTCATATCCATGATGGCGTAGAAGTTTTATGCTACTACGGTTCTGACCCATGGCATCCATACGAATTTGATGGAGAAGTTACCCAGTGGATTGGCGGTGAAAAATTCACCATCAACAAACCTTCCGTATGCTTCTTTGCACCATACGTATATCATTGCCCACTGCAGATTGAAAAGATTAACAAACCTTGTATCTGGCATTCTCTTTCTCCAGTTCTGGGATCTTATAGCAGCAGCACCATTGAAGGTCTGACTTCTGAAGATGGAAATGATATTGAAGTAGTAAAACCTTGGTAAAAACAGGAGATAGAAAATGGCAAATTTATTTGAAAAATATTTATTACATCCAATCGAACGCCCGATTACGGATGCAGACGCAAAAGTAGATTTAATCCGTTCTGCGGACAATCCAATTATGGACTTCTTCTATGAGAGCGCTTTCTATCGTCATGATTGTGTAATTTGCGATACCATTTATGCGCTGCCATATAACGAGTTGTTCTGCTTTATGAGCACCAACAATAATGACGATGTTTTGGATGCTACCGTAAAGATGGAAATTAACGGTCAGGAAATTATTCTGGACCGTCCATGTTACGTTCAGGTTCCAGCTTACGTTCCACACGGAAAAATCGAAATCTTTGATGTAAAGACGCCGGTATTTTCTTATGTTGCTGGTTTCGGCAGAGAGCATTTGAGCACTCCAGAAGCAAACTGGATTCGGGAACCAGAAATCACCATCGATGAAATGATTCTTTTCAACAATGGCGCATTAATTAACGACCCTCACAGAAATAACCCATGCCAGCATTGTGCTTTGGTTTGCTTAGCTGGAAAGACCATGAAAGGTGAAATCAGTGGCGTTATGCGTCGCTTCGATAAAACCGATGGTTGGTTATATGTTAGCAATGCCCATGCTCATGGTTATCCAGAAGCCTTAGGCTTTTACGGAACCGATGCATGGAATCCATATGAATTAAAAGGAAATTATACTGTTTTTGTTGGTGGACATCCGTTCACCATTGATAAACCAACCTTAGGCTTTTTCCCAGCCTATGTTCCACATTGTCCAATCAAAGTTGAACATGTAGAGAATCAGAATTTCTGGCATAGCTTCGGTCAGGCCATCGGTTCTTTCAATGCAGCAAAAACCTTAGAACTTACAAACATTAAGTATCCAGGCGATGGCGTAGAGCTGAAACAGCCTTGGTAGAAAAGGAGAAGACATGTCCGTTTACACAGTGAATTTTTTATCCAGGGAATTAGGACTGCACACCAAAGTCAGTGTCATAATTCCAAATGGAGACGTAGACCGGCCTTTTAAACTGAAAACCCGTGAGGGTGGTCTGTATCAGGTACTTTGGTTGTTACATGGTGGCACCGATGATTATATGGATTTCATCTATAACACCAATATTGTTAGCTACGCAGAAGCAAACAAAATTGCCGTAGTTATTCCGGAAGACCATGACGCCTTCTTTACCGATAACTACATTCCAAACAATGGCCATTACTTTACTTACACAACCGAAGAGTTAGTAAGAATGTGCCGCAGCATTTTCCCTCTCTCTCCAAGAAGAGAAGACAACTTTGTAGCTGGTAACTCCATGGGCTCTGGCGGCGCTATGAAATGTGCGGTTCTTCATCCAGAACTTTACGGCGCAGCTTTAATGCTTAGCGGATCTGGTATCCGTATGCATCGTCCAGAAGACGCATGGACCAGAGAATTCCTGAACAAGGTAATCAACGACGAAGACGTTTCCGATTATCCGATGGTAGAAGAACCAAAGAAAGACGTTCAGATGGCTCTTCCAATTTATGAAGCTTTGAAGACAAGAAAAGAAGGCCTTCCAAAATTATTCTTTACCTGCGGAACTGCCGATACCTACGTATATCCAGATGTTCAGCTGGCACTGAAATTCTACGATAAAATGGGCTTAGATTATTTCTTCGAGGAGATTCCAGGCTACCGTCATGAATGGCCGTTCTGGGATATGCAGTTGAAGAAGGCACTGGAAAGCTGGCTGCCTCTGAAGCATGACCTCATATATTTAGATGAGAAAGGAACCGTTTCGGAAACCGAAACAGACATCAGGACTCCGTCAGCTACGCTGACACCTCATGTCAGAAAAGGAGGAAAAGTAAATGGCAGTAATTAATTGTAATATTTATTCTCCTGCACTTCGTTGCAAAACCGATGTAACCGTAGTTCTTCCGTTCTATTCTTATGAAGACATTACCGCTGGAAAGAGAGATGATATTTTCCCTACCGGTAAAAAGTATCAGGTACTGTGGCTCCTTCATGGCGGCAATGGAAACGATCAGGACTATATTAACTATACCAACGTTGTTCGTTACGCAACGGACCATATGCTGGCAGTTGTTATGCCAACCGGCTATAACATGAACACGGATGACCAGGATCCTGGCATGAAAATGTGCACCTATATTGGAGAAGAACTTCCAAAAATGATGCGTGACGTTTTTCCTCTTTCTGACAAGAGAGAAGATAACTTTATCGGCGGCTTATCTATGGGTTCCAACGGCGCACAGAAAGTAGCCATCCGTTATCCAGAAAACTACAGCGCAGTTTTAGCCATGTCTGCTGGTTCCTTCTTCCCAATTCCAAAGAGCGCTGGTGGAGACCGTAAGAGATTTGAAACTGGTATGCCGATGCCTCCACATAAACCGAACGAGATGGAAGAAAACATGGAAATCCTGAAGCAGGACATTGCAGACGGAAAACAGCTTCCAAAATTCTTCATGATCTGGGGCGAAAAAGATATTGCTCGTTTAGGACAGAGCAATTCCGTAAAATTCCTGGAAGAACAGGGCTGTGATGTTTATGCAGAAGAAGTTCCTGGTTTAGGACATGAGTGGGATCTTTGGGACAGGACCCTTCGCAAAGCCTTTAACGAGCTGCTTCCACTGAAGCATGATTTAGTAGACTGATTATAATTTAGGAAACATACATTAGATGAATGCAAAACGAGAGAACTGGATAGATGTGGCGAAAGCGATTGCGATTCTTGCAATAATCGTAGGTCATGTCGGAGGTACGACTTTTCGTTTTGCATTCTCTTTTAATGTAACGGCGTTTTTAATTCTCTCCGGTTATACCATCAGTAAAAAATACGGAATCAAAGAATTTATCAATCAAAAATTTAATCGGTTGATGATTCCCTATTTTATGACTTGCTTTGTAGTGATCCTTCTGGATTTGTTTAACAACGTTTTTCTCTATGGAAAAACCGTAGAGGAAATAAAAGACGCTTTTGCTACGGACCTTGTCCGTTCCTTCTTTGCATCCGGTACCTATACGAATTTTGGAAAATTAGAAATTGGAAGCAGAATCGGAGCCATCTGGTTTCTGCCGGCCATGTTTTTTGCCCTTCTTATTTTCCGTCTGCTGTTGCAATGGACAGAGGACCTGAGAATCTTAGGCGTAGTAACGTTTTTGATTGCCGCGGTCGGATATGTTACGGGGCCTCTTCTTTGGCTTCCTTTTAGCATTCAGTCTGGAATGTTTTCCACCTTTTTCCTTTGGCTCGGATATGTTGCAAAGAGGTATGATCTTGTAAAACTGCTCAAATGGTATATTGCCTTACCAGCCTTGGCAATATTTGTTTTTGGCGCTTACAAGGGCATATCTCCTGTATGGGTAGTAACTGCTTCTGCAACGGTGATCTATCTTTCTCCGATTTTCAGTATTTTCGGATGTCTTGTTATTTTTTATCTTTCCCGTCTGTTAGAAAAAGCAAAATGGATTGGTTTTATCGGACAGCAGTCCATGACCATTTTATGCCTTCACTTGATTTCTTTGGAAACTTTGGGCGACTATTTTTACAAGATTCTTGAAATTCTTGGATTGGAAGGAAAACTTCGCAGTGGCGTAAATATCCTTTTGTATATTGCTTTTGCAGTTCTTGGGGCTTTGGTTTTGGCTTGGCTGAAAGGAAAGCCTTATGCTTTCTACAAAAAGATTGCGGGATGGAGAAGTTCGGCAGCGTCAGCATCCGGAGAGCGGGAACGAACTGTCGATATTATGCGTGGCATTTTAATTCTTGCCATGTTAGTAGGTCATTTTTATATCGACCCAACGTTAAGAAAAATTATTTATTCCTGCCATATGGAGGCCTTCGTGCTTCTGTCTGGCTATTTTTACCGTAAAAAAGATCATTTCGGAAAAAGCGTTCTTCACATGTTGAGAACCTTTTTGTTGCCTTACGGAATATTTGTTGTGATTCATATGTTACTGGACGTAGGAAAATGGTCGGTCGCATATTTTACAGAAACCTTAAAGACC
The DNA here is from genome assembly GCA_024403615.1 of Lachnospiraceae bacterium. GTDB lineage: Bacteria > Bacillota > Clostridia > Lachnospirales > Lachnospiraceae > RGIG5612. The sequence continues at coordinate 63,576 of JAKSRM010000006.1, forward strand.
TATGCTTTGGGCATGTCCTATTCTGATAAAATATTGACGGATATTTCTTCCGTAGGACCAGTATATTTTATTTTGCTATTGTTCTTGGTGCGCTTGATTTATATGCTCCTGGATCGAATCTGCAAAAACGAAATTGTCAAAGCAGCTGTCATCGTAGTACTTACGGTTGCAGGCGCGCTTCTGGGAAGAGGCGGACTTTGGCTTCCATGGAGTTTTGACTGTGTGCTTTATTCCATGTTTTTCTACTATATCGGCGTACTGTTTCAAAAATACAAAATATTGGATTTCCTCAAAGACCATCATATTTTCTATTTTATTTTGTCCCCGGTATGGGCGGTTATGATTTACTTTGGTTCGATGGAACTGGCCATTCGTCAGTACGCACCATACCTGTTGGTCATTATCGGAGCTCTTTGTGGAATAGCAATTATTTATCGATTTTCTGCGTACCTTAACCGGGCTTTGGTTTTATCTTCCCGGATATTGAACTATATTGGAAAATCCACCATTTATTTGCTGGTTGTCCATGTATTATTGAACAGCCGCATGTTGGCGTTCTGTGAAGGTAGGGGAATCAACAGCGCAGCAACTATGATTCTTTGCATTGGATTGCAGGTGATTATTTCCGTAATCGTCTATGGTCTGCATTCCATAATTAAGAGAGCTATAAAATCGAAAACGGTTGAAATATGAAAAAGCATAAACCGATAAAAATCATAGGAATTCTCTTGGGCTCCATTCTTGCCGTCGTTCTTATTGTGGCAGGAATTCTTTTGCTGATGTTGAATGGAAGAATAAAAAACCTCCAACAGTTAGATGAAGAGGGTTATTTGTATTATGCAGAATATGAAGGAGAATACGACAATCCGTTGATTTCGGCGCCTTGCCGGTTGATTCAAAATTCCGGATGCTCTGCGTTTTTAGCAAAAGAGGAGGATGGAAGAATTTTCACCGGAAGGAATTATGACTTATCCCACGCTGATTCGGAAGGAAATCCTTCTGGATTGAATGTAGTTTTGCGACTAAATCCAAAAGGAAAATATCGCTCTATCAATGTGGCAGATGCTGCCTGGATTACCTATTTGGGACTGCCATATTACAAAGGAGCTTTGTCGGACGACAAAGTGACAAAACTGCCTTTGGCTTTTCTGCCGTATTTATGTATGGACGGAATCAATGAAAAAGGACTTTCCGTTTCCATTCTTGCACTGGATGTAAAAGAAGGAGAAAGGGCAGTTTCACAAAATGTAAAAGGAAAAAAGAAAATTCTTTATGAAGAACTTCTGCGTATTTTACTGGATGAATGCGCCAGCGTGGACGAGGCAGTGAATAAGGCGGAAGAGTACAATATTTCCAATATTTTAGGCAGAGATTATCATTTATTTGTATCCGATGCCGATGGAAAAAGTGTAGTTTTAGAGTGGCGTTATGAGGAACTGCAGGTAACTTATACAGATGCTGCCACGAACTTTTATGTGGGATTTGATGACGCAGATGCTAGTTACCAGAAGGAACTTTCAAAAGCCCAGAGCGAGAAAGAAATTAGTCCGGCCTATCGGTTTGGCTATGGCCATGGTTATGATCGCTTCCTCACAATTGCAGAGGGACTAGAGAAACATCGTGGGGAAGAAGGAACTGCGGTTATGGATAAAGAAGAACTACGTCTTCTTTTAGAACAGACAACCCAGGCCTTCCATCCAGAGGAACTTACTTCCTTAACCCAGTATCATGCATTATATTGCAATACGGATAGGACTTTGGAAATTTATCCATGTCCGTCTTATGATCAGAAATTTACATTTTCTTTGGAAAAATGATAATATAACATAAGAATCTGCCCTTGAATAAGAAGGCGGATATTGAAAAAAGGAGTTAGAAAATGACAAAAGTAAAAGTTATTCCAGGCCCATGTAAATTAGAAGCTGTAATTACGGCAGAAGAAAATGAGGACGGCGGCGTAAACGTTAAAGTTGAAACTGACTGCAAATCCATCAATGATCTGATGGCTTCCGTTGATGAAGAATTTGATCCATTTGAAATCTGCTTTGCAAAACCAGGAAACGGTCCATTGGTTGAAAGTATTAACGAGAATGGATTCCCTGTTCATGGAAGCTGCCCGGTTTTGAATGCAATTGTAAAGGCAATTGAAGCAGAAGCTGGCCTTGCATTAGAACAGAATGTTGTAATTGAATTTATCGATTAATATGATCATTTATTTTTCGGGTACAGGAAACAGTAAATATATAGCGGATCGGTTAGACGATATTCTGGATGAAGATTTTATTAATCTAAATTACCGGATAAAAAATAACATGAAAAATAAAGTCGACGTAGACCGATATATTTTTGTTGTGCCTACCTATGCATGGCGAATTCCAAAACTTGTTTCGGAATGGATTCAGGAAACGGAACTGAAGATGGGCGCCAAAGTCTGGTTTGTAATGGACTGTGGAGACGGCATTGGAAATGCGGCTCATTATAATCAAAAATTGTGCAGACAAAAAGGCTTGCAGTATATGGGCACGGCGAAAATCATTATGCCGGAAAATTATATTGCGATGTTTAATGCTCCAAATCCGGAACAGGCACAGGTCATTATCGATGCCGCCAATCCAGTCATTGATGAGGTAGGAAGGATGATTTCGGAGGGAGCGGCTTTTCCGGTTCCGGAAAAGAAAAATTTCTCTGACTGGTTCCTAAGTGCAATCGTAAATCCGTTCTTCTATCGCTTCAGCGTGAAAGCAAAAGACTTCCGTGTTGGCGAAGCCTGCAAAGGCTGTGGATTATGCGTAAGATTATGTCCCTTAAATAATATCCATATTTCGGATGGAAAACCGGTATGGGGAAAGGACTGCACTCATTGTATGGCATGTATCTGTCATTGCCCGGAAGAAACCATCGAATATGGCCAGACCAGTGTTGGAAAGCCGAGATATCATATTGATTGAAATCTGTGGAAATCTTACCTGGATAGGTGAAAATAAATAAATATTGTGTTATTCTAAAATAAATTTTCAAGGAGGATTATGTAATGGGTGAAAATTATGTAATGAACACAGAGGGCGAATATGGCCAATATATTGTACAGACTCTTCAGGCCCCTAAAATGAGCGACGGCTTTAAGGAATTTTATAAAACATATGCAAACAGATTGCTTTGGATGGATGGAAACGTTGTTCCTGGCGCATTCCAGATGAATATGGCCTGGTATCATTCTGCATCCGATTGCCGTCCATTATGGAAACATGACGAGCACAGCCATGACACCGATGAAATGATCGGATTTATTGGTTCCAATCCAGAAGATCCTTACGATCTGGGCGCTGAAATTGAAATCGGAATTAACGGAGAACTTCATAGACTGACAAAGAGCTCTATCATCTTTATTCCTGGCGGAATGAAGCATCTTCCACTTTCCATCATTAGTCTGGAAAGACCAGTTCTTCATTTTTCAATTTCTTTAAATTCAACTTATGCTTATAAGCCAACCGCAACTGGCGAAGCAACCGATCTGACAGAAAAAGAAGAATAAAGACTAACGAGTATTGTTTATAAAACAGCTTCCGTAAAGGAAGCTGTTTTTTTGCATACAGAAAATACATATGTTATAATAAAATGCTTATTATGAACAATCTTGAAGAAAATAGAATCCTTAGATAAAAGAGGGAATTATATGAAAAAGTTACTGAAAAAATCCATAGTAATTCTTATGACGATGGTAATGACGGTATCGTCTTTCCTGATTACGCCACTTACAACGTTTGCTACAGATGGCGAGATTCCGTCGAATAAGATCAGCAGTTTATTTGAGTATTATGTAGGTAAAAATACGTTTTTCTACGATGATGCGTATTTCAATATGCCAGCTTCGGAATATGATGATTCCTTTGCGACGACTTCTCTTTGTCTGGCGATGTCCGCGTTTAATAACCCGAGCGTTGGTTATACAGACGGCGAGCGTTGTGCCAGGGATATGATGGAAAAGATGGGCTTTTCCAATATTTCTGCCAATGGTTATTATGCAGAGAAGCCGCAGTCAGATTCTATGGGAGTAATTATCGGATCTAAGGAAGTAGTACGTACGGATGGAAAGATTCAGCCTATTATTGCCATGGCTTTAAGAGGCGGAAACTATGAGTCGGAATGGGCTGGCAATGTAACTGTTGGAGCTTCCAAAGAACATACTGGTTTTTCAGATGCAAGAGATATTGCCACAACATGGCTGAATAAATATTTAAGAGAATGCACTGGTAGATATTCCGGCAGCGATTACGTTGCTCCGAAAATCTGGATTGTCGGATACAGCCGTGCTTCTGCAACAGCTAATTTAACTGGTTGCTTTGTTAACTGTGTTCTGAACAATGAAGGACCTGAAGCAAAGACTATGATCTACACCGAAATGAGGGATAATCTGAACCGCTTAGGTGTTACTACGGATGACGTTTATGTATATTGCTTTGAGGTTCCTCAGGGCTTAACAGATGATTCAAAATACAACCCTTCCGTTCAGTCTAATATCTGGTGCCTGGCAAATCCTGCAGACCCTGTGCCTTATGTAGCTCCGAGTGATATGGGATTTTACAGGGCTGGTACCACAATCGATCCAACAGAAGGAGTTTCTTACGATGAGTTCATGGCTCAGATGATGCTGATTAATCCAAGAATGGCAAAGGATTGGGCAGCTTCAGAAGCACAGAATGATTTCCATGCAAAGTCCACAAATATCGTAACGCTTATATTAAATATATTCGGAACCGCAGAATTCAGTGATGCCTGGTTCAACGGTGTTGGAGATGACGCAGGCGAATTTAGTGACAGCCTAGTTAATGATTTTCTGGTTGAGGCAATGGAATATGTTCCTTCCGTGACTTTAAAAGGAATTGGAAAATCAGCAAGAGAGATTTATACCGATTCCTATCAGGAACCGATACAGATAGTTGCGAAAGCCCTTATGGCTTCTACGAAAGAACAAAAAGATGCTTTCGTTGCTGCAATTGGCGACGCAGCAGGAAAAAATATAAATGGATGGGAAATAGCCGATCTGATTGCGGGATTCACCGACTTTGTTTGGGGCGGCAAAGGTGGAAGCGAGATTTACCTTAAGCTGAGCAACCTATTAAGAGATATTTTAGAAGATTTTTCAAAGGATAAGAGTGTTTCCGGAATCATTTCAAGTTCGGAAATGGAGATTTTGAAAAACAGTTACGACGATCTTGCTGCTTTAGTAGCAGCGCTTTATATTACGGATCTTAGCATGGTTGATGGCTATCAGCACATAGCGACAGCGAAAACTTATGCTGCAGAATTGTTCCTGCCACATTATCCGGAATACGTTCTGGCTTACATGAGAGCAAGAGACCCGAACTATAACGGTAAGAATGTTGAGCAGTATCAGCTGAAAATTTCTTCCGCAGACGCAAAGTCCCTGAAAAATATACAGTTGAATGTATATACGGAGCAGCTGACTTCTCCATATCAGTATGATCAGATTGCATCTGTTACGAAAGATGGCTTGAATACAAGTTATGAGTTCAGTGACGGATGGTGGGAAGGAAGCGCTACATACTCAGATAACGAAATAACATTGTATCTGAACAGAAATATTAACAATGATTTCGAAAAGGATAGTGACTACCGATTTGAGATTATTAATAACAGTACCGATGGTTCACGCCAGAAACTGAAAATAGATTACAACATCCTTAAAGAAGGAAAAGATGGTGACAATAAGACGCAGGATTTTGAAAAGACTGCTATTCCGGTTGCCAATGACGATGTTTTAAAAATCATTCCAAGAAAGGATGACCGTTCCTATGCGACCTTGGAAAAATACATTCAGGTGACACCAGTATTTGTAGATGAAAATCTGAATGAAATTGAGGAGGGTAGCATTGTTGTACGTACAACGGAAGATGGTAGAAAGGCAGACTTCCGTCATTTTCTTGTTACGGATGAGCATAGCTACGAAGTAACCGCTCCTTCCGGAACGTTCTTGAATGAATTGGCAATACCAGCTTATGACGACGCTGGAAATGTGGTTATTGATCCAGAAAGAGATAGAGCTTATACCCGTCATGTATTCAATCCTTCCTCATGGGATTGGAACGAATGCAGCATGCCGCTTTATATCGTTTGTAGTGACAGATTTGCGGAGGGAAAAGTATATGCAGATATTACCTACCAGCATCGGGGCTCATCAAAAAAACTCATTGATGAAATCGATACCACCATTCCGTTAAAATTAGCGAATTTGACAAAGAAGTCAGAGGATGTTGGTACTGGCGAACAGTATATGGATGCGGAACCGGGAGATACGATTGAAATATCGTTCGATAAGAGCAAGATTCCAAGTGGAAAAGTATTTAATGGTTGGTCCGTGAAGTCCAATGTTTATGTGGAAAAGACCGAGGAAGAAACGAAACTGACCTTTACGATGCCAGAGGGCGGAGCAGAAGTTCATGCTATGATTGGTGATTCCTTAGAGGGCGTAACTCTTACGTTCACTGGCTCTTGGGCTCATCCAACGGACCGGCTTCCAGACGAAATCGATGGATACTGGAGATTAGTATATATTGATCCAGAATATGCAGACGTTTCTTATAAGAACGCAGCAAATTGCTATCCGGCAAAACATATTTACCAGAAGATGGACAAGGACCGTGCTGGAAAAGCATGGATTAAGGCTCCTGGATATTCTTCCGAGGCTTCTGGCGACATGGTATTTGACCATTGGGAAGTATTCTATACCGATACGGGTGAAAAATGCACAGACCGAATCGCCGTTGAAACCTACTACAATTCCCGCACAGAAACTTACGAAACTCAGATGGCCAATCCGAACGGAGTGACCAACGAAGTGCTGGTTTTGGAAAATATTAAGAAGAGTCTTACGGTGGTTCCGGTATTTGTTCCGGCAGAATATGAAGTTCATGTCCGTTATTCCACAAGAAGCCAGCAAACCCTTCGTTTTAAAGCAGGCGAAACCGTAACGCTGACCGATCGAAAGATGCTGGGATATGAACATGAGAAATGGACAGGATACTACAATCCACTGCAGGAGACCGTAGACAAATATGGAAATGTAACAAGATCCTATGATGAAACCATTGTAGTGGACATGGGCGAACAGGAACATGCCGATGGCGTATGGCAGTTCACCATGCCGAAGGGCGATGTATATGTAACGGCAACCAACAAGCTTGCAGAATATGAAGTAAGCTGGACCGGCGATGCTATTCAGACTTCCAATGGTGCGAGAACTTATCATATTGGTGACGAGGTAGTAATCGTTCCAGATAATATTGGACATTCCCAATATCTCGCAGATGTTTGGGTAGAATCTGGTTTGGATTTCCCAGAAGATGCGGAACTGGTTACCAATGGGGATGGAGAAGTAATCAGCTTGTCCTTCACTATGGAAGCTAGCGATGTACAGCTGGATTGCAGCGTGCTTCAGTATCCGGAACATGACCTGAAGCTGGAGAACGCTACCGCCGAATATACCGATGGCTACGAAATCATTGCGTTGCCAGAAGATATATATACGGTTTACGAATACGATATCCTTACACTGAAAGCGAAGGTTCCAACGGGCTCTTACTTTAAGAACTGGGAAGTTTTGGAAGGAACTGTAGAAATTTTCGATGATGATAACACCGGAGAAGCTTATATTGTAATGCCGGATGAAGATGTAACCATCAAGGCGGTTTTGGGAACCTATGAAGAGATTGATGAAGTTGCCTTAGATTTCACTTCCTCCTTTGCAGGAAACCGGTTACTTCCAGAATCTGCCTTTGTAACCAGCGGAGAAGATCAAGTTCAGGAAGATTCCGTGGAAATTGAAGAGATTTCCGACTGCTGGAGAGAAAATCCGGGAATCTTCGGATATCCGTATAAATTTGGCTTTGTACTGACACCAGAGGAAGGTTATTACTTTGGTGAGAATACCGAAGTGAAACTTCATGACACTCTTTGCACCGTTACCGTTCAGGAGGATGGTTCGGCTCTGGTAACTTGCGAGCTTACTACGGATCCGGCCTATGTTACGAAGATTGAGGACGTGAAGGGCTTAGAAGGTCTTCCGGCACATACCACGCTGGATGAAATAAAAGACAAGATGCCGAAAGTTGCCAACGCTTATGTAGAGGAACGACATTCCTGGATTAATCCAGATATTACTTGGGATTGGGACAATCTGGAACAGGAAGACGGCAGTGAGTTTATTTACGATGATACTTCGGAAGAAGAACAGGTATTTTACGTAAATGCAACAAATCTTGACTTCTCCGACTATGTAGGAGATCTGCAGGAATATTATGAGAATGGATTGTTGATTGCTTCCGATGTTACTTACAATCACCGTGCTCGCGTAACGGTATTGGCAGAAGATAAAGTTTCCTTGCCATATGTAAGCAACAGCAATCAGCCAGGAACCTATGACAAAAATGTTTCGGTAAGCTTAGCCTGCGATACCGAAGATGCTGTGATTTATTATCTGGTGGATCAGCCGGGCAAAACGTTAACCTCTGAGGAAATTCTTGCAGAGGGTACCGAATATGATGATACCGCAATTGATGTGGATGGCACGGAGGGAACTTCTGTCAGCGAAACGATTTATGCGATAGCGGCAGTTGCGGATGGCGAAGGAACGACAAAGCTTAGCGAAGTAGCGGTATTGGATTACACCATTGAACTTCCAGCTCCGATCGAATATTTCGATTTGACGGTAATCAACGGCAGCGGAAGCGGTACCTATCCGTTTGATGGAAAGACCGTGGTAGGAGTAAAAGCAGATGCTCCAGATAAGAATGCTGCCTTCAAGGGATTTACGGTGAAGGAAGGAACCATTACGCCAATTTCCGGCGGATTAGAGAATGATTTCTGCAACTTCTATATGCCGGAATCTAACGTTACTATGGTTGCAACCTATGAGATAGATGCCCTTGCATTTACCGTGGATAAACCATCTTCGGGCAAACAACTTTCAGGAGATGTTATCCAAAGCGAGAATAATCCGAAGGGAATCCAACTGATAGAAAGAGGCTGCGGATCGATTTCTTACTATGATCCTTCCGAAGCAGAATGGACGGGAACAGCAAAACATAATACCAGATATACCGGCGTTATTACGATTTCTGCACCGGAAGGATATGAACTTTCGGAAGACACCGTAGTAACCATTAATGGAGAAAGAGCCGTAGTTTTGGAGAACCAGGATGGAACCATTCAGGCTGCAATTGAATTTCCAAAGACAGCGAAAAAAATCTACAATCTGACCGTAATTAATGGAACGGCTTATAGCCAAGAACCAGAGCAACCAGCCTTACTGAAAGCTAGCAATGGAACGGGAGAAGACTATGAAGAACTTCCTTTATTCGACGGAGTAGCGGAACTGTACGGAGGAGAATTGATTCAGATTGAAGCCGACGAAATTCCGGGCAAAGTTTTCGTGGGTTGGAAAGAATCTTCCGGAACCCTTACGCTGGAAGGAAATCCTTGTGAGTTTATCATGCCTTCCCAGGACATTACCATAACCGCTCTTTACAAAGACATTTTAAGCGATATTGAATTATCCCTGGCAGAACCAGAAAGCCCAGATTGGATCCTTTCCGGAAAAGCAAAGGTAGAGTCTGAGGGAATTGTTGGACCTACCACACGTGCAAAATGGACGAAAGATAACAAGGAGGTTTCTGTAGTCGAGGAAGACGGAAGATATCTGGTTTCCTTTGAAGTAACGGTAGAAGACGGATTTATTCTGGATGAAAACGCTACAGCTACAATAAATGGAAAGCCTTGTCTGATCACTGTTTTAGATAATGGAGAAAGAGCCGTTCTTGGCACAGCCTTTGAACTTGAAAAACCGGAGGCCCCAGACGACCCGGTAGACCCAGACGACCCAGTGAATCCAGTTCATCCGGTGGATCCTGACGAGCCAGATTCTCCGGATACAGGAGACCATGCCAACGTTGGACTGTATGTAATCCTAATGTTGTTATCGCTCATTCTTGGAATTTCAGCAATTATCGTTGGAATGCGAAAGAGAAGAAAACGTTAAAAATGATGAAGAGCCTCGCGAAAGCGAGGCTCTTTTTGGATATTACAAAAATGTCACAACAAGAACTTAAAATGTCACTATAATCAATGTTGTATTCAGCAAAAAAGCGATATCTTTCAGACACAAGAAGTTACAGGAGGAAAAAAGATGTCAATTTTAGAAGTAAACAGTGTGAAGAAAACTTATACCACACGTTTTGGTGGAAACAAAGTGGAAGCTTTAAAGGGAGTTTCTTTTTCTGTTGAGGCCGGGGAATACGTTGCGATTATGGGAGAATCCGGTTCTGGAAAAACCACTCTTTTAAATATTCTTGCCGCTCTGGATACAGCTACTTCCGGCCAGATTTTTTTAGGTGGAAAAAACCTGGCGGAAATAAAAGAAAATGAACTAGCATCCTTCCGAAGAGACAATTTAGGTTTTGTCTTTCAGGAGTTTAATCTGCTGGATACCTTTTCCGTAAAAGATAATATTCTGCTTCCTATGGTGTTAAGCGGAAAAACGGTTGCGGAGATGGAGGAGAGAATTCTTCCTCTTTCTTTGGCTTTGGGAATTCATGGAATTCTGGATAAATTTCCTTATGAGATTTCCGGTGGACAAAAGCAAAGAGTGGCAGCAGCCAGAGCGCTGATTAATCAGCCACAATTGTTGTTGGCAGATGAACCGACGGGAGCCTTAGACTCCAAGTCTTCTGATGAATTGCTACGGATTTTTAAGAGCATTAATCAGGATGGCCAGACCATTTTAATGGTAACTCATTCCGTAAAAGCCGCTTCTCATGCCGGTAGAGTTTTATTTATTCGGGATGGCGTTGTGTTCCATCAGATTTATCGAGGCAATTCAACGGATGAGCAACTTTACCAGAAAATATCGGATACCTTGACCATGCTCCTTACCGGAGGTGACGAATAATGAAGAAAGGCTTTTATGCAAAAATGGCCTTTAGCAACATCCGGAAGAATTATCGGTTCTTTATTCCGCACATTCTTACGGGAGCAGGGCTGTTAGGCAGTTTTTATATTATTCTCACTTTGGCTATGGACGGACGCCTTCATGAAATCAAAGGCGGCGACTATATACCGACCTTTATGGTTATGGGAGTAGCCATTATTGGTTTACTGTCCATCATCTTATTGTTTTATACCAACAGCTTTTTGATGAAGCAGAGGAAACGAGAGTTCGGCCTTTACAATATTCTGGGTATGGAAAAGAGCCATATTGGGAAAGTCTTGTTTTTTGAATCCCTTTTCAGTAATGGTTGCGCCATTATATTAGGACTTGCCTTTGGAATTCTTTTTTATAAGCTTTGTTCTCTTGCGGTCTGCAGACTGTTAGGCACCGAATTAATTGTCGGTTTTTATTTCATAACGCTGAAAACAATTCTTCCTGCGGGACTGGCGTTCCTGGTACTGGATTTGATTATTTATTTCATCAACCAGATCAGTATTGGACGGATGAAACCAGTGGATCTATTAAAATCTACGAAAGTGGGAGAAAAAGAGCCAAAAGTAAAATGGCCTCTTCTGATTCTTGGAATTCTTACGTTAGGTGGCGGATATTATATTTCCTTGACCACAGAATCTCCTTTGAAGGCCCTTCTTCTGTTTTTCGTAGCGATTATTTTAGTTATTATTGGAACCTATTTCCTGTTAACGGCTGGCAGTATCTGGGTACTGAAAGGCCTTAAGAAAAATAAAAAATATTATTACAACAAAAAACATATGCCGGCAGTATCCGGGCTTCTTTATCGGATGAAACAGAATGCAGTAGGTATGGCCAGCATTGCAATTTTGGCAACAGGCGTTCTGGTTATGCTGTCCACGACCTTAAGCCTATACACTCGGGCGGAAAATATCTTAGCGTCTAATTATCCAGACGATTGCTATATCACCAACCAGTATGGCGTTTTTGAAAATGGATATGAAAACGATCAGGATTATACATTTTATGAATTACCGGTGGAGTATACGGAAGAGACCATCACACAGGTGGCGAAGAAGCATAATCTTTCCGTTACGGAATTTGCAGCTCAGGACTATTTGGAAGTTGCCTACGTAATGGAGGGAAATGAACTGAGTGTGGATACGCAGCATTTGAATATTGCCGACAATCTGGCGGGCCTTGCCAATATTCTTTTCATTACCGAAGAGGATTATGTAAAAACTGGTGGAGAACCGTTGCATCTGGAGAAAGATGAAGTGGAAATCTGTCCGTTCAACATTACGGATAAATATCCATATCAGTCCATTACGATTCATGGAAAGAAGTATCAGATAAAAGCAGTGGGCGACCGATTCCCAATTAAGACCCCGATGGTTTCCGTCGTCAATGTTTATGGAATGGTGGTAGCGGATGAGGACGTCCTGAATGATATTTATGAAGCGCAGAAGTTAGAGTATGGCACCTATGCTTCCAACTATAGTCATCGAATAGTAGCGTCTTTTGATAACCACCTTAGATTATTTGATGTAGGGGAAGATTTTACGAAAGACCTACGGGCATCTTTTGAACAGTATATCCAGGAACATCATTCAGAAGCAGTAGAATATAGCACACCGGCCATTGATTCCGTTTGGGATGCTAGGACTTCGATTTATGGAATGTATGGAACCTTATTGTTCTTAGGAATCCTGCTTGGATTAGTTTGTCTCTTTGCTACGGTATTGATTATTTATTACAAACAGATTTCGGAAGGCTACGAGGACCGAGACCGGTTCCAGATTATGGAAAAAGTGGGCATGAGCAAGGCCGAAGTAAAAACTACCATTCGGAAACAGACCTTAATGGTCTTCTTTATTCCACTGATTGTGGCAGGTGTCCATATGATTTTTGCCATTCCGCTTTTGACCAAATTACTGAAAGTATTGCTCCTTTCTAATCCATGGACCTTTGTGATGTATGCAGCCATTTGCTTTGTGGCATTTGCGGTGATTTACGTGGTGATATATACTTTAACGGCAAGAACCTACTACAAAATTGTTCATAATGAGGACTGAAAATGTATCGCATCTTGTTAGTGGAAGACGACTTCGCTTTAGCCGAAGCTATGAAAAAACAAATAGAGAGCTGGGGAAACAGCGTAGAACTGGTCAAAGAATTTAATGACGTCATGAAGTCATTTTTGGACTATCAGCCCCAGCTGGTACTCTTAGATATAATGCTCCCGTTTTACAACGGTTACCATTGGTGCAGTGAAATCCGAAAGGTTTCCACTGTACCTGTGGTTTTTATTTCTTCTGCTTCCGATAATATGAACATCGTTATGGCCATTAACATGGGCGGCGATGACTTTATTGCGAAGCCGGTAGACCCTATGGTGCTGACGGCGAAGGTCCAGGCCGTGTTGCGCCGCACCTACGAATTGGCAGACAGCGCTCCTTTCATGGAATTCCATGGAGCCGTTTTGAATTTAAATGACGGAAGCGTGGAGTATGAAGGAAAACGAATTGAGCTGACGAAAAATGAATTCCGTATCCTGCAGACCTTATTGGAGAATAAAGGGAAAATCGTAAGTAGGGATTTATTGATGACGAAACTGTGGCAAGATGACTGCTACGTGGAAGAAAATACACTGACCGTAAATGTGGCACGTCTGAGAAAGAAGCTGGATGAGGAAGGCTTGACGGAAGTTATTACCACAAAGCCGGGCAGCGGATATATTATTGAGTAGTTTGAAAATGCCGAGAAGAACATGAAAAGTAATCGTAGCAAAAGCGTATTTAAGAACTGCATAAAGAAAAGCAGAGCAGTGATCATTGCCTATCTGGTAATGGCTGCAGTTATTTTGGCAGTCTTTTTGCTATATGAACTTCCTTTGGAACCGGTATTTTATGTGATTGCCATTCTTGTTTTTATTGGGCTGGTTTCTTTTTTTATTTTTTACTTATCAGAGACCCGGAAGGCGGCGAAACGAGAACGGATTCGGAATGGGATTTTGACGGAATGGATGAATTTTTCAGACCCTTCGTCCTTAGAAGAAAAAGATTATCAGGAAATGGTGCGGACCCTAGGAAGTAAGATTGAGGAACTGACAGCGGCCTTTGATATGGAACGCCAGGACATGACGGACTATTACACGACCTGGGTCCATCAAATCAAAACACCAATTTCCGTTATGCGAATGAAGCTGGCGGAACAGGACACGAAAGAAAATCATGAGCTTTCCATCGAGCTGTTCCGTATTGAGCAATATGTGGAAATGGTATTGCAATACATCCGGCTGAATAGCGAGACCAACGACTTGGTAGTAAAAGAGTATTCGGTAGATGATTTGGTACGGGAAAGCATCCGAAAATTTGCGCCACAGTTCATTCACCGGAAATTGGCCTTGGACTTTCAGGAATCTCATCAGAGAATTGTTACCGATAAGAAATGGTTTTCCTGCATGCTGGAGCAGATTTTTTCCAATGCCGTGAAGTACACTCCGGAAGGCGGCGTTTTTATCTACACCGAAGGGGAGACCTTATGCATCCGGGACACGGGAATCGGTATTTCGTCGGAAGATCTGCCAAGAATATTTGAGAAAGGTTACACTGGCATTAACGGACGAATGGAGAAAAAATCCAGCGGGTTGGGATTGTATTTATGCAAAAAGGCAGCAGATAAATTGGGCATCAAAATCACCGTGGAAAGTAGTCCCGGCAAGGGTAGCATCTTTCGGTTTGATTTATCGCAAAAGGTATATTAAAAAGAGCTTCTCCGAAGAAAAGCTCTTTTTTTATGCCAATGTATCTTTATTTATGAATTATTCTTCTGGCTGGTCTCCTCTTTCGTATCCGTAGGTTTCGTTCATAACTACGGAGAAGTGAAGGATTGGCTTGTCTCCCTGTTCAATGGTCATCAGTGGGCAGTGTGGAAGGTTCGGAGGCAGGAAAACCATTGTAGATTTTGTTAATCTATGGCATTCGCCGTCTACCCAGAATTCTACAACGCCACCAAGCTCCAGTGGGTTCTCAGGGTCTGTTCCAACAAATCCTAAAATTTCAGGATATGGATGATGATGTGGCTGAGCAACCTGGCTGTTTGGGCTGGCTTTGATCATTTCAGCGTTTGGTTTCATCCAGAAGCAAGTGTTCATCTGGAAAGAACCTGGTACGCAGTTTCCATCGATCCACAGCTGTCTTTCGCCGAAGGTACGGTAACGAGCCATAGCCTCTGGGTTCGTTTTGTCTTCCGGAGCACCACTTAAATCCTGTACGAACAGATAACCATATTTGCCTTCTTTATTCATTACATAGTTTTCTTCCATAAAAAAAGACCTCCATCATTTTTTTTTAGAATACCATATCTGGCGGAAAATTGCATTGAAATAATTGCCAGAGGTCGTGGAAAAAGAAGAGAAGGCACTTTAAAAAAGAAAAAATAAATTGTATAGTAACATCAATAAAATTTAGTGAGGTGCTGATTATGGCAAAAGAATTAAACGTAACAAGAGAGCAGGCTTTGGAACTGCTTAAGAAATATAACAAAGAAGACTTTCATCTGCAGCATGCCTACACCGTAGAAGGCGTTATGAGATGGTTTGCAGAGGATTTAGGATATGGGGAGGAAGCTGATTTTTGGGCAACCGCAGGACTTCTTCATGATGTAGATTATGAAAACTGGCCAGAAGAGCATTGCAAAAAAGCACCAGAGCTGCTGGCAGAAATTAATGCTTCTGACGACCTGGTTCATGCCATCTGCAGCCATGGATTTGGTATCTGCTCCGATGTAGAGCCTTCTTGTGAAATGGAAAAAGTGTTATTCGCATCTGACGAATTGACTGGACTGATTTGGGCAGCTGCAAAAATGCGTCCATCCAAGAGTTGCATGGACATGGAACTTTCCAGTCTGAAGAAAAAATATAAAGACAAGAGATTTGCAGCAGGATGCTCCAGAGAGATTATTGCGGACGGCGCTGAGAAGTTAGGTTGGCCGTTAGAGCAGCTCTTGGAGAAGACCCTCTTCGCTATGAGAAGCTGCGAAGAATCCGTTGCATCTCAAATGAACTAAAAATGCGCGATTTTTCACTTTCAGTGAGCTTTTCAGGGCATTTTTGAATAAAAAGTGCTCTGAAACCGAAATATCGCGCATAAGAATGCCCCCAAAATGAGATATCGCGCATTTTTTTGTAGAAATGCAGGAAATTTCATTTTAGGGGCATTTCGTTTTCATCAAGTTTTGCCGACGAAAGTGGTTCTGCATTTCGGGCAGGAAATCTGGACTTTTCCATGTCCCTTAGGAACCCGGATGGTAGTTTTGCAAGTCGGACAAGTAAAATATTTATAAGTCTTTCTCTCTTTAAACCGACGAGTCTGAATCTTAAAGAATCCCTTGATTTTCCGGAAGAATTTCTTTACTGAGTTGCTTGCTTTCAGGTAAGCAGCTCGTTCTTTTAATCTGGCATTTCGGTTTTTGGAAAGGCTACGGAAAATGGAGTAAATCAATAAGGCTAATCCCAGATAATATAAATATCCCAGTGGTGGCCAAAGCCGCTGGAAGAAGGTCAGAATCAAAACCACTAAGGTTGCGATGTTTAGAAAACGGTTCAGTTCATCGTTGCCGTAGCGTCCTGCCATGAAGCGGCTGATTTTATATGCAAAGTTTTGTAAAAATTTTCTCATGGTTCTCTCCTAAGTCCGTATCATCAAGTCTAAAATGAGTTTTTAATTTATTTGTCTAAAAATGAGTCGTGGGCCTGCGCAAGGCCTCTTTTAATACTATATCATTATTTCATAGTGTCGTGAATATTATGTGAAAAGAAATTGCGGGGAAGAGAACCTTAAGAATCCACGTTTGTTATTTCAAAAGTCTCATAAAAATGGTATGATATATGAGTAACTGATTTGGATCATACAAGGAGGTTAGCAAATGGTTAAATGTCCACACTGCGGCGGGGAAATGGAATACCTGCCGGGTACAGAAATAATCAAATGCGAATACTGTGGCAGTGAATTTTCACCGTTGGATGCAGAGCAGGAAAAACAGCTGAATGCAACGGAACACAAAGTTACAGAAACTCGCAAAAATACAGAAACCAAAGAAGACGAGACTTATGAAGCTCATATTTTCACCTGTCCACAGTGCGGTGGAAGTATTTTGAGTACCGATGAAGCAGCAGTTACCTTCTGTTCCTTCTGCGGATCTCAGGTAACTCTTCAGAGCCGTCTCGTTCGAATGAAAAAGCCGGATCGCATTATTCCGTTCCAGATTGGAACCGATGAATGCAAAAAGGCTTATTTAAGCAGAGTAAGGAAAGCAATTTTTGCACCGTCATCTATGAAAAAAGACATGCAGGTACAAAAATTCCGCGGTATTTATATGCCATATTGGGTTTATTCTGTTGGAGCAGATGACGCCATCGTTGTTAAATCTAGTAAAACCCATCAGTCCGGAAGTTATACTGTTACGGAAAAATATCAGACCACCATTCAGACTTCGGGTTCCATTGATGGTATTGCTTATGATGCAGCGGCTGCTTTTTCCGATGAGTTAAGCCAGTCTCTCGCTCCTTTCGACATGGATAAATCCGAGCCATTTAATGCGGCGTACATGTCTTCTTTCTATGCAGATAAGGGAGATGTTGCGGAGCGCACCTATGAAGATGAGGCAATTGAAGTTGCATCACAGAAAATAGGCCAGATGGTTCTTGATTCCAGCATGAAAAAATATGGCGTTACCCAGGAAGACATCACCAATGCTTTTGCAACTTCCGAAGTGAAGGGCTCCGTTTCCTACCTGCCGGTATGGTTTATGGCCCTGAAAAATAAAAGAGGCGACAAGGTTAGCTATGCGGCAGTAAATGGTCAGACCGGAAAAACTGCAGTAGACCTTCCGGTAGATTTCCTGAAATATATTATCGGGTCGCTGATTATCGCTATTCCGATTTTCCTGTTGTTAACTATGGCGGTAACCATTACACCGACCGTTCTGTCCATTATCGTTATGATTCTGTCTGGTGTTGTTGCACTGCTTACCAACTCTCAGCTGAACACCGTTTATCTGAGAGAAAAACGATTCGATGATATGGGACTGGCATCGACAGACAAAGCGCTTCAGGCAGAAATTAAAAAAGTAAAAGGAAAACAGGTAAAGAAGAAAACGAAAAAAACTCAGCAGAGCGTCGGCTCTAATATTCTGGGCTCTTTCTTTATGCTTCCGGTAATTATGGTAGCGGGATTCGGAGGCTTAAGCGACTTGATTTATGATGATGATTTAGCCATTGGGATTTCTTTCTTTGCCTGGGTAGCAATTCTTATTATCCGACTGGTTATGAATCTGGCAAGCCGCAAAAGTCCAAGTACGGTGTTCTCCATGAAAGTTCCGTTTAGCTATAAGCTGAAGACCATCTGGAAGCCGTTAGCAGGCATTTTAATCTGCGGTCTGGTGATGATTGTCTTCCCAGTTGACGACTTGTATTATTACCTGTCCGACATCGTGGCCATTATTCTTGCTGGTTGGACAGTGTTTGATTTAATTCGAGGTCATAATAAGCTGACCATTCGAAAATTACCTCAGTTCGGTAAGAGAGGAGGTGACGAGCATGAATATTAAAATGAATTTTGGAAAGAAAATTGCAACCTTTGGTGCGTTTCTTCTGGCAGCAATTTTGACGGTGCTTTTCGTGCTCGCCCCTATGACTACGAAGGCGGACGTAATTGAGTACACGGATCCAGAAACGGGACACGGACTGGTTGTATGGGATGCAGCGGACCTTTTAACCGATTCCGAGGAAGAAGATCTGGCAGAAGTCATGAAGCCGGCTTTGGCATATGGAAATATTATGTTTGCATCGGATGACGCATATCATTCCGACAGCGTTCAGTATGCCGCAGAGGCTCATTATAAAGAATACTTCGGTTACGAAGGCGGAACTTGTATGTTCATCGATATGGACTATAGAGAAATTTTCATTTTCTCCGATGGCCATAATCTGGACGTCATCAATAAAGCAAAATCCAATTCCATTACGGATAACTGCTATAAATATGCATCCGATGGAGACTATTATTCTTGTGCAGAATCTTGTTTCCAACAGATCAATCGGCTGTTAGGTGGCGGAAAGATCAACGAGCCGATGAAAAACATTTCCAACGCGATTCTGGCAATTTTGGTGGGAATGATTATCTGTGCGATTATTGTTATGGGCACCATGAGAGTGAAGAGAGCTTCCATGAAAGACCTGGCAGCCAATGCCCAAAATAATCTGACTCCGGCGAAAGTAACGATTGTTAAGACTGGGGAAAGCAAGACTAGAAATTCTTCTGGCGGCGGCTTCTTTATCGGCGGCGGAAGTTCCGGCGGTGGTGGCGGCGGCTTCTCCGGTGGCGGCGGAGGCGGCTTCTCCGGTGGTGGCGGAGGTCACTCTGGCGGAGGCGGAGGCCACAGATTCTAAAAATATTTGAGATAGCAAGAAAACCCGAGCAATACTGCTCGGGTTTTTTGAAATATTGCTAGAAATCGGTAAGGGCTTGACGAAAAATGCCAGTTGTGAATGATTTGCATATATGCGTTGATAGGCGATTTACAAATCTTTCCAGTTGTGAACGATTTGCTTAAATGTGTTCATAGGCGATTGGCGAAACTTTCCAGTTATGAACGATTATTTGTTCATTTTCTTATTGCTTTAACGAAATAATCATTCACAACCGGAAAATTTGGTAAAAAAACTAGAGGTGAAATCTTAAAATCATTCACAACTGGAGAAAATGGATAAATTGCATGAAATAATGAAAAATATATGAGATATGCGAGTAAACGTTTTGAATTTCATTTTAATTTATGTTAATATTCTAAAAAATTTATGATATGTTTCTAAGAAATCTTAGATAAGTTCATAATCCATTCACGACATATTCTGTCAAAAATTCCAAATAAATAAAAGGTTAATCATATGGCTAAGACGATTGTAATCACTTATCCTTCGGCATTGCATTTTTGGTTGGATGGGACTGACCGAGACCATTCCGACCGTTATTCTTATGAAAAAAGGAAGGTCAGTAATTTGCCACCCATATTTGCAGTTCCGGATTTTAGAAAAATAGCATTAGAAGTTGCACAGGATTTTTGTTTTCCTACGCCTGTTACATTTATGGTTCCTAATTCCCAGGCGAGAAGGAATGGTAAAAACTGGAAGAGTGTTGTTCGTCCGAAACATCTTACAGAACAAAGCTTTGTAAAAATCGATGAAACATTGTATCCGGGATTGGACGGCTATGATATTTATATGGCAAGTCCTGAGTATTGTTTCTTGTGCGCGGCAAGAGACTATGAACGAGAAAAACTGGTGGAATTAGGATGTAATTTATGTGCAATCTATGTGAATGATAGCAATGAACCATATTTGCAACGAAAAAGGCGCCCACTCACATTTCAGGATGCGTTATGTAAATATTTGAAGGAAACAGATCAGATAAAAGGCAGAAAGAAAGCATTGACAGCTTCTCAGTATGTGATAGATGGTTCCGGTTCGCCAATGGAGAGTAAACTTGCGACCATTGCCTGTTTGCCAAAATCGTTAGGTGGATATGGACTCCCTCGGCCGAAACTAAACTATGAAATTGTTCATAATGATGAGGGCCGAGCTTTTCTGAAAAGAGAGACTAGTAGCTGTGATATGGTTTGGATAAAGGAGAAAATAATATTGGAATATGATAGCGACTTATCTCATTTGGACAGAAATCAATTCGCTTATGATAAAAAGAAATACCGGGCATTGCAGATGTCTGGATATCAAGTGTATCCAGTAATTCGCGATGATTTGCGGTCTCTGACAACGTTGGATTCCCTATTTTTTACCTTAAGAAAAAATTTGAAAATGAAGAAGGAAGAAGAGCGGTTGAACCAGTATGTTGAGATAAGGAGAAAAGTTTATCAAAATTTGTTCTCAAAATAATGGAGAGTGCAATTGGATAGTAAATCATGTTAATTCGGAAAGAATAAAATCCGCGAAACTCTTTTTTGTAAATATAGTGAAAGTTCTGCCCCTTTGTTGAAAGAATGATGTTATAATAATTCCAATTTCTAATTTAAAAGGACAGAAAAATGGAAAATAAAGCAACTTATAGTAAATCAAAAATTGGCTGGATGATATTCGCCATTGTGTTCTGTGGTCTGGTTCAGGGCTTCGGAACTTTTAAACTCATCCCTATGCAGGATGCGATTCAGAATTATTTCAACATAGATGCCGGCGCATACGGAATTCTTGCTTCCGCACAGAACTGGATGATGATTGCATTCTCCGTTCCAATGGGTTATTTGATCCGTAAAATTCCAAGTAAGTGGAGTATGAGCATCGGTTATTGCCTGGCCATTCTTGGCGTAATCCTTCAGATTACAACCAAGAGCTTCCCAGTTTTCGTAGCAGGAAGACTGATTGAAGGTGGCGGTTTCGGTTTCGTACAGCTTGGTAACGGAAGTCTGATTCTGAACTTAGTAGAAGAAAACCGCAAGAGCTTTTGGAGCTGCGTCATGGTTGTAACCACCGTTCTTCCACAGGTAGTTACCACAAAGGTTGGCTCTGTGCTGGTAATTAACACGGGACTTTCCTTCCAGAACGTATTTGCTCTGATTGGTGGTCTTCAGGTTCTGGCACTGATTATCTGGATTATCATTATTCCGGTTTCCCTTCGTGCCTATGGCGTAGAAAGCTCCGTAAAACCGACCAAGGAACAGACCAGAAGAGTCTATCGGAATCCAGACGTTTGGTTGACCTCTCTGGCTTTTATTTCCTTCAACGCAGCAACCATCGTATTTGCAAACTATGTCGTTAAGCTGATGACCTGGAAGGGCATGGACCCGGGCGAGGCAGCTTCTACTTACAGCTATGCGGCAGTTATCGGTGTAGCAGCCATGCTGTTCTTCGGATGGCTTTCCGACAAGCTTCATACCAAGAAGAAAATCGTCATTGCGTCTCTGTTTACCTGTGCAGTTTCTTTCATTTTACTGCGCTACCTGCCAAACGGCTTGATGTGGATTTACGTTATCGTCTTCGGTATCTCTAGAAGCGTAACCGGTCTGACCAATGGTGCGGCAGCAGATTTAGCAGAAGTTCCAAGCGATGTTCCAATCGTAAGCTCCGTAAGAAACACCATCATGCAGCTGGGCTCTGTTGTTATGGGTATCGTGTTAGGCTTCGTTATCCAGTATGCTGGCTACACTTGCGCAGTATTCATTATCATCGCAGAACTGATCGTTTCTATCGTTCTGTGGCTGTTTGTTAAGAGGGTTAAGTAGAGCGACAGCTCCTTTAGTTTTCATAAAAATAAGGCGGTCTTTCGACCGCCTTTTCTAATGATTAATTTGTCATTATAGAGCACGAAAGTTCCTACTTGCCGCTGCCTTACAGAGCAAGTAAGTTCCTGCTTGCCTCAACATCACAGAGCAAGTAAGTTCTGGATTGCCTCTACATAAATCTCAACCTGTTTCTGCATATGGTCGATTTCCATGCACTCGTTTGGCTCATGGATATGAGTGATAGCACCTGGGAATTCGCAACCGAAAGCGATGATTCCAGGAATTGCTTTTGCGTAAGTTCCACCGCCGATAACCATCGGTTTAGTTTCGGTATCGCCAGTAATCTTAACGTAAGCATCTACCAGAGCTTTTACCATTGGAGAATCTACAGGGAAGAATAAAGGCTCGCCGATGGCTTTGATTTCGCACTTGCCGTTTTCATCTTCTAAGCGGTCCTTAATCCGTTCGCGAATTTCTGGCTCATGGAAGGTTACAGGAACACGGATGTCGATGGTGCAGTTAATTACGCCGTCTACGGTTTTCACAACACCATTGCAAAGAGTTAATGCGCCGTACTCGTCTTCAATACCGATGTTGAAGCCTTCGCCGGTTCCTTTGCATCCGATATGGGAGTTGTAATATTTTACGAAATCGTCTTCGAAACCAGCCTCTGCCAGAGCTTTCATGGTATAGCCTGCAGCGTTCACGCCTAACCATGGAGTGCTAGCGTGAGCGGAAGCACCGATTGCGAGAATGGTCAGTTTTCCATCTTCTTCCGTTAAGGTGAATTCCTTTAATTCGGTAGCTGCAAGAGCGGCTTTTAATGCCTCAACATCTACCGCGCCTGCAGGAATCACGGTCTCGCAACGATGGCAAACAGCGTTGGTAACAAAGCCGCCGTTCATAGAGATAATCTTTGTGTTCTTGCTGGTAACATCCATGTGCATATGACCTTTTTCACCATAGATGCCAGGGAAGCTTCCGTCTGGAGTGAAACCTAAGGTAATTGGTTCTTCTACTTTGTTGTAGTGCTCCATGCACTTCATACCGGTTTCTTCATTGCAACCAAAGAGCAGGCGGACACGTTTGTTCATTGGAATGCCTTCGTCCTTCAACAGTTTCATTGCATAAAGAGCACAAACAGCGCCACCCTTATCATCGGAAACGCCACGTCCGTAAAGAACGCCGTCTTTTTGTACAATCTGGAAAGGATCTGTATCCCAGCCATCGCCAACCGGAACGATATCCAGATGGGCTACGATACCTAAAATGTCTTTGCCTTCTCCCATTTCTGCGTAGCCACAGTAGCCATCCAGATTCTTCGTTTTGAAGCCCATAGATTCTGCCATAGAAAGGGCCTCTTCCAGACAAGCGTAAGTTTCATCACCGAAAGGTTTTCCCGGTTTTGCGTCTGCCAGTTCGGAATTGTATTTTACCAGACGACCAAGGGAAGCAATCATTTCGTCCGTAAGTTGAACAACTTTTTCTTTTGTATTCATAGTTAAGTCCTCCATTATATTCTCACGGCGGGCAAAGACATGCTGCCGTTATTTACAAATTCGTATATTGATATCACAGTTATTGGCAATGCCGTCAATTTGAGCAGATTCGGAATACTGCCATACATTAAACAGGTAATCCGTTGCCGGAAGTTCTGTGTATTTCGCAAACCATAAGTCCCACTGGGACAAATTGTTCCAGTCCAGATGACGAGAAATCCAAGTCTCGTTGGAGTAGATTCCGCCACGGAATCCGTTTTCTTCCACACGTTCACAGAAGGCGTTAATGATGTTGGTATAGTCTTCTGTTGTCAGAGCATCCGTACGGGCTGGCCCGCCAGCGGCTTCCAGGTCGATATAAACCGGCATAGTTAAATCAATTCCATAGACCTGTTCCAAAATCATGTCCGCTTCTTCCCGGGCCTCTTCTTCGTTGATGGCCTGAGAAACGAAATATACGCCACAGTCAATACCGGCTTCTACCGCGCCTTTTAAGTAGTGGCGCAGGTTGGAATCATAAACGAATTTTCCTGTTTCATAGCCTCGGTAGCCTACGCGCATAATAGCAAACTGAACACCGTCGTTTTTCGCCCGCTCCCAATCGATTTCGCCAGTCCATTCGGAAACATCAATGCCGCAATAAGTTTTGTATTTTTTATTATCGTAGCTTCTGCGACCGTTGTCTGTAGTACTCCATTTAGAATCCTCCAGACTGAGGGCTGCTTGCTTCACATCGATTCCCTTCGGCTTTTTCCCCGTACAGGAAATAAGGCACGCAACGATAACGCCGATGATTACAACGGCTGCAATAATGATAATGATAGGAGTTTTGATGGTTCCTTTGAGGGCTTTCTTTTTCATTCGGTCAATCTTTCTGTGGTGCGAGCGGGTCCCCTTGTCACACTGTCGTTTCTATACTAAAATTATGATAACACACCAAAGGAAAAAAACAATTATGAGATTACATACCATAGAACCATTGGAAAAAACAGGACTGGTGAATACCTTTTTTACCACAAAAGAGGACACCCACTGGAAGCAGGGAACGCCGAAGATGGCAGAAAATTATGAAACCCTGGCGGCAAACTTTGGCCTTACTACTAAAGAAGTAGTAGGTGTTTACCAGACCCATACATCCAACATTAAAATCGTCACCAAAGCAAACGGAGGAGAGACCATTCTCCGTCCGGAAGAACAGACTGGTTTTGACGGAATGATTACCAATGAGCCGGGACTTCTTCTTTGCACTAAGCAGGCAGATTGTGTACCGGTGTATTTACTGGACCCAGAACAGAAAGCCATCGCCATGATTCACAGTGGTTGGAAGGGAACAGCGGGAAAAATCAGCGTCAATGGCGTGAAGCTCATGGAAGAAACCTATGGAAGTAAGCCAGAACATATTCTGGCGGCTTTGGGTCCATGTATCTGTGGCGACTGCTATGAAGTCAGCGACGATTTAATCGAACCGTTCTCTGTAAATTTCAGCAAAGACCAGATTGAGCAGATCTTTCTGCCGGGAAAGAAAGAGGGAAAATATTATTTGAATCTTCCTTTGGCCATTCGTCTTTCTTTACAGGAGGCGGGACTGAAAAATGAGAATATTTTCGATCCACCGTTTTGCACCCTTCATTCCAAAGAATCTGACGGTAGATGGGCGTTTCCGTCTTATCGGAGAGACCATGATGATATCGAGCGGATGCTGACGGGAATTCTACTGAAATAAGCAACAACAATGAAAAAAACGTTGCAAGAGCGCGAAAAACAGCCACGAAAACCTGAAAAAACAACTAACATTTTTACAAGAAATTCTATATAATAAAATTGAGTTAAAGTGCATTTGTATTAGGTTTGAAACCGAAAGGAGAATCATGCAAAACTATAAGTATGACGGTTCCACAAAGTTTAATATTAAAAATTTTGATTGTGGTGATACGGGCGAATTTAAAGAGCGCCATGAAGCCATTCAGGAATTCGTTGCAAATCTGGACGAAATAAACGATTACCAGCAGAAATTGTTTGCGGAGCAAAAAGAAGGAATTATTTTTGTGTTCCAGGCAATGGATGCTGCAGGCAAAGACGGCGCAGTTCGTGCGGTTTTGTCCTGCCTGAGCCCTCAGGGAGTTTCCGAGCACAGTTTTAAAACTCCAACGGCAGAAGAAAAGGCTCATGATTACTTATGGAGATTCTGGAAAGCTCTTCCGGAAAAAGGCCATATTAGTATCTTAAACCGTAGCTATTACGAAGATGTTCTGGTACAGAAAGTCCATAAGATTTATGAAAGCTACAAATGGGCAGACCGTATCGATATGGACGAAATTATCGATAACCGTTACAAACAGATCCGTAATTTCGAATCCTACCTTTGGGAAAACAGCTTCCGTGTTGTAAAGATTTTCCTGAACGTAAGCAAAGACGAGCAGGCAAGAAGATTTATTTCCCGTATTGATACTCCAAAGAAAAACTGGAAGTTCTCCTCCTCGGACATTGATGAGAGAGCTTACTGGGATGACTATATGAAAGCCTTTGAAGTATGCATTAACGAGACCGCCCGGGAAAATACTCCT
This sequence comes from Lachnospiraceae bacterium, assembly GCA_024403615.1. Lineage (GTDB taxonomy): Bacteria > Bacillota > Clostridia > Lachnospirales > Lachnospiraceae > RGIG5612. The sequence goes on from JAKSRM010000006.1 coordinate 89,903, forward strand.
TGGTACATCGTTCCTGCAGATCATAAATGGTATGCCCGTCTCGTAATTTCCAGAATCATTCTGGACGAACTGAAAAAAATGGATCCGGATTGGCCGGTACTTCCAGAGGAAGAGATGGAGCAGCTGGCAACCTACCGTGCACAGCTGGTACTGGAGACCGAACTGGACAATATCGTTGTAGACGAAGCAACCAAAGGCTTCCGCGTAAAACCTGCAGATACGGCCATTGCCAATGCTATCAACGCAGACTCCGAAGCCTTAAAGAAAAAGAAATTTCAGAAGTATCTGAAGCAGTCTGCTTTTGAAATCTTCAAGAATACTTATGGTGTAGACGAGGAGCATCTGGAAGTTTTAGGCTCTGTTTATCTGAACTACGAAGAGCAGGAAACTGCAGCAGAAATGGAAAATGCAGCTACCATCACCCAGTACTACAATGAGAAAAAGAAAGAACTGAAAGACGACATCGAAGGTCTGGGAAAAGAAGGCAAGAAGCTGTACGATAAGTTCAAAGACGAAGCCAAGGAATTTACAGCAGACTATGAAATCAGAACCAACGAGCTGTACAAAAAATATTCTGAGTGCCTGACCAGAAGCATTGAGCGCTTTGAGAAAGAAATCGCCGGCAGAAGCCGCAACTTAGATGGCTCTTTGAAGAAGTTTGGTTCCGACGTAAAACGCCACTTTACCAACCACAGAAAGAAAGCCAACCGACTGGCGCTGGAAGTTATGGCAGATTTGGAAGAGACTTATGGTACCTACAAAGCAGCCATTACAGAAATGGTACTGGCAAAAGAAGCAGCTATTGCAGAAAAGGCAGAACTTCCGGAAGAAATTTCGGAAACCGAAGAAGAATAATTTTCCGACGATTGCCGCAGGAGAATTCTTATAAAACAAATAAATAATTTGACTATAAAAAGTGAAGAAGAAAGGAATTAATTATGAATCCAATTAACAAAACGACTCTTCATCCTTACAGCAGAAGCGTATCCATTATCGGCGTTGGATGTTCACCATTCATGAACACCTTAGACGATCCAGAAACCGCCGGCTTAACCGAAGGCGAACTTTTCGGATATGCTGCATACAAGGCAATGGAAGATGCCGGCATCCGTCCAAAGGATGTAGATTACTTTTTCCATGGAGAAGCAAACCCATTCTATTGCTCCAACTACATTACTCCAAACATTCAGGTTTCTGAGTGGTTTGGCATGAGAGGCAAAGGCTCCATCCATCATTCCGAAGCATGCTGTACTGGTTACTTGGCATTAGAGGAAGCTGTTAACGCAGTAGCTTCCGGAAAATACAACGTAGTTCTTTCCGGTTGTGTAGAATTCGGTGATGCCATTGTTGACGGAACCAAACCTTCCTTCATGAGAAGAAAGTTTGACTTCTTCGAATTCCAGGAATCCTTAAAATGGATCTACGATAATACTTACACTCGTGAAATGATGTGCGGACCTAACATTCATCAGGACGATGGTGCAGAATGGTATAAGGCAAAATACGGTCTGACCGATGAGCAGATGGATGATACCTTAATCCATATGGCAATCAACTCCAGACGTGGCGCTGTTCTGGATCCATTAGCTATTTCTAAGAAAACTTACGAAGAAATCGCAAAAGAAAACGGTTTCGACGATGTTATGGAATATATGAAATCCTTCTACAACCCAATGATGTCTGGTAACTTAAGAGCTTCGGGCCTGGAACTGAAATGTGACGGCGCTGCAGCTTGTATCGTTTGCCCAACGGAAATGGTTTCTGAATTCACAGATAAGAAGGGTATCGAAGTTTTAGGTATCGGTAATGCTACCCGTGAAGCAAATCAGCCACACGTAGAAGTTATCGGAACTCAGGAAGCTACCCGTCAGGTTTATGAACTGACCGGTGTAAAACCAGAAGAAATCGACATTCTTTATGCAAACGACTTCTTCATTACTTCTCAGCTGATCGCTGCTGAAATCTCTGGTTACCTGCCAGAAGGCGAAGGCTGGAAATACTTCATCGATGGCCGTACCGCTTTTGATGGTGACAAGCCAATCAACACAAACGGTGGAAGATGCTCCTTTGGTCATGCTCATGCAGCAAGCGGAATGGCTGATATTTACGAAGCAGTTATGCAGATGAGAGGCGAGTGTGGTGCTCGTCAGGTTAAGAAACTTCCTAAGACCGCGTTCTTAAGAGGCTTCGGCGGCGCACAGAATCTTGCATCAATCATTCTTCGTACAGCAGAATAAGGAGGTTTGTCATGGGTGTTAAATTAGAAAGAGTTGTTAAAACATATTACGATAATTTAGAAGAAGGCAAAATCACAGGTCGTAAATGCTTAGAGTGCGGCGCTGTAGAATGGCCACCAGTATTAGTTTGCAATACCTGCGGTTGTGCAGATATGGAATGGATTGAAATGAGCGGAAAAGGAAAACTCCTTCAGTTCGTTATGCCAGCAACGATTACGAAAAAAGATGAAATGAAAGACATTAAGCCATATGTATTCGGCGTTGTTGAAGTAGAAGAAGGCCCGGCAGTAAATGCTATGGTTCGTGGAATCAACAAGAAAAACAGAGAAGAAATCTTAGCAAAACTTCCTGTTGACGTACATATGACTATTATTCCAAGAGACGGTTACAGCACAGTAATTTTCGATCTGGACGAAGAATAATCATAAGCGGATGAATTAATCTGAGCTGCAGTTTCCAACCAAGCTGCAGCTCGGTTCGCTTTTTAAGGAGAAAGTATAATTATGAAAGCAACAATCAGCTTCAACAAAGAAGAGACTATCGGCAAAGTCGATAAGAGAATCTACGGTTCCTTTATCGAGCATCTGGGCAGAGCGGTTTATAACGGAATTTATGAGCCGGACCATAAAGAGGCAGATGATTTAGGATTCCGTAAAGACGTTTTAGATTTAGTAAAGAAATTAAACGTTCCGATCGTACGGTATCCAGGCGGAAATTTTGTTTCCGGTTATAACTGGGAAGATGGCACTGGTCCGAGAGATAAACGCCCTCGCAAACTGGAACTGGCATGGGAAAGCATTGAGACCAACCAGGTCGGAATCGATGAATTCCAGGAGTGGGCAAAGAGAGCCGACAGCGATGTTATGATGGCAGTCAACTTAGGCACCAGAGGTCCGGAAGAAGCCCGTCAGTTAGTAGAATACTGTAACTTAGATACGGACACCGTATATGCAAATAAAAGAAAAGAAAACGGCTTCGAGAAACCATTCGGCATTAAGCTTTGGTGCTTAGGCAACGAAATGGACGGTCCTTGGCAGATCTGCGGAAAGACCGCAAATGAGTACGCAAGAGTTGCTACAGAAACAGCAAAAATGATGAAATGGGTAGATCCATCCATCGAGCTGGTAGCTTGCGGAAGCTCCAATCTGGAAATGCCAACCTTCGGAACCTGGGAGAAAACCGTTCTGGAAGCTACCTATCCATACATCGATTATTTATCTCTCCATAGCTACTATGGAAATCGTGATGGGGACACGGCAGAGTTCTTTGCCAAAGCTGTCGATATGGATTCCTTCATCACTCAGGTAGAAAATATCTGTGACGAAGTAAAAGCAGAAAAAGGTACGGATAAGCAGATTAATCTGTCCTTCGATGAGTGGAACGTTTGGTATCACAGCAATGATCAGGACAAGGAAATCGAGCCTTGGCAGATTGCTCCTCCAAAACTTGAGGACGTTTATAACTTAGAGGACGCTGTTATGGTAGGCAGCATGATGATCGTTCTGTTAAATCATTGTGACCGCGTTAAAGTTGCTTGTCTGGCACAGTTAGTAAATGTCATCGCTCCGATTATGACAGAAGTTGGCGGAGACGCATGGGCTCAGACCATTTACTATCCGTTTATGTACACTTCTACTTACGGAAGAGGAACCGCTTTGAAGGTTTCCTGCGATGCAGGAACCTATGATACCAAAGAGCACACCGCCATTCCGAACGTGGACGGAGCAGCAGTTCTTTCGGAAGACGAAAAAACTCTGACCCTATTCTTGGTAAACCGTTCCCTGAGCGAAGAATTCGACGTAGACCTGAAGGCTTGCGGCTTTGAGGGCTACAAGGTGGTAAAACAGGTTGCTATGGAAGGAGAGGACCTTCAGGCAGTCAACGATGCGGCAAACATGAATAACGTCGTACCAGTAGAAAAATGCGTAGAAGACGGCGTGAAATTATCCGCTCATTCCTGGAACATGATTCAGTTAGAAAAATAACGTATTGGTCACAAAGAAAATTATTGATGACAACGACGGAAAGTTTTATAATAAGTTCATATTTTTTAGTACTAGCAAAATAGCACATTAAAGGAGAATAGAATGAAAAGAAAAGTTAGCATTATTTTAGCTTGCCTTTTAGTAGCAATTATGGCTCTTAGCCTTTGCGCATGCGGCGAAAGCGGCAATGGCGGCGGCGAAAAAGAAACCACGGCAGCAGTAGAAACCAAAGCTCCAGTTGAGAAAGAAACCACAGCAGCAGTTGAGACCAATGCTCCAAAGACTGACAGTGTATTAACACCTATCACAGACATTCCTGGAAACCCAGTTGTTTCTGATGATAACCACATCGTAATCGATCAGGACGGCGTTATCCTTTCTTATGAAACATCCGGAAATGACATCGTGAGATGCGTTTGCTGGCTTGATATGGAAAGTGAAACTGTCGCAAAGATGGTTGCGGATGAAATCAACAAAGGCGAAGACGACACAGATTATGGTTACACCGTTCTTGGCGCAGGCACATGGACTACTTATGTAGGAATCGAATTCGGCGCTGAAGCATGGGAAGGCATGGATGCTGAAACTCTTCAGATGGCTGCAGATGCAGGTGTTCTGACACAGATTAAATAATCCAAGCGAAAACAAATAAGTTATAAGGAAAGAGGCGTTGCAAGACGTCTCTTTTTTTTATGGAATTTTTCAGGGTTTACGTCTCTTAAGAAAATCTTAAGGACCTATTACAGAAAAGATACAGAAAGTTCACAGGGAATATGGTAGAATAGTCGGGTAACATCCTTGGGAGTGAACTTATGGAAAAGAAAACGAACATGAATAAGAAAAAGAAAATTATTATCGCGGCGGTTGCGGCAGCAGTAGTTGTTGTGGCAGCAGTTGTTGTTTTTATATTGTTGGGAAATGGTGGCAATAAGGCCGGAAAAATCTATGTGCAGAACGTAAAAGAGCTCATGAGCGGCTCCTACCAGAACCGGTACAGTGGTGTGGTAGAAACCCAGAAATCCGAAAAGTATGAGTTCGATACTTCCCGTCAGTTAGAGGAAGTTTATGTAAAAGAAGGCCAGAAAGTAAAATCCGGCGATAAGCTGTTCTCCTACAACACAGACCAGCTGAATTTGGAAATCCAGGAATTGGAAATTCAGATTGAGAAGAGTAATTCTACCATCAGCAACAACAACGACCAGATCAGCCAGCTGTATCAATTAATGGAATATGCGGACTCTTCCGATAAATTGGGCTATTCTGCCCAGATTCAGCAGCTGCAGGCAGATAACGCCCAGGCAGAATATAATATCAAGACCAATCAGGCCAACATTAACAGCAAGAAAAATGCCATCAGTAAATCCACTATTTACTCCAGCATGAACGGAACCGTTCAGGAAATTGCGGACATTAATACGATTTTAAATGGTGACGATTACGGTTACTATTACGGCGGTTATTCGGAAGGCGGAAACGCGTTTATTACGGTCATCGCTGACGGTGACATGCGCATCAAAGGAAAAATCGGTGAGCAGAACGTCATCAATATTTATACGGGCGAAAAGGTCATCGTTCGCTCCAGAGTGGACGAGAGCATTACTTGGAAGGGAACCATCGCTTCCATTAACACCCAGAGTACCGCCAGTGAAGAAGATATGTACTATTACGGACCGGGAGAAAGCTCCGCGAAATACGAGTTTTATGTAAATCTGGAAAATACGGATGGGCTGATGCTGGGACAGCATGTGACCGTCGAGGAAGACTTAGGTCAGGAAGACACCAGAGAAGGTATCTGGCTGAACAGCGGATGGATTCTTTGCGACGAGAACGGTGACAATTATGTTTGGGCAGCAAAGAGCGACGGCGCGAAGCTGGAAAAGAGAAAAGTAATTTTAGGCCGTTACGACGAGAATCTGGACGAGTATGAAATTCAGACCGGTTTGAAAGAAGAAGAATTTATCGCATGGCCAAGTGCAGAATGTAAGCCGGGAGCTGCGACAACTACGGTTTATGCAGAGCCAGAAATGGGAGACATGGATGGTTATGTAGATGAGCTTGACAGCTCTTACGACGGCGACTATATGGATGAGCCGATGGTTTACGATGAAATGCCGGTGGATGGTGCTTTGAACGGTGAAATGCCGGTTCCGGCGGTGGAAGAAATTTACTAATAGGAGAAGGCTTTGGCTCTACTTAGTTTACGAAATATCTATAAAGAATACGACAACGAGGAAATCAAAGTACCCGTTTTATTCGACATCGATTTGGATGTGGAAGAAGGCGAGTATTTAGTTATTATGGGCCATTCCGGCTCCGGCAAAAGTACCTTGATGAATATCATCGGCTGTCTGGACGAAGCCACCAGTGGCGAATATATTTTGGACGGCGAAGACGTTTCAAAAAAGAGCGATAACGAATTGGCGGACATCCGGAACAAGATGATCGGCTTCGTGTTCCAGACCTTTAACCTTCTGCCGAAGGAGACGGCTCAGGTGAACGTGGCGCTGCCGTTGCTGTACGCGGGCGTTCCGAAGCAGGAGCGCATGGAGCGGGCCAAGGAAGCCTTAGAGAAGATGGGCTTAGGCGACCGGTTAGACTTTTTGCCGAACCAGCTTTCTGGTGGCCAGAAGCAAAGAGTGGCTATCGCCCGGGCTATGGTAACCAATCCGAAAATTCTGTTGGCAGACGAGCCTACAGGAGCCTTAGATACGGCTTCAGGGCTGCAAATTATGGATTTGTTTACCAAACTTAATGAAGAAGGCATCACCATCATTATGATTACCCATGAGCCAGATATTGCGGCTTTCGGTAAACGGATGGTAGTAATCAAAGACGGTAGATTAGAAGGCGGAGAAAAGCCAGAGAAAATCGAAGCGAGCGACGAGCCGTTAGAAGAAGAGACTAGCGAAAACGCGAGCGAAGAGATAGAGCAGGACGAAGTGGTCGAAGAAATCGAAGCGAGCGAAGAGCCGGCAGAAGACAACCAAGAATGACAGGCAAGAAGAAAAAACTGAAAATTATTATCATAAGCGCAGCAGTTTTGGTGGCTATTGTAGCGGCCTTGATTGTAGTGCGCAGTTTAAATACCAATAAAAAAGTTGACGTGGTTTCTGTGGGAATGATCAACGATCCATGGTGGGGTGATTCCTCCCAGTACAGCGGCAACGTTTCTTCTGGACGTGTGCAGAACGTTAAGCTCCGCAACGCCTTGGTTGAGAGCGTAAATGTTCAAAAAGGCGACTATGTAAACGTTGGAGACACTCTGATGGTTTACGACGCCATTGAGTATCAGCTGACCTTGCAGCAGGACGAGGCAGGCATTGCTGTGTTAGAGGCGCAGATCGACCAGGCAAAACGAGACGCATGGAAGTATCAGTGCCTGAAGCCGAAGGAAGAAGCTCCTCAGCCAGTAATCGAAAAAATCGACCATGGCCCTTTGGCAATCAAAGAGAAGCTGACAGCGAAAGATTATAAAGAGGGCAAGCTGAATTTCTTAGTCAGCCTGAAGACGAAAATCGGAACGGACTTTTTGAAACTCTTGCGGGAGAAGGGAAAGACCGCGGTTCTGACCGTTTACGAAAACGATACGAAATTTGCCACGGTGGAAATCGATGGAAGCAAAATTCCGTTCGTAACTTATGAGTATGAATTAGTAGAGCCGGAGAGCAAAGAAGAACCAACGGAAGAGCCGACAGAAGAACCGGAAGAAGGCGGCGAAGAATCTGGGGAAGGCGCAGGCAGCGGAGAAGGCTCGGGCTCTGGAACAGGCTCTGGAACAGGCGAAGGAACAGGCGAAGGCGAAGAACCGGGCAGCGAACCGGAAACGGAACCAGAGCCAGTTTATCGCAGAATCGAAACGGAATTTCTGACGGAAGACTGGGTTTTGGAAAACGCCATCAGCTTTGATGGAACCTCTGGCCACATGAGCGGCCACACGAAATATTATTTGAAAGCAACCTTCTGCAAGCCGGAAAAATATGAGCGGTACGAAGAAGTCATTCATTACCCAGATGTGGATCCGACCTCAGAAGATTACGTATACACGCGGGCGGAATTGGCCCAGATGGTAAAAGATAAAACCCGCGAGGCAGACATGCTGGAGCAGGACTTAATGCTGGCACGGATTACGCTGCAGAAGGACCAGCTGACCGCATCCTCTGGCGAAGTAAAAGCCACCGTCAGCGGCACCGTTACGGAAGTGAACAATGTGCAACAGTGCGCGGAAGGCGACACGGTTATCGTGATCAAAGGAACGGAAAACTTCACCATCACCATTAGTGTGGACGAGCTCAGCATCAGCAAAATGAAACCAGGAGACAAGGCAGACATTATTTCCTACGAGTCCGGGACCATGACCACGGCAACGATTTCCGAAATCGGCGAAGTACCTTTAGGCAGCTACTACGGAATTCCGAACTGCTCTTACTATCCAGTAGAAGCCATTGTGGACGATCCGGAGGCGCAGATGACCATTGGCGAATATTGCCAGGTTTCCTTCCTCAGCGAGGACGAGGAGCCGAGCACCAGCCTTTACATCCCGATCATGTACGTCCGCAGCGACGACGAGGGCGACTATGTTATGAAGGACAACAACGGACGCCTCGTAAAACAATATGTCATCACAGGCAAGAACCTTTACGGTTCCGAAATTGAAATAAAGAGCGGCCTTCTCATCGATGATTTTCTGGCTTTCCCTTATGGATCGGGAAGTCATGAAGGCGCTCCAACCGTAGTAACCGAACAACCGATATGGTAGACGGGAAATTATCTTATACGGGAAATTATCTTATACGAGAAATTAGCTTATACGGTTTACGCATAACGAAATTAGAACATACGACTTGCGTATAACAGAACTAGCTTATACATTTTTTGCATAACTTATGGTAGAAGACATTAAATTATCTTTCAAAGGAATATGGGCTCACAGGATGAGAAGCTTTCTCACCATGCTGGGAATCATTGTCGGCGTAGCGGCGGTTATCGCGGTTGTGTCGACCATTACCGGCACCAATGAGCAGATAAAGAACAACCTGATTGGCGACGGCACCAATACGGTTACCATTCAGCTGTACCAAAACGGATGGGTAGCAGACTTTAGTTATAGCGATGTGCCGGAGGGCGTTCCGGAGCTGAACGAAAAAGTCCGGGAGGACATTCTGGATGTGGACCATGTAGAAAACGCTTCTCTGATTCATATGCGGGAGTACGCAGATTCTCTGTATTATCAAGGCACTCAGATCAGCGGCGGCCAGGTTTTCGGCATCGATGAAAATTATTTTGAAACCGCTGGCTACCACGTAGTTTTAGGCCGCGGCTTTAGCACTTCCGAGTTGGAAGGCCAAAGAAAAATCGTCATCATTGACGACACTTTAAAAGACTCCGTCTTCGGTGGCGAAAATCCGTTGGGCAAGTCCATCGACATTATGGGCGAGCCGTTCGTCGTTGTAGGCGTTGTGGATAAGAAGAGCGAATTCGAGCCAGTCATCAACACCGTGGACGATTATTATATGTACCACGACTACTCCAGTGGCGTGCTGTACATTCCGGACAACATGTGGCCGTTAGTTTTCAAGTATGACGAGCCGATGCAGGTCATCGTGAAGGCGGACTCCACCGACAACATGACGGAAGTGGGCAACCAGTGCAAGGATATTTTGAACGCGACCCTGACCTCTACCGACGAAACCATCAAATACGAGAGCACGGACTTAGCGGAATCCGCTAGCCAGCTTCAGCAGCTGTCTTCCTCCGCCAACATTCTGCTTATCGGCATCGCGTCCATCTCCCTTTTAGTCGGAGGCATCGGCGTTATGAACATCATGCTGGTTTCCGTAACGGAGCGGACCCGCGAAATCGGTATCAAGAAAGCCTTAGGCGCGCGGAAGAACCGCATCCTTCGGCAGTTCCTTATGGAGGCCGTGATCTTAAGCGGCATCGGAGGTATCCTAGGCGTCGTGGCGGGCGTCATCCTATCGAAAATCATTTCCCTGGTAGCGCTGATTCCGACCGCCATCAACCCATATGCCATCATCATCGCAGTTGTATTTTCGATGGTCATCGGTGTAGTTTTCGGTATGGTACCGTCCATCAAGGCATCAAAACTCAATCCGATTGAGGCATTAAGATACGAATAAAGGAGAATAAAAATGGATGTTGAAAAAATGAGCTGTGCAGATTGTGGAAACCCACTTTGCAATTCTGACCGCACGGACTATACCGCGTTTTGTGCAACGGGAAAAATGGACTCGGAATTCTTAGAGGAAGTAACGAAAAAATATTACGAAGAAGAAAACCTGAAATTTATGCAGACCGCAGCCAGCGTAGAATACGACGGCTACTGCCAGCTGACGAGAGTTCAGGAAATCGCTTTGTTTGCGAAACGCATGGGCTATAAGAAATTAGGCATCGCTACCTGCGTCGGACTTCTGAAAGAAACTCGCACTTTAGCAAAAATCTTAAGAAGCCATGGATTTGAAGTTTACGGTATCGGTTGCAAAGTCGGCAAAGTTTCCAAGCAGGACTTAGGCATCCCTGAGGAGTGCAACGCCATCGGCAAGAGCATCTGCAACCCGATCATGCAGGCTGCATATCTGGAAAAAGAGGGCACGGAATTCAACATCGTCATGGGCCTTTGCGTCGGCCACGACAGCGTTTTCTATAAATATTCCGCAGCACCAGTTACCACGCTGGTAACCAAGGACCGCGTATTAGGTCATAACCCAGTCGCAGCCCTTTACACTAGCGAAGGCTTCTATTCCAAGAAACTTTTCGGCGATTGCGAAGAGTAAAGTGATAAAGTGTGAAGATTGTAAAATGCCCGCTAGAAATAGCGGGCATTGATTTTTAGAGTTGAAGTTTATGAGTTTTGCAAGAAAAATGCGCGAAGAGTTATGTGCGAAGCGTTTTGCAGGAAAAATGCGCGAAGAGTTAAAAAATGGAAAAATGCGCGATTTTTCAGTTTCAGTGAGCGTTTTCGGGCAATTTTGGGCATTTAGTGCTCTGAAACTCAATTTTCGCGCATGACAGCTCACTGAAAACGCGTTTTCGCGCATTTTTAGAGGAATTTCCAATTCTCAGAGAAGAGAACCGCAAAAGACGCGCATTTTTAATCTGATTTCTCAATTTTCTGGGACAGATGCGAAAATGATGGGTATTTTTAGGGGCGTTTTCCAGTTCTCAGAACGAAAGCGAAAATGATGGGCGGAAAATGATATAAATAAAAAGGGAGAGACTTGGTCTCTCCCTTAATTTTTGTGATATTTGCATTCTTCCTAAATCTTTCGCGATGTAGTGGGCGTTGTGCGTTGCTTCGTAAATATTTTTCGCAACAACGCAATCGCCAACCTGATGGAATTCTGGAACGATGCCACGGAGAGCATTGGCTTCCTCGCGGAGTGGCTTTTGGCCGACCGCGTAGATTACGGTGTCAGCTGCAAAAGTTACATTGCCTTCCGTTCCATCTGGATAGAAGTTGTCCATGCCAAACTTGGACTCTGGAGTAGGTTTGGCACCAGTGTATTCGCAAAGCACGCCGTCTTCGTTGATGGCAATGGCCTTCGTTGCCGGGCTAACTTTTACGCCGCATTTTTTCAGCTCGCAGGAAAGAGCAACGCCGTGCAGATTGTTGCCGCCGTCGTTCAGGTTTGGCATCATTTCCACAACGGTGCATTTTTTGCCCAGGCCGGAAAGCATGATGGACAGCTCCAGTCCAACCAAGCCGCCGCCTAAGATGACGATGTTTTCGCCAGCCTTGTCTGGGTCATAATAAATTTCTTCTGCGCTGAAAACATTGTCGCGGTCGATGCCAGGAATGTTCGGCTTCACTGGTCTTGCGCCCAACGCACAGATGACTGCATCCGGAGCAACCTCTTTAATCAGTTCTGGAGTAACCTCGGTATTTAAACGAACTTCGATATTGTCGCGGCGAGAAATCAAACGTTTCTGCAGGGCGATGTACTGGCCCAGTTTTTCCTTGAACGGTACGTTCTCTTCGCAGAGAAGGGCGCCACCCAGCTCCGCTTTTTTCTCGCAAAGAATGACTTCGTGATTGTTGTCCGCTGCGGTGATTGCAGCCTGCATGCCAGCCATGCCGCCGCCGGCAATGAGAACTTTCTTCTGCACGTTGCGGATTGGAGCGTCGTGCATCTCATATTCATGACCGATTTCCGGGTTAATAGCGCAAGGAATAATTGCCGAGTGCATGTGCTCGGAGAAGCAGAACAGGCAGCGCATACATTTGCGGACTTCGTCTTCTTTGCCGCGCTGGAGTTTGATTGGAAGATCTGGATCGCAGATTAATCCACGGGCCAACTCAACAACGTCCGCCTGACCACTGGCAATGATTTCTTCTAACTGGTCTGGTTCGGAAAGAGCGCCGACCGTTGCGATTGGTGTATTTTTTACATATTTCTTAATTTCAGCTGCATATTTTACATTGGCACCATCTGCCAAGAACATGCTTGGGTGAGTGATGGTGAAAACTTCTTTGACTTCGTGGCTGCCGGTGGAAACGTGAATCAAATCTGCGTGGCCATCCAAAAGCTGCGCCTGCTTGATGCCTTCCTCGATGTGGTATCCTCCTGGGTAAACTTCGTCACCGACGATACGGATTTCTACTGGGAAGCCTCTGCCGCAAACCTCGTGAATGCGGTCGCAGATTGCGATGGCGAGACGAGCACGGTTCTCAATGCTGCCGCCCCATTGATCCTTACGGTTGTTGGTCGGATCTAAAAACTGAGTAATCAGCCAGCCGTGGCCACCATGAACGGTAACCATTCCGTAGCCCAAACGCTTTGCGTATAAAGCAGCCTTCGCGTGCTGCTCGATAGATGCGTAAATTTGCTCTTCGGTCATCCTATGAATTGGAATTCCTTCTGGGGAAATGCCGTCCACCGGGCCATACAAAGGAGCGCCAAGAGAAGCAGAGTAGGTCGCGCAGTTGCCAGCGTCCAGGATTTCCATGGTCGCAACGGCGCCGTGACGGGAAATGCTGTGGGCAATGTTGGCCAGCTTCTGGCTTTCGTCGTTATTCCAAAGGTTGATCTGGGACGGACGCACGCGGCCGAACTCATTCGGGCAAGCGTCGCCGATGCAAACCGAAGCGGAGCCGCCGATGGCCTTGCGCTCGTAGTATGCACAGGAGTATCTTTCCGGGTCGATTTCAACGCCGGTCGGGGAGTTGAAAATTCGGTTCCGGAACAACTGGTTGCCGAGCACGATCGGCTCAAACAAATGACTGTACTTAAATTCTGACATAATCTATCTCCTTTGCTTTCGTAGTTTCGCAGAGCCTTGCGGACACGCGAATTTTTCAAGAGTCTCGCGAGAGCGAGGATTTTCATTAGTTTTGCGGCACGCAATTTTGCGTCGCCGCGCCGTCTTGCAGTTATTGCAGTATCAATTTTGCGGCGCCGTAGAAGCCGGCGTCGTTTTCTAATTTCGCCAGGGCGAATTCCGTTCCTTCGCAAGCCGGGAACGCGTACTTCAAAAAGTATGGCTGCACCATGTCGATGATGAACGGACCAGCTTTCGACACGCCTCCGCCGATAACGAAAATTTCCGGATCCACGATGGCGCTGACGCCCGCCAAAGCTCTTCCTAAATCCTCGGCAAATTTATGGGCAACGGCCAGAGCGGTTTTGTTGCCGTCTTTGGCCTTGTCAAAAACGTCCTTCGCGGAAAGGAAACCGAACTTGCTGTCGGCATCGGTCATGCCCATAGCCCGGGCCGTGCGAACGATGCCTGTAGCAGAAGCGTATTGCTCCGTGCAGCCCTTCTTGCCGCAACCACATTTTTCCGTTTCACCGAAGCCAACGAAAGAAGCCGGACACTCCGCAGTGCCAAGAGTTTTGGCCGCCGTAATCGGCAGCGCGTCCACCGTTGTTCCACAAGAGAAGTCGCCACCTGCGACTCCCGCCTCCATGTACTCCGGATATATTTTCATGTGACCGATTTCGCCAGCTGCGCCGTGAGAACCGGTCAGAAGTTTTCCGTTCAAAATAATGCCGCCGCCAACGCCGGTGCCTAAGGTCACGAACACCAGATTCTGGTAACCTTTGCCACCGCCTTGCCACGCCTCGCCCAAAGCCGCTGCGTTGGCATCATTGATGACCTTCACCGGAAGATTGATGAGCTTGGAGAAATCCTCCGCAACGCTGCCGCCCCAACCGTTCAGGTTGACGCACTTGGCAACTTCCGTTTCGCCCATAACCGCGCCTGGAACCGCCAGACCTACGCCTAGAATGTCGTCCCGGGTCAGAAAATTTTCCGCCATGCTGCGCTCGATTTCTTTCGCAAGATCCGGAAGGATGTTCTTGCCGAAATTCTCGATGCGGGTCGGGATTTCCCATTTTTCAAACAGCCGGCCTTCTTCCGACAGGAGGCCCAATTTCGCGGTGGTTCCGCCTAAATCAATTCCCAAAATATATCTGCTCATAATCGTCTGGTCTGAGTTCGGCGCAGACCGCCGCCGTTTTTGTAGGCTCGCGCTGTCGCCAAATTTGAGTTCGGCGTAGACCGCCGCCGGTTTTGTAGGCTCGCGCTGCCAACAAAATTTATGTCGGTGCGGGCGCTTGCCAAAAAAAGTTTTGCTATATGGAAATTTTACACCAACGATGGTTTTTTCACAACGGAAACTAGAGCGTTGAAAAGCCAGGTCTCTTTGTAAAAACAAGAGTGGAGCTCCTTTATGGAAACTCGCGGAAGAATGGCGAAAAATTCCGGAATGTTCGGAAAATTACACGATGAAAACTCCCGTCGTATGTGGTAGAATCAAACAAATTCTAAGAAGAATCGTTCCGCGTGGAACAGGCATCCGGCTCCGTCGGCTGACGCGACACCCTATGCCAGAACAGGAGAAAAAATGAACGCGATTATCACAGTTATAGGAAATGACAAAGTCGGCATTATCGCCGGCATCTGCATCAAGCTGGCCGAAATCAACGTGAATGTCTTGGACCTTTCCCAGACCATCCTTCAGGGCAACTTCACCATGGTTATGGCCGTTGACATCAGCAAGGCAACCGTAAACTTCGCAGAGATTTCGGACATGCTGACCGAACTGGGCAAAGAAATGGAACTCTCCATCCACATCCAACGCGAAGAAATTTTCGACGCAATGCACACAATTTAGTTTACGCGCGCGAAAAAATAGCGCTGTAAACCCTATAAAATCAAGCAACGACGCGCGTAAACGGGCGCCAAAATAGAGCAACGTAAACGCGAAGAAGGATAAATATGATTAATCAAAAAGATATACTTTCGACAATAAAAATGATTCAGCAGCAGCACCTGGACATTCGTACCGTCACCATGGGAATTTCCCTGCTCAGCTGCAGTGACGAAGACGCGAAAAAGGCCTGCGACAAAATCTACGACAAAATTTGCCGTTATGCGGAAAATCTGGTTCCGGTAGCGGAGGACATTGAAAAGGAATACGGTATTCCAATCGTCAACAAACGAATTTCCGTAACGCCGATGGCCCTGGTGGCAGCGGCTTCCGACTGCGAAGACTACGTGGACTTCGCTTTAACCATGGACCGGGCGGCGAAAACCTGCGGCGTCGATTTCATCGGCGGCTATTCCGCATTGGTTCAGAAGGGCATGACCCTGGCGGACGAAAAGCTGATTCGCTCCATCCCTCAGGCCCTGGCTCAGACCAACCTGGTTTGCAGCTCCATCAATGTTGGCTCCACGAAAGCCGGCATCAACATGGACGCAGTCGCATTGATGGGCAACATTGTTAAGAAAACCGCGGAAATTTCCGGTGGCATCGGCTGCGCAAAATTAGTTGTATTCTGCAACGCGGTTGAGGACAATCCGTTCATGGCCGGCGCCTTCCACGGCGTGGGCGAACCGGAAAAAGTCATCAACGTCGGCGTTTCCGGACCGGGCGTTGTCCACAGCGCCTTAAAAGAAATCAAAGGCCAGCCATTCGACGTAGTGGCGGAGACCATAAAGAAGACCGCCTTCCGCGTAACCCGCGTGGGCCAGCTGGTTGCTCAAGAGGCTTCCAAACGACTGGACACTCCGTTCGGTATTGTAGACCTTTCTCTGGCACCGACCCCGGCCATGGGCGACTCGGTAGCAAGAATCTTGGAAGAAATGGGCCTCGAGACCTGCGGAACTCACGGCACCACAGCGGCCTTAGCACTCCTGAATGACGCGGTTAAGAAGGGCGGCGTTATGGCGTCATCCTCCGTCGGCGGACTTTCGGGCGCATTCATCCCAGTCTCCGAAGACGAGGGCATGATCGCTGCAGCAGCTTGCGGCACTCTGTGCCTGGATAAGCTGGAAGCCATGACTTGCGTATGCTCCGTTGGCTTAGACATGATCGCCGTTCCAGGGGACACTCCGGCGGAAACCATTTCGGCTATCATCGCAGACGAGGCAGCCATCGGCATGATCAACACGAAGACCACGGCGGTCCGTATTATCCCGACCCCGGGCACAAAAGTTGGCGACAGCGTGGAGTTTGGCGGACTATTGGGCGAGGCGCCGACTATGCCGGTGCATCCGGAGAGCAGCGCGGACTTCGTACATCGTGGCGGTCGCATCCCAGCTCCAATGAATAGTTTGAAGAACTAACTTTTTGACGGGCTTTGCCCCGCTAGCGCGTGCTCCGTCAACGGTGGGTCGTTTGCCCCACGAGGCAAAGTTTTTCGCTTTTGCATAGTGTTGCGTGAGCAATCTGCAGCACGAAGAGAGGAGCACCCAGAAAAACAGCATGATAACCCTGGTTCGAACTTCGAATCAGGGTTTTTTGTTGGAAAATGCGCGATTTTTCA
>JAKSRM010000007.1 GCA_024403615.1 Lachnospiraceae bacterium
AAATGAACAATATTATCCTTTGCGGCGTTGGTGGAAACTTAGGTTCCAAAACCGCCGAAATACTCTTGAAAAAATATCCACACGACCATCTGATTTTCACTTCCCCTCTTGCAGAGAGGTTGGAAAAATATGCTGCACTGGGTGTAGATACTCGCGTGGCAGATTTTAATAAAGCCGAAAGTCTTTCCGACGTTTTTAAAGACGTGGATGTTATGATTTTGATTTCTATGCCGTTCGTTGGTCAAAAAAGAAGAGAGGCCCATAAAAATGCCCTGGACGCTGCAGTAAAAGCCAGGGTAAAGAAAATCGTTTATACATCCGTCGTTGGTGCCGGTCATAAAGACATTGACGCTTATGAAGTAAATGACCATGTTTGGTTTGAAAAATATATTCAAAGCCAGCCGATTCATTATCTTTTGATGCGCAATTCACAATATGCAGAAGCCATGATCAACGGATATTTATTTGCTCATGAAAACGGCACCAATACGATCGCCAACAATATGGGCGATGGAAAAATGGCATTAATTTCCAGAAAGGATTGCGCGAAAGCAGCTGCTTATGCTGCCATGAGTGATTGGGAAGACCGGGTGGTAAATGTCAACGGTGCTCAGTTACTCACCACCAGCGAATTTGTAGAAATTGGAAATTCGGTTACGGGATATGAAGTCCGCCATGAATCGATTACAGACGAAGAGAATTACCGGATGTTGGATGAGCTCGGTGTTCCAAGAACAACGGAAGGAACCTGGGAAGGGGATGCTCAGAAATTCCCTTACTGCGGAGATGGAATGGTCACCTTTGGCAGAGCCATACGAAAAAATCAAATGGCCGTTCATACCGATGAGTTCCACCAGTTAACAGGAGATGAACCCATTACCTTAAAAGAAATGTTTGAGAATATTGATGATTACATGGATCAAGGACGAAATTCCGTAGATACCTACAAATAAAGCCAAAAGCAAGGGAAACTATTTTGTTTCCCTTTTTTTTAACGTCTGATACGGCTTAAACAACAGGGAGTGCAGTTTGATTTTTTTCACAATCCAGTCGAAGGCCAGAGATAAGAATAAGCTTAATACCGTATTAAGGATGAGACTTAATACGGAAGAAGTGATACCGATTCCGTTCAGAACAACCCGGAAGCCTGCCGTAAAGAAGCAATGAATCACATAGATTTCTAAAGCTCGTTTTCCGCAATACTGTAAAAAGCGGTTATTTCCTAAAGCTTTGACTTTCTCGAATAAGAAAATAAAGAGGAAAGAAATACCCAC
Organism: Lachnospiraceae bacterium; assembly: GCA_024403615.1. Classification (GTDB taxonomy): domain Bacteria; phylum Bacillota; class Clostridia; order Lachnospirales; family Lachnospiraceae; genus RGIG5612. Next base: position 1,275 of record JAKSRM010000007.1, read on the forward strand.
GGCAACAAATATATTCGCCACCGGAACTTTATCGATTCTTTCGGAAAATGGCCACACAACAGCCAGTAAAACGATGGAACATCCGCTAAAAATATAGAGTTTCTTTCTGTGTTTTTCAAAGAAATCCGTTCTCTTTCTCCAGAAACAGCCAAGCATAAAAATCAGAAAATAGTACAGTATTTTCGGGAGTTCAGAAACCGTACCCAGATTACTTAAAAAATTGCTAAAAATATTAAAAGCAAGTCCGATTCCTAACAGAAGATATGGATTTATTTTTATTTTGATAAAAAGGGCTGCTAATAAATAGCAGAAAAACAGAACGTATAAATACCAATATGGGCTAATGGCCTTAGCCCATATGAACAAGATATCGCGAGGAGAAACGGTACGATTCACAAACCGCTGGCTGAGAAGCTTAAACACCCACATAATTACGCTGAAGATAATATAAACGTATCCAATATTAATCAGCTGTGGCTTAAACTTTTCTTTCTTGATGGTGCCATCGTCGTTTACATAGGCGTTGTAAAATAAAAATCCACTTAAAATAAAAAACAGTGCCATATGGAAAGAATATATCGCTTTAAACAGAACGTACAAAAAGCCGCCGTAGCCAAAAAGCCCGCTGTTCAGATAGCCATCGCAAACATGCCCTATTATGACACAAATAGCGGCAAATCCTTTTATGGCATCGATATATTCTATCCTTTTGCTTTGCACCATCTTTTCTTCTTTCTTATTTTGCTACATTCTGTCCCAATACATAACTATTGGCAATAAGATGTCCGCCACTGATTCCTGCCAGATTGTCAGATAAAAGAGTAGCGATATCACAAACCTGCGCATCTTGTGCAAACAAGTCTACCAAAGGTTCGTAAACTGATGGACCATAAGCAAGTAATTTCGAGAAGCCGATTAAAACAGCTGCTCCGTTATATTTCGTCGTAAGCTCGAATTTTCCATCGGCAACTTCTTTGATTTCTCCAACGCTGCAGAAGGCTTCTGCTCCCAGTCCGTTTTCTTTTCCAATCAGGTTCTGTAATTCCTCTGCTCTTGCCTCTGCTTCTTCCTTTGTTGCAAAAGTTTCGGTAAAGTACTTTTCTTCATACAAGGAAGCCCGGTCGGAGAAAGCTGCTCCAAACAGTTCCTGATACTGTGCTTTGGCATCTGGCTCTACGCAAATATAGTCGTCTCTTCCTTTTAATTCTATCAAAGCATTTAACAGTTCCGCATTATTTGAAATAGGTTCCGTTACATCAGTTCCGTAACGGACAAATTTTTCTGTTCCAAAAGGCAGAGGATCGGTAAAGAAATCATTGGCATCAAAAATATTGAACACGGTCTTATACTCGCCTGCGTCTTCGCTGCAAGTAGTGTCTGCGGTATTAAAGGTATAAGTATAGGTACGAGCCTGTCCTTCCTTTTCGTATTTTGCTCCAAGAATATTCGCTAAAGAACCGCCTCTGGAATGTCCCGTAAATAAAATGCAGTCTTTGCACTTCGGATCATCATTGGCTGCCATAAATTCCTTTATGAATTCATCGGCACGGTTTGCAGCAATATCCATTCCTTTGAAATGGTTTTTATTTGTCCATTCTGGATGTTCTCCTGTAAGTTCCGTATAAATGTCGCCGTCACAGCCTGGGTCAAAAACGCTCAGCCATTCTCCGGAAGAAAAGCATCCACGGAGAGCAACGACATACATATCATATTTCTTATCCACATTGCAGTAAGCCATAGTCATGGTTACGCTGTCGTTGGAGTCTGAAGCATATTCTTTCTCGCTGAAAGACTCCACATGTTTTACTTCCGTAAATCCCAACTTTTTGAAAAAGGTCGTAAAGTCGTAAGCGCTTTCTTCTTCCTCGTCAAACAGAACCCGGTTCTGGGTTCCTTTGTCATAATCTTTCAAACGGAAATAAGAATCGGCGCTGCAAAGAGCAGCAAATGCCGCCAGATCCGGATTGTATTTTGTATTATCATTTTTCGTGATCCACTTGCTGTCAAAGGTCACATCCACCGCAATACTGTCATCGCTTGCTCCACCAAATAAAGCGCCTTCCACATGTGCCGGATAGGTAGTAGCAGTTGATCCGCAACCTGCTAAAAGAGCGATAGATAAAATAACAGTAAAAATAATAAGGGAAATTTTTAAGCGTTTCATAAAAGTGTCTCCAATAAATTTATTTATCGTATTATACCATTTTTGTTTGTATATATTTAAATTAATATGCCATTACAATGATCGATTTCATGCTGAATAATCTGGGCCGTCCAGCCAACAAAGATTTCACTTTGCTTTTTAAAATTCCGGTCCATCCATTCCACCTTAATCAACTTATAGCGCTGAGTTTTCCGGATGCCAGATAACGAAAGACAGCCTTCTTCCGTATCGAACAATCCGTTTTTCATAACGATTTCCGGATTATACATTACCATGTATGTCCCATTATTATCAAAAACAATGATTCTTTTTTTAACACCAATCATATTGGCAGCCATACCTACGCAAGCGTCTTTATGAGCTTTCAAAGTATCTAACATATCGTCGCCAAGGGAAACATCCGCCTTGGTTGCAGGTTCCGACTTCTGTGCTAAAAATATTGGGTCATGCATAATCTCTCGTATCATTGTTTCTATTCCTCTCAGCCTAATTTATCTGTCTGTTTTATCGTTAATTTGAATTCCTTCTAATTCCAACAAATACTTTTTCCGATCCATTCCACCGCCATAGCCAATCAAACTTCCATCGGTGCCGATTACACGGTGGCAGGGAATAATAATAGAAATCGGATTCTTTCCAACTGCTCCTCCTATCGCTTGTGCTGACATTTTCTTCATCCCACGGTGAGCAGCAATCTTTTTCGCCAAGTCTCCATAAGAAACCGTTTCTCCATAAGGAATGTCCTTCAACAGTTCCCATACTTCTTCTCGGAAAGGAGTATCGTGAAAACCTACTTCCGGAAAGAAATTAGGTTTTTCCCCTCTAAAATAAATATCCAGCCAATGGTTCGTCGTTTCAAAAACTGGCAATGGTTCTTTTAAATCTGGAGTTGGATTAAGGTCCTTTTGCACCAACTCATTTTCCGCATCAAAAAACAAACCGGTCAGGACTGCTCCGTCGCTGACCAGGAAAAGTTCTCCGATAGGGGAATGGTAAGTTGAATAATAATTCATAACTTTAAGAAACCGGTTTCCAGTCTTCCATATGGATGACACGGTCACAAATTCTTTCTACAACTGCTCTGTCATGAGAAATGAAAAGCATGGAAAGGTCCAGGTCCTTCTGCAGTTTCAAGAGAAGCTCGATAATCTGCTCCTGAATAGAAACGTCCAAAGCAGAAACCGGCTCATCGGCGATAATAAATTTACTTCCGCTCATTAACGCCAAAGCAATATTGACTCTTTGTTTCTGGCCACCGGAAAGCTGCCGCGGATAACGGTCTAAGAATTCTTCTGGAAGCTCTACTCGTTCCATCATCTCTTTTACCAGGCGCTTCCGTTCTGCTGGTTCCACTTTTTTATTTTTTAAAGGCTCCTCTAAAATCCATCCGATTTTCCGAGCTGGATTTAAGGAAGCAGCGCTGTCCTGAAAAATCATCTGCGGCTTATCGGTATGATGGATAATCTCGCCGGTATAGTCTTTATGAAGGCCTAAAATGGCACGGGAAATACTGCTCTTTCCAGAACCGCTCTTTCCAACTAATCCTAAAATCTCGCCCTTCTTTACATCAAAGGTCATGCCTTTGCAAATAACATTTTTCTTCGGCTTTTCACCCAATTTTTCTGATTTCTTTACATAGTAGACGGACAGGTCCTTAACCTCCAATGCAGCCTCGCCTTCAATCGGATTGGAATTCTTTTTCTCATCCGTAATGGCTGCAATCAGGCTCTTGGTATAAGGATCCTGTGGATGTTCGAAAATATCTTCTACGGTTCCTCGTTCTACGATTTCGCCTTTATACATAACGATTGCTTTATGGCAGACTCTACGGATAACTCGCAGGTCATGGGAAACCAACATAATACTGGTGCCACGTTTTGCATTAATACTCTTTAACAGGTCCAAAATCTGGTCCTGAATATCAGCATCCAAAGCCGTGGTTGGCTCGTCTGCAATTAAGATTTCCGGTTCGCACATTAAAGCCATGGCAATCATGACTCTTTGCTGCATACCACCAGAAAGTTCGTGAGGATATTTCTTATAGGTTTCTTCTGGCTTTGGAAGCTCTACAGCTTCAAACATTTCCAGAACTCTTTTCTTTCGCTCTTCTTTGGATAATTTCTCGTGGTGACGGTTCAGTTTCGTTCCATCCGGAGCCTCGGTCATGGCATCGTCTTTATCTTTTAAATGAAGCAGAAGCATTTCCTCTACCTGCTTACCAACTTTAATCAGCGGGTTCAAAGAGGTCATTGGCTCCTGGAAGACAACAGAAATCTCATCGCCTTTAATCTGACGCAATTCTTCAAAGCTCATCGGAATCACATCCCTGCCCTGAAAATAAACATGTCCGGAATAAGAGGCATGAGAAGGAAGAAGGCCCATCATGGTCAGACCTAAGGTACTCTTTCCGGATCCAGATTCTCCAACGATGCCTAAAATCTCGCCTCTTTCCATTTCGAAAGAAACGCCTTTTACTGCATAGCTGGTCTTCTCTGCCGTATTATATTGAACTTTTAAATCTTCTACTTTCAGTAACATCGAAAAACCTTTAATCTATTTTGCTAACACCGTCGGAAATTAAAGCGACGCCTAAAACTAAAACAATAATGGCAACACCTGGGAAAATCGCATACCAAGGAGCCTGCATCAGGAAACTTCCGGCCTCATTAATCATTCGACCTAAAGAAGCATCTGGCGGCTGAACACCTAAACCTAAATAGCTTAATCCAGCCTCTGCGATTACCGCGTTGTTAAAACCAACAGCGGCACTACTTAAAATGCTGATGTAAGCATTCGGCAGAATCTGTGAGAAAATAATTCTTCCCCGGCTGTCACCAATTAATACTGCGCTTTGCACGAACTGCATGCCTTTTAAACGAAGCATTTCGCTTCGTGCAATTCTTGCAAAACTCGGTATAAATAAAATTCCTAAAGCTAAAATTATATTTAAAAGACCGCTTCCTAAAAAGCTTACAAAAACTAAAGCTAAAAGGAGGCTTGGGAACGCATTAATTACGTCGTTGGCTCTCATGATTACTTCATCCAGCCATCCGCCAGAATAACCAGCTAAGAAACCGATAATGGTGCCTGTTACCATACCAAAAGCGATGGTAGATAAGGAAACTAAGAAAGTCGTTCCTGCGCCCTGCATAACACGGCTGAAAATATCACGACCAAAGTTATCGCAGCCAAAAATATGAGCGAAACTTGGCGGTGCAAATTTCAAAGAAATATCCATCTGAGTCGTAGAATAAGGCGTCCAAAACAGACCTACGATTGCCATCAGCAAGATAAGTCCGGTTATGATGATTCCTATGATTAAGCTTGGATTGTTCTTTATTTTCATAACTTAACTCTAGGGTCTACGGCCTGATAAATCATATCTACAACAAAGTTGATCGCAATAATGAAAAATGCAATCAACAAAACAACTGCTTCCACAACCGGATAATCACGGTTGGTAATGGCAGTAATTAAAAGAGTTCCAATTCCCGGAACGGAAAATACCTTTTCTACAATAATGCTACCGGCAACGATTTCCGCAACAATAATGCCCATAAATGTAATAACCGGAACCAGGGAATTCTTCAGAACATGTCCGTAGAATACGCCGTTTCTGGTATTACCTTTTGCATAAGCAGTTCTTACATAATCCTTATGAAGTTCTGAGCGGATAGAGGTGGCAAGGAATTTTACCGTCATAGCAATTTTCGGTAAAGCAATTGCAATGGCTGGGAAAACCAGATAGCCACAAGCAGCTAAGAAATTCTCGGATGGCGGAGTATATCGCCCGATATAGAACCAATGTAGAACAAGGGAAAACAGATACGTTAGGAGCACGCCCAAGAAGAAGGATGGGATGCCCATAGTAATCTGAGTCACTGTTGTCATAGCACCTCTACCCAGGAAGGATTTCCTCTTTGCAGAGAAAATTCCGATTGGGATAGAAAATACGACAACCATGACAAAAGAAATCAGACTAAGTAAAGCGGAGTTTCCCAGTCTGGAAGCGATTAAAGAAGTTACGCTGACACCGGTGTACTGGAAAGATTCGCCAAAGTTTCCGCGAACTGCATTTGCCAGCCACCAGAAATACCGTTCAAGAACTGGCCGGTTGAGACCTAACTGCTCTCTTAAGGCTTCAATTCTCTCTGGAGTTGCATCGGTTCCCAGTTTTGAAATCGCAGCATCTGCCGGTAAAACGGAGAATGCGATAAAAACGATGATGGAAATCACCAGCAACGCAATTATTAAAGTTAAAATTTTCTTTAATATGTATTTCATGTATCAGTCGCACAACGGCCGCAGGCTTTACAGCCTGCAGCCTCTGTTCATTCTTATTTGTATTTTACAACAGACATATCCTGAGCGGATACTGGATAGAAAACATATCCTTCCAACTGATTATTTACAGCTACCAGATTGGATGGATCCTGTACATAGATAGATGCAGCATCGTCCGCAAGAATCTGCTGAAGCTGTTTATAATACTCTACCTTCTCGTCTGGATCAATCGAAGAAATGGCTTTATTGTAAAGTTCATCAAATTTTGGATTGTTGTAATTTGTAAAGTTTTTATTGCCGGTACTTACATTTTTAATAAACCATGTAAATGGAGCAAGTCGGCCATCAACCGCGGTAATGGTTGCATCATAGTTTCTGTCAACGTATGCTTCTGCATGCCAGGTATTGAATTCTACTAAGTTGATTTTTGCAGTAATTCCAACTTCTGCCAGGGATTCTACAATAATCTGGGCTGTGCTTTCATGAGGAGCATAGTTATTTGGAACTGTAATCGTAAAGGTAAATCCGTCTGGATATCCAGCTTCTGCTAAAAGCTGTTTTGCCTTTTCTACATCATGGGTATAAGTCTTCTCTGTGTCAGCATTGTAATACTTGCTAGCACCAGGAATCATATTCGTTCCGATAACATGAGACTTTCCACCAAATACCATATCGTTAATCAGGTCGCGGTCTACTGCGTAGTAAATAGCCTGACGAACTTTAATATTATCAAAAGGAGCTCTTGCATTGTTCAGGAACATGCCCTGTACATAGTTTACGTTTCCTTCCAGAATGTTAAAGTTGTTGCCTACAGTCATTGCCTGATCTGCGGTCAGATACTGGTAAATATCCAAAGTGCCGGAATTCAGCTGCATAACTGCCATATCGGTATCTGCAACAACCTTAAAGGTAACTTTGTCCAGATATGGCTGGCCTGGTTTCCAATAATTTTCATTCTTTACAACAACCAGCTTATCGCCAGGAGTATAAGAATCATATTTAAATGGGCCAGTACCGATTGGGTTACTGTTAACGTTTGCATCATTTGCCTCTGGCAGGATTGCACATGTTAATTCAAAGATGAATTCTGTGTTCGGATTCACAAGATTGATGATGACGGTCTTATCGTCCACGATTTCCGTATCTTTATAGTCAGAAAAAGCGGACCCCTCACCCTGGATGCCCGCATAACGATCGATAGAATACTTAACATCTTCAACGGTAACCGGTGTGCCATCACAGAATACGATACCATCCCTTAATTTAAAGGTGATGCTCATCGCATCTTCTGCCACGGTATATTCACTGGCAACTGCTGGTTCGATATCGCCGGTAGGCGTAGCTTTTACCAAGCCTTCGAACATGTTAAACAAAACCTCTCTGGTTCCTGCGTATGCTGCATTGTGCGGGTCAAGACTGTCGAGTTCTTGTGAAATGCCTACAACTACAGAATTGGAAGCTTTCCCATCTGTGCTTGTGCCTGAGCCCTGGCCGCTCGGATTATCTCCGCCGCCGCAAGCTACCAGTACACCTACTGTGACAAGTGCAATTAAACTGCAAAGGATAATTCTAATCTTTTTCATTTAATTCCTTCTTTCTGCATGTAGCATTTTATTCAGTTTTCAAATCCATTACAGAACTACTTCTGCAATGTCCCGTGATTATACTCCAAATGGAAAAAAATTACAACTTTTTCTCTCTAGAGTATGGGTTTTGGAAAAATCTTAAAGCCAAATTATGGAAAGTCCGTGAAAAAATTTTTACATATATATTGCAATCGTGTTATACTTAAAAAAATTTTTTTGAACATTTTTGGAGGTATTAACATGGGCAATACTTATTTAGAGCAGGCAAGAGAACTGCCTATATATGATGAGTGCGATGTTCTGGTAGTCGGCGGCGGCGCAGCAGGACATTCTGCAGCCATTGCAGCAGCTCGTGCTGGCAACAAAAACATTATTTTGATGGAACGTTACGGATACTGTGGCGGCGATGTAACTGGCGGTTATGTAATTATGGTTCCAAACCTTTCTTGGTATAACAAACAGTTCGTACGTGGTCTTCAGGAAGAATGGTTCCAGCGTCTGAAAAAGATTCCAAACGCTGTAAGAGGTCCGGAAGGCGAAGAATTAGGAAGCACAGATCCTTTGCTGATTGATTCCTGGAGTGCAATTCATGACTGCGTAAGCCGTGGCGGTTTCGAAGGTGCAAAACCTAGCTGCCTGGTTCGTGCCGTATACTATGAGCCAAACCAGTTAAAAATTGAAATGGATAAAATGCTTCTGGAGCATAAAGATTCCATCAAAGTTATTTACCATTCTTGGGGCGTACGTCCAATCGTGGATGACGATGTAATTACCGGCGTTATTTTCGAAAGCAAAGAAGGCCGTAAAGTTATTAAAGCCAAAGTTGTTATCGATGCTACTGGTGATGGTGATATCTTCAGCCAGACTGGTGCTCCTTTCGCATCTCTCGCTGACGCTGAGACCAGAAGTAGCACAACCGCTCTCGTATGGAGAATCGGTGGCGTAAACTATGATCTCTTTGATGAATGGAAACGCGTTCATCCAACACAGATGGCAGCTTTAAGAGAATGCCTGTCAAAGAAGGCTGGATTCCGCAGCATGGTTCTTCCATCTAACCAGAACGACATTGTATGGGTTAACAACTGGCATGCAGACAGAGACTGCTCTAACGTTGCAGACATCACTTTCACAGAGATGCAGACCCGTGACACGATGAGAGACGTTCTCGAATACTTAAGAGCTACGATTCCTGTAGCTTTCCGTGATGCTTATATTTATGATATCGCTCCACAGTTAGGTGCTAGATGCAGCCGTAGACTGAAAGGCGAATACATTATGACAATGAAAGATTTCGCTCTTGGCCTGAAACACGAAGACGTTATCGCATGGCATTCCACCATCTGCCAGCTCAACGACTGTGGCCCAGTAGAAATCCCTTACAGAGCTATTCTTCCACAGAAGACAGAAAACATGCTCTGCCCAGGACGCCATATTTCCGCAGATGATGTTGCCATTGACTGGCTGACACTGATTCCTCAGTGCGTAGGTACTGGTCAGGCTGCCGGCGTTGCAGCAGCAGTTGCTATCGCAGACGGAACCACAACCCACGACGTAAACATCAAGAAGGTTCAGGACATCTTAGTTTCTCAGGACGTTCCTCTTCCACGCCGTGACGATGTTGACCCATCTTACACAGAGCTTTGCGAAGAACATGAATATGGTCTTTACACAGCAATGGCTAAGAAGGCAAAAGCTGAAGCTGATATTTCAAGCTTCCGTCAGTGGTAATTTAAACCAAACCATAAAATTAAGGGCTTCGCATCAAGCGAAGCCCTTTTTATTATTCTATTTTATTTGAATATCAAAAGTTTTTAATATAAGCCCTTTTTCATATCCCACAGGTTTACAAAGGTTTTAATTTTTATTTTTTCTGGTTCCGGATATTCTACGCCAAAAGTTTCTACCGTTACGCTTTTCATGATTTGCGGTTGCGCTGGGCGATCACGTCCATCGGTATGAACGCTGGCAATTTTGTCAACAACTTCCATTCCTTCAATTACTTTTCCGAATGCAGCATATTTTCCATCCAGAGAAGGAGCATCCTGATGCATAATGAAAAACTGAGACCCAGCAGAGTCCGGTAAGGCAGCACGAGCCATGGAAAGGACTCCTCTCGTATGGGACAAATCGTTCTGGAAACCGTTATCAGCAAACTCTCCCTTAATATTATAACGAGGACCTCCATCGCCTTTTCCCTTCGGATCGCCGCCCTGAATCATAAAACCTTCAATTACTCTATGAAAAATAAGATAGTCATAGAATTCATTTTTAATTAGATAAATAAAATTGTTAACAGTATTTGGTGCAATTTCCGGATATAATTCCGCTTTGATAATTCCACCATCTTCCATTTCAATTGTAACGATTGGATTTTGTGCCATAATACTTTGTTCCTTTCTTTATCTTTTGTATCGGTTAGTACAAAATAAGATGATTTTATTTATTTCTATTTGTTCACAGACTATTCACAATTAGAACATTTTTTGTTCACTATCTAACATTATTATACACACATAAGAGAAGAAAACCAAATGAAATTCTCACCTCCCTTTTTTTATTATACATTTAACAAACAAGTTTGAAAAAGCGCTTTCCCCGAAGCGCTTTTTTATTGTCTTATTATCATCATAAGCTCGTATACCATTCTTCCAATCTCTCTTTCACCTTTTTGTAATATGTCTTTCCGACTGGTAGTTCTTCCCCATTCTCCAATACCAGAGAAGTTCGGCTGACTTTCTTTATTTTATTTACAGATACTAAAAAAGAACGGTGAACCCGGAAAAATCCCAAATCCCATAACCGTTCTTCCATTTCTTCCAGCGCAGCATAAGCCTCAACCGTTTCTTCGTCTAAATGAATTGCCACAATCCTTCCGAAAATTTCTATGTAATTTATCTTTTCTATTTCTAAAACATGGAGCTCCCCCCGGGACCGTACCAGCATCTTCACGGGCACATATTCCCGATTTCCCTGAAGGATTTCCGTCAAAAAACGCCGATAATACAATAATGATGCTTCTTTTTCTATGATGTCGGTCCTTGACGTAAATTCAAAAGCATCATCGATACGTTTATTGTTTTCATTGAAACAAAAAACGATGTTGTACATCAATATTCCCCAAGTTGTCCACTAAATAAGTCAATATTGTTATATGAATATTTTATTAGAAAAAACGGATTGTTCCTTGTTATGGAACAATCCGTTCTGAATATTATTCATTATTATTGCATATTTTGAATTATTAGTTTTTCTTTACGCCGATTTCAACCTTTTCGCCGTTGATATCCCATTCCTTAGAAATACCATCTACCTGGCCAGTTACAACATCGCTTGCCATAACATCCGTCAGCATCAGGTCTTTCTTACGATTTACAATCTCTTCTACCTTGGCGTTGTTATTGATATAGATGGTAATCATATCCATAACTTCGAAGTCTGCTTCTTTTCTCATGGTCTGGATCTTGCTTACCAGCTCACGGATGAAGCCTTCTTCAATCAGGTCATCAGTTAAGTTCAGGTCAAGAACAACCGTAATACCGAAATCGCTCATGGACTCGAAGCCTTCTACCTGAGCAGTTTCAATCAGCAGATCATCTTTTGCAAGTTCTACTTCTCCTCCAGATAATGCTAACTTCAGGCTACCGGTTGCATTGATTTCATCCATTGCTGCGTTTCCATCTACTGCTGCCAGAGCATTTCGGATTTCACCAACCTGTTTACCGAATTTCGGTCCAACGGTCTTCAGTTGTGGTTTGAAAGAGTAAGATGAGAAGTCTCTTACATCGTCTTTCATCTCAACCTTCTTAACATTCAGCTCGTCGGCAACGATATCGGTAAAGTAAGAGCTCATTTCCCATGGAGCCTTAATGTACATATTTGCTAATGGCTGACGGTTCTTCATCGCAGAATTATTTCTGCAAGCACGGCCCATAACTACAACATCCAGTACATGATCCATGTTCTCTTCTAATTCTTTGTCAATGAGGCTCTCATCTGCTACCGGATAATCGCAAAGATGGATACTTTCCGGAGCATCTGCAAAATCACGGCGAACCAGATTCTGGTAAATATCTTCTGTCATAAATGGAACGAATGGAGCTGCTGCTTTGCAAAGAGTTACCAGGCAAGTATATAAGGTCATGTAAGCATTAATCTTATCCTGCTCCATTCCCTTCGCCCAGAAACGGTCACGGCAACGACGAACATACCAGTTACTTAAATCGTCGATGAAGGCCTGCAGAGCTTTACCAGATTCTGGAATCTTGTAATTTGTCATATCGTCATCAACTTCCTTAATCAGGGAGTTCAGTTTGGACAGAATCCATTTATCCATTACCGGTAATTTCTCCGGCTCTAATTTATAATCTTTTGCATTGAAGTTATCAATGTTTGCATACAGTACGAAGAATGCGTAGGTATTCCATAAGGTTCCCATGAACTTACGCTGGCCTTCTACTACCGCATCCCCATGGAATCTGCTTGGCAGCCATGGAGCGGAGTTGGTATAGAAATACCAACGAATTGCGTCAGAACCATATTGTCCAAGAGCTTCCATAGGGTCAACCGCATTGCCTTTGGACTTACTCATCTTCTGACCATCTTTATCCTGAACGTGGCCTAAAACGATAACGTTCTTATATGGAGACTGGTTAAATACCAGAGTAGAAATTGCCATCAGGGAATAGAACCAACCTCTGGTCTGGTCAACAGCCTCAGAAATAAAGTCTGCAGGGAAGTGAGCCTTGAACAGTTCCTGATTCTCAAACGGATAATGGTACTGTGCGAAAGGCATAGAACCGGAATCATACCAGCAGTCAATAACTTCCGGTACACGGTGCATTTCTTTTCCACAGATTGGACATTTAATGGTTACTTCGTCGATGAACGGACGGTGAAGTTCGATATTCTCTGGGCAGTTGTCTGACATTTCTTTTAATTCTGCAATGCTGCCAATGGAATGCTGATGTCCGCATTCGCACTCCCAAATATTCAAAGGAGTTCCCCAATAACGGTTACGGCTGACAGCCCAGTCCTGAACGTTCTCCAGCCAATCGCCGAAACGTCCTTTACCGATGCTTTCCGGAATCCAATTAACAGTATTGTTGTTACGGATTAAGTCATCCCGTACAGCGGTCATCTTGATGTACCAGCTCTCTCTAGCATAGTAAATCAAAGGAGTATCGCATCTCCAGCAGAATGGATAGCTATGCTCAAAAGAAGGAGCGGAGAATAAAACGCCGCGTTCTCTTAAGTCCTGAAGAATTAATGGATCTGCGTCTTTTACAAAGGTTCCTTCCCAAGGAGTTTCCTTTGTCATGCAGCCCTTGGAATCAACAAACTGTACGAATGGTAATTCATAATTTCTTCCGATACGGGAGTCGTCCTCACCGAATGCAGGAGCGATATGAACAATACCAGTACCATCAGTTAAGGTTACATAACCATCACAAGTTACATAATGAAGTTTTCCTTTTACGCCGCTATAGTCAACGTTCGGGAACAGTGGATGGTACTCTTTGTACTCTAATTCTTTTCCTTTATATCTCTTAATTACTACATAGTCAGACTCTAAAACGGTATCCAGTAAAGCTTCTGCCATGTAATAGAATTCGTCACCCTTCTGAACTTTTACGTAAGTCTCATCTGGATTTACGCAAAGAGCGGTGTTAGATGGTAAAGTCCATGGAGTTGTGGTCCATGCTAAGAAGTAAGCGTTTTCGCCTGCAGCTTTAAATTTTGCAATAGCAGAACGTTCTTTTACATCTTTATAGCCCTGTGCAACTTCGTGGCTGGAAAGAGGGGTTCCACAACGTGGGCAGTAAGGAACTACTTTATAGCCTTTGTATAAGAGGCCCTTGTCCCAAATCTGCTTTAAAGACCACCATACAGATTCAATATAATCGTTTTCGTAAGTAACATATGGATTCTCCATGTCAGCCCAAAAGCCAACGGTAGAAGAAAAGTCTTCCCACATGCCTTTATACTTCCAAACGCTTTCTTTACATTTCTCAATGAAAGGAGCCAGACCATATTCTTCAATCTGCTCTTTTCCGTCCAGTCCTAAGAGTTTCTCAACTTCGATTTCAACTGGAAGACCATGAGTATCCCAGCCAGCTTTTCTAGGAACTTCGTAACCCTTCATGGTCCAGAAACGTGGAACCAAGTCTTTAATAACACGGGTTAAAACGTGTCCAATGTGAGGCTTGCCGTTAGCTGTTGGTGGTCCGTCGTAGAACATGTACTGAGGCTTTCCTTCGTTCTCTTCCATGCTCTTTTCGAAGATGCGGTTCTCTTTCCAGAACTGCTCAACCTTTTTTTCTCTTGTCACAAAATCCATGTTTGAATTAACTTTTTCGTACACTTTCGTTTCCTCCTTTTTCTCACAGGCTTTCTCGTCACCTGTAAGCGTGTCCGTTTTTTATATTGACCCGTCCTGCGGGTTTTTCACTTTATTTATTTAGATTATGAGCCTTGTCCAGAAGCTGATGCTTGGTCTGATAAAGCTTATCGGAAAGATCTACATAAACCTTGCTTGGATTTACCAGACGTCTGGTCTCATCCCACAAAGTATTCAGTTCTTTCGCACAGTTTTCTGTAATTTCTGCTACGCTTGGGCTTTCATAAACGCAAACGCCTTTATCAAATACTTTTACAAGAAGCTCTCGTAAAGTAAAGGTGCCGGCTTTTACTAAAGTCTTTTTCCAGGTATTGACTGGATCGAACAGCAGAATGTCTTCATCCTCTGGATATTTCTCATCTGCCATACAGATTAAATCGCCGATAATTTTACCTGTCTCTTTTCCGTAAATACGGTAGATGGTTTTATTACCAGGGTTCGTAATCTTTTCGATGTTTTCTGATACTTTAATCTTCGGCAGGAATTCTTCGGAACCTTCTGGTTTTACAGCAACTAATTTATATACGCCACCGAAAGAAGGCCAATCTTTGGAAGTAATCATGTTGGTACCAACACCCCAGGAAGTAATGGCTGCGCCCTGGCTCTTCAGGGAAGCAATCAGATTTTCATCCAAGTCAGAAGAAGCAGAAATAACTGCGTCTGGGTAACCAGCATCATCTAACATCTTACGAGCTTTCTTGGAAAGATAAGCTAAGTCTCCAGAGTCTAAACGGATTCCGTAGAAATTAGATTTAATTCCCTTTGCTTTCATTTCATCGAAAACTTTGATTGCGTTTGGAACGCCGGAATTTAAGGTATCGTAAGTATCTACCAGAAGAATGCATGCGTTTGGATAAAGCTCTGCATAAGTCTTGAACGCAGTATATTCGTCTGGGAAACTCATAACCCAGCTATGAGCATGAGTACCTTTTACTGCCACATCGAACATCTGGCCCGTTAAAACGTTCGAAGTTCCTACACAGCCTGCGATACAAGCAGCACGTGCGCCGTAGATACCAGCATCTGGTCCCTGAGCTCGGCGAAGTCCGAATTCCATTACACCGCCACCTGCAGCATAAACTACACGGCTGGTCTTGGTTGCAATCAAACTCTGATGATTTACGATATTCAGTAAAGCTGCTTCTAAGAGCTGAGCTTCCATAATTGGAGCAACAACCTTAATCATCGGTTCGTATGGGAACATTACGGTTCCTTCTGGAAGGGCGTAAATGTCGCCGGTAAAATGATAAGAGCTTAAGTAATCTAAAAAGTCCTCATCAAAAATCTTCAGGCTTCTTAAATAAGCGATGTCATCGTAAGAGAAGTTTAAGTTCTTTACATACTCAATTACCTGCTCTAATCCACAGCAGATTGCGTAGCCCCCATCACATGGATTTTTGCGGTAAAACGCGTCAAAAACAACGGTCTCTTTGTTGCCATATTTAAAGTAGCCCTGCATCATCGTCAGTTCATACAAGTCGGTCAGTAAAGTAAGATTTCTTTTTTCCATTTTTCTATTCCTTTCACAAGGTGATAATCTTTGATATTATAGCACATTCTTATAAAAATAGTCATTGGAAGTTTCACATTTTTCTAGTCCTCTTTGGCTTTACTAAGGAGCCGTAAAATGATAAAATTTCAACCATGGAAAAGAATAATTTACCGATTGGCGTTTTTGATTCCGGTGTCGGCGGCCTGACCGTCTGCAGAGAAATTTTCCGAAATCTGCCAAATGAAAAAATCATATATTTCGGCGATACTGCCAGAGTACCTTACGGCAACAAATCCCAGGAAACCATTATCCGTTATTCCAAGCAGATTGCTCAGTTTTTGGTAAATCAGAACGTTAAGGCAATCGTTATTGCATGTAATACGGCCAGTGCCCTGGCTTTAGATGCCTTAAAGGATTTCGTAGATGTTCCGGTTATCGGTGTAGTAGAACCGGGAGCTGTTGCAGCAAACAAAGTAACCCGGAATAACCGCATCGGTGTTATTGCGACTGCCGGTACCATCAGCAGCGGCCTTTATGGAAGATATATTCGGGAACTGAACCCAGAGGCTCAGATTTTCGGTCAGCCTTGTCCCCTCTTTGTCAGCTTGGTGGAAGAAGGCATGATTGATGACCCCGTTACGATTATGATGATTCATCGCTATATTGATGGACTGATTGAGAAAGACGATATTGATACGTTGATTTTAGGCTGCACCCACTATCCGCTGTTACGGACCGTGATTGCGCGGGAAATCGGAAACGGAATTACTTTAGTTAATCCAGCTTATGAAACGGCCAACGCCCTGAAAGATCTGTTAATTCGCGAAGGACTGGAAAGTACAAAGAAAGCGGATTTCCATGACCATGATTTCTTTGTCAGTGATGGAACGAAAAAGTTCCAGGAATTCGCAAAAGAAGTTTTGGAATTAGATATCGAAGATGCAAAACTGAAAATATTAGAATAAGAACTTTCCCAATAAAAAATGCCGCACATAAGTGCGGCATAATTTTTTCTTTTTTCGAACTAACGAAGTCTGTCGATGAAGCTGACTTTCTTCTTTCCGTTTTTGTCTTTCTTGCCTTCTGTAGCAATCGGTCCACGAATTCTCTTCGCGGCGGAAATATAAATACCAGATACCATGGCATGTACTTCCTGTTTTGGAAGAAGGGTCTTGAAAACTTTATCATCACAAACCAACTTAATAATACGGCTACCTACTTTCGCTTTAACGATAGGTACTCTACCGATTTTTGCCATGAAATTAGCTCCCTCATAAACAGCCTTTGGTAAACCTGCCTTTTTCAGAGGCATTTTCTTCATGTCAATAATATAGAAATCCATTGGCTGTGCAGCACGATCAATATCTTCCTGACGCTGTGCGGTTTTCTTTTCCATTTTCTTTCCGAAAATAAGGAAGAAGATAGCCAACGCTGCCGCTATACCAAATACAATAATTGTAACTATTAACCATGCAGACATGATCAAATCTCCTTTAATGAATAATATACGTCATAGTATTTTACACTATTTTGTTTCTTTAATCAATGTGTTAAGAATATATTTCTCCTGAACTTCGATATGACGTTCAATCTCCTTGCAGGCTGCTTTTGCATTATTTTGCTCAATGGCTGCAATGATTTTCTTATGCTCTTCCACAATCATTTCTTTGTTCTTCATGTCTTTGATATATTCAAAGCGATAGCGGAAGATATGTTCCTTCAACTGATGAAGCATATGTACCAGACGGTCATTCTTCGTAGTTGTGTAAATTGCTTCGTGGAAGTCCACGTCCTGCTTGGTGATTTCTTCAATATCTTCTTCTTTTACAGCCTTTTCGATGGCTTCATTCAGAACACGCATCTTAACGATGTCCTCTGCAGAAGCATTTTTGCAAGCAAGCTCGCAGGCAAGGCTCTCTAAAGATTTACGGATTTCAAGAACCTCTTTCAGGTCCTTTTCATTAATTGGAGCAACTTCTGCTCCTTTTCTGGCGGTCATAATAACCAGACCTTCCAGTTCCAGTTTTCGGATAGCTTCACGGACCGGAGTTCTCGATACACCTAGTTCATTCGCCAACTTGATTTCCATTAGCCTTTCTCCAGGTTTTAAATCTCCTGTAATAATGGCTTCTCTAAGTGTCTTAAAAACGATGTCTCTTAATGGGATATACTCATCATAACTGACTTTTAAATCTACCATATGCCTCTCCTTTGAATAATTCTAACCCTTGATTACACTCTTCCTCTTCTGCGAAAATACCAAAAACCGTAGGTCCGGACCCACTCATTAATGTCCCCAAAGCTCCCGCAGATTTTAGTTTGTCTTTTATTTCCTGAATCTGTGGATATTTCCCCAAAGCAGCCCGTTCCAGCACATTTCCCATTTCCAGAGAAACTCGCTCCAAATCCTGCGCCCCCATTGCGCTGATAATCTGGTCAATATCCGGATGCTTGATGTCTGGAGTTTTATCCAGCTGTTCATAAGACCATTTTGTTGAAATACCGAAGTGCGGATTAATAATGGCAAGATAGCAATGCGGCATATCCGGAAGTTTCGTCAGTTCTTCTCCAATTCCTTCTGCCAGATAGGTTCCTTTTCGTAAACAGAACGGAACATCTGCGCCCAGCTTTACAGCAAGTCGGTCCATTTCCTCCGAATCGATTTCCAGTTCGAAAATCTCATTCATCAGTTTTAATACCGCTGCTGCATCGGTGCTGCCTCCAGCCATTCCTGCAGCGATTGGAATGTTCTTTCCAATATCGATGCGTACACCGCCTGGAATATCATAGGCATCCATCAGCATCTTTGCTGCCTTATAAGCCAGATTTCTTTCGTCCGTTGGGAGAAACGGTTTATTGGTCTGAACCGTTATGCCTTCTTCCTGTTTCCGGACACATATCTCGTCATATAAATCCACGGTCTGGAGAATCATTTTTACCAGATGATAGCCGTCATCTCGTCTTCCTGTTACATCCAGTCCGATATTCACTTTTCCATAAGCTTTTGTGCAAGCCTGATCCATTGTCCAAGTCCCTTTTTCAAAACATAACTTGTTGACAAGTTGTGTATATTGTATACAAAATACCAGATTTGTGCAAGAAAAAATGCACGAAAAACCTTCGATTTTCTTTACTTTATAGAGAAAAAAAGTTAAAATCATAAAAAGTTAAGATGGGGGAAAGTTCGAAGTTTCTATGGAACTATAACAACAGCAATAACGCACCTAGGTAACCACAAATCATCAACACTTCGGACGTAATCATAAATGAGCGTATTTAATATTATTTCTCTGTTCGGCGGTTTGGCCATGTTCTTATATGGAATGAGACTCATGGGCGACAGTTTGAAGGAAGGTTCTTCGGGAACGTTAAAGGTTGTTATGGAAAAGGTTACGAACAATCCTATTAAGGCGTTTCTCTTAGGTCTTTTGGTAACTGCCATTATTCAGTCTTCTACGGCCACCATCGTAATTACTTCCGGCTTGGTTGCCGCCGGTATTTTAAATCTGCACCAGTCCGTTGGTATTATTGTTGGTGCCAACGTCGGTACTACCGTAACCGGTCAGATTATTCGTCTTTTAGATATTAATTCCGATTCTTCCTCTGTTTTAAAATTCTTCCAACCATCTACTCTCGCTCCTATCGCATTAATTATCGGTATTGCGTTAATCATGTTTTTCAAATTCAAGAATTCCAACACTATTGGAAATATTGCCATGGGCTTTGGTATTCTGTTCAGCGGATTGTTAAATATGACTGCAGCCGTAAATGTGCTTTCAGAAACTGGTATTATCGACCAGTTATTTGCAAGTCTGGGCGATAACGTATGGTTAGGCTACCTGATTGGAGCCGGCGTTGCCTTTGTACTGCAGAGTTCTTCTGCTACCGTTGGTATTCTTCAGGCCTTCGCCCTTTCCGGAACCATTCCGTTTA
The DNA here is from genome assembly GCA_024403615.1 of Lachnospiraceae bacterium. Classification (GTDB taxonomy): domain Bacteria; phylum Bacillota; class Clostridia; order Lachnospirales; family Lachnospiraceae; genus RGIG5612. The sequence goes on from JAKSRM010000007.1 coordinate 21,131, forward strand.
AGGTTGGATTTGTCATCATCGTCGGCATTTATTTAGGCGACTGCGTTACCACCGGCATCGTATGCTACATCGGTGCACAGACCGATGCAAAACGAGTTGGTATTGTAAATATTCTTTACAACTTATGCGAAACCATTGTAGTTCTTATCGTGGTAACCTTACTTCATAGTTTCGGACTGTTCACAGAACTTTGGAACACTCCAATGACCCCAGGAACCATCGCCAACTCCAACACCGTCTTCAACTTGGGTTGCGGTATTGTTCTCATGCCGATTATCGGATTATTAGAAAAGCTTGCTTGCAAGCTGGTAAAAGATAAACCAAAGGCAGCGGGCAAATATGATGAAACTCTTTCTGAGCTGAACCCAGTATTCTTCTCTACTCCTGCTTTAGCTTTTAGAAGCTGCTACGATGTTCTTACTGCAATGTTTAATGCAGCTACTTCCAACATTCATAAAGCTCTCAGCCTTTTCGATCATTATGATGCGAAAGTTCTGGCAGAAATTGATGAGGAAGAAGAATATATCGACCAGATGACCGACAGCGTTTGCAATTATCTGATGCAGCTGTCTCCTTACGCAAAGGAAGATCTTCATATCGCTATTTTGGATGAGTACAATAAGCTGTCCACCCAGTTTGAACGCTTAGGAGACCATGCTTCGAATATTTCGGAAGCTGCTTCCAATATGCATGAAAATAAAGCTCAGTTTTCTGAGGATGCAAAGAAAGAAATTGCTGTTGTAAAACAGCTTCTGGATGAGATTCTGGAAAATACACGAATCGCTTTTGAAAAGCGTGATTTTGATTCAGCAAAAAACATCGAGCCTTTGGAAGACGTTATGGATGACATGGTAAATTCCCTCCATGACAACCACATTACCAGATTAAGAGTAGGTCTTTGCTCCAGCCAGAACGGTATTTACTTCCTGGATGTTTTATCTAATCTGGAACGTATTTCCGATACCTGCTCCAACATCGGTATTTCCGTTGTCGCTCGTATTAATCCAGAGATGGCTTCTTTGGCTCATACCTATGTAACCTCCCTTCATCAAGGAACGGACGCAGCCTTCAATGAGGCTTATCAAAAAGCTCATGATCGCTATTTCAGCCAGTTAGAGAAAGAAGTATATCTGGACAAGGTTCTGGACGCAGAAACCGCAAATGCGTAATTAAAAAAGAATTTGACAAAACATAGTCCCCGAGAGTGAATAACACTCCTCGGGGATATTTTACAATAATCAAGGAATTAAATATAGGCTTTTCTTTACTTCCGTTCATAACGCTCAAAAGCGCTCTCTGCATCCCACATCCGTTCCTAGGGGGTAAAAGTAGTGTTTTCTTGATAAAAATACATCCTGAAACACACATTTTATCCTCATTTAATTGTAGGGACTTTTATTTTGTATGTTTTTTTCCTGTTTTTATATGTATAAACACACTTTTTTCAGTTGGCTTATATATTTTCCGTATAAATTGTGTGTTTCTCACATCTAAAAATCATAAAAAACACTACTTTTACTATAAAAGGGATGGCTTATCTTAGAAAAAGCCATCCCTATCTTCTCATCCCTGCTGTTCTAATTCTTCTTCGGTTTCTAAGATCTGGTTCAGCAGGTCTTCGGCGAGGGCTTCTGCCGCTTCGATTTCTTTTTGGATTTCCATCAGCTTCTCATAATCCGAGGAAAGTTCCGGATCCGCCAGTTGCTCTTTCAGCTCATCAATGTGTTCGTCGTTGGCCTGGAGCTGTTCATTTAATTTCTGGATTTTTCGTTCAATACGGGCACGGATTTTTCCTGGGTTCTTCACTGGTGCCTGTCCAGCTCCTAAACCATTCGGGTCCGAATCACTTTTTTGTGCCGTTTCTTTTCCTGCTCCAGAAGATTTTGCGTTTCCGTTCTTAGATGCAACCAAAGCTTCGATTTTATTTCGTTCTTCTAAATATTCTTTATAGGTACAGTTGTATTGAATAACGCCTTTATCCGTGAAGTCCAAAATACCTGTTGCAATCTGGTCGATGAAATAACGGTCATGGGAAACGAAAAGAACGGTTCCCGTGTAAGTCTTCAGCATCTGCTCCAAAGACTCCTTACCTAAGATATCCATATGGTTGGTGGGCTCGTCCAAAATTAAAAGGTTCGGACGGGTGTAAAACATCTTACACAAAGCCAAACGGACTCTTTCGCCTCCGGAAAGCTGGCCCAGTTCTTTTTCCACTTCTTCTTGAGAAAAAGCAAAGGCGCCTAAGGTGCTCCGTACTTCGTTGTTAGTCAGCTTCGGATACATTTCCCAGAAATTCTCTAAAACGGTCTGGTTTGGATCTTCGTCATTTACTACCGCATACTGCTGGTCGAAGTATCCCAAGTCCACATTATTACCAATAATAAAGTCTCCGCCTAAAGCCGGAACCAATCCCATAATCGTTTTCAGAAGAGTAGATTTTCCTTTTCCATTTTCGCCGATAATGGCCAGACGTTCCCCTCGCATAAGCTTAAAAGACACTTCGCTCAGTTCCCGGTCGTAACCGATTTTCAGTTTCTTTACGTTCAAAACTTCCGAGTAACTTACCTGGTAAGGAGAGAAATATGCCTTAAAGGTCGTCGTATCAAACTTTCTCGGCTTTTCAATCAATACCATATGCTCAATGGCTTTCTTTTTAGATCTGGCTGCCGTAACTTTTGTCGGCGTATTTTTCCATTTTTCAATCCACTCATTCAAACGTTTGATTTCTGCCTGCTGAGCTTCATAATCTTTTTCCTGCTTTGCCAGGGCTTCTTCTTTCTGCCGTACAAAAGCAGAATAATTGCCTGCATAGCGGGTAATGTGATGATATTCGATTTCATAAGTAACCGTAGTCACCCGGTCCAGGAAGGCCCGATCATGGGATACGATTACTACTGCGTTTTTATAATTCTTCAAATAACCTTCCAGCCACTCGATGGTTGGCAGGTCCAGATGGTTGGTCGGCTCGTCTAACAACAAAATGTCCGGTTTGCTCAAAAGCAGTTTAATAAAAGCAATTTTCGTCTGCTGTCCACCGGAAAAAGTTCCGATCGGACGTTGTAAATCTTCTAAATCAAAGCCGAACTTCTGGAACATGATTTCCATTTCCCGCTCGCAGGAATCGCCTTCCAGGGCTTCATTCTGTTTCTGCAGGTTGCTGTATTCATTTAACAGGCGGTCGCTATCCTCACCGGCAAATTCCAGACTCTGCTCAATTTCTGTCATTCTACGGCGAACGGCAAATACTTCCGAGAATACTTTTTTGATTTCATCTTCTACGGAAATTTCCGTATCTGGAAAACTAATCTGCTTTAAAAAGCCAATGGACTGTTTTCCCTGCATCACAATACCGCAGCTTTCATCGCTGCTGGAATTGCTCATTTCGATGTCTCCGGCAATCAGCTTCAGCAAGGTAGTCTTGCCGCAGCCGTTCCGTCCTACCACCGCGATTTTTTCCCGGTCATGGATTTCGAAATTGGTATCTTCAATTATGGTCTCTGCGCCGTATTGAACCAGCGCATGTCGAATCTGATATCTCATTCAAGTTATGCTTTCTTTGTACGTTTCTTTTTCAGTTTAATTGCAAGATACAGGCAGTAGAAGCCTAAAATGTACATAAGGCCGAAATGAACGATAACGTCCAACGGCATAGTTGCCAGTCGTTCCAAAGCTAAAGCTGGAGAGATGGCGGAAATGAAAACGGTGTACTGACTTCCCAGATAAAATACGACTGCTGCCAGAATGGTATTCACAATAAGGAATACGACTACGAAAACAATGTCTGCGGTCAGGTGGTTCTCATATACTCCGAAAATATAAAGCGTAATCTGAAGGACCAATGCCATTGGCAGAAGCAGCGAAATATAGAACGGGAAGGTTAAGTATAACGTACTGGTCTGTACATATACTACCGCCCACATTAATGCGCCGAACCGATTCATTGCCAGGAAGATTACCAGTACGCAGGCGATAGAATAAAGGACATAGCCAAAATCGATTCTTCTCTTTGCCGTGTCTTCTTCCATGTTTTTACATTTGCCACGGACAATAAGGGCCACTACGAAAAGGGCGGCATGAACAATCATACTTAAAATTACATATCCTGGGAATGGATACGGTTTTACGAAGGAATGATAAATCATGACACCCGTAAGGATTGCCGTGATAAATCCGAGAATAGAAAATACCATGAGAATGACAGAATAGGTCATGGTCATTTTCTTTTTATGCTGACTTCTTCCGTAGAAACGGATGCAGTATAAAACCGCCAGAACAAAATCCCAGGAGAAAATAAATCCCGGAAGGCTGGCAATAAAATTCACATCGTGAACTCCATAGGCCATATTGGCAATGTCACTCATAATAAAATTCGATACATAAAAGGTTACGAAAGATCCCACAAGGAGCAACAGAACTAAAATAGAAATCGCTTTACTTCTCTTCATTTTACTCTACCTCCTCATAAGAATGGAATAACTGCTCGAAGTCTAAAGAGCCATCGGAGTGGATGGTAATCACATGACCTCCTAAAACAGATGGATCATAATAAATACGGTCCGTAGAAGTTACGCCGTAGCATAAATAAACGCCTTTATATTTCACACGGAAATTGTTGAGGTGGTCATGGCCAACGACAATTGCCTTGGTGGAATCCAGTTCCAATACCTTATCAAAAAATCCAGTATTGATATCCGGGCAACATACCGCCTCTCTCTTCTCGCCAAACTCAAAAACAGCATCCATACTTCCTGCCTGGGCAGCCTCCCATGCATCGTCGAATTCCGGGACCGGAATATGGAAGAAGCAAATGGAAGGAACCGGGCTTCCGCCGTTCTTCTTTGTGGTATCTTTTACCAGATCTTCGTACCATGCAATCTGGTCTTTCTTCATATAATCGTATCCGATGTATTCGCCATAGTTGTAACGGTTGCTATCCAGCAGAATCAGTTGTTCTTTTACTATCCCGTTTTCCATCAGGTTAATGGCAAAGTTAGCGTCGCCATATACATCATCGTTTTGAATATCCTTAAACACGCAGTTGGAACCATAGTTGTTCAAAAGGTTGGTCAGCCAGTCCACAGAGAAATAGCACTGCTCGTCATGGTTTCCAAACGTAACCGTCCATTTAATTCCATAGCTGTCCAAAAATGCAAAGAATTCTTTCGCCGTAACTTTATCTGCAAACGTAAATAAATCGCCGGTAACGACAATCAGGTCGGCATCTGCATCCCGAATTACTACATCCAAAAAATCGTACTGATACTGACGATCGTCTTTATTTCCAACATGGACATCCGTCAACTGAAGAACCTTGAAATCCTTTGTGTAGTCCAGCTCCATAATATAATCGGATATTTCATGATGTTCCGGTACTGGACCACAGCCCGTCAGAACGGTTGCCAAGACACAAGCGCATAAAAGCACCCCTATCAACTTTTTCATTTTCATTTTTCCCCTTTCTCACAGCCTGGACAATACGGTTTCAAGAAGCATTCTTTACATTTCGGGCTTCTTGCCGTGCATATGGTCCTTCCATGAGCAATAATCTGTATATTCCATAAAATCCAATGTTCCTTTGGCAGACATTTCTCCAGGTCATGTTCCACTTTCACTGGGTCTTCGTTTTTCGTAAGACCCAACTTTCTGGAAATACGGCCTACATGAGTATCTACCACGATGCTTGGAATGTCGTAAATGTTTCCACGGATAACATTGGCGGTCTTTCTTCCTACTCCCGGAAGCTTCGTCAGCACATCGATGTCCGACGGAACTTCGCCGACCTGTTCCTCTACCAGTTTTTTCGCGCAAGCAATAATATTCTTCGCTTTATTATGATAAAAGCCGGTGGAATGGATGTCTTGCTCCAGTTCCTTCAAATCCGCCTCTGCAAAAGCTTGTAAGTTTGGATATTTTTTGAATAAATCTTTTGTAACGATATTGACTCTGGCGTCAGTACACTGGGCAGAAAGAATGGTTGCAATCAAAAGCTGCCAAGGCGTTTCGTACTCCAGCCAGCATTTTTTCTGGACGCTGTAATGTTCATCCAACAGTTCTAAAATTTTCGCAATTCGTTCTTGTTTTCTCACGGTCTACTCTATGATGCCTCCACCAACTACTAAGTCCCCTGCATACATTACCAGGGATTGTCCCGGAGCCGGCGCCCGTACGGGTTCGTCAAACTGTACCACCAATTTATCATCTACCAGAAGAACCATGGCCATGGTTTCATGCTGGGAATATCTTACTTTCGCGCTGACACGAATTGGAACATTAATAGAGTCCATGCAAACCAGATTTACATTTCCTGCTACTACGTTTTTCTTAAATAAGCCATCGTTATCGCAAAGCACTACTTGATTGGTCTGTGGAATTTTCGCACAAACATACATCGGTGCCGGAAGGCTTAAGCCCAGTCCTTTCCGCTGACCGATGGTGTAATGAACCAGTCCTTTATGCCGACCTAACACTTTTCCTGTCCGATCCACAAAATCTCCTGGCTGGAAAGCTGGACCAGTGGTATTTTCTTCCTTCTTTTCAATAAAAGCTGCGTAGTCTCCGTCTGGGATAAAGCAAATGTCCTGGCTTTCTTTCGCTTCTGCATTGGCAAATCCTGCCTCCCGGGCCATTTGACGAATTTCTTCTTTTGTATAATCGCCTAAAGGCATAATGATTCTAGATAACTGTTCCTGGGTCAACTGATATAAAACGTAACTCTGATCCTTGCTGGCATCTTTTCCCTTCCGAATTACATAACGTCCATTGTCCGACATTTCCACTTTTGCATAATGGCCGCTGGCTACATAATCGAAGCCCTCTTCTTCCGCATATTCCAAAAGGAGCTGGAACTTGCAGTTCTTATTGCAGTAAATACATGGGTTTGGCGTAATGCATTTTTTGTAGGATTCCGTAAAATTCTTTACGACGGTATTCTTAAAATATTCTCTTTTATCTAACACGATGTGTTCGATTCCCAACTGAGCTGCCGTCTCTTTTGCACGAAGGATTTCTTCATTTTCTGCATCATGAAGAAGGAGGGTTGCTCCTACAATTTCATGTCCTTGGTTTTTCAGTATCATCGCAGCTGTGGTAGAATCTACGCCGCCGCTCATTGCCATTAAAATCTTACTCATCTGTTTCACCTTCCGTGCGAATAATTCCGCTCATTTTTGTAAAGAATTGAAGTAATGTATTCTGAACTTCCTCCATGCTATGAGGAATCGTTTTCGGTCGATATACAAAGTACGGCTGAGAATCTGCAACAAACTTCAAAATGTTATTGTGCAGTCCCACGCCTTTTCCTTCATTGATTTCACTTAAGAATCCATGAAGTTTATAGGTATCGATTGGCGCCGTCTTCAACATGCTGATTTTGTATTCTTTCCGGTCTCCGGAAATTTCCGTAATATAGACTTCATGAGCTTTCGCCTTGATAATCGCAACGCTTAAGAGATTTTCCGTCACTTGTGGAACCTCTCCAAACCGGTCCATTAACTCTGCCCGGATATCCTCTAAGTCTTCTCCGTTTACGATGGCAGAAATCTTTTTATACATGTTCAGCTTTTCATATTCGTTCTTGATGTAATCCGAAGGAATATAGCCGTCAATATCCAAATCTACGGTGGTTTCAAAATCGCCTAAAATATGCTCGCCCTTCAGCAAGGAAACCGCTTCATTTAACAGCTTACAATAAAGCTCGTAGCCTACGGCTTCCATATGGCCGGATTGTTCTGCTCCTAAAACGTTTCCAGCGCCACGGATTTCTAGATCTCTCATGGCAATCTTAATGCCACTTCCTAAATCAGAAAATTCGCGGATGGCTTTCAAACGGTTTTCTGCCACTTCCCTTAAAATTTTATCCCGGCGATACATAAGGAAGGCATAAGCCGTCCGGTTGGCTCTTCCTACCCGGCCTCGTAACTGATACAGCTGGGAAAGTCCGTAACGGTCGGAATCATGAACGATAATGGTATTTACGTTGGAAATATCCATACCCGTTTCAATAATGGTGGTAGAAACCAGAACGTCAATATCTCCCGCGATAAAGTCTTCCATAATGTTTTCCAGTTCTCTGGAAGACATTTTTCCATGAGCATAGGCTACATTCAGATCCGGTACCATTTCCTGGATATGGCCTGCAACTACATCAATGTTATTGGTAAAGTTATATACGTAATAAACCTGTCCGCCTCGTCTGGCTTCGCGAAGAATAGCTTCTTTTACCGCTTCTTCCGAATATTCCAATACATAGGTCTGAATCGGCACACGGTCTACCGGAGGCTCCGTTAAAATACTCATGTCACGAATGCCAGCCAGAGACATATGCAAGGTTCTTGGAATCGGCGTAGCGCTTAAGGTCAAAACGTCTACATCTTTTCGAATCTGTTTTATTTTTTCTTTATGGGAAACGCCGAAGCGTTGTTCTTCATCAATAATCAAAAGACCTAAGTCTTTAAATTCTATATCTTTGCTTAAGAGACGATGGGTTCCAATGACAATATCCACCATTCCCTTTTTCATGTCTGCAACGACTTTTTTCTGCTCCCCGGCAGTTACAAAACGGGACAGCATTTTTACAACCACTGGATAGTTGGCCATGCGTCGTACGAAAGTGTTGTAATGCTGCTGAGCAAGAATGGTAGTCGGAACTAAGAAGGCAACCTGTTTTCCTTCCTGAACGGCCTTGAAAGCTGCTCGAATGGCAACTTCCGTTTTTCCAAACCCAACGTCGCCACAGATAAGACGGTCCATGATTTTCGAAGACTCCATGTCTTCCTTTACCGCCTCGATGGCCCGTAACTGGTCATCGGTCTCTTCGAATTCAAACTCGTCTTCAAACTCCCGCTGCCATACGGTGTCCGGCATATAACGGTAGCCCTGCTTTGCCTGGCGTACCGCATACAACCGTACCAATTCTGCTGCAATATCCTTTACGGCAGAACGGACTTTGGCTTTGGTGTTATTCCATTCTTTTCCTCCCAGCTTGTTGATTTTCGGCTTCGTACCTTCCGCGCTGGAATATTTTTGTATTTTATCGAACTGGGTGGCAAGGACATACAAAGACGCATTATTGGCATAATCAATCTTCATGTAGTCTTTTTCCACGCCATCCATGGTCATTCGCTCAATGCCTCGGTAAACGCCGACCCCATGATGTTCATGAACTACATAATCGCCGATACTTAAATCTGTAAAGTCTTTAATCGGATCGCCGGAGTATCTTCTTCTCTTCTTTCGGTTCTTTCGCCGTGCGCCAAAAATATCGACTTCTGTAATCACCGAGCTATGAATTTCCGGATACTCGAAACCAGTGCGGATATTGCCTACGCTTACCTGCAGTTCCACACCGTTATCCCGTAATTCATTCTGCAGACGTTCTGCACGAATCTGACTGGCTGTATACAGATATACGGTCCAGTTTTGCTCCTTATATCGTTTCAGGTCATTGATCAGCTCTTCAAATCGTCCGTTATAGGAAGGAATATTCCGAGTCTTTACAAAGAATTTCTCATCTTCCGGAAGTTCCTCACAAGCCGTATCCAACATAGAGAACAGAAGGCAGGTTCGTTTTTGGAACTCCTCCGGTAGAGTTTCATCAAACAGGAACTGGTCGAAAACTTTCGCCGGTTCATCAAAAATGTATAAGGTGTTCTCTGGGAAATAATCGAAGAAGGTCGCAGAATTTCCTTTTTCACCTCCTGGGAAAACAGTAAATTCCTCTACGGTTTCGATAGACCGTTGACTCTCCACATCGAACATTTTGATTTTTTCTACTTCATCGCCCCATAAATCGATACGGAAGGGAGCATCCTGAGTATATGGGAAAATGTCGATAATATTGCCTCGCAAGGAGAACTCGCCATGGGCGCCTACCTGAGACTCATTTTCATAGCCTAACTCTACTAAGCGTTTTGCCAACTCCTCCATGTTTACCGTATCGCCGGTTTTGATGGTAATCAGGTCTTTGGAAATTTCCCGGAAGGAAGAGAGTTCCTCGGAGAAGGCATCCAAGGTCGTGATGACCGTCAGATTCTCTTTATCAAAAAGGCGTTTTGTAATTTCCAACCGTTGTTCCGAAAGATAAGTTCCACGAATATCCGCTTTGTCAAATACTGGATCCTTAGCGGGATAATACACGCCGTTGTCATCAAAGGCTTTATAGGAAGAAAGGATGTCCATGGCTTTTGGCTCATCAAAAGTAATGATGACTTTTGCATCAAAGCCATCACCTAACTGCCATATCATATGCTCCATCTGGGATGGAACGCATCCAGTTACCCGAATCATTCCCGTTCCCAAGGCAGATTTTATTTCGTTAAATACTTTCAGCCCTTTCAGGTCAAACATTCTTTTCTTACCCGTTATATTTATTCATGGCAATATCGCAGCCGTCTGTAACTACCGCCTTGGCCGCTTTCGCTGCTCGATCCATGGCATCTTCTACCTGGGCCCGATCCTCCTTAGAAAACCGGCCCAGAACATAATTAATCATATCGATTTCTTCTGGGCGATGGCCAATGCCTACCCGGATACGGCAGAACTCTTCACTGCCAACCTGGGCAATGATGCTCTTCATGCCATTATGTCCGCCCGCGCTTCCTTTTTTACGGATTCTCAAACGGCCCACATCCAAATCTACGTCGTCATAAATAACCACCAATTTGGAAACATCAATTTTATAGAAATGCATAATGGCACGGATGGCATTTCCGCTTAAATTCATGAACGTGAGAGGTTTTACCAACAGGACTTTTTCACTGCCAATCATGGTCTTTCCTACCAGCGCCTTAAAGATGGATTTTCCCATAGTTACGCCCAGGTCCTTTGCCAGTAGATCAATGGTGTCAAAACCTACGTTATGTCTCGTTTTTTCATATTTATCAGTAGGATTTCCAAGTCCTGCAATAATGTACATGGTCAGCGCCTCTTCTATAAAAATATATATTTTTCCTTATTATACAGATTATATAGGCAAACAGTAGTCCTTGCAACAAAAACGGGGGCTGAAAAATCTTATAAATATTTTTAAAATTTCACTAATTATGCATTTTTTATAAACATTTTTAGAACTTTTTCCGCCCTACTTTTTTTTTGATTTTCTCGCGTGGTATAATCCGTCCAACATTGGTATAGTATGCCAATAGAGAGGAATGAAAATATGGAGATCACTGATGTAAGAGTAAGAATGGTCACCAAGGAAGGCAAGATGAAAGCGGTTGCATCCATCACTTTGGATTCACAATTCGCAATCCATGACATTAAGATTATCGACGGAGAAAAAGGATTATTCATTGCTATGCCTAGCAGAAAAACTCAGGACGGCGAGTATCGCGACATTGCTCATCCTATCAACACCGAAACACGCGATCGCATCCAGCGTATCATCCTCGAAAGATACGAAGAAGAAGCTGCTAAAAACCCAGAAGGCACAGAATTCTAAGTACTCAAAAAAGAAAAAAAGAAGAATGATGAGCGGCACTTGTTGCCGCCATTTTTCTTGTAAACGGCCTTTATTTTTGTTATAATTTTGTATCATGAAAACAATAGATTTTGAACAAAAACAACACATTCATTTTATTGGAATCGGCGGCATCAGCATGAGCGCTCTGGCTCATATTCTCTTAGCCCGCGGATTTCAGGTAACCGGTTCAGATTCTAAGGAAAGCGACCTGACAAAGGAGCTGGCATCGCTTGGCGCAGTTATCTATATTGGCCAATCTAAAGACAACATCTCTAAAGACATCGACCTTATCGTATATACAGCTGCAATTTCAAAAGAAAACCCTGAACTGGTTCGTGCACAGGAACTGGGCATTGAAGCCATGACCCGTGCGGACTTTTTAGGCTTACTGATGAAGAACTACGAAACTGCAATCTGCGTTTCCGGAACTCACGGTAAAACTACCACCACTTCCCTTATTTCCCAGATTCTGATTGATGCAGAAACGGATCCTACAGTTATGGTAGGCGGCATCCTTCCGGCAATCGGTGGAAATATCCGTATTGGTAAATCCGGTAATTTCATTACCGAAGCTTGTGAGTATACCAACAGTTTCCTGTCCTTCTTCCCGACAACCGAAATTATCTTAAACGTACAGGCAGATCATCTGGATTTCTTTAAAGACCTGGATGATATCCGTGCTAGTTTTAAGAGATATACCCGCCTGCTTCCAGACGATGGCGTACTGGTTATTAACGGCGATATTGACAATCTTTCCTACTTTACAGACGGTCTGAAGTGCAGAATCCTTACCTTCTCCTTGAAGGGAAATGGTGATTTCACGGCTGCCAACATTTCTTATAATGAAACCGCCTGTGCAGAATTTGATGTTCTTTATAAGGGAGAGAACATCACCCACTGCAAGCTCCTGCTTCCAGGCGAGCATAATATTTATAATGCGCTGGCTGCTTTTGCTTGTGTTTACAGTTTAGGACTTCCTTTAGAAAAGGCTGCAGACTCCATCGGTTCCTTTACTGGTGTTGACCGTAGATTCCAGGTAAAAGGAGTTGTAGACGGCTATACCATCATCGATGATTATGCCCATCATCCAGATGAAATCCGTGCAACCCTTACCGCAGCTCGGAACTATCCACATAAGAAATTATGGGTTACTTTCCAGCCTCATACCTACACCAGAACCCAGGCGTTCTTAGATGAATTTGCGGATGCTTTAAGTCTGGCAGACGCTGTGGTTCTTGCAGATATTTATGCGGCAAGAGAGGTGAATACCATCGGAGTTTCTTCGGAAGATATTCAGCAGAGAATCCTCAAAAATGGCAAGGAAGCATATTATTTCCCAACCTTCGGAGAAATTGAAGAATTTTTGAAAAAAAATTGTTCCAACGGTGATGTGTTGATAACTATGGGAGCCGGAGACGTGTATTTAGTAGGGGAAAACCTACTTTCCAAATAGTTATCCACAGTATCCACAAAATTTCTGGATTATTTCCGTAAACCCTGATTTGGATAAAAAAATTGTAATTTAGCACTTGACATGCACTATTTAAGCCACTCTTCGGGAGTGGCTTTTTTGTACTTTTTTTCGACCCTATTTTATCCACTTTATCCACACTATCCACATTATAAGGTCCGTTGCCATTGGGCCCTTTTGCCCCTATTTTCAAATCAAAATTTGTGTGATATAGTCCACCTACACTTGAATGAAAACTGATCATTCCCGGTGTTGTATTACAGCCTTTACCCGCTCGTATTACGCACCTGGAGTGAGGTTTTCCGGGGTGTTTATGGGATTGGAGTTTTATTTGAATGAGCAATTTTAAGTTACAACAAGAAGGATATACAAGCACCACCAGTATTCCGAACTGCTTTATTGAAAAATATATGCCAAAGGCTGCCGGTGAGTTTGTAAAAATCTATATCTACCTTCTGAAGTGTCTTTCAGAAAATCAGTCAGAGCTGTCTATTTCTAAAATCGCAGATGCTTTTGACGACTCTGAAAAAGACGTTACTCGTGCCCTCAAATACTGGGAGCGCAAGGGCCTTCTGAAGCTTGAATTTGACGATAAAACTTTGGTATCCCTTCAGCTTATTTCCGCAGCGGAAATGGATGGAGATTCTAAGGAATCTGTTGCTCAGGAAGCAAAAGAAGAGGTATCCTCCAGCGATGTTGTTACTACGATTGTACGAGATGAAGTTTCTGTTACTCCAGATGCTTCTCTCTCTGCTAACGACTCCGAAAAAAATACTCTTACTTTTGAAAAGAAACAGTATTCCAAAGAAGAGATCAATGCGTTCTCCCAACAGGAAGATATCTACCAGCTCATATTTATCATTGAACGATATACGGGCCATGCTCTTACAGGAACGGATATGAATACTATATTCTTCTTCTATGACACCTTACAGATGTCGGTAGATCTGATTGAATATCTGTTTGAATATTGCGTAACCCTGGGTAAGAAAAGTATGAGATACATTGAAACAGTGGCGATTAGCTGGGCTGAAAGAGGTATCAAAACCGTTAGCGCAGCCAAAACCCTGAACGCCATCTATTCCGACAACTGCTATTCGGTACTGAAAGCTTTTGGTCTTACTGGAAGGCAGCCGGCTAAGAGCGAGGTTGAATATGTTTCTACCTGGTCACTGTCCTACGGTTACACTCTGGAGTTAATTTTGGAAGCATGTAATCGGACCATAAAAACCATTCACCAGCCAAGCTTCGAATATGCAGATTCGATTCTCCGCAGATGGAAAGCCAGTGGAGTAAAGTCCATGGATGATGTAAAAGCCCTGGATGAAAAACGAGAAAAAGCTGTGGCAAAAGCTGAAAATATAGCAAGCAAGAAGAATTATGACGGTACCGGTAATAAATCGGCTGCCGACCGTCCTTCTTCCAACAAATTTACGAAATTTGACCAGCGCACCTACGACTACGATGCCCTGGAAGAAAAACTGTTTAATTCATGATTTCACGAACTGCTTTTGAAAACATATTAAAAGAATATGACGCAAAGCAGCTGGCATCCCAAAGAGACCTTCAGGAGCGCCGGGAGATGATTGACCGTCAAGTTCCCCGGCTGAAGGAAATCGATAAGGAAATCGCTGCTCTGTCTGTGGAAAAAGCGATCCGCAGAATCCGGGGCGGTTCTTTGGATAGTTACTATGAAAAGATGGATGGCTTAAAAGAAGAAAAAGCCTCTCTTCTAGCTCTGTCCGGTTTTTCCTTAGAAGACTTAGAGCCACGCTATGAATGTTCCAAATGTAAGGATACCGGTTACATTGGCAACGAATTATGCAGCTGTTTTAAAAGCCGCATTACGGATGTGCTCTACGATCAGTCCAACATCAAGGAAATTCTAAAGGATGAGAATTTTAATACCTTCTTCTTTAAGTACTACCCTACCGGACCGGCTCTGGAGAATGCAGAAAAAGCCGTAGAGGCTGCCAAAGCTTTTGTCCGGGACTTTGATAAGGGCCCTTCCAACCTCTTCATTTCCGGAAACACCGGTGTTGGAAAAACCTTCCTTACCAACTGTATTGCTAAGGACCTTATCGATAAAGGATATTTTGTGGTTTATTTATCCGCGATTCGTTTATTTGATATATTATCAGATGCTGCGTTTGGTTCCGGAAAGGCCGAAACAGACTCTGTATCTGCTGATTATATGAAAAAAATAATTTATAATTCTGACCTACTTGTTATTGACGATTTAGGTACCGAGATGGTAAACTCTTTTACTAGCACACAGTTGTTTAACTGCGTAAATGAGAGACTGCTGAAGGACAAACATACCATCATTTCTACCAATTTCTCATTGAAGCAATTACAGGAAAACTATTCCGAAAGACTTGTTTCCAGAATAGTTAGCCGATACACCTTAATCCGGTTACTCGGCGACGATATCAGAATGAAGAAAAAGTTGGAGGCTTAACATGCTGCGTGAAGAGATCGTAATTAATTCTATTCCGGTTGGACCTTTAGGGATTATCTCTCTGAAAGGTTGTTCCGAACTGGGAGCAAGTGTAGACAGTTACATTACCAGATGGCGTAAAAACCGTCAGACAGATTTAAAGGGAAGCATTGCTTTTGCTGGTTATGAAAAAGATTCTTTCCTTATTGGTGCAGATACCCCTCGTTTTGGTTCTGGTGAAGCAAAAGGTGTTATCAAAGAAACTGTCCGCGGTAAAGATATATTCCTTTTAGTTGATGTTTGTAACAACAGCATCGAATATGACATGGCTGGTTATAAAAACCACATGTCCCCAGATGACCATTTTCAGGATCTGAAGAGAGTCATCGCAGCTATCGGAGGAAAGGCAAGACGTCTTACCGTCATTATGCCATTCTTATATGAGAGTAGACAGCACAAGAGAACCGGCCGCGAATCATTAGATTGCGCCATGGGTCTGGATGAGCTTTACAATATGGGAGTCGACAACCTGATCACTTTCGACGCCCACGACCCTAGGGTTATCAATGCTGCTCCTTTAAATGGATTTGAATCCATCAAGCCTTCTTATCAGTTCTTAAAGAACCTTTGCAAATACGAAAAGGATCTGAAGTTCGATAAGGATCACTTGGTAATGATCAGTCCAGATGAAGGCGCCATTGACCGAAGCGTTTACTTTGCCAGTGTCCTAGGCATTGATATGGGCATGTTCTACAAGAGACGTGACTATTCGCAAGTTGTAAACGGTTCAAATCCTATCGTTGCACATGAATATTTAGGAATCGACCTAGCTGGAAAGGATTGTATTGTCGTAGATGATATGATTTCTTCTGGTGGAAGCATGATCGATACCGCCCGTGACCTTAAAGCACGTGGCGCAAATCGCGTATTTATCTTTGCTACCTTTGGTCTTTTCACAAATGGCATGGAAAAATTTGATAAAGCTTACGAAGACGGTTTGTTCACTCGTATTCTGACTACTAACTTAACCTACCAGAGACCTGAACTTCGTGAGAGAGAGTACTTCACAAGTGTTGATATGTCTAAGTACATTTCTTACATTATTGATACCCTTAATCACGATGCTTCCATCAGCGATTTATTGGATCCGTCAACGAAGATCAAGAATTTAGTAGCGCGGTACAACGCTGGACAGCTTTCTGCCAACGATATCGACGAGTTAGAGTAAGAAATGTCTGCAAAACAGCATGGATGTTACATCAAGTAGCTACCCATCGAAGATTTTCATCTCACAATGTCTCTTCGAGGTAAGGAACGAGTAACGATGAAATGTTGTCTATAGGGGGGACTATATTCCCACAAGGTAAGGGGTTACCTCGGGCATTTAATATAATCCCAAAAAATTAATGATATAGCGTTTAGCTATACAGGCCTAAAGTAAGAGCAAGCGAGAAAATCTCGACTTGCTTTTACTTTGCTTTTTTTTCGGATAAGTTCTGAGGTTAGTGGTTATCGTTCCTTAGCTTCTGCCAAAGGTATAGACTATTCAAAAAAAATATTTACTAATGCAATATCACTAATGTAAATAAAAAAGCGGCTCGGATGAGCCGCTTTTTTATACTCTATTTTACCCCTCGATCGTATAAACAAAATCAGATTTCCAGTACCTTGCTTAAGAAGTCCTTGGTTCTTGGGTTCTGAGGATATTTCAGAACTTCCTCCGGAGTGCCCTCTTCCATGATGATGCCTGCGTCTACGAAAAGTACACGATCTGCAACTTCCATGGCGAATCCCATTTCGTGGGTTACGATTACCATGGTCATTCCGTCTGCTGCCAGCTGTTTCATAACCTGAAGGACTTCGCCGATCATTTCCGGGTCGAGAGCCGAAGTAGGTTCGTCAAACAGCATGATATCCGGTTTCATGCAAAGGGCCCGGGCGATGGCTACACGCTGCTTCTGGCCACCGGAAAGATTTTCCGGAAGCTCGTTGGCTTTCTCTGCCAGCCCTACTCTGCCCAGCATCTCAATGGCAGTTTCCTTTGCCTGTTCCTTGGTGGCCTTTTTCAGGTCAACCGGTGCCAGGGTCAGGTTCCGTAAAACATTCATATTGGCAAACAGATTGAAATGCTGGAATACCATTCCTACATTCTCTCTGATTTTATTGATATTTTCTTTTTTATCGGCAATATTATGGCCGTCTACGATTACTTTACCGGAGGTAATCTCTTCAAGCCCATTCAGACAGCGTAAAAAGGTGGATTTTCCGCTTCCAGAAGGTCCGATGACAACTACTACCTCTCCTTCATAAACGTCCGTAGAAATGCCTTTTAAGACTTCAGATTTGCCATAGCTTTTATGTAGATTCTCTACATGGATCTTTACGTTACGCTCTTCTCCTACCACGGTTCAGCCTCCTTTCTAATGCCTTTGCAACCTGCTGCATAAGCAGAATGACAATCAGGTACATTACACCAACAACAAGCCATACCTGGAATGACTTAAAAGTGATTGCAATAACGTTCTGGGCTTTATTAACCAGCTCTGGGAAACCAATAACAGAAAGAATGGAAGTATCCTTTAAGGTAATGATGAACTGGTTTACGATACTAGGAATCATATTACGAATAGCCTGTGGAAGAACTACCCGGAACATGCCTCTCCAGTAGGTAAGTCCTAAACTTCTAGCAGCTTCCATCTGGCCAACATCAATGGACTGGATGCCGGCACGGATGATTTCTGACATATAGGCTCCACAGTTTAAAGCCAGACAGATGGTACCTGCCTGAAGAGCTGTCAGTGTCATTCCTGCATGAAGGAAATTATTCAGCGCATAAGGAACGCCGAAATAAACGAACATAGCCAATACAATCATTGGGACACCTCTGATTATATTGACATATATGGTAGATATAATATTACATGCTTTGTTTTTGACTACGCTCAGCATACCGAAAATTATGCCGAGAACGCAACCAAAGGCCAGACCCAAAAGCGCGAGAAGCAAAGTCTGCCCCATGGCTTTCAGTAAAAGCATTCCGTACACCGTAATGATCTGTGCCATTAGAATCTCTCTCCTTTACTTTAGATAAGGGCATCAGAGGAATCCCTAATGCCCTTATGAAAAAGCTATAGTTTTTATTTTTATGTTTAAAGATTAGCCAAGGTATTTAGCGATGATTTCGTCGTATTTTCCATTTGCCTGGATGTTTGCAAGTCCTGCATTGAAGAGGTCAACCAGTTCCTGTTTGTCTGCGTTGAAGATTGCAAATCCATAAGCTGCTGGGTCATTTTCTGTTCCATCAATGTATTTCATTGTTAAGTCGCCAGCTTTGATGGAGTATTTCAGAATAGGAGTATCATCGAAGCAAGCTGCTGCCTGTCCGCCCATAACTGCCTGATACATATCAGGAGATGTGGAAACTCTGGTTACTGTGAATCCAAATTCTTCTGCAAGAGCTGTTGCGTACTGATCACTCATAGTACCATTCTTAACAACAACGTTCTTTCCTGCTAAGTCTGCGAATCCAGCAATATCAGAATCAGCTGCTACAGCCATACCCTGTGTTGCGTTGTAGTATCCGTCTGAGAAAATCCAGCCGTTTGCTTTTCTTTCATCCGTGATAGAAGCGCCTGCGATCATACCATCTGCCTGTCCAGCCTGGCATGCTGCGATAGCTGCATCCCATCCAATGTACTGAAGGTCAAATGTGAAGCCCTGATCTTCTGCAACTGCTGCAAGGATGTCCATATCGATACCTACGATGTTTCCATTTGCATCTTCAAATTCGAATGGGCTGAAACCTTTATCGGTTGCAACTACAAAGTGTTTTGGACCTGCTGGTGCGGAACCAGAGCCTGAGCCTGCTGGTGCTGGAGCATCGCCGCCGCCATTGTCAGCGCCACCGCATGCTGCGAGCATTCCAATTGCGAATACTGCTACTAATACCAATGCTAAAATTTTCTTGATATTCTTCATAATTTTTCCTCCTGTTACAAATCTGGGTTTTCCCAAAAATAATATTGGCTGATTATATCAAAAACCTATGGAAAAAGTCCATAGGTTTTGATTTTTTGTCAATACATCTTTAACACTTTGTCACATTAGAAAACTGCACGAAATTTCGCTCCTCTACGCAGGATTCCTCTGGTAACTCTTATTTATTTCCGTTCTTTTCTGCAGAAATGGTTTCTGCTGCCAGATAGCCCCAGGTAAGAGCTCTGCCGTGGCTGTTTCCAAGAATGGATGTAACATATTCATGTCCGTACATACCGCCAGTGGTATCGCCTACTGCATAAAGACCTGCAACTGGTTTTTTATTCTTGTCCAAAGCATGCATCTGCGTATCGATTTCTACACCACCAACAACTTCCAGAAGAGCGGTTCCTAATTTTGCTGCAATGAATGGACCTTTCTTCAATGGGTAAAGGAGTTCTTTTCTCTTACCAAACTGAAGATCCTGTCCTTTTTCACAGAATTCGTTATACTTCGCAAAGGTTTTCAGGAACTCTTCTTTATCAACATCGATTAAATCTGCTAACTCTTCGATGGTATCAGCTTTTACTGCATTTCCCTGCTCGATGGCGGTATCAACAGATAAGAAATCCGTAGCAATATTCATTGGCTCGCCATAACGAAGACCTGCATTGCCCCAAAGGATTCCGCCGCCGTACTTCAAGCTATCTAAAACGTTTTCTGCATAGTCTGCTGCCATAATACTGTAGCAGTAGCCGTCTGGCTGACGCATAATGGAAGTAGCTCTGCCCTGTACGTAGCAGTCTTCGTTCATGAAACGTTTACCATTTTTATTTACGAAAAGGAAGAAATAGTTTACCCATGCATAGTTCTGTGGATGCATCATCAGTGGGAATACTTCTTCTGCCATGGTTGCGCCTGCCCAAAGAGCCATCTTATGACCATCACCGGTGTTACATCCAACCGGAGTGTACTGGCTGGAAAGGGTACGAAGAGCGTCTGGTGCGTAAGCACGGCACATTTCTTCATCGCCGCCGATGTCGCCGGTAGCAAGAATAACGCCATATTCTGCATTAATCTTAATAATGCCAGCTTCGGTCTTTGCATAAGCTCCGATAACCTTGCCTTCTTCGTTCTGAATCAGCTGAGTTACTGGAGTATTAAATCTGCAAGGAATGCCTAATTCCTGTGCATATTTATATAAAGCCTTTGGTGCGAAATTACCACGGATATATCCCTCTGGCGGGAAGGAATGAGCGCCGAAAAATTCTGTATAAGGAGCGCTTGGATAAATACAGTCAACCAGTCTTGGAGCCAGTCCATCACGTTCCGTAATAGGAAGGAGCCAATCCATGGCCTCTTTGGATCTTACAAGGAATGTCCAAAGAAGTTCCTGGTCAATATTGTTACCACTCATCAGAATCCACTGACGGGCTACTTCCTGCAGGTCGTTCTTGATTCCGTATTTTTCCATAAGGGATGAGTTTGGAACGCCGAAATGTCCACCTCTTCCGGAGAAAGATTCACTCTTTTCCAGAACCAGTGGAGAAACTCCTAATTCTTTCAGTCTGCATGCGGTGGAAAGTCCGCCAAGACCAGCGCCTACTACCAGGGCTTCACAATCCAGGGTTTCAACGATTTCGCTATCCTTTGGTGCCTCTGGAACAATCTGAAAGCTCCATTTTGCTTTATCTTTTGTCGTTGCTTCGTACATTATTATCTCCTCCTAATTTCTAAGGGTTTTTACTTATTCATGTGATTTTATTGTATTTCTTCCCTAATGGGATTTCAATATTTTTTATTTCAAATCCAATTCAATTGGGCAATGATCAGAACCGAAAACATCTGTGTGGATTTTTGCACCTGCCAGACGGTCCTTCAAGACTTCGGAACAGATGAAATAGTCAATTCTCCATCCCGCGTTCTTCTCTCTTGCATGGAACCGGTAGGACCACCAGGAATAAATATCTTTCTGGTCCGGATAGAAGTAGCGGAAAGTATCAATAAGCCCTGCGTTCAAAGCATTCGTCATCTTGCCACGCTCTTCGTCCGTAAATCCAGCGTTATGATGATTGGTTTTTGGATTTTTAATATCGATTTCTTCATGGGCCACATTCAAGTCACCGCAATAAATTACCGGTTTCTTCTCTTCTAACTTCTTCACGTAAGCCAGGAAATCATCTTCCCATTTCATGCGGTAATCCAGGCGCTTTAATTCGTCCTGAGAGTTTGGTACATAAACCGTAATAAAATAAAAGTCTTCAAACTCTGCTGTAATAACACGGCCTTCGTGGTCATGCTCTTCAATACCTAAGCCTTTGGTTACACTTAATGGCTCCTTCTTCGTGAAAAGGGCGGTTCCGGAATAGCCTTTCTTTTCTGCAGAATTCCAATACTGATAGTAGCCCGGAAGTTCCAGATCCAGCTGGCCTTCCTGCATTTTCGTTTCCTGAAGGCAGAAAATATCTGCATCGATTTCATTAAAAAAGTCCATAAAGCCTTTGCCCATGCAGGCTCTCAATCCGTTAACATTCCATGAAATGAATTTCATAAGTCCCTCCAAAATTGTTGTCTATTCATAAGTTATACTTCTAATTGCAACTTTTCTCGTTCTTTCCGCATGCTCCGGAAATAGTAGATGAGCAACGCCACATCCGTAACCACCCAGGACACTGGATAAGCCATACTCAATACAAACAGGGTCGGTACAAAGTGGAAAATCGTAAAGATCCAGATGATTCGTAAAACACATACGCCACCAGCTACAATGGCTGTCGGTTTTACCGCATCCCCTTTGCCTCTTAGGATTCCCGATAATACTTCGATAACAGTCCAGGTAACGTAGGTTGGTACGAAATACCAAATGATTTTATTGGTTGTCTCTATTACTGCTGCATCCGGTGTGAAAATATGAAGCAATGGTTTTGCCACAAAAAGAATAATCACACTCAAGATTGCGGTTCCGATTAAAGAATAAATCAAACTGGTTTTGGTGCACTCCCGAATCCGTTCCTTTTTCCCGGCTCCGTAGTTTTGGGCCACGAAATTCATAACCGCGACACCAAAGGAATTTATTAAGGACCAATAAACGCCGTCGATTTTTCCAGACATGGACCAGCTGGCAACAACGATGGTTCCTAAACTATTTACGCCAATCTGCAACAGCATGTTGGAAACGCCGTACATGGCAGACTGAACTCCGGAAGGAATACCGATGCCCAGCATCTTTCCTAAAATCTTCAGGTCAAAAGAAAACTCTTTTAAATTCAGCCGGTAGTATTCTTTTCTCCGGAACAGATTCAAAATTACCAAAATGCAGCTAATAGCCTGAGCAATGGTGGTCGCCCATGCAACGCCGGCAACTCCCCACTGAAAGGCAATAACAAAAATCAGGTCCAGCACGATATTAATGGCACAGCTGACCATCAGATAAACAAAAGGCTTTCTGGAGTCACCTACGGCCCTTAAAATACCAGAGCCCATGTTAAACAGGAGCATAAAAATGCATCCTGCATAGTAAATCCGAGTGTAAACGATGGCGCCTTCCAACGTATCGGCCGGCGTCTTTAACAGTTTCAATACGCCTGGTGCAAAAATACACACCACTACGGTCAGTATGGCGCCTATAATCAAGCAGAAAATCAAAGAGGTGCTGACCGATGTTTTTACTTTCTTTTCATCTTTTGCGCCAAAGAACTGGGCAATAATAACTGCGCAGCCTCCGGAAAGAGAAATGAAAAAGCCTAACAGTAGCTGAATCAGAATCGATGGGCTTCCACCGACAGAGGCTAAAGCTTCCGTGCCGACGAAACGGCCTACGACGATGGCATCTACGGCATTATATAATTGTTGAAATAAGGCACCCGCTGCTATGGGCAGGAAATATAAGAATAATTTTTTCAGAATGGGACCTTGGGTAAGGTCGTTTTTATCAACTTTAACAGTTTCGCTCATTTAGCGTTTGTCCTTTTATTTTTTTAATGTCCGGAGATAGGCTTTCTGCTCCTCCGTAATGCGGTAGCTTTCACAAGCTTTCTGGATAGTTTTATTATGAGTCCATTTATCCAATTTTTCGTTTTCAATATATGGAATGGCCGCTTCCCATTGTTTTGCCAAAGCTGTCGCAAAGAACCATGCGGTCATCATGTTTACATAATACTCTTCGCTCCGGACCGCTGCCGGCAGTTCCAAATACTCTGGCTGAAAGTCCTCATCCAGAAAATGGCTCATGAGCATCTCAATGCCGAACCGACAGGTATAGGTCTTCTCGCTTTGAATCCATTCCGGTATTTTTTCCATCAGTTTTTTCCGGTTCTTTTTGAAAACCTTTGGAGACATGATGTCGCATACGGCCCAATTATCCACATAAGGCAGAAACGCATCTACCGCTTTGATGCATTCGTCGTAGTCTTTAATCTGCTCTACTAAAAGTCCGTGAAGCATGTTCTCGTCATAATATTTATGAGGCAAAGTTTTAAGAAACTTTTCATGCTCTGGTTCTTTCATATATTCTTTGGCAAACTTCCTTACCATCGGAACCCTTACGCCAATAAATAAAGACGGGTCCACACTAGGGGTCAGCTTGCTCTGAAATTCTGCATATTTTTTATCTTGTAATTCAAATAATCGTTTCTGTAAATTTGTCATAGTTTTATTTTTTCACGCGCTTCGCTGTACTTTTTTCTCTCGCGCTTTCGCGCTACTTTATATTTCTCGCGTCTTTGCGTTACTTTTCCCACTCTTCCAATTCTTCTTCGGGTTCTGGGAGTCCCCCTAAGACATAGTCGCTTACTTCACCCAAGAGCCGTTCCGGACATTCCACGGTCACTTTCGTTCCTTCCGCTACATATTCTTCCGAAAGAATATGAGCCTGGTTATGAAGCAGGTTCATTAAGTCGCCCCTCTGAAAAGGAACCAAGAGATCTAAGGTCTGGTTGCCGGAATAAACGGAACTTAAAATCAAATCCACCAGTTCCTGCATGCCAATTTCTTCTTCTGCAGAAATCCAGATTTCATCGCCTTTGATTTTCGGAATAGTTTCCGCTACATCCGGAACCATATCTGCCTTATTCATGACATAGATTCGCGGAATGGTGTCTGCTTCCAATTCTTTTAACGTATCTTCCGTTACTTTTTTATGCTGCCGGTAATATGGATCAGAAACGTCCAAAACCACCAGAATCAAATCTGCCTGAGCCGCTTCTTCCAATGTAGAACGGAAGGCCTTAATCAAGGAGTGCGGCAGGTTTTCAATAAATCCTACGGTATCCGATAATAAAAAATCCTTATTGCTTTCCGTATGAATTCTACGAATGGACGTATCCAAGGTCGCGAACAGCATGTCTTTCTGGAAAACTTTCTTTTCCTCTTCGCCACCGCTCATAGCCAGCATCTTATTCATAATCGTAGATTTTCCGGCATTGGTATAACCTACCAACGCAACGCTTGGTAACGTTCCCCTCTTCCGGCCCTGACGTTGCACGCTTCGGGTTCGGGAAATTACATCCAACTCTCTACGTAACTCTGCGATTCTCTGGTTAATCTGCCGACGGTCCAGTTCCAGCTGGGTCTCGCCCACACCTTTATTGGCACGGCTTCCGCCACCGCCGCCCTGACGTCCTAAGTGCTGCCACATACCGGAAAGTCGTGGAAGCATATATTGTAAATAAGCGGATTCTACCTGAAGCCGGGCCTCACGGGTTTTCGCTCTTCGGGAGAAGATTTCCAGAATCAACGTGGTCCGGTCCCAGATTTCGCAACCTACAATATTCTGTAAATTCTTTAACTGGGCTGGGCTCAGATTGTCTTCAAAAATACAATAGGTAGCACCAGTTTCAATTACCGCTGCTTTTAATTCTTCTACTTTTCCCCGACCTAAATAAGTACCTGCTTCCGGATGGGGAAGTTTCTGGCGGATAACGTCCACAATTTCCATGTTGCAGGCCTCAATCAGGTTCAGCATTTCTTCCATGCTGTGGTCAAAGTCTTCACTGGAATCCAGTTCCAGTCCTACCAATATTACATTTGTGATTTCTTCTACGTCTGCCATTTATCGAACTTTCTGTCCTTCTATATAAACTGCTTCTAAATTCCAGTCTTTATCGCAGATAATGAAATCTGCGCGTTTTCCTTCTTTTATGGAGCCGATTTCGCTCTCCATCTTCAACTGTTTTGCTGGGTTAATGGTGCAGGAGCGGATTGCTTCTTCTGCCGGAATGCCATAAGAAATAACATTCTTCATCATGCCAAAGAGATTTGTAACAGAGCCAGCTAAAGTTCCGTCATCTAAGGTAGCCGTAAGGCCTCTTAAAGTAACCCGGAGTTCTCCTAAATCATATTCTCCGTCTTCCATGCCGCAGCAAGACAGGGCGTCGGATATCATAACCACTCTTCCTGCAAACAGTTGGAATACCATACGAATGACTGCCGGATGGATATGGATACCGTCACAAATCAGTTCTGCAAATACCTGCTCTTTTTCCAAAGCTGCCAACTGTACACCTGGATTCCGGTGATGAATTCCGTTCATACCGTTGAACAGATGGGTCACATGAGTTGCCCCTGCAGCAAAAGCTTCCAGAGCTAAATCATAACCAGCTTCTGTATGAGCTACGGACACGGTGCAGAGTTCCGATGCCTTTTTAATAAAATCCATAGCTCCTTCTAATTCTGGAGCTACATCTGCTATTTTGATTAATCCTTCGCAAGAATCATAAAGGTCTTGAAACACTTCAAAATCCGGCAGCTTTAAATATTCCGGATTCTGGGCGCCTCGCTTTCCATAAGAGAAAAACGGGCCTTCCATGTTAATTCCAACAACCTTCGCTTCTTTTTCTTTTCGATTTTTATGGAGAGCCAAAGCGTTTCCATAGGCCTTTTTCAGGGAATCATAGGAAACTGTCATGGAAGCAGGTGCAAAGGACGTAATACCGTTTTCTGCCAGATAGGTCGCCATGGTCCGTAATCCATTTTCATCACAGGTAGAAAAATCATAGCCGGAATTTCCATGACCATGAACATCAATCAGTCCCGGAAGAACATACTTTCCGGTAACATCCAGAACTTCTCCCTCTGCACTACCTGCATTCACAAAGGTTCCCTCTACAACGCCAATAGAGCCTTCCTGAAAACCGTCTTCTGTAAAAATTGTGCCGTTTTTTAAAATCATAATAGCCTCGATCTATTAAAAGATGTACAAAGGGCCGGCCAAAACTGACCGGCCCTGATTATATTTGATAATCGTCTTTCTTACTGTCTTACAGCTTTTCCTCTGTTATAAAGCATTAACAGGAGAACTAAGATAACTGCGTTCAGTACGTTACGGATTGGGGAAGCAAGGTTCAGGGATGTTAACAGGTTGGAAAGAAGAACCATAACTAAAGAACCTGCAATACTTCCTGCATAAGATCCGGAACCACCAGCAAAGGTTGTACCACCGATGATGGTTGCAATCAGGGAATCATATGCATAACCGTCGAAAATCTGGCAACGTGCAGTAGACATATAAGCTGCACCGATGATGCCTGCGAAAGCTGCTAAAACACCGGAGAAGATGTAAGAGATAATTCTTACTTTATCTACCTTAATACCGGTTAGTTTTGCTGCTGTCGGATTGTTTCCAACTAAGTATAACTGTTTACCGAAACGGGACTTATTTAAAATATAAAATACCAGCGGCCAGATAATCAGCGCATATACTGCAACGTGAGGAATCACTCCACCGATTTTGAATTTAACAGTAGAAGCCAGTAACGGAGAAGCAGTTCCGCTTAATACACCCTGGGTCAGGATGTACTGAAGTCTGGTTACGATGTTGGCAATAGCCATAGTTACGATCATGGCAGGAAGACCAATCTTTACGGAACAGAAGCCATTTACAAAACCAACAACAACACCGATTGCGATGGAAATAAGGAGTACTGGAAGAAAATGTCCATTTTCACCCCTCATAGTATAGGTGGTAAGAATCGCTGTAGCACTCATTACCGCACCAACGCCGAAGTCCATTCCCCCGCCAATCAGTACCAGCGTCTGTCCAGCAGCTGGAATACTTAAGATAACGGTCAGAAGAACGATATTACCAATGGCAACCAGGTTTAAGCTTCTAGGGTTAATGATGATGGTAGCTGCAAACAAAATTGCTGCAATGATAACTGCCATAAGTGCAGTATGAGTCTGCACGAATAAATTGACCCTAGAGAAGAAATCTTTATTGGATTGGAATTCCATTGTACTCTTATTTGACATTTTTCTCTCCTCTCTTGAACTGGGACTTTAAGCCCTGCTGTAGAGTCTTTCTTTGCTCTCTTGCAGTTACCAGAGTCATTAATAAACCACCGAAGATAATAATATCAGATACAAAGTTATGCCAATAGGAAGTTACGGCAAAACCATTAAACAGTTTGGAGAGTAAGGTGAAGAAGTAGTAAACCGCATTCTGGATCAGAACCAGGAATCCACCGCCGAATACACCACAGGAGATGGAGCCCCATCCGCCCCAGCCCATACCACCGATGATGGCTGCGGAAAGAGATTTAATACCATATTCTTCACACTGCAGAGGGTTACCGGATGCGGACATCAAGGTCAAGCAGATACCAGCTACACCTACAAAGAAACCTTTAATCAGGAACGCTTTCATCTGAGTGCTTACTGGGTTAATACCAGCTGCAAAAGCGTTTCTCTGGTTCGTTCCTACTGCATAAATATGTTTTCCGAAAGGCTTTCTTGCAAAGAAATGCCAAATCAGAAGAACTGCAATCAGTACTAAAGCTGCTACTGGAATGTAGTCTAAGAATTTCAGGAAAGATGGTGGATTTTCAAATAATCCATACACCGTTGACTGATAAGGTTTCCAGTAAGCTCTAGGAACAGCACCCTGAGGTACGTTCATAATTAATACGTTAATACCTTGTACTAAGAAGGTCATAGCGTAAGTTGCAAGCAAGGATGGAAGACGTAATACGGAGCAGCAGACACCGGCTAAAGCAGAAATTGCAAAAGCTGCTGCAAAGCCTACCAGCCAGCCTACCCATACTGGGCATCCAGTTTGCTGAGGAACCATAATGCATACAACGTTTACCAAAGCAATCTGTACACCGATGGAAACGTCCATCTGACCTACTAAGAGCAAAAGCGCCTGTCCAATAGTTACCAGAATAAATGGCATATTGGACATGAAAATTGAGTTCAGAGAAGATGGCTGGAAGAAGGCCAACGCATTACCAATGCTGAATCCTCTGGATAAGCACTGAGACCAGCCCTGAACAATAATATTTAATAAAAGAACAACGAGGAACAGAATAAATCCTGTAAAAGCAGGTTTTCTGCGGAATCGTCTAAAAGAAGCACCTATAGATTTCATTCTGCAAGTTCCTCCTTCTTATTTTCGTTAATACCCATCATTGCGGAAACTAAACGTTCCTGAGTCTTCTCAGGGCCGGCTAACATTGCTGCAACCTTGCCTTCGTAGAAGACATAAATACGCTCGGAAATGTTCATAAGCTCTTCTGTATCGCTGGCGGAAATAATAACGGTCATTCCGTTTGCAGCGCACTCACGAATAATGTCATGAATTTCCTGACGGGAGTGAATATCTACACCCTTAGTAGGGTCATCCAGAAGCAGAAGGTTCGGCTTCATGGCAATCCAACGGGCAACTACTAATTTCTGCTGGTTACCACCAGAAAGAGAGCTTGCCGGATCTTTCAGCTTACCAATTTTAATGTTGTATTTATCAACCGCATCCTGTGAGAATTTCCGAACTTCTTTTTTCGTCAGGAATTTAAACATTCTATTCTTTGCAGAGTTTCCTGCAAAAATGTTTTCACTAATCGGACGAATCGGGAACATAGCTTCTACGTTTCTTTCACCGGAAATAAATCCGATGCCGGCTTTTACGCCGTCTGCAGGAGCTTTAAATTTAGTCTTTTTGCCAAGATAATCGATAGAACCGCCTTCTGGCTTAACAGCACCTAAAATCGCACGAATAACTTCGGACTGGCCCTGTCCTTCCAGACCGCCGATGCCTACGATTTCGCCTTTATAAGCCTTCATGGAAATATCTTTTACCTTAGGAGCAATGGCCAGATCTTTAACATCCACAACCAGTTCCCGATCTGCAAAGTCTTCGGCTTTTTCAGCTACTGTGTCGGAATGTTCAGGTCTAGCACCAGTCATGTAGTAAACAATATCATCAAGGGAGAAGTCTGATACTTTGCCGGAAATAACTGTGTTGCTGCTTCTCATGATTGTAATGGTATCACAGATCTGGAAAATCTCATTCATACGGTGAGTAACGTAGATCATAGATACGCCTTCTGCTTTCAGTTCACGCATGATACCGAATAAAGTTTCGATTTCATCGTAATGCAAAGAAGCCGTTACTTCGTCCAAAAGAAGAATCTTTGGTTTTCTGTAAACAGCTTTTGCAACCTCCAGCATACTCTGTGTTGAAGGCATTAAGGTCTGAACATAATCGTCCGGATCACAATCAATATGGAATTTTTCAAGAAGTTCCAGAACGATTTTTCTGGCTTTCTTTTCATCAACAAAGCCGTTCTTTTTCGGTTCGCAACCCAAAAGAATATTATCCTGAACGGACATTGTTGGAATCAAGCTCAGGTCCTGAAAAGCGGTTGCAATACCTTCCTTAACCGAATCGGTACCGGAATGAATCGCTACTTCTTTTCCATCGAAGAAAATCTTTCCACTATTTGGTGCAACAAGACCTGCCAGCACCTTAATCATGGTAGATTTACCGGAACCGTTGGAACCAGCCAGTGCTAAAATCTCGCCTTCGTTTACAGAAAGAGACGCATCGTTCAAAGCAACTACTGCACCGAATCTCTTGTGGATGCCTCGCATCTCCAGCAAGTTAACCACCTCCCATTATGGTTATTTTTATATATCATCATCTGATAATCAGACGGAATAATCGAATTTAAGAATAATTTTTTGTTTTCTAATTAGTGTAAAACCGGCCGGCAGAAATTTAACTGCCGGCCGGAATACCAACCTGGAATTAATTACGGATTAGTTAAAATATGTATCCTGTACTTCCTGGAAGTTCAGCCAGAATGTAATGGAGTCTCCAGCTTCGAAGCTATTTGCGTAGTCTTCGATTGACATGCCTTCAACCTGTGTTCCAGCTGCAACGTCTTTATCTGTATAGCAAACTTTTGATTTGATCCAAATCTGATGTGTATCTTCATAACCTGGAGCAAATACGCCGTCTTTCAGTTTCTTTCCAGCGATCTCGTTAAGAGCAAAGTTAAGAGCTGTAGCACCAACTCCTGGAGGGTTTGAAAGAACGATGTAAGGTGTTACAAGACCATCTTTGTTAACTTCAAGCATCTTCTGCATGAAAGCACCTGTATCACCAAATCCAATGAATCCTGGGTAAGCAACGCCTGCTGCGTCGAATGCTTCAAGAGCGTTCTCTGCACACTGTGATACTAAAACACCATCGAACTGAACGCCTGAGTTCAGGATTTCAGCCATGATCTGCTGTGATTTTGTTGTATCCCAATCGTGGTTACCTGTTGCAACAACTTCCATTCCTGCTTCAGCGATAGCTTTTTCAAATCCACGCTGACGGTCTGTGTTAGCCTGGTTTCCTTCCCAAGCAGCGATCATAACAACCTTAGCGCCATTGCCAAGAACTTCACCAGCATACTGGCCTGTCTTGTATCCAAGGTACTCCTGGTCTGTTACAACGTTGAGGATGTCAACGTCTGTTGACATATAAGCGCAGTCAGCGTTGATGTAAACGATTCCTGCGTTCTGAGCGGACTCGATGATAGGATCGAGACCTGTAGTAGCTACAGGGTTGTTAACGATGATATCAAAACCTTCGTTAATAGAGTTCTGTAACTGCTGCTGCTCTGTGCTGGCATCACTGTTAGCTACGAATGAGTTGTAGCTTACGTTGTAGCCATAGTTAACTGCGTCAGCTGCTGCTTCCTGCATATCTAATTCATAACGAACACGATATGGGTTTCCTTCTACAACTGCGTTGTGAGAAGCCATTTTCAGTGTCTGTCCTGCTGCTGGAGCTGAAGCTGAACCTGAGCCTGAGCCTGAGCCTGCTGGAGCTGGAGTATCTCCGCCTTCAGCTGCGCCGCCGCATGCTGCAAGAGCGAAAACCATACAAGCTGCCAACATGACAACTAATAATTTTTTCATAGTTACCTCCTTAGTAGTTCCTGGGTTCACCCCATAATGCAATGGTATTTTATCATTATGAGACATGAAGTTCAACTAAAATTCTTATCGTGATATTTCACAAAGATTTATCTCTTTTTTCTCTTCAGCTGAACGGTAAAATGCCTCAATAATACCCGTAACGGTTAAGGTCTGCTCCGGTTTTACCACAAGTTCTTCTCCATTCTGGATGTGGTTCATTAAATTGTCCAGAATCTGGAAGTGGCCCGGGAATACCTCGGATGCAAACGGTGCTTCTTCGGCAAACACTCTCGGTTCAATGTCTGCCTGATATCTTCCCATGGTTGTTAATAATTTCATTTCCGGAAGAAGGATGCCTGCCTTGGTACCTGCCAGGGACATGCTGTATTCTGGAGGAAGATTTACGGCCCAGGAAGTTTTGAAATTCATGCTTCCGCCGTTAGCCAGACGGATAGTACCTGCTGCAAATTCTTCTACTTCGAATTCTTCCGGTTTATATTCCTGTCTTGTAAATACGCCGTCCGGAGCGCCGCTCTCTGCCAGGCTCATTACAATATCTTTTTCATTTTTTGCAAGGTAAGAAGATGTGGTTCCGGATACGGAAAGAACTTCCGGATTTCCCATTACCCATAAAGCAGCGTCAATCATATGAACGCCCAAGTCACATAAAGCTCCGCCACCAGATGCAGATTTTTTATGGAAAGCGCCCCACTTCGGTACGCCTCTTCTGCGGATCAGGGAGAACTCGGAATAATAAACATCTCCTAAAGTTCCGTTATCATGCATTTCCCTTGCGAACTGATATTCCGGATTGTAACGCAGAACCTGGCAAGCCATTAAGGTTTTATCCAGGCGAGCTGCCTCATCATACATTTCCTTCGCATCTTTATAAGTTAAAGCTACCGGTTTCTCGCAAGCAACATGTGCCCCATAAGATAAGGACAGCATGGTCATTTCTTTATGGAAGCCATTCGGTACGCATACGGAAACTAAATCCGGTTTTTCCTTTGCCAGCATTTCTTCCGTATCTTTATACCAATGAGGAATGCCCCAACGTTCTGCGGTGGCTCTTGCGGTTTCTTCATTCATATCCGAAACTGCTACAACTTCACATTTCTCCGGATAGGTCAGGTAGGCTGGAATATGAGCCTTATTTGAAATCATTCCGCAGCTGATAACTGCAACTTTTAATTTTTCCATAGTAAACCTTTCTTTTCTTACTGCCAGTTTTCTTCTATCGGTAAGCCTGCAACGGAATTGTAGCAAGCATTTTTCATGGTCTCTACGAAGGATTCCTTCATATCAAATTCTGTAATGCCGTTAACTTCTACATTTACTCTTCGTACGCTGCCCGGATACAGTTTCATTACATCCGGTTGCTTCGTGCCATCGGCATATTTATAAGTAATGGTCATTAATGGTTCCCCTTCGTTCACCGTATCTTCCAGATATTTTCCATCGGCTGCCGCACTGGTTACCAAACGATAGAAGGAGAAGAATAATTCCGGATCCATTTCCTGTCCATTTACTTTCGTCCAGATTTCCTTATCTACAGAACCGGAAGTATAAACAAAGGACTGTCCGTCAAACTCTACGGTTAAGCTTTCCAGGTCGCTGCGCATCGGCGCCAGGAACCATCTCATACAAAGTTTGGTGTAATCGATGCTGACAAAGGATGGCGGATCGATCAGGAAAATAATGCCAGAGCCTAACATGGAAGCCATAAACTGATTGCCGTAAGGAACCAGCTTCAACTGATAATCTGCAATATAGTCGGTGCCATTCTTCAAAGAGAAATCCACCTGCATGTACGGATTGTCAAATCCTAACAAAGAATAATCATCATCGGAAACATTGTAGGCAACTACATCCGTCGCATGAATTCCCAGAAGAGAGCCTAACATTTCGATGCCATAGGACTGGTCTAATTCATAGGTGCCTTTTATTTTAACAATATGAGTCGCTGGACCAAAGGACTTTGCAGCCAGGGCTACATCCGGTTTGTCTGCGGTTACAGCTTCGATGGTAATCGGTTTTTCCAGAGCAGTTCCGGAGAAGGTTACGTCTCTTACTGCAGACAATGGGCTGGAAACCATCAGTTCCGGAGTAACTACGGTAGAAATATAATCCTGCTTTCTTAAGTAGAAATACAGCACGTCTTCTTCTGCAAAGAGATAAACGTTTTTATCATCTTCTACCATACCGTAGTAATTTCCGCTTACACGTTCTTTATCGCCTAAAGAAAGATTAAATTCTTTTCCGTCATTGAAAATAACTTTTACCATGGCGGTAGGATTATCCAATCCATAAATGGAAAGATCTGCTGCATCTTCTTCTACGGTCCGTAAGGAACCAAAAGCGCAACTATGATTCATCAATTCGAAGAAGCCTTCCTGGTCTACGATATTGGCTGGCATGTCATCAAATACATAACCATCATCTTCCGCGTAGATTTTATATCCGCCAGTTGTATTGGCCACATAAAGTTCCGTGATTTCTTCCGGGGCTTTATCTACAAATACTTTTACGCCGCTGTCTCGGTTGACCGAAATACTATTTACTACAATCAGGGCGGCAACCAGTACAACAACTGCTGCCAAACCACCGATAATCAGTTTTACTAATTTCTTCTCCACTACCGGTACCTCCTCTTCAGGAATACGATAATTCCTGCTGCAAGGATTCCAACCGGAATAACGATACAGAGGATAACTCCCCAAGTGGAAGCAGAACCGGTTGCAATACTTAAAATGTTGCCGGACAGAGATTTTGGTTCAATAGAAACCGCATCCTGACGAGCTGTTAAGGTGTTCAGAATGGCTGTTAAGTATTCTGCATTGGCGATGGAAGTATTTCCCATAAAGGATGCAGAAAGAGCCTGAACCGAAGGAAGCACTAATACCTGGCTGGTGTTCTCGGAATTCGGTACTGCTAAGGTAGAAAGAAGCATTGCCGGCATCGGGCCCCAACGTAAAGCGTCTTCCGTACGGAAGTTGCTGTCTGCATTTTCCGGTCTTACACCAGCAGACTCTGCAAATTCCATAAGCTGGGTAACGGTTTTATTGTCTTTATATCCGAAGACGATGTTCAGCGGTCTGGATAATGGAAGTAAAACTTTCTTGGAAGAATCCTTCAGCTGAGCTACAAACTCTTCTTCGGTGTAAGTTGCAAATGGATAATACGGCTGATATCCATATACATTATTTTCTTCGGTCTCAAAGATAGCGCCGCCATCGACTTCAATGCCCCACTCTCGTAAGAACGCATCCATGTTCGGCATTTCCGGCTGATTTACATCTGCTGCGTAAATCAAGGAGCGTCCGTATTCGCCATTGTTGTAAAGGAAAGCATCCAGTTTTGCCAGCACATCTTCTGATAAATCCTGCAGTGGAGCTAAGAGAATCAGAATTTCTGCCTCATCAAAGTTTCCGGTTACTAAGTCCGCTTCGCTTACTTCAAAGTTGTTGTCCATCAGAATGGTTTCTAATGTAGAACGGTCTTCGCTTACAGAGTTTCCGGTAAGTACATAAACGTTAACTGGGTCCTCCGTTACGGAACTTACGATAGCGGAAGAAATCGCTTCTTCTGCACGGGAAGCAGATACGACCAGATTGCCTTCCGCGTCATAGGTGTAGTTAAACATATTTGCCAGAGGAATCTGCTTTACTGCTTCTGGACCTACAACCAGCACATCTCCGGTGGTTAAGGTCAGATCC
The DNA here is from genome assembly GCA_024403615.1 of Lachnospiraceae bacterium. GTDB lineage: Bacteria > Bacillota > Clostridia > Lachnospirales > Lachnospiraceae > RGIG5612. The sequence goes on from JAKSRM010000007.1 coordinate 56,377, forward strand.
GGATACTGAGCGGTAAAGGTCGGGTTGGTTGTATAATCAATAAATTCCAGAGAAATATGACTGCTGTGTTTTGGATACTGCTCTAAGATTTTTCTTACCTGAGTAAGATATGCATTTCCGGAATAACTTCCCTTGGTAGCAAGAGCATAAATACTAACATCCGTGGTCAGCATGTCTAAAACTTCTTTGGAATCGTCGCCGATATCATAGTTTGCATTGGCCGTCAGATCCGCGCTTAATGGGAAATGCTCGGAAAGAGAATGACCCAATGCATTAATTAAAAATACGATGGCAATAGCTAAAACAATCAGTATTGCCAATAAGCTATTCAGTCGGCTGGTTTCGTTTTTAAATATCTTTTTCATGTCCAGCCTCCTTTAATTCCAACGCTTGCGCTCTAACAAAGCCGTAGAAATGGCAATGAATAAAGCCGCAATGGTCAGGAAGAATAATACATTCTGGAGTTCTACAATTCCTAAAGTGAAAGGAGAATACCGTTCATTAAAGGAAATGTACTCGAAGAACGTCTTTAAAAAGTTACTTTTTACAACATAGGAAATGGCATCAACCAGCATCAAAAACAGGCTGACTGCAAAACCTAAAACTGCTGCGATGACCTGGCTTTCTGTAATAGAAGAAAGGAACAAGCAGATGGCAATCAGAGCCAAGCCTAACAGGCACAAGCCAATAAAGTTTCCGATGACGCATGGCCAATCTACTTTTCCATAGAAGGATGCGATAATGGCATCTACCAAAGTTCCGGAAATCGCAATCAGGAATACTACGACTGCAGACAGATATTTGCCCACAATAATTCCCAGACGGGAAATCGGCGCAGTCAAAAGCTGCTGGTCCGTTTTCGACCGTTTCTCTTCGCTCATTAAGCGCATGGTCAGAACTGGTACCAGGAATAAAACGATTGGGAACAACAGCTCGAATAATTTTGTTAAATCCGTGGTGTTTCCATATAAGTTATAAGTAAAGAAATAGTATCCGGAGAAGAAATAAGCAACGGCTACAATAACATAGCCTAACGGAGTCCGGAAATAAGATCTTACTTCACGTTTGAAAATCGAAATCATTTCTTTTCTCCTCCTTTCCGTTCTTGTCCGGTCAACTGAAGGAAGGTGCTCTCTAAAGAGATTTCCTTTCCGTACAACTGAAGAAGGGTCATTCCTTTTTCTGAGAAACCCTTAAATAAAAGTTCCCGGATGTCGGAGCCTTCTTTTCCTTCTACCGTAAAGTCTTCGCAGCCTGGCTCTTTTACTTCCATATGATGGAAGGAGGCGATCTGAGGAATGCTCTTCAAAACAGCTTCTACATCTTCACGTTTTCCTTTTACGCGAACAATGACCTCACGGCCTTCGGTAATATTTTTTCCAATGGACTCAATCGGTCCGTCAAAAGCAATATGGCCTTCATGAATCAGAATGATTCGGCTGCAGATGGCCTGAATTTCAGACAGAATATGGGAAGATACGATAACCGTACTTTCCTTTCCGGAGTCTTTAATTAACTGACGGATCTCAATAATCTGGGAAGGGTCAAGACCTACCGTCGGCTCATCTAAAATGATAACCTTCGGGTTGCCAATCAACGCCTGAGCAAATCCGACTCTCTGTTTATAACCTTTGGAAAGGTTTCGGATCATACGTCCGGATAAATGAGAAATGCCGGTCTGCTGGCAGATGGCTTCAATATGTTCCTTGCGGGCTTTTTTATCTTTTGTAAAGCCCTTAATGTCACAGACATAATCCAGATATTCCACGATTCTCATGTCCGTATAGAATGAGAAAATCTCTGGAAGATATCCGATAATTTTCTTGGCCTTATTCGGGTCTTTTAAGAGGTCATAGCCTCCGATTTTGATACTGCCCTCGGTTGGGGCGATGTATCCCGTAAGACAGTTCATGGTAGTACTTTTTCCGGCGCCGTTCAGACCTAACAGACCTACGACTTCGCCTTCCTTAATGTTGAAAGAAAGACCGTCAATAGCTACCTTGTCTCCGTATTTCTTTACCAGATTATTGACTTCTATCAATTTCTTGTTACCTTCTTAGTTACTAATTTTTTTCATGAGATACCCCCTCTAAGGATAGAGGGGGTTTTATTCTTACATTTCGTCCAAGTAGGAAGCACCGATGATTCCCGCATCGTTGCCTAATGTAGCGCGTTCAATTGGAGTAGGTCCTGTGATGTCAAAAGCAAAGGTGTATTCCGGCATTCTTTCCCGAATCTTGTTCAGGAAGAAATCGCCTGCGTTAGAAACACCGCCACCGATTAAAACTACTTCTGGGCGGAAAATATTAATCAGAGAACCGATGCCGTTAGCCAGATAACCAACATAAGTATCTACCACCTGCATTGCAGTTTCATCGCCGGCTTTTGCACATTCAAAAGCAGTCTTTCCGTTTACTTCTCCATTTTCCTGAACCCATGCATTCATAGCCGATTCCGGATGAGCTTCGATGGCTTCTCTGGTCTGACGCATGAGCGCAGTAGCGGAAGCATAAGATTCCAGACAGCCATTCATGCCACAGGTGCAAGGATAGCCGTCGTGGGTCAGAACCATATGGCCTAACTCAGCTCCTACACCGTTTCCACCAGAAAATACTTTTCCGTTGATGACGATACCACCACCGACACCAGTACCTAAGGTCAGCATAATAACATGCTTTCTTCCCTTTGCAGCACCAGCTACGGTTTCACCGATAATGGCACAGTTTGCATCGTTAGCAATATAAACCGGAATCGGAATATATTTCTTCAGTTCATCTGCCATTGGAACGTCTTTCCAATTAGTGTTATTGGAAAAGCAAAGACGTCCGGTTTCCGGAACAACAGAGCCCGGAGTTCCAATGCCGACACATGGAAAATCATGGATGGTCAGTCCTAATTTTCCAATTACTTCCATTACAGCGTCTGCTGTTGCTTTCATGGATTTTTCAAAAGTATCCGGAGTTACTACGCTATGTCTGGCGATAATATTAAAGTTTTCGTCAACGACACCAACTTTAATGCTCATTCCGCCAATATCAACGCCGATACGATAATTCATGTTATGATCTCCTTCCTGGAATCAGACACCAACTTTTTTCAGAGTTCCGTCTACGAAAGCTTTAGCTCTCTCGATATCGCCTTCATCGAGATGCTCAATGATCAGAGGGATATTTGGATGAGTTTCTGCCAGACGTTTTACATAAAGGTCATAATTCAGGACACCCAGTCCTGCTGCAGGAAGCTCGATAGCACCTGAACCACGGAAAGAATGGGAAGCGTCTGCATCGATGTCTGCATGTTTTTCGGAAGTATCTACAGCCTTCATGATGTCTTTTGCATGAGCGATCTTCATGTAAGGAGCCAACTTGTCAAAGATTTCATTTAAGGTTCCATCGATGTTTCCGAAATGAGCCTCATCGAAATAGTTGGTAGGGTCACAAATCAGTCCAATGCCTTCGGTTCCTACTTCATCAAACATACGGAGAACCTGATCCACGCTACCGATAACGTTATTTACATAGTTCTCTACGATAAAGGTTGCGCCGTAATCTCTTGCATAAGCAGTAATGTCTTTAATGATTTCAATAGCTTCGTCAAAAACTTTTTCGGAACCATTTCTGTCATCCCATACCCAGTCGCTTTCCTCGTTGTAAGTACCAGTTTCGCTAGCAACATATGGGCAGCCTAAATCTCTAGCATAACGGATCATCATTTTCAGATAATCAATATTTTCCTGTCTCTTTACCGGGTCTGGATGAACAAAGTTGGTGTATGCAGAAATTGCGATGATTGGCAGGTTTGCATCACGGAATTTGTCGCGAATCATATTGGCTTTTTCTTTTGTCAAAGGCTCCTTGGTAGCGTCCAGGTCCTTAAAGGAAACGTCTAACTGAACACAGCTAAAATCAGAAGCTTTGATTTTTGCGATAGTTTCATCGATTGTATATGGATAATATCCAGTAAAAATACCTGTACTAATCATATTGTTCTCCTTCCCTTACAGCAGTTCTTTTAATTCTACCGTACGTTTCTCTGCGATGGATTTATAGCAGGTTTCTACGCAGGCAATGGTGATGATATTGTCTTTTGCAGAAATTTCCGGCTCGGTATCGGTTTCGATGGCTCTCATTAAACTAGCCATAGTTCCCTGGAATGCATCTGGGAACCAAACCGTATTCCACTCTGGAGTAATCCACTGATTTGGATAATTCTTAGAAGTAAATCTTAAGGTGCTTGGAACTGGGTCTGGATAGAATGGCCATCCGATAGTTCCTTCTGCCATGCCTTCCGTTCCTTCTACTCTCCACTTAATGTAGATGTCTTTCTCGCAAGGCTCTTCTGGCCAAGCCCAAACGTCGTCTAAGCTGGTAGCCATGAGACCGTCTGCATAATGGAAGGTGTACTGGGTAATACCGTCTACATGAGGGAATTTGCTTCTAGGATCGGTACGGCATACGCAAGTAATGCTTTCCGGATCACCAAACAGATAACGGAAGGAATCTACGTGATGGATACCCATGCCGAAGATTTCCAGTTTGTCATATTCGGTCAGGAAAGTCTGCCAATGAGGAATGGCGCGCATCTCAATGGTTGCAACTACGATTTCGCCTAATTCCTTCATATCCAGCAGTTTCTTTAAAGCACGCATGGACTGGTCATAACGCATGTTGGAGTTAATAGCGATTTTCTTTCCATACTGCTCGCCTAAAGCTGCGATTTCTTTTGCACCAGCTAAATCCATAGCAACTGGTTTCTGGCAAAGAATACCTTTTACGTTCGGATTCTTAACAGCCTCTCTTACGATTTCCGGCTGGCAATCTGGAGGATAAGCAATGTCGATAATATCTAAAGTTTCGTCTTTTACCAGTTCCTGCCAAGTATCATAAACTACAGGAATGGCATGCATTTCTGCTACTTCCTCTGCATGAGCTTTCGTCCGGGAAGCGATAGCTACTGGATTGAAGCCAGCATTGCGGTAAGAAACCAGATGGCAGTCACGCATAATAAATCCGGAACCGATGCAGCCAATACGGAAATCTTTTTTCTCCGGGAGCTGCGGAATGGTAGCATCTTCTAATACTTTTTTAATTTCTTCTGCAGTATACATAAGTTTTCCCCCAATACTATTTTGTGTTTTTGTTCAACACGTGTCTATTTTATGAAACGGGTGTGACCAAAGGGTCACTTTCGGTAATTACAGTTCCATGTCGTCAGTTACTTCTGGAAGAACTAAAGTACCTTCTGCTTCTCTCTTCATAGCTTCTTCCATGATGGTTTTGGTTCTGGTGCATCCAAATCTGGAAGCGCCTACGGCTCTTACTTTCAGAGCAGCGTCTAAAGTACGAACGCCGCCTGCAGCCTTAACCTGCATTCTCTCAGGAGTATTAGCTCTCATGATCTTCAGGTCATGGATGGTAGCGCCGCTTGGAGCATAGCCAGTAGCAGTCTTTGTAAAGTCAGCGCCAGCTCTTGTGCAGATTTCGCAAAGTTTTACTTTCTGCTCATCGTTCAGATATGCGTTTTCAAAGATAACCTTTAATAAAGCGCCCTTTGCATGTGCTGCGTCAGCAACAGCCTTGATGTCCGCTTCTACTTTGTCATATTCACCAGAAAGAGTGAATGCAATATTGTTAACCATATCTACTTCTACGCAGCCCTGGTCGATTGCTTTTTCAGTTTCAAAAACTTTGGTTTCGGTAAGGCAGGTGCCATGAGGGAAACCGATTACGGTAGTAACCTTTGTATCACAGTCTTTCAGCATTTCGTTTGCCAGTTCTACATCACATGGGCGAACGCATACGCTTACTACGTTATATTCTTTTGCCAGATTCAGGCCGTCTACTACTTCCTGCTCGGTAAAGGTTGGGTTCAGCAGTGAAAGGTCGATCATCATTGCTATGTCTCTAGCTGTTACTTTTTCCATAATAAATTTTCTCCTTTGATTCTCTATATTTCCAGGCCACGTTTTGAAGGGATTCCCACGCAAATGCCAGTTGTAATTTCGTCCGATAAATGTGCCCATAATAAACAACAATATTATAGTATTTTTTAGGTTGTCTTGCAATTCAACTTCTGTGAAAAATGCACGAAAAATCGTTTTCAGAGCACTTACATGCGCGAAAAGTCCGTTTCAGAGTACTCAACCCGCTGTTTACTGGAAAAAAGGTCACTGAAACAAGAAAATCGCGCATTTTTTAAAGATTTCTTCCTCATAATGTTGTATACTGTATGCGTCAAATTAAAAATAATTTTTATGAGGTGAATTATGAAAAAATTAAAAGCATGTGTAGTTGGCGTTGGCTTTATCGGCGTTGCTCATATTGAAGCATTAAGACGTCTGGGAAACGTTGACGTTGTTGCAATCGCAGATCCTGCGGATGCACAGAAAAAAGCAGACGAACTCTGCGTACCAAAAGCATATTCAGATTACAAAGAAATGCTGGACATCGAAAAGCCTGACACCGTACATATCTGCGTTCCAAATAATCTTCACTATGAAATCGCAATGTACGCTATGGAAAGAGGCATTTGCCCAATCTGTGAAAAACCTTTCACTACAACCGTAGAAGAAGCTAGAGAACTGGTTGCTTTCGCAAAAGAGAAAAACATTGTAAACGCAATCAACTTCAACTGCCGTTATTATCCACAAGTAAAACAGATGAAGCACATGATCCAGAACGGCGAATTAGGCGATTTGTTCACCATCCATGGCGGCTACATTCAGGACTGGCTGTTATTAGACACCGACTACAGCTGGAGATTAGAGTCTGCACAGTCTGGTTCTTCCAGAGCATTCTCCGATATCGGTTCTCACTGGATTGACCTGGTAGAATCTGTTACCGGTCAGAGAGTTGTAGAAGTTTTAGCAGACTTTGAAATCTTCCACAAAACTCGTAAAAAACCTTTAAAACCTATTGAAACTTACTCCGGTATGTCTCTTCGTCCAGAAGATTATGCAGAAGTTCCAATTGATACAGAGGACTACTGCACCGTTCTGTTCCACTTTGATGGCGGCGCTCATGGTTGCTGCAACATTTCTCAGGTTTACGCTGGACGTAAAAACCAGATGATCGTTTCCATCGGCGGCAGCAAAGCTGCAGTTCATTGGGACAGCGAAGACAGCAACGAACTGTGGATTGGCCACAGAGAGTCTTTCAATGAGAAAGCTACAAAAGATCCTTCTACCTTAAATCCAGAAACCGGTGCTTTCATCAGCTACCCAGGCGGACATGTAGAAGGCTTCCCAGATACATTCAAACAGCACTTCAAATGCATTTACAAGGCTGTTGCAGAAGGCGACACCGCAAGCCGTGAGTTTGCAACTTTCGAAGATGGTCTCCGCGACATGTTAATTTGCGAAGCTGTTGTTAAGAGTTCCAAAGATAAATGCTGGACAAAGATTGGGGAATAAAACCAGAGAGGAGAGACTATGTTTAAAATAGGCACTCTCGCCGATTGGTTCGGCGTTGGAATCATCGACGGAATCAAAGAATCGGAAAAATGCGGTGCAACCGGCGTTCAGTTGTATGCTGCAGATTCCTTTGATCCAAGAACTGCTTCTCCTGCTTTTATCGCAGAGGTTAAGCAGACCGCTCTCGACTGCGGACAGAAAGTAACGGCTCTCTGCTGCGAGTTAGGCGGATATGGTCTGGAAAAACCAGAAGATAATCCGGAAAAGATTGACTACCTGAAAAAATGTGCGGACTTGGCGAAAGAATTAGCTTGCCCGGTACTTACCACTCACTTAGGCGTTGTTCCTGCTACTAAGGAAGACCCGACTTATCAGGTACTGGTAAATGCTTGCAAGGAAATCGCTGCTTATGCCTATCCTTTAGGCGTAACCTTAGCTATTGAAACCGGTCCGGAAAACGCTACACTTCTCCGCGGATTTATTGAAGACTGTGGCGATGGCGTAGGCGTAAACTTCGACCCTGCCAACTTCGTTATGGTAGGTGCCGACGATGAAGTAAATGCAGTCCGCATCTTAGGTGACAAGATTGTCCACACCCATGCGAAAGACGGCAAAAACGTAAATAAAATTGCTTCCGCAGATTTCTACCATATGTTCGCAGAAGGCGGACTGGAGTGGATGGCAAAAGCTGATATCTGCGTGGAGACACCATTAGGCCAGGGAAATGTGCGCTGGCCAGAATATTTGAAAGCATTAAAGGAAACGGGTTACGACGGATATCTGACCATCGAGCACGAAGTCGAAGACAAGGCTGATGAAATCCGTGAAGCTGTTGATTTCCTGAAAAAACAAATGGAGGTACTGTAACTATGATGAAATTTGGTTTACATTCTGCAATTCTCCCGGGAATGACTTTTGAAGAATTTATAGACTATGCTGCACAGGTTGGATTCGAGTGTGCAGAAATCTGCTGCTGGCCAGTTGGCAAAGCCATCCGCCGTTATGCAGGTATTACCCATATCGACATTAACAACTCTGACAATGATAAGCTTCTGTACTACAAAAAATATGCAGAAGACAAAGGCGTTGACATTGCGATTTTAGGTTACTATCCAAACCCTCTGGATCCAGATCAGATGGAAGTTGCAGTAGCTCATATCAACAAACTGATTGATGCTGCAGCAACCATGAACGTTAATAAGATTTCTACTTTCATCGGCCGTGATAAGACCAAATGTGTAGAAGAAAACTTAGACATTTATGAGAAAGTATGGACTCCAATCGTAAAACATGCAGAAGATGCCGGCGTTAAGATCGGTATTGAAAACTGCCCAATGCTTTATACAAAAGATGAATGGCCAGGCGGCAACAACTTAGCATGCGCTCCTTATATCTGGAGACAGATGTTCGAGCGTATTCCTAGTGACAACTTAGGACTTTCCTATGACCCATCTCATCCATACCTGCTTCATGGCGACGAAGTAAAACCGGTATATGATTTCGCAGACAAGATTTTCCATGTACACTTCAAAGACATCAAGATCTATCCGGAAAAATTATACGAATATGGCGTATTTGCTTATCCAACTCTTTGGCATTCACCAAAGCTTCCTGGAATGGGCGGCGTAAACTTCGCAGGACTTATTTCTGCACTGAATGACATTCATTACGAAGGCTCCGCAGTTATCGAAGTAGAAGACAAAGCATTTGAAAACTGCGTAGAAGACGTTAAGAAGGGTATCGAACAGAGCTACCGCTTCCTTCGTCAGTATCTGTAAAAATAATTATAGGAATTGGCCGGGCACTTCTGTGCCCGGTTTTTGTTAAAATAATGGCGGTCATCCGCTGCTTACAAATATTTCAAGCGGTGCCGAATATACCTTGCTATTACAATAGAGAATCGAACACTATGGATAAAACTTTAAGAAACATCGGAACTACCTTCTGCCTGCCAGGCGAAATGGATAATTTCGAAATCATCACAAACGGAAACGTAAATACCACCTACAAGGTGTCTTATAAAGAAGACGAAGGCGCAACGGATTATATCTTCCAGAAGATTAACACCGTAGCCTTCCATCATCCGGAAGAAATTATGGAGAACATCGACCGGGTTACTCGTCATATCAACGAGTATTTCCCTGATGACGACACGCTCTTATTCTACCGGGATTCTGACGGCCGCAACTACTGCTACGACGAAGACGGGAACTTCTGGAGAGTCATGAATTATGTAGATTCCATCACCTTTAATTCCTGCGACGATTTAAATGTCGTAGAATCTGTTGGACAGGCTTTTGGTCATTTCGCTATGCAGCTTTCGGACTTTGATGGATCCGTCCTTTACGAAACCATTCCGGATTTCCACAACACCGAGAAACGACTTTCTACGCTTTTCGAAGATACCGAAAATGAAGAATATAAGGGCGAACGTTTAGATGAGATTGCAGAAGATTTAGCTTATATTGCGAAGGTCCGCGAATTAGCCAGCGGCTTAAGCGTAAAGTATAACGCTCATGAGCTTCCAGTCCGTGTTACCCATAACGATACGAAATGCAACAATGTATTGTTCAGCAAAGAAACCTTGCAGCCGTTAGTTGTTATCGATTACGACACCATTATGCCGGGCATGGCCATCTATGATTTCGGTGACGCTGTCCGCTCCATCGCCAACCATTCTTCCGAAGGCGAAACAGACCTGTCTCAGGTATATTTAGATAAAGAGAAATTCACTGCTTTCAGCAAAGGCTATTTCTCTCAGGTAAAAGATAGCCTGACCAAAGAAGAAATCGAAAGCATGGCCTTAGGAGCCTTCTCTATTACCATCGAGCTGGCAAGCCGCTTCTTAGACGATTACATTAAAGGTGATGTTTACTTTAATGTAGCTTATCCAAAGCACAACTTAGACCGCGGCAGATGCCAATTAGCCCTGGCCAAAGACATGTATGACAATCTGGACGACATGAAGGCAATCATCGAAGAAATGTGCAAATAAGAGCGTCACGTGACGATGTTTGATTCTTAGCAAAACTGCGACTATCCGCTATTAGAAGTTAATTTCTATAGCGGATAGTTTTTTGCAGAGATTTTGCGAAAGTACTCGCTATTGTGAGTTTTCTGCTATAGCGGATAGTTTTTTGCAGAGATTTCGCGAAAGTACTCGCTATTGTGAGTTTTCTGCTATAGCGGATAGTTTTTTCAGCGAAAATCCGCTAAATTATCCGCTATCCTGCATTTTTCTGTATAGCGAGCATATTTTTTCTAAAAAAGGATGTTTTATTATCCGCTATATCAAAAATCGCTCCTGCGCGAATACTTTACCTATATTTACGCCTCTCTGACTATCCGTAAAATAGGCTTTTTTCATATAGCGAGTAATTAGCGGAATATAAAAAGTTAAAAGTGCTAAACTTTTAGGATTTTTTATAATAATTGCAGGATAGGAACGCAATTATCGAGCATTTTACCTCTAAAATTAAAAAACGGCGGCGAGAATTGCTTCCCACCGCCGATAAATTTCATCTAATATTTTCTAATCTACTCCACTATTTCCTAATCTACTCCACCGAATCCTTTCAATGGCCAGACTCGGAACACAATCTTTCCGACCACGTCATCCGTGCTAATACATCCGACAGATGTATTCCGGCTATCAATAGAAGTCGCTCTATGATCGCCCATTACGAAGATGGTATTCTCTGGTACCTGGAACGGCAAATCAATGTTGGTCTCGCCTAAGGCTTTTTCCGTCAGATACGGCTCGTCTAACATCTCTCCGTTTACGATAACGTTGCCTTCGTTATCGATATCAACCCACTCTAAAGAGGTGGCAATACAACGCTTAATCAGAACCTTGCTGCCGTAATATACGCCGACAACATCGCCACGCTTGACATTGGTGTTTTTAATGGATAAAACGATGTCGCCTTCGTTCAGGGTCGGGGTCATGGAACTACCGTAAATACGTAATACAGGCAAGAAAATAACAGCAACCAAAACCGCACAAGCCGCTACAACAATCAAGGTGTATATGGTGTTGCGTAGGTACTTGCGAAAACGGATGTTATGTTCCACGCGAGTCAGTTCGGCTTCCAGCTGGTCCACATCCGGTCTGTTCTTATTTTCTTCTAATTCGTTTTCCTTTTTTTCCATGCTTTATTTATCAATCAACTCACAGCGGACGGTTACTCGATCTGCTCCATTCAAAGTACATGTAAACAGAGTCAGGTCCCATTCGCCGTTTTTCATAATTTCATTTTCTGTCGGTTCCAGAGATACCACCTCTGTGACCCGATATTCAAATACGTTACCAACCATATCTGTAAAAATAATGGAATCCCCATAGTTCAGATTGCTGATTAAACCAAAGTGAGAATCGTAGTTGTGGGCGCAGATTACCATGTTGTTTTTATAAGCAGATCCTGCGTACCGACAAGGAGCCGTTTCTAAATTCTCATAATTCCAATCACTGATAACCGGAAGTTCCCTTCCAATAGACGGAAGGGAAATCATGCCCACATATTCTCGGTCATCGATTTTTTTCACCGGCATTTCCATATCTGGATAACGCATATATTCTGGATAATCCACCTCGGGCATATCCTTTATCATAGCTTCCAGCTCTTGCAGAGCCTTTTGGGAAGCATGCTTTGCCCGGATATTATCCACAACATTATATCCGATTATACTAAAGGCCGCTGCAATAAGCAGCAGCCCTAATACGATCCATAATAAACCTTTTTTCTTCATTAATGGCTTCTCCTACGACGGATCACGCCAATGATCAAGCAGATAATACCAAGTCCTGCCAGGATTGGTACCGGCCACCAAAGGAGACCTGTCTGTGGAATATCCGGAGGAGTGTATGGCTCTTCATAGGTATTGGTTACAACAAATGTTGTTCCGTCTTTTTCAACCTTTACGGTATAATCCTTTGCTTTGGTCTCTTCCGTAAGAGTCCATTCAATGGCCTTTTTATTGTCGTCGTATTTTGGAAGTTCGTCCCAAGTATACTGCCAATCATTTTCCGAACTTAAGGTAACGGCTTCATATTCCTCTTTGTCGCAATATAACTTAACGGTAATTTCTTTTGGACGATTTTCTTTTTGATCATCGTCGTCTTTCCAAATTTTTATAACTTTCTGGGAAATTTCCGGAAAGATTTCCGAAGCCTTTGGGAAGATGGTTACATCATAAAACCACTCCGCATAAGCTTCGTCAGCATTTGGAAGACATACAATCGAAGGAGTTGTAGTATAAGTGAAATCACCAATCATGCATTTCTGACCAATGACAAGATACAGACCTGGCGTTAAGTTCTCTAAAGTCTTCTGACCAAATTCATCGGTAGTAATCGTATAATCCGGTGTTAATCCATCATCGATTACATAACCCTTCAACGTGTCTGCAAGTTCATTCCACTCTTCTACGGTATGATCATCCACACTGATTGGATAATCTTTAAAAACATCCGTCAGTGTAAACTTTACATATTCATCAACTGTTGCAAGATAAAAAATATCAAAATCTGCTTCAGGAATAGGCATTCCCTCATATTGATAATCAACAGTTAGAGATGCCTTCTGGTCCAAATCTATTTTTCCAACAGCAAAAGTCTGCAGTGGAAAAACGACCAATATAATCATGCATGCAAGCAATATATAAAGACTTTTTTTCGCTTTTTTCATAAAACACTACCTCATTTTTTTGAGTTGAGCGAAGTTTTTTGCTTTTTCTTTGATTTTTTCGTAAGCACGATTATCAGTAAAATAACTAATAACGGTATTGCTGCTAACGGTGCAACAATCATCGGATCAATAACAACTGCCTCGGATACAACACGGACATCGTTCGCTTTTGTCTCGATTCTGTGTCCACGTACCAATAAACGATGAGTATTAATTCCGTATGGTGTACAAGTACCTAATGTACAATAATCTTTTCCCGGAGTAACCGTCAGATTCTGAAGTTCTGTTGGTTCTACGGTTCGAATCTGATCCACTTCATAGGTCAAAACCGTGTCCAAAACTACTAACTGGAATTGGTCTCCTACAACAAGAGAGGCAATATCTGTAAAAAGTTTTGCACTCGGCAGGCCTCTATGTCCGGAAAGAACACAATGAGAACCTTCTCCTCCTACGGGGAGGCTTGACCATTCTAGATGACCAGCTGCAATCTGTAATACGCCATCGGAAACGCCATGATAAATCGGAAGTTTTACGTCAATTTTATCAATGACAACATACCCCATTACACCAGACCCACCGATGTTTAAAAGAGACTCATACTCTTCCATCTGCGCATCATCCGGGTAGAATTCATTCCCTTTTTCCGCGAGACGTTTGTTGTATTCCACGGCATCCAGCCACATCTTTTGTGCTGCGTCGTCGGTAAGTTCCTCTACATCATGGGTATAAGTATTTATTGTTCTGGAAGCATGTTTCGAGTTCCATAAGTTCGCAACCGTTGGATACAACAACAAGGACAGACCGATTATTAATATCAAGACAAGTACAATTGTCATTATTCGGTTTTTCTTGCGCATAACTAATCAGTTTCTCCTTGTTGTTGTATCGCCGGAGAGGGAGAAAGGAACCCCTCTCCGGCTTTACAAATTGCTCAATAATTATTTTATTTATTAAAATCTATTATCTGTCAGCTTTGCTCATGCGCTTTCTTGTGATAAGAAGAATAGCAGCGCCAGCTACAAGGATTGCACCGATAACGTAGAAGATCTTTGTACCGATACCACCAGTTTCAGGAAGAGTATTACCTTTCTGGTTCTTAACGGTTACTTCGAATGCATTATCTTCTGCAACATATTTAACGTCAGAACCATCTTCAGCAATAGTCCATGTACAAGTTTTTGTAACATCATCTACTACCTCAGGTTCTTCGCAAACGATTGTGAAGGTAATATCTTCAATTGGATTGTAGCCAGCAGGAATTACAGACTCGACAAGAGTATATGTGCCTTCTTCAAGGCCTTTGAAGTTTGCTACATATTTTCCATCTACCAGAACGGCTTCAACATTTTCTGCGATGGGTTCAGTTCCTTTTTTCAGGGTGAATTTTGCGCCTTTAAGAGGAGCATTGTTATTAGTTCCGTCTACTTTGAACACATTGAGCTGTGTTGTGTAAGTAATAGAATAGCTTGGAGGTGTTGTGCCTGTACTTTCTTCCTCCATAGGATTGTTGGAATACTCTACTGTAGCTGTATTAGTGTTACCAGTTGTACCAATTGCTGCGCCAGAATTAAGAACTGCATCATATTCAACTACAACTGCCTGTCCAGCTTTTTCAAGTGCTTTTTTAAGAGTAATAGTGAATGACTGTCCATTCAGTGCAAATGTGTAATCAGCATCTGATGCTGCTGTTGTTGAACCATTGATATAAACTTTTACTGTGCCGTCAGTTAATGTAAGACCAGCTGAAAGTGTATCATGGATGATAAAGTCATATTTATCATACTGGGTTGCTGTTGAAGGAACAGCTGTTGTAATTTTGAAAGAAACTGTATCGCCGATTGCAGCGTTGTTTGCTTTCGCATAAGCGTCGCCATCTTTAACCTGTTTTAATACTTCTGGTACGCTGTTCTTTGCTGCAATTTTAAATTCACCTTTCTGTGTAAGCTGAAGAAGCGCAAGGTTGTAAGCATCGCCTTCACCAACAGTTGTTGTTGTATCAATTACCAGATAGTAACCTGCATCAAGAGTATCTCCGTCTTCAACTTCGGTTCCATTGTTCGTAACATATTTTCTTGCCAGTTTTGCAAATGCCTTTGCATTAGCACTTCCATCTGACCACTCTTTCATTGCAACAGCAACACTTGCTGCGTCGGTGCAGCTTTCAAATGGATTGGTTGTGCCAAAATCGCTTGATGCTTTTAATGCAGCAAGGAAACCATTGGCGCCATCCCAGTTAATTCCATTTCCCCATTCCACACTACCAAGTTCTGCAGAGCCTTCTGCCTGTGTACCAGAGAAAATCTGATAAGCAGTATAGGTATGATTGTCGCCTGTAGGGGCTGTGGTGTCTGCTAACGCTACGGTTGTTCCCATGCATACTAAGAGCACGGTTACGAGCATTGCGGAAAGAATTTTTTTCAGGTTCTTTTTCATTGTTTTTTCCCTTTCTTTTTTTATTATCATGTTAATTTTTTATCTATATTTAATTTAAACTTACTCATTAAGTTTAAATTTTATTTTTGTAGGTTTCATTGAGCTCTTTGTAATTTTCATCAATCTCAATTCATCTTCCGTCTTCGTCGTTTTTGAAGGATGTAAGCCAGAACGCTTCCTGTCGTAAGTACTGCTCCGATTGCATAAATAGGAAGAAGTCCTACGCCGCCAGTTTCCGGCAATGTCTTCGGTTCTTCTGGGTTGTACATCGTCCTCTTGTCTACCGTGCCATCTGCCTTTAACGTTTCCGTCCAATAGGTATCGCCTTCTGGAGCAGTTACGATTACCTTGTCAAAGGTTACATGAACGCCATAGGAAGCCGTGGTTCTAGTATATCCGTTTCGAGTTTCGGTTTCTGTCAGTTTGTACATATGTCCGGATGGAATGCCAAAGAATACAACGCCGTCGGTATCAGATGTAGCCGTATAGTCTGGGATTGTCGGCCGTTCACTTGCCGGAAGAGACAAGCACTCCGTACAATTAGCTGCGTCATGTTCCAATTTGAACTTAGCACCTGCAAGAGGTTTGGACAGTTCTGGAGTAAGTCCACCAATTTTAACGAAGGATAATTCGCCTAACCAACCATGAACTACTGGTAATTCTGCGTATTTTGTTTTGTTACTTACTTCATCCTCAAATACAAGGTCATAATTCATACTCGTCTGACCATTCGTATAGTAGGATGCGCCAGTTTCTGCATAATCCTTAAATCCAGTTTGCTCATTCTTCAGTCGAACTCTGTATGTCAATTGCAGATACTCACCATCTGGTATATCATCAGCATCCTGCTCTCCAGGATACCATGTAATACTTCTGGTAGTAGAATCATAGATTGCATTATGGTAGGAATATACTGGATTACCGCTGTTATCCGTTACAAGGTTTCCGTTTTCATCTTCAAATCCAACGAATTCAACATCCTCGGACATTGGATCTGTTACAACAGCATTCTTTGCATTTGCTTCAGCTGCAGAGATAAGCGTATCGTAGAAAACGTCCAAATCAGCAAGAATTTCGGCCTTTGATGTTTTATTATCCGCCCTCATTGCGACATCTGAAAAAGAAGCTACGTAATCTGCATTTTCTATTCCGATTGCGGTTACATAGCGATAGTTATTTGCCGTATCCCACTTATTGTTATCCAAGTTATGGCCCATAACAACGCTGTATAGATGAGAACCTAAATCATGAATTTCATCTGCATAATACGGAACACCAAAGATAGACTTCAAACTAAATACTTTATTTGTGGAAGTTGCACTACCTGCATTTGCTTTTTTTACAAGGTAATTCTGATCTTCTCCACGCCATTGATAGTGATTATAACCACTCCAATTTTCTTTCCATTTATTCATGAAGTCTTCATTCAATGCCGCATCGTCTATATAATACTGGGACTCAGCATCATCATATCCGTCAACCATCGTTTTGTTATCCGTGGTTGGGGCACCGTCAGACATTAATAACACATAGGTATTTGCCATCTGCACGCCACGGCCAGGCATTTTCTCAAGAGCTTTTTCAGACGTTTTCAAACCGTAAGAAATGTTAGTTCCGGAAATTTTACTATTACCTGCGGTACCAATAATTCCATCGGTTCGACTACCTGAGGTCTTTACTAAAGTATCAAGATCATCTGCCCTATTTGGATTTAAAGTGCCCAAATCCAATGTAAGATTTTCGGTTGGGAACTCTGCATATTGTCCAAATCTTACGACTTCTATATAACAATGCTCGATTCCTTTCTCCGGTATTGCTGCATATAATTCACGAACGAAATTTTCTGCTGCTTCTTGCATTACCTCAAATCGAGAAAGATAACTATGACGCTGACCAGTAGTTGGGTCAACTGCGCTTGTGTAAGAGTCAGATACGCTTGAGCCATCAAAGCCTGTAGTGCTGTTGGTATTATGTGATCCGGAATCTTTACCACAAATTGCACAGAACTGATTCATTGATGATGAAACGTCAAAGGTTAATACAACTCCCATGGTCTTATTAGAAGGAAGGTCTGCATTCAATTTTATGTCAAAGAGATTCTCTACTCCGTTTTCATAAGCTTTGCTAGAATTAATTGACTTTTCAAAATTGGCATCTCGGCCAATAACGTCCTCAACTTTTTCCCAATGCGCATAAAGAGTCTGATTTTGAGTAAACGGATAATTGTTATAATCCGTTTCACGAATGATTACGCCACCTTGATTTGGTCTAGTGTGCCAATCATGGAAGATATATCCTTCACGATCCTTTGTAGGCATTGTTCCGGTGAGTTTTCCGTCTTCACCAGTTGTTCTGGTTTCAAAAGTTCCATCGCCATAATCAAAGGTGATAGTATAAGTGTTGGAAAGTTTATTGGTATAGACTACATCTGTTTGAGAAGTACCCTGATAATTAATTGAGGTTGCAATGGATTGAGCAACATTTTTATCTGTTTCATCGCCTGATCCAATTTTTTCAGTAACACCAATAAACTGACTGTAATTGTCACTGGTAAGGTCTTCTACAACTGTATAATTCCCATTTTCAAGGCCTTTAATACGAATGGTATATCCGTTTCTTAATCGAATGCCGAGAGGCGCATTTTCTTCATCGTATGGAACGTTCTCTGCAAAGGTTTCACCATTGATAATGATGTCGTAGCTTTCATAAACAGCTGGATTTCCATCCGAATCTAAGATATGAAGACTGAACGGAGCATCGTTTGAAATATATGCCGTATTACCCGTTATGTTAAATGTAACGGTGAGAGGGTGATTCTTCTCAACAAGTCTGCTGGTAAATTCAATGGTGCCAGTCTCATTATTTGCTTTTTTAATTCTTAAGTACTTATTTCCACTAGCGTCAGAAGGAGTAGTATCTCTTCCATCTACTTTTCCTGATACAACCTCTTCTACTGCCGGATTAGCCAATTCGGTTACGAAATAGTTTTTGGTAGAATCCAGTCCTTCGAATTCTGCATATTCTCCACTCTTAAGAGTGAAGGTGCCATCAGAAGTAAGACGCTTAGAACCTGTCAGTGCACCATTAGAATCGTACACTTTATAAGCAAGGTCTGTTACGGCACTTGCGTTATTGTACTGCTCAGTAGTTCCTGCAGAAAGTTTGAACGTAAGCGCAGTTACATTATCTGGATAACCATCTGCAGTAATGTAAGTATTCTTTACCTGAAGCTTTGGAGGGTTCTGAGGCTGAACAGTTACTTGTTTGTAGATGGCCATGCCTGCGGAGCTGGAGGCATGCTCAAACTTCTCGTCGGAAGAGTTGAAACTGAGATAACGAGTGGTTCCATTTCTTTTTCTAGAAAGTGTAAATAAACCATTTGTAGATGAAATAGAAACATTCTGATTATCTGATAATGTAGTCGCGGTTGCTGGGTCAAGATAACTATTATTTTTAACATTCTTTATCTTGCCGCTGGTTTGGCCGCTAAATGTCCATTGTGCAGTGTTGCTCGCACCTGTAATCGAATAAACGGTCTCGTTATTATATTTCCCTTTATCTGTGATTGTTACAGATGTTGCAGTGCTTGCATCACCTGCAGTTTTCATGTCAACAGCATAATTTGTTCCATTATTGTTATAGATAATCATATGCGGAGTGCTATTTTGTGTATTGATATCACTCGTGCTTGCGCATTTCACCCAATAAGTACCTGCAGGAAGCCCAGCAGCCTCTGTAGCCGGAGCCTTTCCTGCAACAAAAGTCATGCTTGCTGAATCAGAAAGATTTGCAGCGTTAATAACTGCCTTGCCGTTAACAATTTCGACATCCACCTGAACAAGGCTGTTTCCACTAACCATCCATACTGTATCCTGAGTTGTGGAATTGAATGGGAGCTCGATTACTGCATCTCCTGATCCATTAAAGGAAAGCGCATATTTCGTAATGTCTGTAATTCCTTCGGTTGAAGGTGTAATGGTTGGGTTCGTATTTACTACAAGGGTATCGATTCCCACTCTAGTAACAGAAACGTTGTTCTTGGTTACTGTATTCATGGCCGGATCATCGCCACTCGGCTGATCGTCGTCTGGAAGCGCATATGCAACCCAGTCACTAAGGTGAGGGGTCGTTACTGTAATCTTGCCATTTGCATGCTGAACAGTGATTCCAGATGTAGAAAGACTACCGTCAGAAATAAAGGCAACCTGGTCATACTTGCCTTCATCAGGGAATTCGATGGTATAATTTGTGCCCGATTCAATGGAACCGGTTGTTTTTTCGATTGAATATACAGAATAATCACCAACTTCGGTTGGATGATTTGATTTATAAGCTTCAACAGTTGTATTGCTGTTAGAAGCTGCGGAAATCGTAACATCCCAATCGGATGTTGCAGATGCCGTAATAGATACGTTGTTATAAGTTTTGGTATTGGTCTGATAAGTTGGCGTTGAAGCCTTTTGTACGGTTACAGGTGAATCAACAACGCTAGTGTCAAAGCCCAATGTCGTATTCCAACTTCCAGATACATGATCACCATTTGATTGGGCACCGGCTGCTTTTAGTACGTGCTGGCCAGATTCATCCCAACGACGAATCTCAACGGAATTACCGGTTATCAAGAAGGATGTCATGGTAAGCGTGGAATCTGCATTGCAAGCTGGTAAAGACTGGACGGCTGAATTTGATGTAACCCATTTTTCCCAATAATAGCCAGTGTAGCCATAATTCATATATGTAAAATTCAGGGTTTCGGTTGTATAACTGGATCTGCTTCCGTCTGTTGCAACTTTTATTGTGTCTCCCTTTGTATAGAAATTAGCAGAACCTCCAATATAATCATCGTCACCATGAGCATGGTTATGTCCATATAAGAAGATGATATTTAAATCGTCGCCATACGCAGAAACGATATCAAACAGCCTCTTACCATACATTCCGTCACCTTCGGCAACAGTTCGAAGGTCAAAATGAAGCGGAACATGGGTCAAAATAAACACTGGCTGATTTGGATTATTTTGTACTCTGCCAGCAAGATATGTCTCAAGCGCCGTAAGTGTTGCGGCTTTTGGTGTTCCTGTTTTTGCAGGGAAATCGTCCTCAGAGATAAGGAATGCACCATAATAATCGGTATCATAGGAACCAGAAGTGGTCCAGTTTCCAGAAGAAGCACTATTGTCATGGTTGCCCTGAACAAAAAGTTCCTGCTGAAGATTCGAGAATACTGCTTCTACAGCACCTTTAATTTGAGCAATACCTGTGTTTGTATTTTCTGCAGATAAATTGGAATCAAACCCGTAGTCGCCACCTGCAAAGAAAGCATATGCATCATATGAACTATTGTTATATGAACTATAAAATGTTTTGATTTGGTTTAAAATCGCACTGATTCGTGCATTCTGCGTATTATAGTTGTGAGCAGCACCACTATACTGTCCATTTGATGGAGAAGTGTTTGGGTCCTGGAAGTCGGAACCTGCTACAACTAAGATAGAAGTTGTTCCATTTGGGGAAGCTCTTGCTGGAACTTTTGCCATAGCAACGCTCTTTGCTTCCACCTTTGGTTCTTCTACTACTTCTGGCGCGCTTACAGCAAGACATTCGTCGCCATGGGTATGTTCTGGAATAGTGCAGCTCAGTGTTCCGTCGGAGAAATAGCAATTTTCATCATGAACATGCTCGATTTGCTCGCAAGCCAAGCCGTCGTCCATCGCTGGAGCGGCATCAAAGCATTCTGCGGTATGTTCATGTTCTTGTAATTCGCACGTTAAGACTTCTATACCGTCGTCATCAACGGTATAGCAAGATTCGTCATGAATATGTTCTTCAATTTCACAAACGCATTGATCTTCCCAGGCAATGGCTGGAAGAATTAATGCATATGTTGTGGCGAATACTACAACAGCTGCTAATACAGCGACTGCCCTTTGCCAAATAGTTCTTTTCCGGTTTTTACTCATCTTTAAATCAACTTTTCTCATCACAAATATTACGCTCGTTCAAAAAGAGGATTATTCATTCTCCGAGTTCTCCTCCTTCCGGGTTATCTCCTCTAGAAAATCCGGATGGGCTCTATAATAAGCAGTAACTTTTTTCTTTGCCTCGCGCATATAAGCGATGGCTGTGTTCTTTGCTTCGGTTTTTGCTTTGTTAAGGATTTCTTCCGCTTCTGCCAGAGCGCTGCTACGAACTTCTTCTGCTGCCTGTTTTGCTTCGGCTAAAAGCTTCTCGCTTTCATTCTTTGCATCATAGAGAATTCTATCACTCTCTGCCTGAGCTTCTGCGATACGCTGCTCATGTTGCTTCAGAAGTTCTGCCTCCTGGTTTTCGCGTTTTTCCTGGAGTTCTGCGTCCAGGTGGTCGCGCTGCTCCTGAAGCTCTGCTGACAAGGCTTCGATGTTTTCCATGTACTGTTTCATCGCCTCGTCCGTAGCTTCAAATACTTTATTTAAACTAAGACACGCTTCAGCAACGGTTCCGGACTTTTCGATTTTAATACGTCGAGATTCCAGCGCCGTTTGCTGTTCTTCAATCTCCTGTTTCAGTTGATTAATCTGTCTTTCTTGTTCAATGGTGAGTTCAAGTAATTCTTTACGGCTAATATGCGTTGCTGCCATTATGTTTCTCCCCTGACTAGAATTAGACCGTGTCGTCAGTTCCGCCAAAAATCCATATATAGATTTGCCTATCAATAAGTAGTGCGCAGTATTAAACAATTATACAAGATATAGAATACCACTCGTGGTGTCATAAATCAATAAAATTGTGTAAACTGATGCTACATTTTAAAAAAAATATCCGCTACGTAATGTAGCGGATATCGTCTCGTGACCCTTTTCTCGTTCTTAATTATGCATCAAAAAAGAAATTAAATAACGTTGTATTTCTTCAAATATTCATCGAAAGCTGCCTGCTCGGTCGACTGACCAGTACAAATGAAGCAAAGGCCCTTGGTGGTTCCTAACAGATCTACAATGTAGTCGATATATGGAAGTTCTGCTGCGCCGTTAATAAATACCTGGCAAAGCTTTCCGGCCTTCTGGATTTTCTTATAAATATCCGGCCACTGGTCTAAGCCTGGTGCACCTGCGCCCTGAATCCACTGAACGCCGTCTAATTCCGGAACGGTCAAAATGGAATCCAGATGTCTTACAGCGCCTGGTCCGTCTAAATGATAAATCGTTCTTGGAATATATTTGCATTCTTCCCGAAGAATCGGCAGATAGAACTCATCGTACATATCGGTGCTGATCATTGCGGAAAAGTCGTTCTGTAATACGAAATAAGGCTTCTGGGACAGCATGGTTGCCCAGCAGGTATAGCCTGGGATTTTGTCGATGTCGATGGCTGCCATAAACATATCGTAAGCTTTCTTAAACTGCTCATGTACGTTCCAGCAAGCTTTCTTTACATCTTCCTCTTCGAAGTAGAGTTCTTCCAGTAATGGGTTGGCGTCACGAATAGAAGAAACGATGTCCATTACGCCACCGAAGTCCGGAAGACCTACTGGCATACGGCCGTCAAAATAGTCCTGAACCGCTTTGGTTAAAGCGATGGAACGTTTCAGCAGAGGAGATTCTTCATCTAACTGAACGTTAATGATGCCAGACAGTTCCGGACACATTTTCTTGAACCATACGGTTCCTAAGTTATGGTCAATGCCAAAGTCCTGACCTAGGAACCCGCCTAAGATTCCGGTCGGGCGCATGTAGAACACTGGAATGGCATCGCCGGAGTAAGTACATGCAGAATAAGCATCATCCACTACCTTTGCAGCCTCTTCTACTGGCAGATCAAAATCGTACATGGCATCTAAGATAACCTTGCGGTAATTGGATGCGAAGAAGTCGCCTCCTTCTCCGGAAGCCTGGTCTAACGTAACCTGAATAATCGGACGCTCTAACTTGCCTTCCCACCAGTCTTCAAAATCTTCTTTTATTTTATCGTAACGTTCTTTTTCAAAATTCATAAGTACCTCTTTCGCGGAAACTCCCGCTTTTCTTTATTTAGAAATTCCTGCCTCCTTATTAAGGTTGGCAGGAATCTTTTTAGTCAAACAATTTCGAAGCTACTGTGTAATTAAATACCGGGCCTTCTAAGCAAACGTAAGTCTCGTTAATCTTGCAATGTCCACATTTGCCTACGGCACAGCTCATCTTTCTTTCGAAAGAAACCCAAATCTTTTCTTCCGGGACTCCACACTTCACGCATTCCGCACCAGCAAATCGCATCATTACTGGAGGACCTACGATAACTACGTTGTAGTCGCCCAATTCTGCGAATGGAATCTTGCTGATATGTTCCGTTACTAAGCCGCCTTCAAAGCCTTCTGTAGCTCCCGTATCCAGGGTGTAGATGGTATGGAACTTCTCTGCGAATTTCGCACGTTCTTCATTAAACAGGGCGCAGTCTGCATCACGGAAACCAGCAATCAGATATACGTCTTTTGCGATTTCCGGGTTGTTATAGAAATGCTCCAATAAAGTTTTCACTGGTGCCATACCAGTACCACCGCAGATTACTACTAACGGTTTATTTTCAAAATCTTTTACTGGCCATGGATTTCCGTAAGGGCCTCTCATGAACAGGGTGCTTCCCTGCTGCAGTCCGAAAACGCCTTCGGTTAAACGACCAACCTTACGAATGGTGAATTCTACGAAACCATCGCCTTTTCCGCTGACAGAAATTGGAGCTTCGCCAACCTTCGGAATCGACAGCATAAAAAACTGTCCATCTAAGGTCTCGCCATCATAAGCAACACGGAAAGTAGATTCCGCAGTTGTCTGCCGAACAACCTCTAAAATTCTGTGAGGTTCCGGTTTCATTCTATCGATCATGTTCTCAAATTTTTCTTGTTCCGTCACTTCGTCACCTATTTATCTTTCCAACTGTTTTTTGCCGTCGCATCTTACAAGCGCCAGCATCTTCCATCAGATATTTTTACATTCTTCTGCTAATTCATTCACGGTATCAATGAAGGAGATTTCCTGTGGGCAACGCATTTCGCATCTGCCACAGCCTACGCACATATTCCAGTCCGTTCCGAATCTGGATTTGAAATCGTAGAATTTATGGAATACCTTAAAGCGCATATTGGCACCATGAGTTGCTCTGGATTTTGCGCCGCCGGCAGTTTCCGTAAAGGAATCCAGCATACAAGAAGACCATACTCTCTTACGCTCGCCGTCGGAGCTACCTTCGGTATAAACGACATCTACGGTATCGAAGCAGCTGCAGGTTCCACATACCGTATTGCATCCGCCACAGCCGATGCACTTGTCATCGAACTTCTTCCAATACTCTAATTCGCTGACCGCCTTCAGGTTTTCCTTTTTAATTTCCGGAACGGTAACCTTCTTCGTATTCTCTTTTACGAATTCTGGCTGATAATCCGCAGCTTCACATCCGGCAAAGAGTCCTGCAAAGGCATCGTCTTTTGCTTCTACTAAAATGTCCTCCGCGATTTTTACTGCAAAAGCGTAATCATCGGTTTCGTTGCTATTGGTAGAAACACAGAAGCAATTCTCAAAACCGCCGCACTCGATAAGAGCGAATTTTACTTTCTTTCTCATACGTGCGTAGAAATAATCGCTGTTATTCTCACCATTGTCTAAAAAGATTTTGTCTAATCTCTTAATAGAATTAATATCGCAGGCACGAGCGAAAATCAAAAGGTCCCTGTCTTCTGCTACTTCCGAAGGCTCTACTTCTTCGCCTTTGAAATAAAACATTACCTGGGAAATCGGATAGAACACTTCTTTGATGGAGAAGTTGCTCTGACGGTCCATAACGATTTCGCTGACAGATTTCAGTTCTGCGAATCTAACGTTTTTATGAGGTCTGTCCCATTTCGGTCCGAATACTTTGTACTGACCGGAAAGGCCTTTTAAGATCTCATCCATTTTTTCTGTTGAAACTTTATAACCCATAGTACTCCCTTTCCAATCCAAGCATTCCGTTGGTTACTTTCGCCCAGCCTTTATAAAAGTCTGTAGCTGCATATTTCACTACATCTGCAGTAAAGGAGCTTACCCAGTTCAGAAGGTGGTTCTTTACATAGGCTTTCTGCTCTTCTTCTGGAGCTTCTGCAATCAGTTTTGCCATGAATTCCAACTCTGCTCCCAGATGGTCTTCCGTTACTTTGAACATGTCTTCTCTTAATTTCAGACCCTTTGCTGCGTACAGTTTTTCCTCTTCTGCTGTGCTTTCGCCGTAGATTTGATGAGCCATGTTTTTATAAACGGACTCAAACGGGAACGCAGACTGACCAGACTGGTCTCCTGCAGAAAGGAAAGTTTTCGCATAATCTACTGCCAGCTCTTCGATGGTTGCTTCGTCGGAAAGCGTATTCTCTGCGAAATATTTTTTGATTAACTCATAGCCTTCTTTCAGGTCGAGCTCTGCAGAGCTTTTTCCTGTAATTTCCGGAAACTGCATTCCCTGAAAAGCTGCTAAAGTTTTCTCATCCACTTCAATCAGATAAAGCTTTCCCAGCAGGCGGTACATGCTGATTCTATTTTCATCGGTTTTTGATAAATTATTCATATCGGATTCCTTTTTATTTCTTGAATGGGTCAATCCATTCATCTTTTCTTAAGATAAATCTGCCGGATGGATTGGTTCCTGCGTCATTATTCAGGCTGTAAACATGTCCTTCATTTGCAGCAAGAAGTTTGGATACTTCGCTTTCCGGATCGTTTACATCGCCAAAGTAAATGGCGTTGCCTGGGCATAAGCTTACGCAAGCTGGTTTCTCGTCTTTTTCTCTTAAGTGGCTGCAGATAATGCATTTATCCATTACGCGCAGCTCTTTGTTGAAGTTTTCTGCGTCATAAGGACAAGCTTTCCTGCAGCTCTGGCAGCCGATGCAGGCTTCCTTGTCAATATATACAACGCCGTCTTCATCGCTCTTATAACATGCACCGGTTGGGCATACATTGACGCAAGCCGGATCTTCACACTGCTGGCACATTACTGGAATGTAGTACATGTGCTGGTCTGGATATTTTCCATAGGTGATGGTGTGAAGGACGCTGCGGCTTTTGCCCAGTCCGATATCATTTTCCATTTTACATGCAACCTGACAGCCGGCGCGGCAGCCGATACATCTGTCCAGGTCGATTACGATTGCAAACTGTTTCATTAGAATTTGCCTCCCGGCAGCCATTTTTTGAAATCCGCAGGTTCGGTCCAGATGCCTTCTGGAGCGGAGTCTGCGTTATATACTTTAACCTGATAAGCACGCAGGGTGTAAGTTCCCAGAATGTCGTTGTAAGGGCCTTCGCTCTTTGCAAGGACACTAACGTTGCTTTCTTTCCATCCATGGGTTTCCGTGTTCAGAGTCTCTGGGAACCAGAAACGTTCCATCCATACGGTATTCGGTCCGATGTTTTCGGTCGCTACCGCTTTGGCTCTGACTTTACCTCTCTTGGACTCAACCCATACCCATTTACCGGATTCAATTCCTAATTCTGCTGCCTTATCTGTATTAATCCAGATTTCCGGTACCGGGTACATTTCACGGAGTCTCGGAATGTTTCTAAGGGTGGAATGATGGAAGAACGGAACACGGCCGTTGGTCATGGTTAACGGATATTCTTTCGTCGTTTCTACATCATTTACCGGGCCTTCGAACGGTTCCATATAGTATGGAAGCGGATCATAATCCTTTGATGCAGGAGGCATTGGGAACGGCAGGTAAGGTTTGCCGGTTCTTGCCAACGTAATCAGACGGTCGCAGTACAGCTCCAATTTCTTGGAAGGAGTGTTGAAGCCTTTTAATTTGCCGTCGTTTCCGGTCTGCATGTAGGTGTCATAGGTCTTCCATTCATCTTTTGGCATAAACTCGTAGTAACCAGCCTTGGTGAATTCTTCCCAGTTCATGTTGATTGGTTTCAATACCGTATCAAACAGTTCGGTTTCATCTTCCCAATAAGGCAGGTCACTGCCCATATATTCGGCATCGAAAGCTTTCTGACAGCCTTCGTGGCCTAACTGCGCACACTTCTTCGCCATGTTGGACCATACCACGGTTTCATCCTTGGTTTCCCAAACATGAGCGACTCTCTGACGAGCAACTAAGGTGTTGCAGATTTCAACGATTAAGTTAGTCTCCAGCCATTCGGTGATTGGCAGAAGAACGTCTGCATAAGCAGAGAAGGAAGTTGGATACATGTACATATGGATAATGAAATCCAGTTCATGAATAGCCTTCTCCCATTTATTGCCATCGCCTAAAACAGCCATCTTGTTACCGGAACGGTCAATCCATACTCTTGGTTTATATGGCTTTCCGGTAAGAATTGCGTCAAGAACTGCTGCCGGCTGGCCAGCATGCCACATACCTAAGCCCTTATGCTCTACGCCACCTAAACGTTTTGGAAGCTGTTCTGGTGGAAGCTTGGTTGGAGCCATAGGAACCGGGTTGGTTGCGCCATGAAGAACGGCACTGGTTGGGAAGTTCTGGAGAGAAGTTCCCGGCTTTTCAATATTGCCTACCAGCATGTCAATCATGTCAGCTGCATGAGCTGCCTGGAAGGAGTTCGGAGTCTGGTCCGTAGCTACGCCTAAGCAGATAGCAGAAGGTTTTTCTGCCAGGTAAAGGTCTAACGCCTTTTTGATTCGTTCTGGCTCTAAGCAGCAGATTTCACCGGTACGTTCCAGAGTGAATTCTGCCACTCTTTCCTTCAGAATCTGGCCTGCGGTTTTATATAATTTTCCGTCGATTTCATATTCGCCGAAAATATCTACGTCCAGGCTGTCATCCCATGGATAGGACAGCTCCTGAATAGAGTTTGTCTTCTTATCAAATACCATGAATCCGTCTGGACCGGTCTTCTCATTGCCGTCTGCGTCTTTCGCACGGAGACAATACTTGGTATCTAAATCTACCAGGTAAGGCAGGTTGGTCCATTTCAGAACGAATTCTGCATCGTATTTTTTATTCTCGATAATATAGTTCATCCAGCACAGCATCAAAGCTACATCCGTACCAGGACGGATTGGAAGCCATACATCGGCTTTTGCTGCATCTGGAGTAAATCTCGGGTCGATAACAACGGTCTTTGTGCCTCTTGCTCTCAGCTCATTTACCATACGGCCACCGCTGGCAGTACAGGAGTTGGAAGGGTCTGTTCCCCAAAGAACCAGAGTCTTGGTTGGACAATTGTCTGCATCGTAAAGGTCTTTCGCTTTCGAATCGGCAATACTGGTATCCTGGCCGCCGTAAATCATGTTACAAGCAGAAACACGAGGCAGGTAGCACTGAGCGCATCCTGGCTCGAACCAGTTTGGAGTTCCGAAAATATTTGCGAAACGGCTGATGCTCCAGATTGCAGGGTTTCCTCCGCCACCGGTTGTGCAGAAAACGGTTTCTGCGCCATAGTCCTTGCGAACCTGCATCAGTTTGTTGCCGATCACATCCATAGCCTGATCCCAGCTGATACGGCGCCATTTACCGCTGCCGCGTTCGCCCACACGAATCAGAGGATATTTGTTACGGTTTGGATGATAGAGAGCTGCGATACCGGAAAGTCCCTTGGAACACAGTTTTCCCTGGCTCATCGGATCGTCTGGATTTCCTTCCAGCTTGATGACACGACCGTTCTTTACATGGGCCTTCACACCGCAGTTCGCAATACAAGCTCTGCAGCAGGTGGTGATGATCTGCTCTTCCCCATCTAAGTCTACTTCGTAAGGCTCACAAGCAGAAAAAGCGGTCCAATCGCCGATCGCATCCTGTAAATTTGTAATGTTGATTTTTTCAAAGATATTTTCCATATTTTTTGTCACTTACTTGAAAATTTATTTTTGTTTACACAAGGTATAATGTACCTTATTTTCTTTCTTTATTCAAGGTTGTAGAACCCTGTTCTAGCTATTTCTTCGTGTTCTGATTGATTCCCAGGTTTCCTTGGTGATACTCAGCACATGGACATCATGGAGCTCGTTTACCAAAGGCACGAAAACGTTCTTTTCCATATGGTCATAGGTCAGACCATAGCTTTCCAGCACATGTCCGGATTTATTATTTCCGTCATAATACGCAGCCCAGACCTTGCTTAAGTTCAGGTCTTCGAAGCAATGACGTAAAACTTCTCTTCCGGCTTCCGAAATATAGCCCTTGTTCCAGAATTCTTTTCCAATCCAGGCGCCCATTTCCACTTCATCATCAGCGTCCGTTAAGTCCGTGTCTCCTTTGAATTTCAGGTTGAAACTTCCGATGGGCTTTCCCTCTTCTTTTAAGCAGACCGCAAAAGTTTCCGGAGACGACAGTTGGCTCCGGATGACCGCACGGCTCACTTCCACGTCAGCATGAGGCGGCCAACCAGCAGTTGCGCCGATGGAAGGGTCTTTCGCATATTCAAATAAACTTTCTGCGTCCGTTTCTTTCCACGGACGCAGAACTAATCGCTCAGTATATAAAATCATTTTTACTTCAGTAATTCTTCAATTTCGTTTTTTGGCCGTAAGCCAATGGATACGTTTGCAACCTGTCCGTTTTTGAAAAGGAAAACGGCTGGAATGCTCTGAATCTGATACTGGATAGCTAAGGCTTCCTGCTCATCTACGTTGACTTTACCTACTTTTATTTTTCCAGCATATTCCTCTGCGATTTCTGCAATGGTTGGAGCCAGCATTCTGCAAGGTCCACACCAGCTTGCCCAAAAATCTACCAATACCGGAATATCCGATTTTAATACTTCTTCTTCAAAATTTTCTTTTGTTAATACGATTTCTGACATTTTTAGTCTCCTTTCTTTAGTCTTCTTTTGATTTGTAATACAGCATGCAGTGACAGAATCCTTCAAAATCCGGGTCCGCAATCTGGTCGCGGAATTCCTGACACATGCATTTGTTTTCCGGAGTTCTGGCTAAACGGCATGGACAATATCCATCCTTTGCTGCCAGCCCTTCCTTTATCATTTTTACAACTTCCTCATCGGGATTTAATGTTATTTTC
Source organism: Lachnospiraceae bacterium (assembly GCA_024403615.1). GTDB lineage: Bacteria > Bacillota > Clostridia > Lachnospirales > Lachnospiraceae > RGIG5612. Next base: position 86,870 of record JAKSRM010000007.1, read on the forward strand.
ATTCATTCTCCTTAAAATTCTATCATTCTGCGGATGCGCATGAGAGTCAGGCGGTTCCGTACCATCGGAGAATAGTTGATTAAAATTTCTTTCTTGTCTTCCGATACGCCGATAGACTCTAAAGTTCTCTTCGCATCCATCTGTTCTAATTTTGCAAATATTTCTTCTGGGTCTGGGATCTCTTTTACCAAAGCGCAAATTTGCTGCCAGTTTTCCTCCAGCATCTCTTTGGTAACCTTCGCCAGACAATCTTCTTTGTTTTCTTCTACGATGGCATCTTTTAAAGCTGCTCCATAGTATTGTTCAATGGTTTCTTCTGGCATTGGAGCATAGTCCTTAAAAGTAATCGTTTCCATCGCTGCCAGTTTCTTATATTCTTCTGCTGCCACCAGGGTTCCTACGCCGGTCTTCTCTCCATGAAGGGCTGGGAACTGAACGTCCAAAGAGGTAGCGCCCATCTCAATCATATGAGACATATGATGCTCTGCACCGGAAGCCGGACGGGAATTGCCCATCATCTGCATGGCGATTCCGCTCATTACTAAGGCGTAAGTTACATCAGCGAAAGCCTCCGGATCGCCAGACACGATTTTATCCACGCCCTTCGCAACGGTATCCACCGCTTTCCACATCAGGTCATAAATCCGTTCACAGAAATATTCTCCTGTCAAAGTTCTGGCAATCTGCCAATCAGCAAGTGCAATATATTTTGCAAAAATATCGCCAACGCCGCTCTTAATCAATTCCTCCGGAGCCTTGCTGATAATACTGATGTCCGCAATGACCAGTGTTGGTGGAACTGCCGGCCATGTTTTCTTATATCCATACCAAGTCATCGCTGCTACGTTGCTGCAGAAGCCGTCTACGCTGGCTCCCGTAGCGCAGGCTACGAACTGGATGCCTTTTTCATGAGCACAGAATCTGGCAATATCACAGATGGTTCCACTGCCAACGGCCAGAATAATTTCTACATCCTCTTCCATTTTCGCAAGAACTTCCGCCGTGGATTTTTCATCGGCGTGAAGGCCTTCCGGATTTAGAATAATTACCTGGTCTGCTGCCGGATGGCGGTCTGCCGTTGCTGCGAACGTATGCTCATCATACAGAGCCATTCGCTTTCCGCTGATTCCGTATTGGTCCAGGTATTTCTCAATGTTCAACAGGCAGTCTGGTTCAATCACCGCTGCCTTGGTAATAATGTCGTGACTTTTTCCGCAGGAGCATTCTCCCGCATACTCGTTAAAATTAATATTCATGGTTTCTCTTTTCTATTTTTTACGAGACGCCGCTTCGTCTCTTTTTCTTGTCTTATTAAAACTTCTCCACTGCCAACCGTTCTACATCGTAAGCTTTCAGGAAAGATTTCAGGAAAGTATTAAAGCCGTCGATATCGGACTGCTCTGCCATAACGGTGGTGGAAGGAGCATCGGCAAATACTTTGTTGTCTAAGTAATCTTCTAAGCTTTCGCCCTCCTCTTTCCAAAGCATGTACGCGCATAACAACGCCATTCCGTAAGGGCCTCCTTCGCCAGCGGTCTGCATAACCGTTACCGGAGAGCCGATGGCTGCGGAAAGCAGTCTTTGACCAACCACTGGGGTAGTAAAGAAGCCGCCGTGACCATTGATTCGGTCGATGCGAACTTTCTCCTCATTTACCAAAATATCCAGTCCAGACTTCAAAGTAGAAAGAGCGGAAAGCAGATGCATGCGCATGAAGTTGGCCAGGTTAAATACGCTGTTCGGACGACGAACGAAGAGCGGTCTTCCTTCTTCCATGTTCATGATTGCTTCGCCAGAGAAATAATTGTAGCTTAACAAGCCGCCACAATCCGGGTCTCCTTCTAAGGCTTTATTAAACAGCATGGTATATAATTCGCCCTTATTCTGTGGAGCGCCGATGGATTCTGCAAATTCGGCAAGCAGGTTCACCCATGCATTAATGTCGGAAGTACAGTTGCTGCAATGTACCATGGCTACCGGACATCCAGCAGGAGTGGTTACCATGCCAACTTCCATGTGAACACCTAACGGGCGGTCCGTAACAATCATAGCGAAGACCGAAGTTCCTGCAGATACGTTACCGGTTCCCGGACGGACTGCGTTGGTGGCTACCATACCGGTTCCTGCATCGCCTTCACAAGGAGCGATTGGAATTCCTGCCTGTAAGGTTCCTTCTGGGTCCAACAGCAACGCGCCTTCTTCCGTTAAGTATCCAGCATTTTCACCAGCTGGGACATGGTCTGGAAGCAGGTCTTTTAAGGTCCATGGAAACTGATAATCTGCAATCAATTCATTAAAATCAGCAATCATCTTTTCATCATAATCGCCGGTAGCATTATCAATCGGGAACACACCAGAGGCTTCGCCGATTCCCATCAAGTTCTTGCCGGTCATGCGGAAATGGATATAACCTGCAAGAGTGGATATATGGGCAATGTCCGGCACATGGGCTTCTTTGTTCAGAATGGCCTGATACAAATGGGCAATGCACCAGCGTTGCGGAATATTAAAGTTAAAAAGCTTGGAAAGAGTTTCTGCAGCTTCAGAGGTCTGTGTATTTCGCCAAGTACGGAATTCTGTCAGCTGATTCCAGTCTTTATCGAAAGGCAGGTAGCCATGCATCATTGCCGAAACGCCGATGGCTCCGGTCTCTGTCAGCTCTAAGCCGAATTTTTCTTTTACATCTTTCTTTAAAGCGCCGTAGCAGTCCTGAAGTCCCGTTACGATGTCTTCCGGCGTATAAGTCCAAACGCCGTCAATCAGACGGTTCTCCCATTCATGACTTCCAAAAGCGATAGGCAGGTGGTTTTTATCCAGCATCACAGCCTTGATTCTTGTTGATCCAAATTCAATTCCGATTACGGTTTCTTTTAAATTCATAGCCGCTCCTTTGCTCTTTCGATTTCACCTAGAGTATATGCCTTTTTTGTGTACTTTTGGGGAATTTTTTGCTTTTCTAAAGAAACATTTTTTCAGTTGTTTTGCCAGACGAATTTATCGTATAATTAAAAAGTTAAAACTGATGATAATTCATATTCAATATAGGAGGACCTAATGAAAAAGAAAAAACTTTTTACAACACTTGCTGTCGGCCTGATTCTTGTAATGGCCCTTAGCTTATGTGCCTGCGGTGGCAAAGAAGACCCTGTAGACCCTGCTTCTACTCCAGAAACCACAAAGGCAGTAGAGACCACAACTCCAGCAGAAACCACAGCTCCGGAAACAGATCCTGCGCCTGTTCTTCCAACAGAGGCGGAAATGGGCCGCGCTACCAAGGAACTGATTACCGCTATTAACGATCTGAACGCACTTTCCTCTGGCGCTATTGATATCGATGACGATGTTATTTATACCAGTCCAGAAGGTTATGTTTATAATCTCGTTACGGATCCACAGTTCCAGAACTTTGGCGATATCAGCAAATTCCTGGATGATTATTTCACTCTTGACTTCGCAGTTGAGAATTATCCATGGTTAGCTACTCCTGGCCAGGAAGAAGGCATTCAGCAGTTCTTATACATCCAAGAGGATTCTGTTCCTACCGGCTTATATATGGTTCAGGCTGGAAAAGGCTTTACCGTATTTGATCCAAACGCAGACCTTACATTTGAAGATGTAACCGAAGGTTCTTTCACCGCAGTCTTTGATTTTGACAACTTCGGCATGACCGATACCGCTCGGATGGACATTGTAAAAGACAACGGTCTGTGGAAAATCGACAATATCGATAAATAAAAAATTTTAGAACGAAAGCCGGAATCAGAGTTCGGCTCCACAAGTAACTATTTTGACAAAAGAAAGCCCGCCGAAAAGGATGTTCCTCTTCGGCGGGTAATTTATTTAATTATTTAATTAAATTCAAACGATGCCTTAACCGATAAATTTCGGTGGATCAAATTTTCTATTGCTTGGATCCTCGTCATAGATGTGGATATCATACTGCTGGTCAATGTTTTTCTGATTGAAGTCCACACCGCCATCTGCTTTCACACCTATCGTCATAATGTATTTCTCATGAGGCTCGATCTGTGGAAGACCATCGTGGCTGCCGCCAACTACTTGATTCAGTTCTTCATCATTTAACTCAGAGAGTTTCTTTCCTAACTCTACGACTTCATTCTTTATAGCATTTAATTCTTCTTTTGATTTCATAATGTTTTCTCCT
>JAKSRM010000008.1 GCA_024403615.1 Lachnospiraceae bacterium
CGCGACAGCTTGCTTATAATATCACCCGACTTACCGATTGTCAACACTATTTTTTAGTTTTTTTTAAAGTTTTTTTTCGATGCAAAATAATAGTAGCATCCCAGGATTTTTACCCACTATATGTTGTGCTTTTCCTTTGTTTTTTCCATATTTTATACATAAATTGAATAAGTATTTTTGTTAAAAAAACTACTTTTTTCGAATTCTTCCTGGGTGTATAATTTTATCATATTATTTAGGAGATATTTCTATTTCGAAAGGGGGATACTATATGAAATACGAGCGTCCAAAATACCTTGATCCTAGCATCAAGACTTACTTCAGAAAGAGTGCATTCAGCAAAGCTGGTGGCTTTACCGTTCCAAATATTACTGACCGTCCGATTTCTATCCGAGAGAACTTCCGCCGTGCAATGATGCATGAGAATCCTGCATGGGTTCCAAACTCAACCACAGACTTTAACTTTGCAATGCTTACGGTAGTTACCGGTATGCCAGAAGCTGACTGGACATGGACCGAGCGTACCGAATACAAAGACTGGTTCGGCGTTGAATGGATGTATGTTCCGGAAGCTGGCGGCCCTATGTTAAAGCCAAACACCCAGTTCCTGGATGACATTACCGATTGGAAAGAAAAAGTTAAATTCCCGAACCTGGATGAATACGATATTGAAGGTTGCTGCAAGAAATGGTTAGAGACCTGTGATCCAGAAAAAGTTTACCATGTAAATATTGGCCAAGGTTGCACCGAACGTTTAGTAGCTCTTCGTGGTGGTTATACCGATGCTATGTGTGACATGGCTCTGGAACCAGAAGCAGTTCGTGAATTCTTAGAAGCTTTCGTCGATTGGGAAATTCAGCTGATTGATAAGCTTTGCGAATATCTGCCATTAGAATATGTAACTTATCATGATGACTGGGGAACAGAAAGAGATTCCTTCTTCAGCGAAGCGATGATGGATGCTATGGTATATCCTCCAACAAAGAGACTCTTCGACCATATCCGTTCCAAAGGCGTTTTCATCGAGCTTCATAGCTGCGGATGCATCAAACGTTTCGTTCCTTATATGATCGACCTTGGCGTAAGTATGATGCAGATTCAGGCTCGTGCGAATGATTTCAAAGCTTACAAAGCTCAGTACGGCGACAAGATTGGTATCGAAGTTGGTGTAATGCCTACTCCTGGTATGACAAAAGACGAAGCTGTTGCTCGCATTCATGAAATCGTTGATGACTTCTCTGCTGGCGGCGGAATGATTTCTTCCTTCATGAGCCCAGACCCAGAACTGCTTTGGGATGGCACCATGGAACTGTACTACTACAGCCGCGAGAAATACGAAGGCGAAGCTTAAAACAATTACTTCTTATAAAGAAACTGTATAAAACAAAAAGGCGCTTGGAAATCCAAGCGCCTCTTTATTATCGAATGATATGAAATTATTTTTTGTAGAATTCGCGTGATACTTCATGCATAACTTCGTTAACCATATCTCTCTTCCAGATAGCTTTCTGATCGTTCGGATCTGGAATGATGAAGGAAGCCATGAAGCAGAAACCGCCGCCTGGTGCGTAGGTATTCGCTACGTCCCAAACGATTTCCCGGATCTGCTCTTCGTTTAAGTCCGCCTGGAAGGTGGAAGAAGAGTTAATGCAGCCTGCCATTACGAACTTGCTACCATATTTTTCTTTAATAGCTACTAAGTCGTTGCAGTTCTGAGCTGGGTTCCATACGTTAACGCCAAGCACGTTAACCATATCGTCTACGAAGCATTCACATTTACCACAGTTATGGAAGCTTACGAACATATCTCTGTCATGAGCGATGTCGGATAATCTCTTATAATGTGGAAGTAAGAATTTTTCGTACATTTCTACAGAAATGAAAGGATTTCCCCATGCAGCAGTATCGTCTACTAAAGACATGATATCTGGCTGATAGTAATCGATCGAACGATTAACAACGTCTACGTAGAAATCGCTTAAGTACTGGAATAATTCTTCGCATTCTTCTGGTTCTTCATATAATGCGCAAAGACCTTCTGTGAAGCCCATGAATGCCATTAAATGCTGGAAGTAACCGGTTCCTGCTACACCATACTGTACAGCCTGTTTGGAACGGTCGATATTTGCTTTCTCTAAATCTTTCTTTGCTAACTGTTCGAAATCGATTTCGTCAAGATTTGGAGCTTTGATGACGTCACGCCATTTTGTGATGTCGTCAAGAATGAAGTCCCATGTCTTAGGAATCATAGCGCCACCAGCTTCTTTGCTGGTTACATGCTCAACGCCCCAGATGTCCTTATGATCGCCGTTTGGATCCATAGCTTTCATTAAGAAAGATGGTGATGCGCCAGCGGTTGCTCTTTCCCATTTGTAGGAAGGATCTGCTGCCATGTGTGGAATCCACTCAGGAACTTCGCCACGTAAACACATAAAATAGTTTTCTTTTTCTGTTAACTGTGCCATTGTTAACTCTCCTTGTATTTTTATTATTTTTTGTAGAATTCTTTACTGATTTCAAACATTACTTTGTTGATAGTATCTTTCTTCCACTGCATGTATTTGTCCGTCTTATCGTCGATCAGTAAGAATACCTGGAAGAAGAAGCCGCCGCCTGGAGCATATTTGTTAGCTACATCCCAAAGAATGTCGCGAATCTTTTCTTCTGTTAAATCGTCTGCTACGAAAGTTGAAGAACCATTGATACATCCGGAAAGAATCAGTCTGTTACCGAATTTTGCTTTGATACCAGCAAGGTCGTTGCAGTTCTGTGCAGGGTCCCATGCATTGATACCAACGGTGTTAACCATATCATCTAAGAAGATTTCGCATTTACCACAGTTGTGGTAAGTAATCGGAAGATCTCTTTCCTTAGCGTAATCGGTAAGTCTTGCGTAACGAGGTACGAAGAATTTCTGGAACATATTCAGGGATACGAAAGGATTTCCCCAAGCTGCTGTATCATCACCGATAGACATTACGTCTGGTTTGTATAAATCAATAGTTTTTTCAATAACCTGGCAGTAGAAATCTGTTAAGTAATCGAACAATGCTTCGCATTCTTCTGGTTCTTCCGAAAGAGCGCAAAGGCCTTCGGTGAATCCCATAAATGCCATTAAGTTCTGGAAGATTCCGCCGCCGCCAGCGCCATAGGTAACTGCCTGATTCTCGCGGTCTACTGGCATTCTTTCCATATCTTTTTTAGCCATCATTTCCCAGTCAATGCCTTCCAGTGATGGAGCTTTAATAACATCATGCCATTTTGTGATGTCGTCAAGAATGAAGTCCCATGTCTTAGGAATCATTCCACCTGCTGCTTCTTTGCTGGTAATGTACTCAACGCCCCAAATATCTCTGTGGTCGCCGTTTGGATCCATAGCTCTCATCATAAAGGATGGTGATGCTCCACCAGTAGGTCCTTTGATTGCTGGGTCCATAGTAATAACTGGAATCCATTCTGGCTGTTCGCCTCTAATACAACGTAAATAGTTCTCTTTTTCTGTTAACTGTGCCATAGTTTTTCTCCCTTCCTAATTTTAGGTATGAAATATCTTTGTCCTATGGATAAAATGTTATCACATGGGCTATTAGATGTAAATAAAAAAGGCCTCCGGGAATTCCCGAAGGCCTCATTTCATAAGATCTGATTCGAATTATTTCTTGTAGAACTCGTGTCCGATTTCACGCATAGCTTTGTTAACAGTGTTCTTTCTCCAGATATCGAATTCGTTTGTTTCATCAGGAATGATGAAGTGGCTCTGGAAGAAGAATCCGCCGCCTGGAGCGTACTTATTAGCTACGTCCCAAAGAATGTCGTAAATCTTCTCTTCTGTTAAGTCTTTAACTTCGAATGTTGTAGAACCGTTGATACATCCGGACATGATCAGGTTGTTGCCGAATTTCTTCTTCAGTGCTAACAGGTCATTGCAGTCCTGAGCTGGGTCCCAAACCTTAACACCAACAATATTAACCATATCGTCCATGAAGCTTTCGCATTTACCGCAGTTATGATAAGTAACGAAAAGACCTCTGTCTTTTGCATACTGTGTAAATCTAGCATAACGTGGAACGAAGAACTGCTGGAACATTGGAAGAGAAACGAAAGGATTTCCCCATGCAGCTGTATCATCAACGAGCATGATTGCGTCTGGCTGATACAGATCAATGGTATGATCCATGATCTCGCAGTAGAAGTCTGTGATGTAATCGAACAGTGCTTCGCACTCTTCTGGTTCATCAAATAATGCGCAAAGGCCTTCGGTAAATCCCATGAATGCCATTAAAGCCTGGAATAATCCAGAACCGCCAGTAGCGTAAGTAACGATCTGGTTCTCACGGTCTGGTTTGAACATTTCAAGGTCTTTCTTTGCCATCTGTTCCCAATCAATGCCTTCCAGTGATGGAGCTTTGATTACGTCATGCCATTTTGTGATGTCGTCAAGAATGAAGTCCCATGTCTTAGGAATCATTCCGCCAGCAGCTTCTTTGCTTGTGATGTATTCAACACCCCAAATGTCCTTGTGGTCTCCGCCTGGGAACATGTGTTTCATTAAGAAAGATGGAGATGCAGAAGTTGTAGGTCCTTTAATTGCACGATCCATCGTGATATGTGGAATCCATTCTGGCTGTTCGCCACGGACTGCCATCATATAATTTTCGCGTTCTGTTAACTGTGCCATAGTTTTTTCTCCTAATTAGTTCTTTTTGTAGAATTCTTTACTGATTTCATCCATAACGTTGAATACAGTATCTCTTCTCCAGATATCATATTTATTTGTTTCATCAGGAATGATGAAGCTTGCCTGGAAGAAGAAGCCGCCGCCTGGAGCGTATTTGTTAGCTACATCCCAAAGGATGTCACGGATTCTGTCTTCTGTTAAGTCGTCAGCTACGAATGTAGAAGAACCGTTGATACATCCGGACATGATCAGTCTGTTGCCATATTTGTTCTTAAGTGCTAACAGGTCGTTGCAGTCCTGAGCTGGGTCCCATACAGTAATGCCAACTTTTTCAATCATATCTGGCATGAAGCTTTCGCATTTACCGCAGTTATGATAAGTAACGAAAAGACCTCTGTCTTTTGCAAACTGTGTAAATCTGCTGTAACGAGGAACGAAATATCTCTGGAACATTGGAAGAGATACGAAAGGATTTCCCCATGCAGCGGTATCGTCTGTTAACTGGATTGCATCTGGTTTGTAGTAATCAATGCAGTTTTCCATGATTGTGCAGTAGAAGTCTGTAAAGTAATCGAATAATGCTTCGCACTCTTCTGGTTCTTCGGATAATGCGCAAAGGCCTTCAGTGAATCCCATGAATGCCATCAATGCCTGGAAAATACCTGTGCCGCCAGTCATGTAAACAACAACTTTGTTCTCACGGTCAACCTTGAACATTTCAAGATCTTTCTTTGCCATCTGTTCCCAATCAATGCCTTCCAGTGATGGAGCTTTGATTACATCGTGCCATTTTGTGATGTCGTCTAATAAGAAGTCCCATGTCTTAGGAATCATAGCGCCGCCAGCTTCTGCACTGGTTACATATTCAACACCCCAAATGTCCTTGTTGTCTCCGCCAGGTCTCATCTGTCCCATTAAGAAGGATGGGGATGCCATGCAGGTAGGGCCCTTGCCGCTACGGTCCATACGGATTACTGGAATCCATTCTGGCTGCTCGCCGCGAACTGCCATTAAGTAGTTTTCACGTTCTGTTAACTGTGCCATTGTTATATCTCCTTATGATTATTTATTTTTATACGATGCCCGCAAGGCTGTCATAAAAGACAGCCTTGAAAATATCATATTAAGTACTATTTGTAGAATTCGTGGCTGATTTCTTCCATAACTTTGTTTACAGTATCTCTCTTCCAGATAGCGTGCTGATCGGTAGGATCTGGAATGATGAAGTGACACTGGAATGCGAAACCGCCGCCTGGTGCATATTTATTAGCAACATCCCAGCAGATCTCACGGATCTGGTCTTCTGTGATGTTAGGGTCTTCGAAAGTCTGGGAAGAGTTAATGCATCCGGTAAGAACTAACTTGTTACCGAATTTCTTCTTGATTGCTTCCAGGTCGTTGCAGTTCTGAGCTGGGTTCCAGCCGCTGATACCAACAACGTTTACCATGTCATCCATGAAGATTTCGCATTTTCCGCAGTTATGAAGAGTTACAGGGATGTCTCTGTCATGAGCATAGTCTGCCATTCTCTTATAACGAGGAATGAAATAGTGCTGCATCATCTCTAATGATACGAAAGGATTTCCCCATGCTGCTGTATCATCTGTGATTCCCATGATGTCTGGTTTGTAAAGGTCGATAGTTTTTTCGATAACTTCACAATAGAAATCGCATAAGTAATCAAACAGAGCGTCGCACTCTTCTGGTTCTTCATATAAAGCGCAAAGGCCTTCGGTGAAGCCCATGAATGCCATTAAGTGCTGGAAGTATCCAGTTCCGCCTACACCGTAGGAACCAGCCTGGTTTACATAGTCACGATGAGCAAGGTCTTTCTTTGCCATCTGTTCCCAGTCAAATCCGCTGATATCAGGAGCTTTGATTACATCATGCCATTTTGTAATGTCGTCAAGCAGGAAGTCCCATGTTCTAGGAAGCATTCCGCCTGCTGCTTCTTCACTTGTGATGTACTGAACACCAAAGATGTCCTTGTGGTCTCCATCTGGATAATAATGTTTTCTTAACCATGATACGGAAGCGTTTCCTGAAGGTCCTTTTCTTGTAGCATCCATGCTAATATGTGGGATCCATTCTGGCTGCTCGCCTCTTAAAGCCATTAAATAATTTTCTCTTTCAGTTAACTGTGCCATAGATATTTCTCCTTACCTATTTATAATTTTGCTAGCGTGCTATTTTATCATATTTTAGTCAAGATATGAAATGCCCTACTCTCACATTCATAATATATTACCAAAAGAATCGTCGTGAAGACATTTCTTTGGAAAAATCAACACGATTCCCATTTTTGTTGACTCCCAAAGCCTTCTTTTTGTATTTAAAAGATACCGATTTAGTGAAATCCATCCGTTATAATAGATATGACATAATAAATAAGAAGTATTTTGATTGGAGAACGTAATGATTATTATTGGGGAAAAAATCAACGGGGCGATTCCGTCTATTAAAGATGCCATCTTAAACAAGAATGAAGAATTAATCAAAGAGCGCACCATCCTTCAGGATGAAGCCGGTGCACATTTCTTAGATTGCGCTCCAAGTACATCTACTGACATTGAATACGATACCATGGTTTGGCTGATCCAGTTAATGCAGGGCGTATCCGAAAAGCCTCTTTGCATCGATAGTCCGAATGCCTCCTTACTGGCCAGAATTTTAGAAGAAGGCTGGGTAAATAAACCAGGTATGGTAAATTCCGTAAATGAAGAAAGCAACAAGTGTGAAATCATTTTCCCACTAATTGCCCATACGGATTGGAACGTGGTAGCTCTTACTTGTGATGCCGATGGCATTCCAATGGAAGCATCCAAAAAAATCGATATTGCGAAACGAATGATTGATAAAGCAGTCAAGTACGGCGTGGATTTGAAAAATCTGCACATTGATCCTTGCGTTATGGCCCTTGCTGCTATGGCAGATTCCATGAACAACTTCATCGAATGTATTGAAGGAATTCACGAATATGCACCAGAAGTAAAAGTAACCGGCGCCATCTCGAATATTTCCTTTGATATGCCAGCGAGAAAATATGTAAACAATACTTGTATTGCTCTTGCGATGAAGGCCGGATTAGATAGCGCGATTCTGGATCCTACCAACGTCGATATGATGAGTACCATTTATGCTTGCGAAGCATTAAAAGGAACCGATAAAAATGGAAGAAAATATAACCGGGCTTACCGCCAGGGAAAACTTGGAATAACACCGAAAAAATAAAGTACTATGTATTGGAGGGATAATAATGTTTGATTTTGAAGAACTGAAAAATGTAATGGCAGATCTGGACGAAGACCGGATGAAAGAAATCTTAGACGATGTAATGCAAGACGGCGGAAGCGAAGCGAAGAAAGCTTTGGAAGCTTGCCAGCAAGGCATGGACATCGTTGGAAAACGTTTTGAAAGTGGCGAATATTTCGTAGGCGATTTAATTTACGCTGGTGAAATTATGACCGATGCTGTTGAAATCATGAAAGAGGCTTTAGCAGGAGAAGCTGGAGAAGGTGGAGAAAAGACAAAAATGATTCTTTGCACCGTAAAAGACGACCTTCATGATATCGGAAAAAATATCGTAAAAGCAATGCTGGAAGCAAACGGCTTTGAAGTACTGGATCTGGGAATCGATGTTCCTGCAGAGAAGGTTGTTGAAACTGTTAAAGCAGAAAACATCAAAATCGTTGCTCTTTCCGGTGTTTTAACTCTTGCTTTGAATTCTATGAAAGATACCGTTGACGCTCTGAAAGCAGCTGGCTTAACCGATGTAAAGGTTATCGTTGGTGGAGCTCCTGTATCCGAAAATTCTATCGCAATTACTGGTGCCGATGAATGGGCTTATTCTCCTCAGAAGACCGTTGATACATGTAAGGCATGGGCTAACAAATAGCAGAAAGCAGGCATTATGAATAAAAAAGAATTACAGAAAGAAAGAATTGCGTTGTTCCGTGATGCTGCAAATTTTAAACATGTAGACCGCATCCCTCACTTAGGCTGCGTCGTTACATGGAAAATCTTAGATGCTGGCTACACTTTAAGTGAAGCCATGACCAACTTCGACGTACTGGAAAAAAGCGTTCGTTATTTCCTGGATAAATATCCGGTAGATGCTATGCTGGATATTGGTATCCGAAATCAGTTCAATGTAACAGAAGCTTTCGGAACTCCAGGTTACTACTATTACAATGACGAAGTAGTCGGTATTCATGACCATGCATACTGCACCGTCGATACCTTAATGGATTTCTTAAACGATCCAGACAGATATACCTGGGAAAAAATTCTTCCGGAAAAATACGGAGAGGATTGGAAAAAGAAAGACCTGGCAACTTGGAAGAAAACTTTCAGCGAATATATGAAATATACAAAATTCGTATTGAAGATGGCTTCTGTTACCGGGAAAGAATATGGTCTGCCTAGTATGGCTCCAAACAATCCAATGAAAGGTTCCATCCAATTCGCTATTGAAGAATTAGAAGCAAACCTTTTAGGAATCAAGGGCTTATCTCTTGCTCTTCGGAGAAATGCCGATCAGTTGGAAACCTTTGTAAGAGGATGGGACGAACAGCATATTGATCCGATTATTGAAGAAATCAAAAAGTCCAATGGACCAAGCGAGAAATATTGCTTCGATGCCTCCATTATGATGTTGGCTCACAATCTGTTACGGCCAGAACAGTTTGAGCGGTTCTATTGGCCAAGCTTGAAAAAACTTTTAGATGCATACGCAGACAAGAAGATGAACGTTCGTATTTTCGCAGAAGGTTCTATCCTGCGTTACGCAGATTACTTTAAGGATTATCCAAAGGGAGTTCTTACGTTCCATATCGAAAAAGATGATCCGTTCGAGTTCCGTCAGGCATTCCCGAATGCATGTATCATGGGTGGTATGACCACCGACATGTTATATATGTCTTCTCCGGAAGAGTGTGTAGATTATACGAAGAAGCTTTGTGATGAACTTGGAAAAGATGGCGGTTTCATTTTCAGTGAAAACAAGATGCTGTCCTACAAGAATGATGCAAAGAGCGAGAACCTTCTTGCCGTTTGCGAATTCTTGAATTCCTACAAAATGTGATGAATAGGAGAATATTATGAATAAATACTTATCATATCCGGAAGGCTATAATAAACTGGTTCACGATATGTTACCGTTTTATTTAAGACCGGCCAAAAAAATGCTGATGCGGCTTTTACTGGTTATTTTACGAGATGGTTGATTAGGAGAAAGACATGGAAGGATTTACTGTTGGATTAGCATTACTCGACTTTGTACCGGTAATTGCTTTCGGACTTGCAATGCTGTTTTTAGCATTAAAATTTAAAAGTGCATTGTTTATCATCGGCGCAATACTTGTTTTATTAGGTGGCGTGTTCAAAGCTTCCTGGAAACTGATTTTAGGAACCAGCAAAAAAGATGTGAAATGGATGAACAAAATGATGTGGCCTTGCATGGGCGTAGGTTTTGTTCTAATGATTGTTGGTGTAATTGTAGGCCTGAAGAACATTAATTGGGCTGCAGTTGGAAGTGCCATTGTTAGCTTCCCGGCAATTATTTTCTTTATCATCTGGATTGTGGTTTTAGTTTTAATGACGGTATTTAAAAAGACAAAATTCCGTAAAGACAATGCAAAGGATAACTGGATTGCAGAAATCATGAACTCCATTGGAATGATCAGTCTCATGATTGCAATATTGGTTGCCTGAATTCTTTAAAAAACAATATCCAAAAAGGCCTACGAAACGTAGGCCTTTTTATTATGCGATGAAGGAATTTCATCGTGTTTTCTGAAATTAAGCTTTCGTAAAAACTTTTATTTCTGGTAGAAAGTTTCTGCACATTCTGCGATATATTTGTTTACCGTATCTCTCTTCCAGATAGCTTCTTGATCGTTTGGATCTGGAATGATGAAAGTTACTAAGAATGCAAATCCGCCGCCTGGTGCATAGTTGTTTGCAACGTCCCAAACGATGTCATGAATCTGATCTTCTGTCAGGTCGCCCATGAAGGTCTGAGAAGAGTTGATGCAGCCGGTAAGAACCAGTTTGCTACCGAATTTCGCTTTGATTGCTGCTAAGTCGTTGCAGTTCTGAGCTGGGTTCCATCCGTTAACACCGATTTCATTTACCATATCGTCCATGAAGATTTCGCATTTTCCGCAATCATGGAAAGTAATAGGAATATTTCTTTCTTTTGCCAGAGAAGCCATTCTCTTGTAATGAGGCAAGAAGAATTCACGATACATATCCAGAGATACGAAAGGATTGCCCCATGCTGCATTATCATCGCCCATCTGCAGGATGTCTGGTTTGTAGTAATCGATGGTCTTTACTGCGATGTCATAATAAAAGTCACTTAAGTACTGAAGAAGTTCTTTACATTCTTCTGGCTCATCAAACAGAGCGCAAAGGCCTTCGGTAAATCCCATGAATGCCATCAGATCAAGGAAGAATCCGCTGTGGCAGCCATACTCTAATGCTGTCTCGTTGCGGTTGATTTTTGCCATTTCCAGATCTTTCTTTGCCATCATTTCCCAGTCAACACCGGAGAAATCTGGAGCTTTAATAACGTCTCTCCATTTTGTAACGTCGTCTAAAAGGAAGTCCCATGTTTTTGGAAGCATGCCGCCAGCTGCTTCTTTGCTGGTAACATATTCAACGCCCCAAATATCTTTGTGGTCGCCTTTTGGATCAAACTGTCCATTTAAAATAGACGGTGAAGCGCCTGCGCTTGGACGCATTCTTCCGCTATCGGAATTGTCTGCTAATACGATGTGTGGAATCCACTCTGGAACTTCGCCAGCCAGACATCTTAAATAGTTTTCTTTTTCTGTTAAACGTGCCATATACCTACCTCCTAAATTTATAACATGACTTGTTCTGCCATGATGTTTCTTGGATATATTTTATCATATCGGACGAAAGAATTCTAAAGAAATGCGCGATTTCTCACTTTCAGAGCACTATTTTGCGCTTTTTTCATCATTTAGGTCACTGAAAACGAATTTTCGCGCATGCAAGTACTCTCAAATCGCGTTTTCGCGCATTTTTGTTCATTCCGCCTCTACTGATATAAATGCAAATTGATTCACATCAAAAAGTCCCATATCCGTCAAGCGGATTTCCGGAATAACTGCCAGAGACATGAACGTCAGCGTCATCACCGGCTCGACGTCTTCGTTGATTCCTAATACTTCGTGCGCCGTTTTGTGAATTTGAGTCAATCTTTCATTTACCCATTCTCCACTCTGATCGCTCATCAAACCAGCGATTGGTAACGGCATGGACTCAATTACTTGTCCATCTTTCACCAGAACAGCGCCGCCTTCTTGCTTCTGCAACGCGTTAACTGCCGCTTCCATTTCTTCATCCGATACGCCTACAACAATAATATTATGGGAGTCGTGAGCAATGGTAACTGCAATAGCGCCAGCCTGGATTCCATATCCATTCAGGAAACCGCAAGCCACATTTCCCGTCCCCTTATGGCGCTCCACTACGGCAAATTTTGCCACATCAATATCTGCTGTTTTTATAAATTCTCCAGCTTCGTCCAGTTTTACAGTTTCCACTTTCTTTTCCGTAACAACGCCGCCAGGCAAAATTTTGACGGTATTTACCCGGTTGGATTTCAGATGCATTTTCAGCTTCTCTGCCGAGAAATCTTTCATCCTTACGCTGTTTTTCACAACGTCGATTGGATACTTTTCGATTTCTGGAAGATAGGTTCCGTTTTCTGCAACCAGTTCTCCTGCGATAAATACTTTTCTGATTTCAAAATTCTTCAGGTCTTTTAAGAAAACCAAATCCGCCCGTTTTCCCGGAGCAATAGCGCCTCGATCTTTCAGTCCGAAGCATTCCGCTGCATTTACCGTCGCCATGCGAAGTGCCGTAATGGCATCCAATCCCTCTTCCACGCAGATTCTTAAATGATTGTCTAAATGGCCTTCGTTTAACATGGTCTTTGGCTGACGGTCATCGGAGCAAAGCACGAACCTTCCCGCGTTTTCTTTCGTCACCGCTTTCAGATTGTCCCGGAGATTATGGCAAGCAGAGCCTTCCCGGAGCATTACATACATTCCGCTGGCGATTCGCTCATTAATTTCCTCTATGGTTGCGCATTCATGATCCGCTGCGATTCCGCAACTTGCATATGCGTTCAAGTCCATACCTGCAACTCCGGCAGCATGGCCATCAATTACCTTTCCTGCCTTTTTCGCTGCAACCAGCTTATTGATTGCGGCTTCGTTATTTCCGATAACGCCGACGAAATCCATAAATTCGCCTAAGCCTAAAACAGCGTCGTTTTTCAAAGGCTCTTCCATCTGCTCCGCGTCAATGTTGGCGCCAGAAGTTTCAAAAGGTGTCGATGGTACACAAGACGGAAGCATATATTGAATGTCCAGCTTTGTCCGTTTTCCTGCCTCCAGCATATAGTCCAATCCCCGAAGGCCGCATACATTGACGATTTCATGAGGGTCTGCGATGATGGTGGTTCCACCATGAGGGACAACCATCCGGCCCAATTCTTCCGGTGAAACATAGGAAGATTCAATATGAATATGGCTGTCAATAAAGCCTGGAGCAACGAAGGATCCCGCAGCGTCCATAACTGCCGCGTCCTTATTTACTGGTAAGGACCCATAAGCGCCAACACCAGCAATCTTTCCTTCTGTTATGGCAATATCGCCCTGTATTACATTTCCGCCGTATACGTTTACGACCTTTCCATTTTTTATAATTAAATCCGCAGCCTTTCTTCCTGCTGCCACATCAATGATTTTCATCATTTGTTCTTTCATCCGTGTGCTCTCTTCCTTCGGTTATTTTTTCTTTATCAAATTTCCCAGACTATCCAAAGTCTTCATGATTTTATTTTTGCGTTTCACGTTTTCCGCGGACTTTCCTTTAAATTCCCGGAACTGGGAAATAATGTCACGAGAATTTTTCCACAGATTTTTCTTCAAGTCTGAAATCGTTTTTACATCGTTTTCTTTTAAGTTCTCGTACAGCTTGTCCACGAACTCTTCCAATTCTTCCGGGCTCATGGTTTCAATAATGTTATTTAAATATCCACTAATCACCTTGCTGGAGAAGGTTTTTTCCTCTTTATAGATGAAATGTTTTCCCAGAACTTTCCAGGAAAACGGCTGATGCTGCATCAGCGAAACGCTGGAACTTTCAATGGTCAAATAAGGGAAGCTACCCATCAGCATTCCGATAATGGAAGATTCCGGAACGAAGGCCAGCAATTTTTGTTCAATGTTTTTATATTCTGCGCTCTCGCTCATATCGTCGATAAAGCCAGGTCCGTCATGGTTAAACACATATTGGATTCTTTCCTGAATCCGCTCTGGACAATGAATGGCTGCCCATACCGCCAGATTTCCGCCTTTGGAATGGCCGCCTAAATAAATCTGCTTTTTCGGATATTTTGCAGCGATATTTTCCACATACTCTGTGGCTTCCAACTGGGCTGGAGTTCCATGAGTAAAGGACATATTTAAATTCTCTTTCCATCCTACTAAGGTATTATCCGTTCCACGAAAAGCGATAAACACGGAATTTTTCGGGAGAAGGAAGGTCATGGCGCTGAACTGTTTTTCCGTTTCTTCGGAATGGAGTTCCACGTAATTGATGACCTGAATCTTTTTAAAGCGATCATAATTGGAAATAATTTCTGCCAGTTTCAGCGCATCTTCCCGCATGATTTCCAAACCACAGAACTGGTCTTCTTTCGGTAAGGTTTTCGTTATTTCATAAGCCTCTTTCAGGCTCTGCTTTTTCCCTTTTGCGCGAGCGTAATTCACATAGGCAAGGCAACAGAAAATCAGCCCGTCGATTGCATTCAATCCGCTCTGCTCGAAGCTAATGTCTCCCCGCCACTCTAAATAATCGAAAATATTGCCTTCCATGATTTTCCTTTATTCTCCCAGATATTCTTCCAGCGTAATCTGCTGGTCATAGATTTCCTGAGCCGCTTCCTTACCAACATAGCGGATATGCCACGGTTCATAGTCGTAACCCGTAATGTCTTCTTTCCCTTTTGGATAACGTAAAATGAATCCGTACTTTGGAAGAGTTGCATGAATGACTTTAAAAATTTCGGTCTCTTTCAGCATGTCTTCATTTTCAATCACCCACTGGCCGTTTACTTTTGGAACCAGGTCAATTACCAATCCCGTATGATGCTCGCTCGTTCCCGGCTGAGCAACCGTTCTTCGGGCATAGTCTTCGCCATAATCGGCAATGAACTGGTCCATGATTTCCTGCTGTTGTTCCACGCTCCGATAAGCAGAATCCACTCCAATTTCCACACCTTTTTCCTTCAGCGCTTCCGCCAGTTCTTCAAAAGCTTCTTTCGTCTGTTTTTCTACTTGGTAGGTTCCACCGTCAACATTATCAATGTCGCAAAGCTGGATGGTATTGACATAATCTCCGGAAATCAGATTTTCTTTATTTACAAGCACAAGATAGTCGGTTCCTTTTTCTTCTAGTGATTCTATAGGCACTCCGGATTCTGTTTCTTTTTCCGATTCTGCTCCGCATGCCGCTAATCCAATTACTGCACATAGAGCCAGCATCACACCGAAAACCATACTTTTTTTCATTCGTCAATTTCCTTTCTGTTGTAATTTTATCATATTCCCGTCCGCAGATTATACATTTTTTCATATATCGCAAAACTTATCGACCTTAAGAGCGTCGTAAAGCTTTCGACGGGTACTTTTGCAAAACTTATCGACAGTTCCCATAGGGTGTGCTACTATTCTTTTCAAATTTATGAAATGATTGAGAAGTTTTAAATAAAATGCTGAAATTTCTGATTATCTGCCCTATGGTTTTTTTGGCTGGATTTGTGGATGCCATTGCAGGGGGCGGCGGATTGATTTCCCTCCCGGCTTACCTGTTTGCCGGCTTACCGGTTCATAACGCCATCGCCACCAACAAGCTCAGTTCCGCCATGGGCACGACGGTTACAACAATAAAATTTGCAAAAAACGGATACATCAAGCTCCGCCAGATTATTACTTGTGTAATCGCAGCAATGATTGGCTCCGCCATCGGCGCCAGAATTTCCCTGACCGTGGACGATTATTTGTTCAAGATCATCATGCTGGTTCTGCTGCCATTTATCGCTTTTTATGTACTCCGGAAAAAGACCTTTATCGACCGGGCGCCGTACTCGGAAACAAAGACCATTCTTTTAAGTACCGCCATCGCTTTCGTTTTAGGTGTATACGACGGATTCTATGGTCCAGGCACAGGAACCTTCCTGATTTTGCTTCTGACAGCCGTAGCTCATATGGAGTTAACGCGGGCCAACGGAACCGCCAAATCCATTAATTTGGCCACCAATTACGCCTCTTTGGCAGTTTATCTGATTAGTGGAAAGGTCATCGTCTTAACGGGCCTCATTGCAGGAGTTTTCAATATTGCCGGCAATTATTTGGGAGCAAGATTGTTCGAATCCAAGGGAGCCAAATTTGTAAAGCCGATTATGCTCATCGTCATTGCAATTTACATCGTGAAATTAATTACAGAAATATTCTAAATGGAAGTCCTGCTATTCACGAGATGCAATTCCGAACATACAAAATCTATTTAACGACATACAAAAAGCGCCTCAGTTGAGGCGCTTTTCTCATTTACCATTCCATTTCTGCTAAAGCCGCGTTTTTATAAGCTGCGTCATCGGTTACTTCTTTTATTACTTTGATTTGATCTGGGAAAACGATTTCTTCGTTCTCATCATTCAACTCTATTTCCATAATTGCCTGATCATCCCAAAACGGATACACATCAATTTCGAAATATTGTCCTTCCCAAGTCAGGCAATAGCGGTTTTTGCGGATTTGATGCTTTGTCGTATCCGCTTCCATCAGCAAGGTCAGATATTCTTCCGCAGAAAGCCGTTCTTCTACTTCGATTCGCTTCACATCCGTTACTTTCCGCTTGGTTGTTTTATAATAAATATAATTTCCGTTCTGTCCTCTTTGGCGAATTCGAACTTCTTCGTTTTCGTCCGCTTTCAGATAAGTCTGGATAATTTCAATTTTCTTGCAGTTTGGAATATTCTCCAGCCAATTTAAGTCTGGGTATTCAATCAGGAATTTCCGCTCGATTTCAAAAGGTTCTGGCTCGCCTAAAAAGGTTGATATTTCATCAATGAGAGCCATCATTTTTCCTTCAAAATCCGTATCGTTATCGATAACCCGAAGGTGTGGATGACCGGTCCATGCAGAAATAATTTTGTCATCCAAAGCTGCCGCTTCTTCCAAAGTTTCCGTACGAGCTGTATTATTCTCCGTTGTGTAGAATTCCTCTGCGCCCTTCGCCGCGGTCACCAAATGGAAAATCGCATCATAATGATCCCGAAGTCTTACTTCGTCCGTTTTGATAAACTCCAGAGCCGCCTGAAACTCCTCGTCATTCATATAGGCTTTATTGTCTAAAGCTCCTCGGTCACAGACAATCAGGACTTTTTCTGCTGGCATAGATTTTGCCGCCGCCTCGAAAACTTTTTCCTTTTCAATCTGCAGTTTCATCTGGCATTTCTGGTAATCGCCATTGGATCCGCAGGTCCATGGAGCAACGCCGCCGGAAATTAATTCCGTGGCTGTCTCCGGAACAAAAAGCACCGTATATCCTAACTGGGTAAATGCGTTCTGTATCCAGCTCATAGCGGTGGATTTTCCGCCGCATGGGCCGCCCGTTATGACAATCTTATTTATTTTCATACGTTCTTTTTATACTCCGTTTGGTATTTCTGGTGGAGTCTGACCATTTCCAAAACCTTCTGGCATGTTCTGTGGGTCAAAGCCTTCCGGCATCTGACCGCCATCTGGTGGCGTTTGTCCGCCGCCGAAACCATCTGGTGGAGTTTGACCATTTCCAAAACCTTCTGGTGGCTGCATTCCTCCTGGTCCGCCCATTCCACCATTTTCTGACATACTACCACCATAGATGATTGTCGCCTTTTCGTCAATATAGGTTCCATCTTCAGAATCCAGAAGTTCATCGCTCGGAGACTTGCTAGTTCCTGCAATCTGTCCGCCGTTGATACGAATGAATCCGTTGGAGTCAATAACGTCTCCCTCGCTTCCCAGACTGGCGAAAATCGTCAGATGTCCACCGTTCATGGTAAAGACAGATACATTGTCTTCGTTAACGTTGATTCCATCGTCCTGGGAAAAGATATTGATATATCCGCTGTCAATGGTCATGTGCAATTCGCAGTCCAGTCCTTCAAAGGTGGTGCTGGTTATATTTAAGATTCCTGTTCCAGCTTCTTCGCCGGAAATCCGCATGGACTGGAAGCTATAGAAGGCGCCGTCCATTTTCCAAAGTTTCTTCTGAACAGTACTTCCTTCTTTTTTGTATTTGTTTTTCAATAGACGAAATACATTGGCACCAGAGAAATTATTCTCCGTTCCATCGGCAATAATTACCTGTACACCTGCGTTGCTCAAATCGGTTTCGTCAGTATAGGTTTCCCGGTCTTCCCAGGTATTATCGCATTCATAAACATCATGGAACACGATAGCTGGAGCTACGGTGCAAGTAACATCTGCGCCCTTTAAAATTACCGTAACCTTTGCTTCCTCGTTAGCGAAAGTGTCCTCTTCTTCGCCAAAGTCGAACCACAGCTGACCATTAAAAGAGCCTTCTACTATATAGGTTCCCGGCTCTGTAATATGGATGACCGGATTATTGTAGGCTTCTTCTGCGGAGTGCATCATTTCTGTCGGCAGGTCATTTCCTAAAACCGGCAAAGTGCTGAAAATATAGTCTTCCAAACCTTCCGCGGTATATCTGGTTACCCATTCCTGTTCGCCGTCATAATTTTCTTTTGCGAAGTTTTCTGCCGGAATTTCCGGATAATATACGATGTCATGGGCGATGTACGCCGCCAAGCCTTCTTCCGGTTCCGTTCCTTCAAACTGTTCCCCTTCAAAGGAAGGATCTACTTTCCAGGTGTAATCGAATTCTTTTAATTCGGTTCCATCCAGGCTAGCGCTGGTTCCCTTTAATTGCAATAAATGGGCATCTTGGTAAAGCCCCGCGTCCGTTGCACCGCTTCCGCCCAACTCTTTCGTTTCATTGTGCAAAGAACCGCAGCCCGATAAAGCTAAGGCTGCGGTCAATCCTATAACAATAGCAGGAATTATTTTTTTCATGTCCGTCTCCTCTACAATTTTCTTCCTTGTTTTGAAAACTATAGCTTTGGTTTATGAATTCCTTGTGTGTTGTTTATGTCCTTTTGGTGAAGTTCTTTATAAAAAACTTCTTTATCCTTAAACAGTTACTTTTCCTGCAAGAATGTTGTTGTAATCTTCCAAATTTTTCTTCAAAAGATTTGGAATATCCAGTTCATATGGACATCTGGTCATGCATTCTCCACATTCCACGCAGTTCGCTGTTTTTTTCATTTCTTCCTGCCAGAACTCGGAAAGCCATCCCTGGCTAGGAGCTCTACGGATCATCTGGGACATTCTTGCGCAATCGCTGATTCGAATATCCACGGTACAAGGAGCGCAATATCCGCAGCCTCTGCAGAAATCGCCTAAAAGTTCTTTTCGGTCTGCTTCGATAAGCTGGCTCATTTCTTTGGTATATTCTGGCTCCTCTTTAAAGAAGGACAGCCACTCATCCAGTTCGCTTTCTCTTTGAATTCCCCAGATTGGAAGGACGTTATACTGGAGCATGAAGGCCATGCATGCTTTAGAATTGGTAAGGAGTCCTCCGGACAGTCCCTTCATTGCGATAAAGCCCATTCCCTTTTCTTCACATTTTTTTACAAGGGCAATATCTCGGTCCGATGCAAGATAGGAAAATGGGAACTGGAGAGTTTCATACAATCCGCTTTCCACAATTTCTTCTGCAATGCCGATTTTATGGGCGGTAATTCCGATATGACGGATTTTTCCAGCTTCTTTTGCCTCCAGCATTGCCTCGTACATTCCCGTACCATCCCCTGGTTTGTAGCAACGCTCTACACAATGGAACTGATAGAGATCCAAATAATCCGTTTTGAGAAGTTCCAAGGAAGTTGCCAAATCTTTTTTGAATTCTTCCGGAGTGGTTGCATGAGTTTTTGATGCAATGTACACCTTTTCTCTCATTCCCTCAAAAGCTGCGCCTACCTTTTCTTCGCTGTCGGTATAAGCTCTTGCTGTATCAAAAAAGGTCATGCCATTTTCATATGCTTTTCTTAACAACATTACCGCATAGTCTTTTGAAACTCTTTGAATCGGCAGTGCACCGAAGGCATTCTGCGGCGTAACGATTCCTGTATTTCCCAATGTAAGATTTTTCATTGTTTTCCTCCAAACTTTTTTATCATTATAGAAATTCGCAAAGGGTTTGTCATTATAAATTTGCTTTGTTCGAATCCCACCTTTGAACTTAAGCAAAACAAAAAACAAGGTCCACCAGACCTTGCTTTTGTTTTGAGCGGAGACGGTGGGATTCGAACCCACGTGCCGGGAACCCGGCAAACGCATTTCGAGTGCGCCCCGTTATGACCACTTCGATACGTCTCCATTGGTGCATATTATAGTTGACGGTCTCTTGTTATGCAAGCGAGCTTTTGGTTTTTTCCTTTTATTTATAGTGTCAGTCTCTGCTTTCTGCAAAATCATTGAGATATGTACAGTTCCATTTCCGTCTCTTTGCAAGATAGTTGAGATATGTACGGCTCCATTTTCGTTTCTCTGCGAAATCATTGAGATATGTACGGCTTGATTGCTATTTTTACCAAAAAAATAGAGATATGTACTTGTAAACAGACCCATATTTTTAAATATAGTCTGATTTCTTGTACATATCTCAACTATTTCGCTAAATCGTTTCCTATAGGTTGTACATATCTCGATTATTTCGCAAAATTACTCCCTATAGTCCGTACATATCTCAACTATTTTGTTTTATTTTCCTGGCGCGGGTGTTGGTGGGAACATGTCGGCATATTTCTTCTTCAGCGCAATGAAGTCTGGGTTGGTCCTTAAGTCTGCCAGTTCGCCTTCATTCTGCTGAATGTCGTCAACATGCAGGAATTTTCCGGATACCGTGTCATGAGCTTTGTGCTCATCTGCTGGATCAAATACAAATTTGAATGCGCCGTTTTCTTCTACTAAAGTTCCATGGAGTCCGCAAAGGTCGCATACAACATCCTTTGTTCCTGGGTAAATGTAGAATTCGTTGCCCTGGCAATGAGGACATACGCCTGGCTTGCCAGCCCATTTTGCATTTTCAACATCCTTTGCTGCCTCTACCAGATTCCGTGCGATTTCACGGGTACGCTCTAATTTGTCTTCCTGCATCAGAACGCCTTTGCACCACTGGAATCTTTCGTTATCAATAACTTTCCAAGCTGGGCTCATAGAAACCATGGCATGGTCTGCTTCTGCTCTCTCGCCCCAATCGGAACCGCCGATTGCGATATAAGAAGTTACCTTAGGGATAAGGAATCTTGGGTCAACTCCAGGTCCACCAGCTTCTTTGCTAATGTTATCGCCAACGATATTCATAGCCAGGTCATGTCCTGGTCCAACACGGTCCATGATGGTTTTGAATAATCCAGAGCATCCAGATTCAAAAATCGGATCTACGAAAAGGATACCGTCTGCTGCCAGAACGTGGTTGTTCCAGAATTCTGCAAAGTCATCTTTTCTTGTGCAGATGTTTCCTTTACCTGTTACCAATCCTACGGAACATGCGCAGCAACCGGAGCAATGTTCGATGTTCCAATCCAGTAGATGAATGAACTCAACTTCTGCTCCCTGATTCTTTGCTTCTTCTAATGCGATACGGCAAATCGTGTCATTGTTTCCGTTTTTGGTTCCTAAAGATACACCTAAAATTTTCATGAAATACCTCCATTATTAGCGCAACCAGCTTTCGCTCCGCTGCCACTATGGTTAAAATTAGCTTTTTCAATTCATTTCAATTATATATTGAAACTCGCTTTCGATTCAAACCACAATTTTACTCAAACTGTTTAATAACTTCCGGTAATTCTTTAAATTCCTTCAGGATGGCATCCGGAGCCTGAGCCTTGCCAAATCCATAGGAAGCATGGATGAACGGAATGCCGGCGCCATTAGCAGCTGCCTCGTCCTTTTCGGTATCTCCAATATATACTGCTTTTTTATAGCCGTTTCTTTCCATAACCAGCTGAATGTTTTTATCCTTTGTCAGTCCGGTGTTGCCCCATTCTTCTAAATCACAGAAGAAATCACCCGTTTTCATAGATACATAGAATGCATTAATGTAACCCGTCTGGCAATTGCTGACAACGGCCATATCGTAGCCTGCCTCGTGAAGTTTCCGGAAAGTTTCGATGACTTCCGGGAACAGCTTTCCACCATGCTCTGCAATATATTCTACTTCGAACTCTTCACATTTTTTGAAGACCATTTTTCCAAATTCTTCTTCCACATCTGGGATTACGGCCAGACGAATTTCCTCCATGGTTTTTCCCATAACTGCAGTAATATCGGCTGCAGTCAACTTCGGATATTCTGGATAAACTTCTGCCAAAACGATATTCCAGGAGTCTGCAACTTCCTGTCCGGAATTCCAAAGAGTTCCATCCAAATCAAAAAGTAACATTAAATCTTTTTTATGTTCTGCTTTAATCATAATTTTGTCCTTACGTATTATTTTTTGTTTCCTAAGGAAACACTGGTTTGATTTTAATGACATAGAAATAAAAAAACAAGCATTTCTCACGGACTTATAATATAATGATGGTCATGAAAAAAACTACCGTCGTTTTATCTTTAATATTTGTGGCTTTGCTATGCACCTGCATAGTTCTGTTTCCCTATCGTGACTCCCGCAAATTCATTACTTGTGGCATCGCTCCGTACGAGAAACAGGTCATTGAATATGTCCCCCATATTGAGCCTCCACCAACTCAGGACGAAATCGATCATTCCATGAGCGACTATGTGGAAGACCCTCTGACCGTGGAACGGGGTGCGATTTACTATAACGACCACAAGGAAACTTACTACAGCCAAAATGTTCTGCCGGGAGAGTCCTTGGATATTCCGGGGCGGCATGTGGCCTTCGACGGAACCATTCGGGACAAGGACGGTTACATTTGTGTTGCCTGTGATTATGAATTTCTAGGCTATGGGGAAGTGATTGAAACCTCTGCTGGCTGGGGAAAAGTCTATGACACGGGCTGTGCCTACGGAACTGTAGATTTATACGTAGATTGGTGATTCAACAGAAACTCGTCGATACAAAAATTCAGCATTATTTGGAGATTTATGAAAATATATATGGCGCCTATGGAAGGCGTAACTGGCTTTATCTTTCGAAATGCATATAACCGCAACTTTCGCGGAATTGATACCTACTACACTCCTTTTGTTACCGGTATGAAACTTGGGAAAAAGGAGAAAAATGATGTGTGCCCGGAAAACAATCAAGGCATGGACACGGTAGTTCAGATACTTTCCAACCATACGGATGATTTTCTTTCTGTAGCGAATATTATCCATGAAGAATATGGCTATGATAAAATCAATCTGAATTTAGGCTGTCCTTCTGCTACGGTTTCCTCCCGCAAGCGAGGCTCCGGTTTTCTTTCGGTGCCGGATGAGCTAGACCGTTTTTTAGGAGAAATCTACGAGCAGTCTCCGATTCCAATTTCCTTAAAAACCAGAATCGGTATGCATGATGCCTCTGAATGGGAGCATATTCTTTCCATCTATGAAAAATATCCCGTGGACGAGCTGATTATCCATCCACGGATAAGAGATGCCTTCTACGGCGGTCTTCCAAATATGGAAGCCTTCCGTTATGCGTATGAAAACAGCCGCCATACTTTATGCTACAACGGCAACATTCAGACCTTAGCAGACTATGAGCGAATTGAAAAAGATTTTCCAAAGGTGCCTGCGGTCATGATCGGCCGTGGACTGATTATGAATCCGTTTCTTCCAGAAGAAATTAAAGGAATCTCTTCCGATGTTCCAAAACGAACTCGCCTTATGAACTTTGAAAAAGATTTGCAGAATACTTATCTAATGTATAACAAATCCGGTGCCCATCATGTACTGATGAAATTAAAGGAAGTCTGGAGCTTTTACAGTTACAACTTCGCTGATCCGGATAAAGTCTTTAAGAAAATTAAAAAGACTGGAACCATGGACGACTACCGTTCTGTGCTCCACGAAGTCTTCCAGATGGAATTGAAATAAGAAAGCGCCCGCAATTTACGGGCGCTTTTTGATTCTTCAATTTTTCTACTTACAGTCTTGTGAATTTATAGCTTGTCTTATACTCGTATTTCTCACCAGCTTTTACAACTGTAGATGGGAACTGTGGGAAGTTTGGAGCGCATGGATAAGCTTCTGGTTCTAATGCTAAGCCGTTTGGATTTCCGGAGAATACCTGGATAGAAACCTGGTTTGTAGTCAATTCCATCTTCAGTTTATTTTCTTCCGAAACAACAGTAGCCTGTGGAGCAGCTGCATTGTCTTCGAATACGATGCAGTTATCGAAGCAATGATACATAGACAGTTCAGGATCTTTGTTATCAATCTTCTTTGCCTGACGGAAATCATAAACAGTTCCATCTACGCTTAATACGTTACCTGTAGGACAAGTCTTCTCGTCGCCCTCTAAGTATCTGTCTGCGTTCAGCTGAAGAGTCTGGTCTTCGCCCAATTTCCAATAAGTATGGTTGGTCAGGTTCAGGATGGTGTCCTGATCGGAAACTGCTTCGTAAAGAGTGGTCAGAGTGTCACCTTCTAAAAGATAGGTAGCTGTGAAATCTACGTTTCCAGGATAGCCTTCTTCTCCGTCTGGGCTGTGGTAGGTAAATACCAGCTTGTTGTCGGTCTGCTCTTTTAATTCAAACTCTGTTTTGCAAAGAACGCCATGAAGGTGATTGCCATGATCATTTTCCGGAAGTTTATATTTCTTTCCATTTAATTCAAATTCTGCGTTAAGAATTCTGTTCCCGAAACGGCCTACGAATGCGCCGTAGAATCCAAAGTTTTTCTCATATTCTTCTAATGTTTCGTGAGTTGCAACGATACTTCTACCGTCAATGGTAATGTCGCGGATGATGCAGCCTCTGTCCAGAACCTTTACTTCCAGTCCTGCTCCGTTTGAAATTGTATAACAGTTCATGATAACCTCCTCTAATTTATGTCCAATAAAATTTTAAACAATGATTCGTTGCCGCGCGTATGCTCGCGCATCCTATTACAGATTATTAATGAAGTTCGCTAATCTGCTTAAAGCTTCTTTTAATTCGTTCATAGAATATGCGTAGCTGATTCGTAAGAATCCTTCGCCACAGTCGCCGAAAGCGGTTCCCGGAACAACAGCTAATTTTTCCTGCTCCAGCAGCTTCGTTGCGAACTCGTCGCTGGTCATGCCCAGATGTTTAATGCTTGGGAACACATAGAAAGCGCCGTATGGTTCAAAGCATGGAAGGCCCATGTCTCGTAACGTCTTTACCAGGAAACGTCTTCTTTGGTTATAGCTTTCTCGCATCTTTGCAATGTCATCATCGCCATTACGTAAGGCTTCAATGCCTGCGTACTGAGATGTGGTCGGAGCGCACATAATAGCGAACTGATGCAGCTTCGTAATCTGACCAATGATTTCTGCCGGTCCAGTTACGAAACCCAAACGCCAGCCAGTCATGGCATAGGCTTTGGAAAAACCATTAATAACCACGGTCCGCTCTCGCATGCCTTCCAGGGATGCAATGGTTACGTGAGGCTTTCCGGTATAGGTAAGCTCGCCATAGATTTCATCGCTGACAACAAAAATGTCCTTCTCCACGCAGATCTTTGCAATCTTTTCCAGGTCTTCTCTTTCCATAACAGCACCTGTCGGGTTGTTTGGGAAAGCTAAAATCAGGACTTTCGTCTTGTCGGTAATGGCATCTAACAGTTCTTCCGGAGTCAGACGGAATTCATTTTTCTCCTGCAGAGGAATGGTTACCGGAACTGCTCCTGCCAGTCTTGCACAAGGCACATAGCTTACGTAGCAAGGCTCTGGAATAATGACTTCATCCCCTGGGTCACACATAGCTCGTAACGCCATATCGATGGCTTCGCTACCACCAACGGTGATCAGAACTTCGCTTTTTGCATCATATGTTAAATTGTGTTTTCGAACGTAATAGTTGGAAACCTCCTGTCGTAATTCCATAAGGCCCGCATTGGAGGTATAAAAGGTGCGGCCTTTTTCCAGAGAATAAATACCAGCTTCTCTTACATGCCAAGGCGTATCAAAATCTGGTTCGCCAACGCCAAGGGAGATTGCATCGGGCATTTCTGCAACGACATCAAAGAATTTTCGAATTCCAGATGGCTGCATAGCTCTGGCTGTTTTGGATATAGGATCTCTCAAAATGACATCTTCTCTCTTTCATCTTTTTTCGGCTGCTCTAAAACTGCGCCGTAGTCTTTGTATCTCTTCATGATAAAGTGGGTAGCGGTTCCGCTTACGAATTCTACCGGGCTCAGCTTGCTGGATACGAAATTGGCAACCTGACGCATGGTCTTGCCCTCTAAGATAATCAGGAAGTCATAACGACCGGAAATCAGGTAGCAAGATTTTACTTCATCAAATTTATAGATACGTTCTGCGATGGCATCGAATCCCATTTCACGTCCCGTAGTAACATTTACTTCTATTAATGCGTCGACTTTTTCTTCGTCGGTGTTGTCCCAGTTAATCAGCGTGTAGTAGCCGCAGATGGTTCCGTCCTGCTCCAGATCCTGGAGCATGTTGGCGACAGCCGCTTCCTCGGCGCCTAACATTACGGATAACTCCTTCAGGTCGATTCTTGCGTTGTTCTGAATTAATCTTAATAATTCTTCTTTCATCACTGTCTCCTTTTCTTTATTTAAAGCCTTTCGGCTGATACTCAAATTTTTACCGGTTTGCCAAGTCCTTTGCCTGACGTTCTGGTGGTGTTAAGAACCGTTTCGTTTCCTTATCTTTCATGACAACGACACGGTCTTTCTTTTTTTGCATAGTTCCGATGATGGTCAGTTGTCCACTATGGTTTCGAATTTTTTCTTCTTCCTCCACAATCAAGAAGGAACCTTTGGAGGAAGCTTCGTAAGGGTTGATGTCAAATAATTCGCTAATTTCTACAACTTCCTGAAGGATGGGAACGTTTTCAATCCATACCTCACAGCCGTTAGCGCAGCCTTCTGCTTTCTGCTGTTCACAGGCTTCCCATAAGGCGCCGAAAAGTCCGCCTTCCGTAATTTCTATGACAGCACCATTCTCAACTTCTCGGTTCTGTTCGTTCATCAGCTCTTCCGCCTTCGGACCAGCTTCCAGAAACTTTTTCAGCCAGAACTTCGGGAATCTTGCTTCTAAAGCCTCCCTGTTTTCCTCGTATAAGGCTTTCGCCGTTTCATATCCGATTAGTCCTGCAACTGCTATTTTTTTCAAGAAATTCTGTTTCCTTTCCAACTAACTAATATATAAGAAAAAGCCGACCGTTGCAAGTCTTTGCTACGGCCGGGTAAGTCTTTTCCAATCGTGAAATTACTGAGCTTCTCTGAATTTCGCTTCTGCTTTTTCTTTGTAATGGTGAGCATCCTCTAACATCATGTCCTTAACTTTCATTAATCGGATCTGAGTGCTTCGTTCATTCTCGTCCAGTTTCATCTGAATGTATTTGATGTTCTCCTGAGCGGTAGGAATGATGACATGCTCCAAAGCATTTACTCGGCGTCTTGTGTTTTCAATTTCCCGGGCCATGAGCTGGCAGCTTTTTTCAACTTCCGCCAGACGAAGCATGTCCGTAAACACGCTGGAAATGGACGCGACTGCGCCATCCAAGTCGCTGGATGTAAACGCGTATCCATAAGAATAGATATCATTTTCGTCTGCCGTTCTGGTTTTGCATTCGAAAATCGGTAGTTCAACGCTCATAACGTTCTTGAAATTAACATTCAAAGCAACGCTCTGGGCAGGTGCGATGAAAGCAGCATTAACTTCTTCATCTTCCATGCCTGCTTTTGCCAGAACGAAATCTTTATTGGCCGCTGCGATACCTTTTTCTACTTTCTCACGAAGCTCTTTATTTTCGCGGATGAGAATCAGGAACTGACGCATCAGTTCATCTCGTTTATCTTTTAATAATTTATGTCCCCGGACTGCGGTAGCTAACTTTTTCTTTTGCTTCGTCAGCTCCATACGGGTCGGGTTAATCTGTTTCTTTTGAGCCATTGATTTTCCTCAATAAATTATTTCTCGTAGTATTCATCCAGGAATTCGTCTTTAATACGTTTCAGTTCGCTTCTTGGAAGGATTCGTAACAGATCCCAGCCAAGTTCCAACGTTTCTTCGATATCCCGGTTGGTATCGAAGCCCTGGGAAACGTAAAGTTTCTCAAACTCGTCAGAGAACTTCGCATAAATCTTATCCATGTCGCTTAATGCAGCCTCGCCTAATACGACCATCAGCTCCTTCGCTTCTTTTCCACGGGAATAAGCTGCGAACAACTGGTTCATAGTGTTGGCATGGTCTGCTCTGGTTCTGCCTTCGCCGATTCCTTTATCTTTCAGACGGGAAAGAGATGGAAGAACATCGATTGGAGGCATAATGCCCTGACGGTATAATTCACGGCTTAAGATAATCTGGCCCTCTGTAATGTAACCGGTAAGGTCAGGGATTGGATGGGTCTTATCATCTTCTGGCATGGTCAGAATAGGAATCATAGTGATAGAACCATTCTTGCCTTCCTGACGACCAGCTCTTTCATACATAGTAGCTAAGTCGGTGTACATATAGCCCGGGTAGCCTCGACGTCCCGGAACTTCTTTCTTCGCTGCGCTGACCTCACGAAGGGAGTCTGCGTAGTTGGTAATGTCGGTTAAAATAACCAGTACATGCATTTCTTTTTCGAATGCTAAATACTCTGCTGCGGTAAGAGCCATACGAGGAGTAGCCAGACGTTCTACTGCTGGGTCGTTTGCCAGGTTGATGAACATAACGGTACGATCGATAGCTCCGGTTTCCGTAAATGATTTTGTGAAGAAGTCAGCTTCTTCGAAGGTGATACCCATGGCAGCGAAGACTACAGCGAACTGCTCATCGGTTCCGCGAACCTTTGCCTGACGGGCAATCTGTGCTGCTAATTCTGCATGAGGAAGACCACTCATGGAGAAAATAGGAAGCTTCTGTCCACGAACCAGAGTGTTCAGTCCGTCAATAGCGGAAACACCGGTCTGGATAAACTCCTGAGGATATTTTCTGGCTGCCGGATTCATTGGCAGACCGTTAATGTCCATTCTCTTTTCTGGAAGAATTTCCGGGCCATCATCGATTGGACGACCTAAACCGTTAAATACTCTTCCCAGCATGTCTTCGGAAACACCAAGCTCCATGGCTCTTCCCAGGAAACGGACTTTACTATCCTGTGGGTTGATACCGGTAGAGCTTTCGAACAGCTGTACCAGAGCATTGGTTTCATCTATTTCCAGAACTTTGCATCTTCTCTTTTCGCCACTTGCCAGTTCGATTTCGCCCATTTCATTGTAGGCTACGTTTTCAACGCCCTGAACCAACATCAGAGGACCGGCGATTTCCTGAATTGTTCTATACTCTTTTGGCATAATTAGTCCTCCTTACCCTTTAAATTCTCAATTTCATGTTTCAGCTCATCTAAAATGTTCTGATAAGCATCTTCGATACGGTCCATAGTCGTATATTTGTAACGACCAATTTTCTCTCGAACCTGCATGTTCACCAAATCGTTCATGTCTACGCCAGAATTGAGAGCCTCTAAAGACAAATCATAGTATGCTAAAATCAGCTGCATCATGCGGTACTGTTTAATCAAAGGAGTGTAGGTATCTACTTCGTGGAAGGAATCCTGATGGAGGAAGTCCTCACGAATAGAAAGCGCTGCTTCCATCTTCAGACGGTCTGCAGAAGAAAGAGCATCCATACCAACTAACTGTACGATTTCCTGAAGAGCTGCCTCATCACTTAAGATCTGCATGAAACGGGCTCTGCATTCGGTCCAGTTGCCTTCTACACTCTCATCAAACCATTTGCTCATATCCGTAGCATATAAGGAATAACTGGTCAGCCAGTTAATTGCTGGGAAGTGTCTCTGGTAAGCCAGGTTGGCATCCAATCCCCAGAATACCTTTACAATACGAAGCGTTGCCTGAGCAACTGGTTCGGAAATATCACCACCAGGAGGAGAAACTGCTCCGATTACGGAAAGAGCTCCCTCTCTAGGATTTAAACCATTGGAAATAACTCGGCCGGCTCTTTCATAGAACTGAGCCAGACGGCTTCCTAAGTATGCTGGGTAACCTTCTTCACCAGGCATTTCTTCCAGACGACCAGACATTTCACGAAGAGCCTCTGCCCATCTGGAGGTGGAGTCTGCCATCAAAGCTACGGAATATCCCATGTCACGGAAGTATTCCGCAATGGTAATACCTACGTAGATGGAAGCTTCACGAGCTGCAACAGGCATATCCGATGTATTTGCAATTAAGACCGTTCGTTCCATTAAGGAATATCCGCTCTTCGGGTCCTTTAATTCCGGGAACTCATTCAGAACGTCGGTCATTTCGTTTCCACGCTCACCACAACCGATGTAAACAACGATATCTGCCTCAGACCATTTTGCCAGCTGATGCTGGGTTACGGTTTTACCAGAACCGAAAGGTCCAGGAATCGCAGCAGTACCGCCTTTTGCGATTGGGAATAAAGTATCAATAACACGCTGTCCGGTTACCAGAGGAATGTCTGGAGACAGTTTCTTTTTATAAGGACGACCTACACGAACTGGCCATTTCTGAAGCATGGCAACTTCGGTCTGTTTTCCCTTCGCGTCTTCAATAACCGCTACGGTTTCTTCCAAAGTAAATTCGCCGCCATCAATGCGGACGATTTTTCCCTTTACGCCGTTTGGAACCATGATTCTCTGCTCAACAACCGGAGTTTCCTTTACGGTTCCGATAATGTCGCCGCCTTCTACTTCGTCACCAACAGCTGCCGTAGGAACAAAAGTCCATTTCTTTTCTCTATCCAGAGCAGGTACTTCTACACCCTTTGTCAGGCTGTTTCCTGTTAATTCTTTGATCTTAACCAGCGGTCTTTGGATACCGTCAAAAATACTTCCGATCAGTCCAGGTCCTAAGTCAACGCTTAAAGGAGCGCCTGTAGATTCTACTGGTTCTCCTGGTCCTAAACCTGAGGTTTCCTCATAAACCTGAATGGAAGCTTCGTCACCGTGAATCTCAATAATCTCACCAATCAGTCGTTGATTACTTACACGGACAACGTCGAACATATTGGCATCTCTCATGCCCTTCGCTACAACCAATGGTCCAGCCACTTTTTTAATTGTACCTATGCTCATAATTTATGTACCAAGCCTTTCTTAATACTTGTGCTTTTCTAATCATTAAAAATAATATCCGATCCGACAGCCTGCTCTACCAGACGCTTTACATCCTTCATGCCCTGACCAGTGTTTCCACGGATGCCAGGAATCGGAATAATGGCCGGAAGATGATGCTCTTTCTCTTTTGCAACTTCCTCCTGCATTTCTGCGTAAAGGCTTTCGGTGATATAGATTACGCCAAATCCGGTACCAACCATCTCTTTCAAGATGCGTTTTCCGTCTTCCGCGTTCGCTACCGGCCAAACCTCAAGGCCCAGGGTCGCAAAGCCGTAGATGGAGTCCAAATCTCCGAGAACACCGATTCTATACATATGATTCCCTCAACCTTTCTTTTACCTTTTCTTCCGGTAACTGATTTATTTTTCCGGAAAGAATAATCTTAACGGATTTAATTTCATTCTCTTTCGCTACAACATAAGCTGCTAACGGCGAAATGGTGAATGGATTATACTTCTGCGGCCGAATCATGGTGATGATACGGTTATCACACCAACGATCAAAGGCTGCCGGGCTCTCTTTAATAGCCTCTAAGGCATCTGCATAAGAAGATTTTTCCAGATAAGCATAAATGGCATCGATGCCTTCGGTAGCGGCTGCCATAAGCGCGCTTACAGAAATGCTATCGCATTCTGCAAAAGCCTTCTGCAGAAAATCCATATTCTTTTTCGCTTTACAAGCTCTGATAGCGATATTTATATTCGCTGCTACGCATTTTAATTCCGCATATTCTTTTAAAAGCTCATTGCCGGATTCTTTTGCCGCCTGTTTCATTGCAAACAAAGCTGCACGGTCCAAAATTACATCGCACATCTGGGAATCTCCCGTATGGAATAAAACTTCCCTTGCTTGAGATGCAGCGCCTGAAATCTGAGATGAAAATCCAGAAAACTCTCCGCTAGCGGCAGCGGCTTTTATTTTTTCAACTGGAAGAGTTCCGCCTTCTAAATAAATATTCGGAACTTCTTTCTGCACATACGCTTCTTTAATTGCGGCCTTAAAATTATGATAATCCTTTGGCAAACGGAAAATATCAAAGGTATGCATTTCCTGCTCGTTGCACATGCCACGCATGGCTTTCCATAAATTTTCCCGTTCGGTCCGTAAAAGGTTTTCTGCAGTTAAGTCATCGCCAGAACCCCATCCCCGGTCCCTTAAGAGGCGGAGACATTCTTCATAAGACTCACTCTGCATTAATTTTTGAAGGTCATTATCACTGAGCAGCTTACTCTCTTTTGCGCGGATTTGTGCGACCTGCGAAGCAAACAATCCTTCTGGTAACAGTTTTTCGCCCATAAGCCTCGCTCCTTTCTACTAAATAATCACGAAAATTAGCTGAACAGTATTTGCCCGATTTTATCTTGTAAGGACTCTCTCTTTGCTAAAAGAAGTCCGTCGAAAGAACAATTCTCGTCAATGTTTCCATATCCCAGAATAAAACCACCAGAAATATCTACGGTGTCTTTCGACAGCGTTAAATTCTTCTGCTTTGCCAGATTGATAGTTCCCTCTGGAATTCTTGCAAGATCCTTTTCGTTAAACTGAATGATTCCCGCATCTGTTCCTGCGTACTTTTCAATCATTTTATCGATAATTGCAAAATATTCCGCAGTATCCAGATTTTCCAGATAGTCCAGGGTGGAATCTAAAATGCCGTCAATAATTCCCTGTTTTGCAACAAGAATCTTTTTCTTTTCCATCTGAGCTGCAACAGACTGAATCTGTTTTGCAGTAGAAGCAACGTCCAGTTTCGATTGGGCTGCAATCTCTGTACGTTTTGCTTCCGCATCTTCCTCAGCCTTTTTCAGAATCTTTTCGGCTTCACTATTGGCAGAGTTAATCGTTTCATTGGCAGTATCGGTGGCTTCTTTATTTATTTGTTCTAAAATTTTCTCAAGTCCACTCATGGAACAATACTCCTTAATTAGAATGCAACGTTGGCTGCACCGTTGATTGCAAGAATAGATACCAGTAATGCTAAGATCGCGTAAGTTTCAACCATGATAGGGAAGATCATAGCTTTACCAAACTGATCTGGTTTCTTTGCAACAACACCGATAGATGCTGCAGCGGCTTTTCCCTGTGAAATAGCTGAGAAATAACCTGCAATAGCAATAGGAAGACATGCGCAAAGGTAGATAAGACCTTTTGCAATTGAAATGTTGGCATCTCCACCTAAAATACCGGTCTGAGATAAGGTAATGAACGCGATAATCAATCCGTAAATACCCTGTGTACCAGGAAGAAGCTGAAGTACCATTACTTTACCAAACTTGGTAGGATCTTCTCCAACTACTCCGGCTGCTGCTTCACCTGCAAGGCCTACGCCTCTTGCAGAACCTACACCAGCAAGGCTGGCTGCTAAAGCTGCACCCAATAAGGACAATACAGTACCCATGTTTGCGTGTAAGAATTCAATCATTTTTATTTCTCCTTAAATTTATAATATTTCGTTTTAATGCTATACGGTTCAAACGGTCTTCCACCGCCTTCGTAGAACCGTCCAAAGAATTCTACGTATTGTAAACGGTTGGTATGCACGTATGCACCAAGCGTATTAATACCAATGTTAACAGCGTTGATAATCAGGAATACTAATGTGAAAATAACAACTCCCACAAAGCCTTTTCCGAACATAGTTCCGATCATGTTGGCAACGGAGGAAATAACGCCCGTTGCAAGACCCAACGCTAACAATCTGGAATAAGACAAAACATCGGAAAGATATCCTGTAATTCCATACAGAGCATAAGCTCCTTTCAAAAGTCTCTTGCCCCAGTTCTTCGAGCTTCGGCCTCCCATAAAGAGAATGACCACAGCTCCTGCAGCAGTTGCATATAAACCGATGTTACCGATTTCTGCAGAGAATGGAGGAGTTGCGCCGCCTGCTAAAATGTCCATAATCATCTGCATGGACAGGCACTTCACTAGCAGACCTCCGATTACCACATACCAAACAACCACGTCAAATATGAAATCTGCTACCTTTTTCCTCTTCAGGAGCTGATAACCATTGGCACCAAGGCCCGTAAAGATATGGATAATACCCATAATCAAAGCCAACGTAAGGGCGGTCATCGGGTTGGCTGCCATATCCAGCCATAACGGTTTTACTACCAACGGCTTTCCGAAGAAGAAGGACGAGACGGTCTGGAAAAAGTCTCCAAAGTAACTTCCGAATAATACGCCGAAGAAGATGGCGCTAAGTCCGCCGCACATGAACAACTTGACGTTATTTCGTAAGCCATGCTCCATGTTTTTATTCTTCAGAAGAAGAACTCCTGCTCCAACGAAAATCAGAATTCCGATTGCCGCATCGGACAACATGAATCCGAAGAATACAAAATAGAACAGGGAAATCAGGAAGGATGGGTCAATTTCTCCCTTAGCTGGAAGAGCATAACTTTCTACAACTCCCTGAACAGATGAGGAGAAAGCATTGTTCTTTAATGCCACAGGAGAATCCTCTTTTGGTCCTACATCTTCTGTTTCTATAATTACCGAATAAGGTTCCAGAGTCTGTTCCAGATCCTTTACATTAATTTCCGGGATATATCCGGAAAGAATAAACGTATGATCCGACTGCGGAAGGGAGCTAGCTACTTCGTATTTCTCCGCTCTTATGGACTGATAATCGGCCATGAATTTTATTTCCGGACGTTTATCGTTATAAGAGATAATCTCCTCTTCCTCTTTTGCGATTTCTTCTTTGTAACGTTCAATTTCTGCCAGAAGACGTTCCTTATATTCAATCGGTGTGTAAGGAACTACCAGGGCCGGATAAGCGAAGCCCATAGCACGTAAAGCGGAAGATACTTGTTCTTTATCTTCCTTTAAGGCAACGGCCATAATACAAGTCTGGTTTTTGTCTTTGCTGATGATTTCTACATCAACCAGAAGATCTTCCGGGAAACCTGCAGCAATAGTCTCAAGGGTCTGCTCTCCTGGAAGAGCACCAATAAAAATGGCAGTCTTTTCCGTTCCAGTAGAGTTTAAAGCCATATCAAAGGACTCCCAAGGAACCAGCATATCCAGCTGTTGGGAAGCTCTTAAGATTTCGCCATTTTTCTCGTTAATGTCTCTGGACAGTTCCAAAATACGGTTTACGAATTTCTTCGCTTCTGCCAGTTTTTTATAGAACGTATCATAATCTTCCTCTTCAATGACATCTCTGCCCTTAAAGGAAGAAAGAAGGCCGCTTTTTTCTTCTTTATATGTATTTAAGATTTCCAGCGCAGCTTCTGCATCACGGATGTTCCGCTCAAACTCCGAAGCAGAAATCGGCATTTTTACTTTTTTAAATACCTCATCTTCTTCTACGAAGTCCTGAATCTCCACAACACCAGCTCTCTGGATCTTTTCCAGAATCGGTTTGCTGTCGGCTTTCAGTCCGTATATGCTGACGCGTTTCATGGCAAGTATAGCCATTCTTTATACCTCCAGTTACAATTAAGCAAGTTCAGAAATTACCATCTGAATCGCTTCGTTCTTTTTGCTTTCTGCTTTTTGCTTATATTGTTCAATGACACTATCCGCTCTTTGATCTGCAACAGCGAAAACACTGTCTTTGGTTTTCTCTACTTCTTCTACTGCTGCTTTCGCAATTTTACTTGCCTCGGATACCGCTGCTTCCATCAGCTGAGCTGCATCATAGTTGGCTTTACGGATAATGTCCTCTTTTTCCGCTTCTGCATTTTTAATAATCTCTTTGGATTTTGTTTCTGCGTCTTTTATTTTTTGTAATGTTTCTTGAGCCATATCAGCCTCCGTAACTATTTTCGATTGGTTTCAAATTACAACAAAACCAATTCCCCGCAACTGTAATTATAACAGCACACAAAAAGAAATACAAGAAATTGTATTTTTTTCTGTACAATACACAAATATCATATTCGAAAATTGTGAAAATTTTTTGTAATCAGATTTTTATGCGTTTAATCAGAATGCCGGAAATAACGCCGATAGCCAGTCCAGAAAAAACGGCGAACACGACCAACACCGGAAGATAATATACGATTTGCCATGCATCCAGCAGTAACATGGCAATCAGAATCTGGCCCACATTATGGCTAACAGCGCCTATGATGCTGACCGTTGCTTTGGATAATTTGGTTTTTCTGCTTAAGATGGTCATCAAAAGAATGCTGATGAAACCGCCAGCAACCGAATAAAGTAAACTGATTAAATTGCCAAAAAGAAGGAAGGTTAAAACCATTCGTAAGGCGGAAACGACAGCCGCCTCTTTCCATGACATTTTATAAAGTAAAAAGAAAATAACAAGATTCGGAAGTCCCACTTTCATTCCCGGAACTCCCCCAAAGAAAGGGATCAGGCTTTCCACATAAGAAAGGCCTAACGCCACGACGATACAGGCTGCTAAAAGAGTCAGTTTTTTTGTACTCATTGCGGACCTCCTGTTACCGTTACAACTAATTTATGGGGCAGGCAAACGATGGTTTCTCCGATATCGGATTTCTTTCCCTGCTGCATGCACAGACCGTCTCTGCAGTCTGCTTCTTTTACATATACTTTGCCTTTTTCAATACAAACGATATTGTAAGCTCCATCGGAAGTTTGAAAAGTTTCTTCCCGGTCTTCGCTTAAGCTATAAGACGCTACCGTTTTTCCATCAATGGAGACTTCGGCAAAAGCGCCTCTTTCCCTTGTGGCCTTTAAGA
This sequence comes from Lachnospiraceae bacterium, assembly GCA_024403615.1. Taxonomy (GTDB): domain Bacteria; phylum Bacillota; class Clostridia; order Lachnospirales; family Lachnospiraceae; genus RGIG5612. Next base: position 36,797 of record JAKSRM010000008.1, read on the forward strand.
CCACAAAAGAAAGAAGCGCGAATACTAAAATTAAACCTATAATAAGAATATCTTTTTTGTAACGTAAGATATACTTCTTCACAATACGACCCTTACAGAATGCACTTTCTTGGGCAAACTTCTTTACATGTGCCACAGTCGGTACATTTTTCTGGATTAATTGTTGCCAGGTTGTTAACTAAGGTGATAGCTTCTTCTGGACATTTTCTGGTGCATAAACCGCAGCCAACACATCCAGCTTTACAAATCTTAGTTACATGAACGCCCTTTTCGTTGTTCTTACATTTTACAACGATCTTCTTGGAAGCAGGTAAAATACGGATAACGTGCTGTGGGCAAGCTCTAGCGCAAGCGCCGCAACCCTGGCAACGAATGTCATTAACATGTGCCAGACCGTTAATAATGTTAATTGCCTGTTCCGGACAAGCTACTGCACAGTCGCCATAGCCCAGGCAGCCGAAAGAGCAAGCTCCGTCGCCTGAGAATAACAGCTTAGCTGCTTTACAGGAAGTCTGTCCTACATAGTGTTCTTTCTTTAAGGTTGAGTCGTTATTTCCAAGACAGCAAACAACTGCAATCTTAGGTTCTGCTGCTACAGCTTCACGACCGGTAACCTTAGCTAATGCTTCCAGGGAAGTTTTTCCGCCGGCAGCACATTTATTAATTTCAGTTTCTTTTCCATCAACGATAGCCTGAGCATATCCATCGCATCCTGGGTAACCGCATCCACCGCAGTTAGCGCCAGGGAGACATTCTCTGACTTTAGTAAAGCTCTCATCCACCGGAACTGCAAGGAATTTTGATGCTAATACCAGAAGGATAGCTGCTACTGCGCCAATGGCTGCTAAGATAAGAACCGCTGTTACAATTGGATTCATCGCTTTTCCTCCTTATTTGAATAATGCATCGGCAATGCCGGTGAAGCCCATAAATGTCATACTGGTTAAAGCTGCTGCTACCAGAGTAATAGGCAGACCTGAGAAGCATTTTGGAGGTTTTGCTCTCTCTAATGCTTTACGAACACCACAGAACAGAATCATAGCAAGACCGAAACCTACACCTGCTGTTAAGCCGTCGATTACAGACTCTAAGAAGTTGTAAGTGTTGGTAATGTTCAGCAGAGTTACTGCTAATACTGCACAGTTTGTAGTAATCAGAGGCAGGTAAATGCCTAAGGAATTGTATAACGATTTCAGGAACTTTTTCAGAACAATTTCAACGAACTGTACCAATGCCGCAATGACAAGGATAAAGATGATGGTTGAAAGATATTCGATGTGTAACGGAACCATTATGAAGTTGTAGATTAACCAGGTTACTGCGGATGCCAGAGTCATAACGAAAATAACGGCGCCTGACATACCAACGCTGGAATCAAGTTTCTTTGATACACCAAGGAATGGACAGATAGCAATGAACTGTACCAATACATAGTTCTCGGTGAAGATCATGGAGAATGCAATTAATAAAAGTTTCGTAGCGCCTGTCATTTATTTCTCCACCTCCGTTTCCTCTTCTTTTTTGATGTCCTGGATACGGTTTTCGCAGCCTAAGTTGCAGTTGCCGCATGCGCCGTCGCAACCGATTCTAGGATCAAATTTCTTGCCTTTTTTGCCTAAAGCAAAGATCAGAACTGCCATAGCAATACCGAACAGTAAGAATCCGCCAGGAGTCTGGCCGATGATACCAATCTGATATCCTTCTGGGATAATACGCAGACCGTAAATTGTACCGGAAGCGAAAAGCTCACGAACAACAGCGATTGCGCAAATTACTACAGTGTAACCAATGCCCATGCCCAGACCATCCAGGAGACTGTCAACTACGCCATTCTTGGATGCGAACATTTCGGCACGGCCTAATACGATACAGTTAACAACGATCAGTGCAAGGAAGATACCTAAGGAGCTGTAAAGATCCGGCAGGAAAGCTTCTGTGATCATTTCAACCAATGTTACGAAGGTTGCAATAACAACGATGAAACATGGGATACGGACTTTGTCCGGAATAATTTTTCTTAAAAGGGAGATAACTACGTTTGATCCTACCAGTACGAAGGTTAAAGCAGCACCCATACCAAGAGCACCCTGAACGGTTACGGAAATAGCCAGAACGGAGCAGCATCCTAATAAGAGAATCAGAACCGGATTCTCTTTAAAAATACCATTTGTAAAAATTTGCCATTTACTCTTTTTCATCTCTTAGCCCCCTTTACTTTAATGCTTCAAAGGCTTCAAGTACTGAAGCTACACCTGTTTTAACAGCTGAGCTAGAGTATGTAGCGCCGGAAATAGTATCAATATTGTCATCAGATCCGGAAATACCCATGTAGTTTGAAAGGTATTTTTCGTCGCCGGCTTTCGAGCCAACACCGGAAGTTTCGGTAGAAACGTCTGCCTTAATTCCAACGATAGTTCCGTTTGCATCAAGACCTACAGTTACAACAACGTCTCCGCCGTAGCCTTTATTTGCAGATGTGAAAACATAACCGCAGCCATTGTTAGCTTTATAAGCGCTGGTAATGTTGAACTGCTCTGCCTCATAAGGAATCTCTGTGAAAGCATCTGCATCCGGAAGAACTTCCATACGAGCTTTTTCTGCAGCAATACGGCTGTTTTCTGCAATGATAGGTTCTGTAATGTTGTGGACGAAAGCAAGTAACGCTGCAACAACAGCTGCAATAATTAAAAGAACCAGAACAGGCTTAATCATGTCCTGAAACAGGCTGTTTTTCTTCTTTTCTTCAGTCATTTGCTTTCACCTTCTTTCCTTTTTTCTCTACGATTGCACCAACAGGTTTTCTTCTGGTCAGGTCATTAATATAAGGAACCAGAATGTTTGCAAGGATGATAGCGAAGGTTACGCCCTCTGTATAGTTACCAAATACACGGATAACAGCGGTAATGAAACCGATGAAGCATCCGAAAATTACTTTGCCCCAGTTTGTAATTGGGCTGGTTACATAGTCAGTAGCCATGAAGAATGCGCCTAAGAAAACGCCGCCAGCGAATACGGAGAGGATTGGCTGTGGACCACCAAAGATCCATGTGAACAGCATTAAAGCTCCGATGTAGCAAAGAGGGATAATAGGTTTGATAACTTTACGAATAATCAGGTAAATACCACCAGCTAATAATGCTACGCAGCAAGTCTCGCCGATAACACCACCGTGGATACCTAATACTAAATCTTTAAAGTTGCTCCAGTCTAAGTTGCCCATTACAGCAAGAGGAGTAGCAGATGTTAAAGCATCTACGGTACCTGCAGGTACGCTGTAGGTAGTCATTGCTGTAGTGAATGAGAACATCATTACGATACGGCCAACTAATGCTGGGTTCATGAAGTTGCATCCTAATCCACCGAAGATCATCTTACCAAGGATGATGGCTGCGATAGCACCAACAACTAACATCCAGATTGGCATATCCACAGGAACGTTGAATGCTACCAGAATACCGGTAACTACTGCAGATAAATCCATGATGGTAACTTCACGATGAAGAAGTTTTTCAAAAATCAATTCGCCTAAAACGCAGGTGATTACGGAAATAACGGTCAGCAGAAGAGAACGGAATCCGTATAAGATGATGGAAACGATCAAAGCCGGCATAAGGGCAATGATGACGTCCAGCATAATCTTCTGGGTGGTATTTCCGGAGCGGATATGAGGCGATACAGAAACTGTTAAACGATTCATCTAGCCTGTGCCTCCTTTACCAATGATTTTGCCAGTTTATGGCTTTCAACCAGGTTTCTCTTAGCAGGGCAAACAAATGCACAAGAACCACATTCCATACAAAGCATGATGTTGAGTTTATTTAATTCATCAACATCTTTTGCGATGCAGGCATGCTCTAAAGCGGTAGGCTCCAGATTTAATGGGCAAGCATCAACGCAACGTCCGCAGTGGATACAAGCAGAAGGTTTTGTAATCTTTGCTTCTTTTTCTGTCAGGAACAGAACTGCGTTTGTACTCTTTAAGATTGGCTGCTCCAGATCAGGAACAGAAATACCCATCATAGGTCCGCCGTAAAGAACCTTGAAAGGATCACCCTTCAGGCCGTTACAAGCTTCTGCTACATCCATCATGCTGGTTCCGATTGGAACGATCAGGTTCTGAGGTAAGCGAATAGCGCCACCATCAATGGTTACGCATTTGGTTACCAGAGGAAGACCAGTCATCAAGTATTTTCCAATGAAAGATAAGGTAGTTGCATTAATAACGATACAGCCAACATCGATTGGAAGCTTGCCTGCTGGAACAACACGGTGGGTTAAATTATAAATAAGAACTTTCTCACCGCCCTGTGGGTAAGAAGCTGGAAGAGACTGAACACTAACGTTCGGCATATCTGCTGTAAGCTCTTGCATGGATTCGATGGCAAACTTTTTGTTGTCTTCGATACCAATAATAATCTTTGCATTTGGATAGAACCAATGTAATGTATCCAGACCTTTTCCAAGACGGTCAGTTCTGTCTACCATAGTATGGGTGTCTGCTGTGATATAAGGTTCACATTCAGCACCATTTACAAGGATATAGTCAACCTTCTCTGGGTCAACTTTCAGCTTAGCTGCAGTTGGGAAGCCTGCGCCACCTAAACCTACACAGCCGCTGGCACGAACCGCTTCAATGAAGGAATCAAAATCAGTTATTACAGGAGGTTTTACCTCGCTGTATACTTCACCCAATCCATCGCTTTCGATGGTAACAGCTGTAGTAAGGGCACCGCTTGAAAGAAGCATGGTGTCAACAGCCTTAACTTTACCAGAAATGGACGCATGAATTGGAGCGGAAACGAATGCTGTCGAATCCCCGATGATTTGTCCGATAGCAACATGATCTCCAACTTTTACTACTGGCGTACAAGGTGCACCTATATGCATGGACATAGGAATTGTAACAGTCTTAGGCAGATCCATTCGATTAGGAATATCACCAGCTGTGCGCTTATAGTGCGGTACGTGAATGCTCTTTAAGTATTTTGCTTTCACTTTTCCTTTTCCTTTCTTTATGATACAATCGCTTTTGATTTACGGACCAACTAATAAAAAAGGCTATAGTCGGTCAGCATACGATATTTGTCGTTTATTGTAGCATTATCAATATCAGTTTACAAGGATTACCCATCGTGAAAACTGAAAAAAATCGTTATAAAATCAAAGAATTTTCGGCATTTCTACTAGCCTTGCTGGTTCTGTTTTGCCTGCTCTTTTGTAATAGTTGTGGCAAGTCTTTCCAGAAAACCGTCACCACTTTCGCCTGTGATACGGTGGTCACCATTACCTATTATGATGAGAAGGACGAAAAGGCGGTGAATGATGCCCTTTCTTACTTGTCCGAACTGGAGCTAGTTTTCTCCCGGACCAATGAAAATAGCGAGCTTTACGCGTTAAACGAAGCTCTGCATAAGGACGAATTCTTTGTTGCAGGCAAAGAACTTTTCCAGGCCCTGACCATGGCTTATGAAGCGGCAGAAGAATCCGATGGAGCTTTCGATTTTACGCTAGGAAATGTTTCAGACCTTTGGGATTTCACAGGAGAGACCCCTCATGTACCAGAGGAGGCTGTTTTAGCAGAGACCTTAAGCCATACGGGATATGAGAAAATCCATCTGGAAGGAATCTTTGTAACCGATGCAGAAGAATCCAACCCAGGAGGCTATGTGTCCAGTGAAGATGCTTCTTTATCCATTGATTTAGGCGGTATGGCCAAGGGCTATATGGGACAGAAATTAAAAGACCGTCTGATGGAGGCTGGTGTAGAATCTGCTCTTCTGAATTTAGGCGGAAACGTCGTTACCATTGGCAAGAAACCAGACGGCTCCGAATTTCAGATTGGCATTTCCAAGCCGGAAAAAGGCAGTTCCGAATATGTATCTACGGTAGGGATTGCGAATGAGGCCGCTGTTACTTCCGGAATATACCAGCGCTATTTTGAAGATGGTGGCAAATGGTATCATCACATTCTGGACCCGAAAACCGGACGTCCGGTAGAGTCCGATGTTGCTTCCGTTACCGTTATCTACAGAGACTCCGGCATGGCGGACATCTTATCCACAACATTGTTCGTTGCTGGCCCAGATTATACGGAAAACTATGTAAAGAACTGCTCGCAAGACATTACGGTAGTATATGTAATGAAAGACGGCAGCTTAAAAGAATTTTCTAATAAATAGATAATTATAAAATCAAAAAAGGCGGGACTTTTGTCCCGCCATTTTTTTACAGATTCAGCTCGATTTTCTTTCCACTATAGTCGTATGGATGATAGTAGACACCAGCAGAATCCAGCATTCGCTTGGAAGCGATAACGCCTGGCGTATCTGCATACTTGTCATCACCATAAATGATTTCTTTAATGCCCGCCTGGATTACAGCTTTCGCACATTCGTTACATGGGAACAGCGTTACATACAGTTTCGAGCCTTCCAGAGAGCCTCCGCGATAATTCAAAATCGCATTCAGCTCGCTGTGAGTGGTATAAAAATACTTGCTGTGGTCTGGAGTCTCGTCAGTTTTTTCCCATGGGAAATCATCATCCGAGCAGCCTCTCGGCAATCCGTTGTATCCGATAGACAGAATCTTGTTGTCCTGGCTGACAATGCATGCGCCAACCTGTGTGGACGGGTCTTTCGAACGCTGGGCAGCTAAGAAAGCTACGCCCATAAAATATTCATCCCAGGAAATATAATTTTCTCTTTTATTGCTCACGATATACTCCTTCCCTTCTATTTCACGTTTTAGACAAGGGATGCTCCTATGCTAAAACGCTTTCTATCAAAACTTCCAATTAGTCTTCCAGTTTGCCGATACGACGGATATGATTCTCGCCGAATGAGAAATCGGTGCTCATGAAAATATCCAGGAATTCGGTAGCTTTTTCTAAATCAATAACACGTGCGCCCATGCAGATAATGTTTGCATCGTTGTGCTCACGAGTAGCCTGTGCGGAGAATGCATCTCCAACAACTGCTGCACGGATTCCTTTTACTTTGTTTGCTGCCATGCTCATTCCAATACCGGTTCCACAGATCAGAACGCCTTTTTCTGCTACGCCGTCTGCTACACAGTGGGAAACAGCTTTTGCAAATTCCGGATAATCGCAAGACTGGTCAGAATCTGTACCAAAGTCTTTTACTTCATATCCTTTTTCTTCCAAATGTTTTTTTAATGCCTCTTTCATTTCGAATCCGGCATGATCACTGCCAATTGCTATCATTTTCATCCTCCCAGTTTATGTTTAATATCTGCTTGCGCAGTTTTAAGCTCTTTATTATTCTTCCGCGAATTTCAGAACCAGATTGTCTAACAATCCTTTTAAAATTTCCACAACGGTTTCATATTCTTCTAAGGTTCCACCTAAAGGAAGCTTTAAATCGCCGCTGCTACCTAAGTACTCCTTTAACGTATGTACGTTCATGGCAGAAGAAAACCGGTCATAAGCCACGGTTTTGCTTCCATTATCCATAGCCAGAATTAAGGTTTTCTCTGAAAAGTCCTCTTCCGTTAAGGCCAGGGCCGCATAAGAAGACAGATCCGCATCATTTTCTTTCGCGATTTCCACTACTTTCTGGTTTACTGGTTCCGGAAAAAGAACGATATTTCCTCTGGACGCAATATTCAGCCCATCGATGGACGCCGCTCTGATTTTCTTTTTAAACAAAACGGAAGCCAAAGGACTGAGCCTGGTATTGTCTTCATCTAAAAATATAATTCGGTTAAATCTTGACATATGTACAAATCCCCCATTGATGGTACCTTCTAGCGTCTGTGCCCTCTGCTTTCCCCCAAAGCTTCAAAAGCACCTTACGCTTCATCAATCATCTCCTGCGTAATAACCCCTTCTCTTAAGATCTTTGGACGGTCGCCCGTCATATCTACAACAGTGGAAGCAAGTCCTACCTTGCAAGCGCCACCATCAATAATCATATCAATCTTTCCATCTAAGTCTTCGGAAACATCCTCTGCGGTTACGGAGCTACGTTTGCCGGACGTATTGGCACTCGGAGCTGCCAAAGGAAGCCCTGCTGCCTCAATAATTTTCAACGTCACATCCAAATCCGGCATACGGATTCCGATGGTTTCTCCCCCTGCAGTTACATTGTCCGGAATTCCCGGTTTCTTTTTAAAAATCAGAGTCAGCGCTCCTGGCCAATATTTCTTCATGAGCCGACCAGCCTTTTCGGCCATTTCCCCAGATCCGAAATCTGCCAGCAGATTTACCTGGTCAATATTGCTGACAAGGATGCTTAAGGGTTTTCCTTCATCACGGCCTTTTGCATCAAAAATTTTGGCAACGGCTTTTTCATCACGATAGATGGCACCCAAGCCATAAACCGTATCCGTAGGAAAGGCTACAATGCCCCCGTCCCTTAAGACGCGGCCTGCAGCAACCAGATTTTCATCGCCTGTGGATAATAGAACTGTTTTCATGGCACCCTCCGTTATTGCAAATTATAACATGATTGTGGTATCATAAGACAACATATTTTGCATTATATTTATGAATGTTTTACTAAATTTGGAGGATATAAATTATGAAATGTTCTAATTGTGGCGCCGAATTAGTAGAAGGCGCAAAATTCTGCGGAAATTGCGGAACTCCTGTTGTAGAAGAAGCTGTCCCTGTAGTGGAAACTGCTCCTGTTCAAGAAGCTACTCCACAGCCAGAAGTTAAGGCTGCTACCCCTCAGGCTCAGGAATATGTTCAGCAGATGAAAGCTATGGAGCAAACTACTACAGCTGCTCCATCCATCAAAAAGAGTATTTGGTCCCTTATCTTAGGTATTGCTGGACTTGGCTCTTCTTGGACCGGTTTCCTGGGACCTTTCGGATTAATCGGTATTATTATTTCCATCATCGGTCTTATCATCGGTGGTAAGGCAAAAAAAGAAAACCCTGGAAACAAGATGGGCAAATCCGGCTGGGTTCTTGCTTTGATCGGCTTGATTTTAAGTGCAATTTTTACAATTATTGGCACAATTATCTGGGTAACAGCTTTTAGAGAAGGAGTTGTTTATTTCAAATAGAAATTAGCTAAAGTTCTGGGGAGCTTTTAAGCTCCCCGTTTTTCTTTTTTTATGTTTGAATTTTTACAAAATGAAGTAACTTTTTATCTGTTATGTGGCCTTCTGGGTCTGGCTGCATCCATCATCGTTGTATGCATTCTGATCCGGAACCGCAACGTTACCAAATCACGCTTCATTGCGCTTTACATTTGCGCTGCAGCGGGTTTATTTGTTGGCGGCCATTTCTTCTTTTTCCTGGTGGGTCTTCCAGATTACATCCGAGACGTTGTTCCTACGCTAAAAAGTTTCTATGATTTTGTAATTTCCTTAGGCATGGCCTCTTCCGGTATGGTGTTCTACGGCGGACTTTTGTTTGGTCTCTTGTTTATGTATATCTACTGCAGACGTGTAAAACTTCCTGTCCGTCATTATTTCAACATTATGGTTGTAACCTGCCCTCTGTTCCATTGCTTCGGCCGTATCGGCTGCGCCCTTTCCGGCTGCTGTTACGGAATCGAATATCATGGACCATTGGCCATTCTCTACAACGAATCTTTCGTTACTCCTGGCGTAAACGAAGACTTAGTAGACTTTCCTCGTTTTCCGGTCCAGCTGTTAGAGGCTCTGTTAGAGCTGATTCTTTTCATCGTTCTTTTACTTATTTACTTAAAAAAAGAAGATGCGTTCTCTGTTACAGCAACGTATCTTCTCGTTTATCCTATTATTCGGTTCTTTGATGAATTCTTACGTGGCGACGTTCAAAGGGGAATCTGGGGTCCGTTCTCTACTTCCCAATGGGTCAGCCTCGTAATATTTATCATTACGCTAATATATCTGATAGTTCAGCGAAATCGCTCAAAGAAAGCGCTTCGCCACGAATAGTTTCGCTTTTTCCCATTTTTACAAGAGCTTCTGCCACCTGTTCTTTAGACCAGTTTAAATTTTGCGCATTTCCCAAGGCGTTTACTAACGTTTTTCTTCTCTGGTTGAAGGCCGCACGGATAATGTCAAACATCTTTCCTTCATCCTTTGCCTTTACAGGACGCTCTTCTTCTTTGAAAATATCCAGCTTAATTACTGCAGAATCTACATCCGGTTTCGGAATGAAGCAGTTTTTGGAAACGATCATAACTACTTCCGGACGGGAATAAAACTGAACCGCCAGGCTTAAAGCACCATAGGCCTTACTTCCCGGACCTTCCTGCATCCTTACCGCCACTTCCTTCTGAATCATAACCGTAATGCTGTCGATTTCATGCTGCTTTTCCAAAAGTTCCATAACAATTGGCGTAGTAATGTAGTACGGAAGGTTGGCAACCACCTTTACTTTCGCTCCACTACCACCACTAACAGAAGCAATCAGTTCTCCAATATCCACCTTCAGAATATCATCGTTAATCAGCGTGAAATTCTCGTAGTCCTTAAAGTTTTCCTTAAGAATCGGAATCAGCATTTTATCTACCTCTACGGCGATTACATGCTTCGCTGCCTGAAGCAAATATTCCGTAAGTGCTCCTAAACCAGGACCGATTTCCAGAACAATATCGTCCTCGGTAATTCCAGCTGCGCTGACAATAGAAGAAAGAACGTTGGCATCAATCAGGAAGTTCTGTCCATATTTCTTCTGGATCGAAAAATCATGGCTTTTGATCAGTTCTAAAGTTTTATTCGGGTTTCCTAAATTTTCCATTTATTTTCCTGCTCTTTTACAGATGGTACATCCGTTTCGCGTTTTCTTCGGTGATAGCTACAACCTCGTCAAAGCTGAGGCCCTTAATTTCTGCGATTTTTTCTGCCACATATTTGATATTGGCAGAATTGTTTCTGCTGCCTCTTACCGGCTCCGGAGCCAGGTATGGACAATCGGTTTCCAAAAGAATCCGGTCCATTGGCATGTATTCTACAATTCGTCTCAATTTGCGGCCATTTTTGTAAGTTAAAACGCCTCCTACGCCAATATAGAATCCTAAATCCAGATAGATTTTCGCCATTTCCAGTTCATAAGAGAAGCAATGGATAACGCCTCCACAATCTTTTGCAGATTCGGCTTGGATTACATCCAACGTATCCGCTGCGCTGTCCCGGCTATGTACCAGAATCGGATAATTTACTTCCTTTGCCAGATTAATCTGACGGGCAAACCATTCCTTCTGGAACGGCTTGTCGGTATCATCGTAATGATAATCCAGACCAATTTCGCCTACGGCAATGATTTTTGGATTCTTCAAGGCTTCTTTTACGATTTCAAATTCTTTATCGCCGGCATAGAAGTCTTTATTGCCACGAATGGAATCGTCTTCGCCGCATTCCATTTTATAAAGTTCTGTCGGATGAAGGCCAGCTGCGCCATAAAGAAAATCATACTGTTCCGTTAGGCGGATAATGTTCGGAATGGAACTGCAGCGAGCGGCTGCATCTACCACAAAACCGACGCCATTACTTTTAAGACCGGAAAGAATTTCTTCCCGGTCTTCATTAAAAGCGCTGTCATCGTAATGTGCGTGTGTATCAAAAATCAAACTCATTATTTCTGTAAAGCTTCTACTTTTTCCAGTACCTCGTTCATTTTCAGACGAGCGAAGAGGATTTCCGGAGCATCGGTTACTTTGTTGCCTGATGGGTAGAGACCGAATTTATCCATATCTTCAAATTCTCTCTTCTCCGCGCCAATCTGAGCCAGAATCTTAGCACAGGTGCCAGGAATGAAAGGCTCTGCAAGGCTTGCGCCAATGTTGATAGCTTCAATCAGGTTGTAAAGAACGGTTGCCAAACGGTCGCTCTTAGCTTCGTCCTTTGCTAATACCCAAGGTTCTGTCTCGTCGATGTATTTGTTGCATCTCTTGAAGAGATCCCAGATTTCCGTCATCGCATCTGCTACGTGGAGATCGGTCATCTTCTTAACGGCTTTGTCACGGGTTCCGGTAATTACAGCCTTGAAGTCTGCATCAACATCGCCTTCCACGCCTTTGTTCTCAACAACGCCGCCGAAGTATTTATTGGACATAGAAACGGTACGGTTTACCAGGTTTCCTAACGTGTTTGCTAAATCAGAATTAATTCTTTCTACTAAGAGTTCCCAGGTAATGGTTCCATCATTTTCGAAAGGCATCTCATGAAGTACAAAGTAACGGATTGCATCTACGCCGAACATATTTACCAGATCGTCTGCGTACATAACGTTACCTTTGGACTTACTCATTTTGCCTTCGCCTAACAGCAGCCATGGATGTCCGAAAACCTGTTTTGGAAGCGGAACGTCCAGCGCCATCAGCATAATTGGCCAATAAATGGTATGGAATCTTAAAATATCTTTACCAATCAGGTGAAGGTCTGCTGGCCAATATTTCTTATATAAATCGCCATGGTTTCCGTCTAAATCGAATCCTAAGCCTGTGATGTAGTTGGAAAGAGCATCAATCCATACATAAACGACATGGTCTGGGTCGAAGTCTACTGGAATGCCCCATTTGAAAGAGGTACGGGAAACGCAAAGATCCTGAAGACCTGGTTTCAGGAAGTTGTTCATCATCTCGTTCTTACGGGATTCCGGCTGAATGAATTCTGGATGAGTTTCAATATGCTCAATCAGACGGTCTGCATATTTGCTCATTTTAAAGAAATAAGCTTCTTCTTTTGCAGGCTGTACTTCACGGCCACAGTCTGGGCATTTGCCATCAACTAACTGGCTCTCGGTATAGAAGGACTCGCAAGGTTTGCAGTAAAGTCCGTCATAATGACCTTTATAAATATCGCCCTGTTCATAGAGCTTTTTAAACATTTTCTGAACCTGGAGTTCGTGATCCGGGTCCGTGGTACGAATAAAACGGTCGTAGGAAGTGTCCATCAGGTCCCAGATACGTTTAACTTCTGCTGCCATAGCGTCAACATAAGCCTTTGGAGTGATTCCTGCTGCATTTGCTTTGTCTTCGATTTTCTGACCATGCTCATCGGTTCCTGTCTGGAAACGTACGTCATAGCCTTCCATAGAACGGAAACGAGCGATAGCATCAGCTAATACTACTTCATAAGTATTTCCGATGTGTGGTTTGCCTGAAGTGTAAGCAATTGCGGTTGTAATGTAGTACGGTGTTTTTGCCATAATATCCTTCTTTCTATGCCGACAGATGGGCCGGCATCTTTTATTTTTGCTATGGTCTTCTGCCATTTGCAAATTCGTTTTATTAACTTGAGTATTTTAACATACTTTTTCTCTGTGTTGTACCTAAAATATTGAATTTTTACCTTATTCATTATAAAATTAGGATTCAGTGAGTTAGGGGATTTACCGGCGTTGCCGGTTTTCATTTTTATACATCGGATGAAGAGGAAAAATCGCATTAATCCGAAGATTGTTTTGTGTCTTATTGCCACAGCGTTTATCGCTTGCGTGGCCATCATTTTGATTATCCAAAATAACAAGAATCATATCTCTTTATCTTCTGTCAGTAAGGATGGCGTAGAAGCCATTCAGTTGATGGAAGCTAACCCAATTGCGCCAATTGAAGAAGAAATTTTCCAGTTGCAGCGTCAGGAAATCATCCGAAAATTAATGGAAGACCCGGACCGGGTTTTTCAGACCTTGGCCGATACCAATACGGTCATTATCGGAGACTCCCGGGTGGTAGGATTTTCTGCCTATAACTGTATGGACGAATCCCGTATTCTGGCAGGAACTTCCTGGAGCATTATGGAGCTTCCGGCGGTATTTGACACCGTAACAGCCATCAACCCAAGATTTATTGTGGTGGCTTTTGGCGTAAATGAAATCGGTCAGCAATTAGGAACACCGGTTTATTTCAACACCGACGAATCCTATGTGGAGGCCTTAGATTACTACTTAGGCCTGCTGCAGGAATGCGCACCGAATGCCAGAATTTACTATTCTTCCATTCTGCCAGCTAGCGAAGAAGGTCTGGCAAGTATGGACGGCTTTACGATTATTCCAGAGCGGAACAAAGCCATTAAAGCCTTCTGCGAGGAAAAAGGCTACGGCTTTATTGATACGGAAGAAATTGCTTACGAACATCAGGAAATGTACCGGGAAGATGGAATCCACTTTACAGCAGATTTCTATCCTTTATGGGGCGAAGCTATTCTGAACGAGATTATCCGTACGGGAGGTATTGTATGACAAAGTCATCCAAGGACAAACGTATATGGATTATCGGTGCCGCTATCGCTTTGGTACTTTGTGTTGTTGCCGTATTTTTTATTCTCCTGCCGAAATCGGCAGAGATTTCCAGCATCGACCTGTCTGGTGCCAATTTCATCCAGACCATGGAAGCCGCTCCAATAGAGCCTATTGAAGATGCTATATTCGTAAAACGGAAACAAGCCCTTTTGAATAAGTTCCGGGATCATCCGGACCAGATCTGGGCTGCTTTTAATGATATGAATATTGTAATTTCCGGAGACTCCCGAGGCGTTGGTTTTTCTGCTTATGAGTACGTGGATTACAACCATAACATTTCTCAGGTCAGCAAAACCATTTACAATATTCCGGAAAATTATGAACTGTTAAAGGCCCTGAATCCCAAAATCATTATTTACACCTATGGCATTAACGACCTGGGCTTGTACGGTCATTACGGAGTCGCTCAGTATATCACCGACCTCCAAGGCTTTGTAGACACCACCCGGGAACTGATTCCTGGAGTTGATGTATATATTAATTCCATTCCGCCATGTCTCCCATCGGAATATGAACGTTCTCCAGTATGGGCAGAAATTCCGGCATGGAATGTGGTAATCAAGAAGTATTGTGAAGAGCACGGAATCCATTATATTGATATTCAGGACTTGTGTGACTCCCACCCAGAAATGTATAATGACGACGGTGTGCATTTCCACGATGAATTCTATCCTCTTTGGGGCTCGGAAATCATCACACAGATAGTAAACGATCAAATTGATGAAGGCTAAAAACTTATTATTCGTAATCATAAGAATCCTTCTGGTGGCAGCTTTAGTTGGCGCCATTGTTTACTTTATCTTTCTTCAGAAACCGGAGAGCAATGTACCGTTTTCTACAGTAAAAGCAAAAGTGGAAGCTACCATAAAATCGGAAGGAATGTCCGAAAGCACGTCCCGATTCTTCAAGAAATATTACAACCAGAATGCAGAAGAATATGACGGAGTGCTGCTGTATGCACCAAACTCCAACATGGACGCAGACGAAGTACTTCTTGTAAAAACGAAATCTACGGAACAGGCAGAAAGCCTGATGGAAATAATCGAAACCAGACAACAGACCAAAGAGAATACTTTTGAAGGCTATGCCCCGGAACAGTATGCTCTTTGCCAGAATTATATTCTCGACCAGCAAGGCAGCTACATTTTATTCGTAGTCAGTGCCAATGCGGATGAGACAGACGCTGCTTTTAAAGCAGCCGTTGCGGGGAACTAAGGATGATATTCAGCAGTTTATTTTTCATCTGCGTATTTCTTCCGGTTACGTTAATTCTCTATTACGTCGTACCGAAGAAATTCAAAAATTTAATATTGCTGATCATGAGCCTCATCTTTTATGCATGGGGCGAGCCGGTTTATATTCTGCTGATGATGTTCAGCATTGTTTTCAACTACCTTTCCGCCCGCAGCATCGCCTACTACATAGACGAAAACAAAAAGGCTCTGAAAATCATTGCTTTCATTTTTAACATTATTATCAACTTAGGGCTCCTTTGCTTCTTTAAGTACTACGGCTTTGCAGTGGAAAATATCAACGGTTTATTCCACACGGCGCTTCAGATAAGAAGCATTGCTTTGCCGGTAGGTATTTCCTTCTACACCTTCCAGACCTTATCTTACGTCATCGATGTTTATAAAGGAAATGTTCCGGTACAGAAAAACATCATCAACTTCGGTGCTTACATTTCTATGTTCCCGCAGTTGATTGCTGGACCGATTGTCCGTTACGCAGATATTGAAACCCAGCTGAACAACCGGGAGCTTTCTTTAGATATGATTTCCGAAGGCGCTGCTTGGTTTATTATTGGTATGGCCAAGAAGGTTCTCTTAGCCAACAATGTGGGCATGCTCTTCGATACCATATTTGCCACCTCTCCGGACCGTGCAGTTCTTTCCACATGGATTGGTATTATCGCCTACACCTTCCAGATTTACTTTGACTTTTCCGGTTATTCCGACATGGCCATCGGTCTGGGCAAGATGTTAGGCTTCGAATTCGTCCAGAACTTCGACTATCCGTACATTTCCAGAAGTGCCACAGAATTCTGGCGCAGATGGCATATTTCTTTAGGAACCTGGTTCCGGGAATATGTTTATATTCCATTAGGCGGAAACCGTGTGGGGCCGTTAAAACACATCCGGAACATCATGATCGTATGGCTGCTGACCGGCTTCTGGCATGGTGCTGCATGGTGCTTTATTTTATGGGGTCTGTACTACGGAATCTTACTGCTGTTGGAAAAATATATCTGGGGCAAAGGCTTAGCCAAACTCCCGAAATTTATCCAGCATATTTACACAATTATCATATTTATTATCGGCTGGCTGATTTTCACCTCCACCGATTTATCCAGCCTGGGCGGAAACTTCTTGTCCATGTTTGGTTTGACAGGCAACTCTTTTATCGATGCCTCCACGTTATTCTACCTGAGAAACAACATTATTCTGCTGGTAATCTGCGGAATCTGCTCTACTCCGGTAGTTACAAAATTGTTTACAAAAATTGCTTCCAGAAAAGGAATCGGCTTCCAGATTATCGGCGTGGTTGTATACGCAGCGATTTTCATTTTATCCATCGCTTACCTGGTAAATGCAACCTACAACCCATTCCTGTACTTCCGGTTCTAAGGACGGTTTATGAAAGAACGAATTGCTTCACAAAAAAGAATATTCAAATATGTTCTGCTGATTTTTGCAATCGTGATCATTATCGCGGATGCATGTCTTCTTATCATGCATAATAAGTCCTTCAGCGAATCCGAAAACCGTATGCTGGCTCAAGCTCCGAAACTGACGGTAGATAATTTAATGAGCGGTAAATTCATGACCCAGTCCGACAGCTTCGTAGCAGACCAGTTCCCGCTTCGTGACGATTGGATTCAGTTAAAGTTAAAGGCAGACCGTCTGTTAGGCCGCCAAACGTCCAACGGTGTGTACTTAGGAAAGGATGGCTATTTGATTGAAGACGCTGCTGCTCCTTTGGAACCTTCTTACAGCAAAAATTTAGCTGCCATCAGTCTGTTCGCCAACACTTATCCGGAACTGAATATGGTAATGACCGTGGTTCCGAATGCGGTCAGCATCTGCGACCAGTTGATGCCGGAGAATGCGCCGATTCGTGACCAGATGGAAGACTTAGCTTATATTCAGAAAATTGCGAATATTTCCCTGGATTTTGTGGATTTGACAGATACGCTGAAGGCCCATAAAGAAGAATATATTTATTACAAGAGCGATCACCATTGGACTAGCTTAGGCGCAAAATATGCCTTTGAAGAAATGGCACCGGCTCTGGGCATCGACCCGTCGGAGCTCATTACCGATTACGATATTATTACCGTAGCCGATGACTTTACGGGAACCATGGCCTCCAACAGTGGCGACTTCTCCGTAAAAGATTCCATCGACATTTATATGGCGAAAGCGGAAGACTTCCAGTATGTGGTCGAATATGTAGACCAACAAAAGAAGAGTGCAACCATCTACAATAGTTCCGCTCTGGAGCAAAAGAATAAATATGAAGTATTTTTAGGTGGAAACCATCCACAGATTAATATCAAAACTACCAACCTGAATGATCGGAACCTGATGATTTTTAAAGATTCTTATGCCAACACCTTCCTTCAGTTCCTGCTTCCATATTATCAGTCTATTACCATTATCGACCCACGGTATTACAGTGATGACTGTAGCAAGCTGATCAGCGAAGGCGAGATTACCGACGTTCTCTTCCTGTACAACATGAACACCTATGCGGAAGATAATTCTCTGGCCGCTGTTCTTTTAGATGAATAAAATTGTGGGGTTCCTTTTTCGAATCCGCAGCAAGTAAGCAGAGGTGCTACAATGAATTTTGAAGATGCCATTCAAATTTTACAGCAAGAAGGCAGAACCTTCGCAGCCATTCTTCCAGAAGAGAAAACTTTCCCGGTTCCAGATACGGAAAACCCGGGTTCTTATATTACAGTCACTTCCAACATCTACACTTCCGATAAAAAAGGCATCGCTCCGGTTATGGACCGTATGAAAGAAGACTACCACTTCTTCCAAGGCGCCATCGTAGCCGACCGTGTCATCGGAAAAGCTGCTGCCATGCTCTTAATCAGCTCCGGCGCAGCAAAAATCTACGGAGAACTGACCAGTGAGCATTCTTTCGCAGTGTTAGAAGCAGCGAAGGCCATCAACGCTGGCTTTGAATACTCTGTAGGCAAAGTGGTTCCTTATATTATTAACCGGACTGGTACCGATATGTGCCCAATGGAAAAAACGGTTCTGAATTTAGACCCGGAAAAAGTAGATTTCGCTTTCGAACCATTAAAGAAAAAGCTGGAAGAGATGACATAGCTATCTTTCCAGCAATTGGAATGTCAAATATAAATGAAGTAATTCTTGCGGGTCCGTAAGCTCCGTCTGGCCGATTTCACAGATACGCTTTATTCGGTAAATAATTGTTGCGCGGTGGATGTAAAGATCTTTTGCAGTCTGCACCGCGTTTTGATTATTAAAAAGATAAACTTTCAAGGTTTTCAGATAATCTGTATTATATTCTTTATCATATTTCTCCAGCCGCAAATAAATCGGTGAACTCAGTTCATGTTGGTCAAACTCTTCTGTGGCCTTATCCAAAATATAAGATAACGCGAAGTTGCTGAAATAAAAAATTTCCGGAATGGGAGCTGCCTCTGAAATCTCTGGTAACTCCTCAGTGGAATCTTTCTGCTCCTCGGCAGAATCTTCTGGTTGCTGCGGTGCAGCATCCACCTTCTCTGCCTCCTTCGTAACGCCAAAGTCTAAAGCAATGCGGGCCTGGCGGTAAAATTTTCTTGTATCATAAACTGATGTGAATCCGTTGCTGACACCAATCCGGTAGTTATTTTCCTGAAGGAACTGCAGTAGTTTCTGGTAATTCTCTTCCTTAAACTTCCGGTAAAGATTCGTGACGATGACGATGGATTGCTGATACACAAAAGCGATGATTTCCGGATATTCGTTAATCAGACTTCTACAAAAAGCTCCCAAAGAGGCCTTCTTTTGACCACTGGCTCTGGCCAGAAGAACTTTAAAGTCTCCCGTGTTGCTCCATCCTAAGACTTGCTTCAGTTCACTGTCCAAACTTCTGCGGTCTAAGGCACCGGTTTCGATGGACTTCTTTAATAAGCCAGCTAAAACCGCCGTTGGATTCAGTTCCCCCGATAAGAGTTTTTGTTCCTCTTCCAGATTGTCGTAGAAATCAAAAATCTTATTTACCGCATTTCCCAGTTTAAAAATATCAACATCCTTATCTAAAACAAGAATGTCGTTAATCGCTCTGTCGGATGCTGTTTTTTCTGGAAAACCGATGCAGATAAGGGCGCAACCGTCCTCTGCAGATATTTTTGCAGGAAGGCTCAGGCCTTTACATATGTACAATGTATCGGCCTTCAGCACTTTTTCGTCGGTATAAAATACCGGCCTGGATAATCTTAATTCCTTCGATGCTCCTTCCGGGAGCTTGGATAATACCGCGAAATCTAACTTCTCCGCGATAACCGGCAATGAAAGTTTCATGGTTCTAGATAATAATTAGTACTCGATTTCCTCGCCCATTGGGAGTTCCAGTAATTCCGGATTGGCAAGGAGTTTTTCTAACAGCCGGATGGACTTTGCGCAGTAGTAACCGTCTGCAAGACGTTCATCTACCGTAAGTCCCAGGTCGACGGTTTCTTTTACGCCAACGGTTCCGTCTTCTTTTACATAAGAAGTCTTCTTGATTTCACCAACGATGCAAAACAGGGAGCATGTGCCCCAGTTGGTCAGATGATGATATCCGCTGTGGAGGTGTAAAGAACCTAAATTTGATAAAACACAAGATGTGTAGTAAGGGTCTGTTTCAATAAAGCCTTTCGGGCATTTTCCAATTCGGTCTAAGAAGCAGATGAACTCGCAGAAGGCTCTGGTCAGACGACGAGGCATCTTGCTGACGATGTCCATGCTTTCCGAAGATTTATCTACCACATCACTTCTGCTGACACTAATCTGCTGGAACAGTTTCTGGTGAATGGTCTGCATGGTATCTTCTGGTTTTGCTTCTACTAAAGCTAAAGCTTCTTCTCCTTCATCAGAGAACAGCTTCTTAACAACGAAAGAAGCTACAGTTTTGTTACGCTGGTACATCAGTTTATTGGCAACAAAGCGGTTCAACTTTGGACGAAGAGTTAAGGTCTTCAGAATAGCGGTTACGATAATATGGAATGTGGTATATGGAAAATCTTTTTCTTCTTTATTGAGTTTTTCGAGATAAGCACGGATTGGAGCCATGTCGATACGCTCTGCAATGTAAGCTTCATTATCACATCGATTTGGATAAAGGATTGGACAGATGACATGCATCGGATCAATCTTTTTAATTAATTTTCCGTCAAAACGGTCACCAAATTTACGACGTTCTTTTTCTTTGCTCATAATATCCTCCTGCGCTTGTCCGTAAAGTTTTTCTCCCCAGTACTTTCTCATAAAACAAGCCGCTAAATCCTACTCATTATAGTATTCAGCGGCTTCTTTCGCAAGTTCTTATAAATGTACGAAAACTTTCGGAACTCGTCTCCAAATATTAATATTTATTCAAACAGACAGTTCGAAATTACTCTTCTACAGTTTCCTCTGCTTCCTCTGCTTCCAGAGCTTTTACAGCCTCTGCGATTTTCTCTTTCTTGTACTCAGCTGCATCTGGAGCTTCCTTTTCTTCCTCGGAAGCCTGAGCGATTCTTGCCAGTTCTTCTTCCTCAAGAATTCTGTATGCAACTTTACCTACTAAGGTGGTTGGAAGAGAATCACGGAATTCAATATCATAAGGCATTGCATATTTTGCAATGTGCTTCTTACAATAAGCCATCAGCTTCAGCCATGTGTCTTCATTCTTTGGATAGCCTTCCTTCAGAACAACAAAAGCTTTTACTTTCTGCATCTTATAATCATCCGGAACACCGATAACACAGCTCATATGAACCATCTTGTTGGCATCTAAGATGTTCTCCATCTGTGCTGGATAAATGTTGTAACCGGAGCTAATGATCATTCTCTTGGAACGGCCTTTGAAGTATACGAAACCTTCATCGTCCATATATCCTAAGTCGCCAGTGTAAACCCAGGTCAGTCCGTCTGCATGTTTTCTTAAGGTTCTTGCCGTTTCTTCCGGAGCATCCATGTAGCACTTCATAATAGAAGGTCCAGCCAGAAGGATTTCGCCTTCTTCGCCGTATGGAAGTTCTTCTTCGGTATCCGGTTTTACAATCTTAATAAAGGTATCTGGGAACGGAACGCCAATACTTCCCTCTTTTGCCATGGCTGGAGGAGTTAAGCAGCATGCGGTAACGGTCTCAGTGGTACCATAACCTTCACGAACCTGAATGGTTGCATGATGATCATACAGGAATTTATCAAATTTCTTCTTCAGTTCGATGCTTAAGGAATCGCCGCCAGAGAATACACCCTTTAAGCAGCTAAGGTCTGCCTTCTCCATGGAAGGAAGACGAAGAAGTGCTTCATAAAGAGTCGGTACGCCAGCGATAAAGTTGCACTGATATTTGGTAATCAGTTTTGCATAGCTCTGGGCAGTAAATCTAGGAACTAAGATGCAACGTCCGCCGTTGAACAGCATGGAGTGGATGCATACGCCTAAGCCAAAGCCGTGGAAGATTGGCATTGCTGCCAGCATCTTATCGCCAGGGCGGAACATTGGGTTTACGCCGGTAATCTGTGCGCCCAATGCGTTAAAGTTCTTATTGGTAAGCTCGATACCCTTTGTGGTTCCTGTGGTTCCACCGGAATAAAGGATAACTGCGGTCTCGTCTGCGTCTTTATGTACTTCATAATTCCAGAAGCAGGACTTTCCGATGTTCATGAAATCGTTCCAACGAACGATTGGAGCATTTTTCGGAATCTTCTGGATTTTACGTCCTTCGGTCAGCATGTAGCCCGCACGAATTGGACGAGAAAGTTCATCTTTAATGCTGGCAATAACCACGTTCACCAGTTTGGTGTTCTCGCGGATTGCTTCGAATTTGTTGTAGAACTGGTCTAAAGTAATAACAGTAACACTGTTGGATTTGTTAATGTAAAATTCAAGCTCTTTCTCAGCGGAGAGAGGATGAACCATATTTGCAACTGCGCCGATGCAGTTGATTGCATAGAATGCGTAGATAGCCTGAGGGCAGTTTGGAAGAGCGATAGTAACGCGGTCGCCTTCTCTTACGCCTAAGGTTCTTAAAGATTTTGCACAACGCTGTATTTCGGACAGCATCTTTCTATAAGTCGTCGGTCTTCCCATGAAGTCAAAAGCCGTGTAGTTCGGATATGCTTCTGCAGCTTTCTTTATTCCTTCGTACATAGTGCCTTCGAAGTAGTCAAGATGGAAAGGCAGTATTCCTAAGTGGTCTTTCCAAGGTGTTTTTGCTGTAATCTGTTCCATGACATTTCCTCCTTTTCACGATTTCTAGATTATAAACGATTGCATTTTTAATGGCAATAGAAGGGGAAAAACATTATACACTGTGTATAAATACGAATGGGCCTACGGAATTCGTAGGCCCACTCGTATTTATTACCGATATAAATTAAATCAAGTGTGGAATACTTTTAATTTTCCTTTTTCTGCTCTTGTCTTAACCAGACATTCTGCTGCGAACTTGTTATTTACTACGCAGCCAACTGGACTCTGCTGAATTAAGAGCTCTAAGCAAAG
Source organism: Lachnospiraceae bacterium (assembly GCA_024403615.1). Lineage (GTDB taxonomy): Bacteria > Bacillota > Clostridia > Lachnospirales > Lachnospiraceae > RGIG5612. The sequence continues at coordinate 59,717 of JAKSRM010000008.1, forward strand.
GTCACACAGTTTGCAAAAATGGATGTCGTCAATCTTGCCTTCACGAACCTTCTTTGGCAGATATGGGTCTGCTAAGGACTGACGTCCAAGAGCGATCATATCGCAAACGCCATCGTTGATGCACCACTCGCCATAATCAAGCAGATTGCTTTCTTCTGGAGTAACTGCGCAAAGACCGTTGTTTCCATCGCCAAATGGTGAGAAGTTGGAACCGATAACTACAGTTTCCGGCTTCAGGGCTTTGCGGAATTCTTTTGCCCAATACTGATGCAGATATGAGAAATATGGTACATGTTTGTCGCACTGGGTCAGGGAAACGGTGATGCCAGGGCTTCCTGCAGACTGTACAATATAGCTTGCGCCACGCTCTTCCAAGCCTTTAATAAGAGCGATAGGCTCGGTAAGGTCCATAACAGGAGAATGCGGTCCTTCTGTTCCGAATCCACCAGGGAATCCTTCCCATGCAGAAATCTTAGAACCAATCAGGAAATTCTCATCTGGGATTTCTTTACGGATGCGCTCCATCAGTTCATATGGGAAACGAGTACGATTCTCCCAGCTTCCGCCGTATTTCCAATTTCTGTCATTGTGTGGACGAATCATCTGGGATCCTAAATATCCATGGCAGAGCTTCAGGTCGATTCCGTCTGCGCCACAGTCGTAAGCGATTTTCGCAGATGTTACGAATTCATCCATGATATGGTCTACATCTTCTTCAGAAAGAAGTTCTCCGCCGTATCCTGGAAGAGGGTTTGGGGTTACTCTTCTGGAGAATGCTGGTTCCGAAAGTTCTCCAGAGTGTGTCAACTGGAATACAACAACAGACTTTGGATTTGCTGCATGAACCTTATCCATGAATGCTGTTAATGGTTTCAGGTTCTGAGGCATGATCATCAGCTGATTGTCACGAGCACGGCTCTCTCTGGTAACAGAAATAGCTTCCAGAGTGATCAGTCCTGCTTCGCCCTGTGCCAGGTCGATGTATCGGTTTGTTGTGTTCTCGGATGGATTACCTGTAGGATCTTCCATATTTGTTTCCATTGCCTGAATGAAAAATCTGTTCTGCAATGTTCTAGGGCCAACTTTGATAGGCTCTAATAATTTCTCATATGCCATAATTGTTCCTCCCGTTTATTATTCTTCAACTTTCATCCATTTTTGTTCTTTGTTACTTTCATATATCTTCTCGCAGAGAATCATTTCATGTACGCCATCTGCGAAAGTAGCATAATTATATTCTTTGTCTTTGTTTTCGATGCTCTCGTATGCTTCCCGGAAGCCCTGCTTAAAAGCGTCTACAAAGCCTTCCATATGTCCGAACGGATAAGCGATTAACGGCTTGGTATTTGGATGAACAGTCATGATGCCCTTCTCCAATACTTCGTTAAAGCTGTCGCGGTTTCCGATGGTCAGGCTGTTTACTGCTGCGCTGTTCCACTCTGCAGATTTCTTATAGCCACCTACTAACAAATCGATGGCTACCGATTTTCCTGCAATTACCTGAGAGAAGAAAGCACAGCCTTTGGCACCGTTTTCAAAGCGCATCATAACGCTGGCATTGTCCTCGGTGTCGATTGGAACTGGGTCATATTCCACTTCCTCGGACTGATCTGCGAAGGACAGAACCGTTCCTTTCGGTTTTTTGTGGAATGGATGAATGGTCTGGAAGTCTGCGCATACTTCCGTAATCTTAAGTCCTGTAACGAACTCTGCCAGATCCATCCAATGAGAACCAATATCCGCAACAGCTCTGGTGTTTCCGGATACAGCGCTTTCCAATCTCCAGCTGTAGTCGGTATCGAACAGCAGCCAGTCCTGAGTATAGGAGCCTTGAATGGTAAAGATTTCACCCAGTTCGCCGTCCTTAATGATATTCATCATATGATTGGTCATTGGATAGAATCTGTTGTGGAAATTGATTGCTGCTACCAAGCCAGTTTCTTCTGCCTTCTTCTGCATCTCTTTGGCCTGTTGGATGGTAACTGCCATCGGTTTTTCCAGAATTACGTTTACGCCATGATCCATGGCATACATTGCAATTTCGTAATGGGTAGCGTTTGGAGTACAGATGTGAACCACGTCCAGATTCATGGTATCAATCATTTCCTTGTAGTCTTCGAAATAGTTTGGCACGTTAAACTGTTCCGCTACCTCTTTTGCCATAAAAGTATCGCTGAGTGCAACTACTTCTACGTTTCCTAAACGTCTTACGGTTTCAATATGGACTTTTCCTATAAATCCAACGCCGATGACGCCTGTACGGTAAACCCTCATAAAAACCTCCTATACCTTTTATTTGTTCGCTAATAAACTGCAAAATTCTTTATAATGTTCTTCCCAAAGCGGATTTCCGTCTGGGTAATATTCTTTGATTTCGATGGTGTTTCGAATTAAGTCACGGCCTGCTTCAATATCCGGAATCTCTCCCGATGCCACCATCTGAGTAATAATGTTTCCAAGAGAAGCTGCATCCTCTGGACCGGCAATCACCTTCCGTCCACAGATATTTGCTGTAAGCTGGCACATCATTTCGCTGTTAATTCCTCCGCCGATCATGTTAATGACTTTCAGCGAAGTTCCTGTAAGACGTTCCAGGGTTTCCATGGTCATGCGGTATTTGAAAGCCAGACTTTCGTAAACTGCTGCCACAGTTTCACCTATGGTTTGGAAACTCTTTCCGTAAAGTTTGTTGCTGCCTTCACAGACTTTCGAGAACATATTTCCCGGCTCGAAGAACTCTGGTGCATCTACGTCGATAAAATGGTCCTGAAGTCCTGCTTCGATGGCCAATTTCTCCAGTTCCCCAAAAGACATCTCTTCGTTTTCCAGATTGTATTCCCGCAACATTTCCTGGATAATCCAGGTTCCCATAACATTTTTCAGCAGACGATGGTGCTTGCCTCGATAGCCGCCTTCGTTGGCAACATTGGCCTCAAAGCCTTCTTGCTTAATTACTGGTCCTTCCGCTTCCATACCAACCAGACACCAGGTTCCGGTGCTGACGATAGCGCTGTCTTCGCCTCCGATGGACGCTAAGAAAGCCGACGCCGTGTCATGCTGACATACGGTATATACTGGGAAGCCCTTGGTTCCTACAGTGTCATTAAATTCCAGACTGGTCTTTCCCGTGAGATTTCCCGGCATGGAAAGAGGCGCTAATATGTTCCGGTCAATTCCATATTTTTCCATGACCAGATCCGACCAATCCATTTTTCCATAGTCAAAAAACTGGGAAACGGAAGCCGTCGTATATTCCGTCTGTTTCACTCCCGTCAATTCATACAGAAGATAATCCGAAAGGAACAGCATTTTGTCCGCAACACGATACGCATAGTCTGCATTCTCCACCTTTGCCGCGTGGATATGGTTCAAGGCATTGAACACAGCGTTCTGGTTACCATTTACACTGTAAAGTTCCTGCCGGCTCATGACTTGATAAAAAGCCTCTTCGTTTCGCGTGGTTCTAGCATCGCGGTAGCAGAAAACTGGTGAAAGAATTTCGCCTTTTTCATCAATCAGCACATGGTCGTTGCAGAAGCTGTCTGCACCAAAACCAGAAATGTCGTCCCCCGTAAGTTCTACGGCCTTTTTAATTCCTTCTTTCAGGTTCTTGGAAATGGAACGGATGTCCCAATACAAGTTTCCATCTTCCTCCAAAGGCTGATTCGGAAACTGATGGACCTTCTGAAGCTTCAGTTTGCCGTCTTCAATTTTCGCCAGCAGGAGTTTGCCACTGCTTCCTCCCAGATCAAATGCCAGATAATTCATGTTCTCGTCCTATTTCAATGTTGGTATAGTGTAATCGCCAACTGCCTCAACGGCTGCTCTGCTTAAGTTGCAGAATGCGTCACATTCGATTCTTTCCAGCATGCTGTATGCTTTATAAATGCTGTCGCCGGAGCATACGATACCGTGGTACTGCATAATGGCACCGATCGGTTTCTTTACTGCCAGTTCCCGATGCTCTTCCCAGTAGTTATAAACACCGATGGATAGGTCTTTGGAATAAGCCTGCTCCCATGGAATTACGCCAACTTTTCCTCTGCCCATGGTCGCTTCTGTAACGTTCGGGATTTCATGTCCGAAAGCTACAAAAGGCATGCAGTAAAACGGATGAGCGTGGATAACTGCTCCGATTTCATCAAAGTTCTTGAGAATCAGCACATGCATCAAAGTTTCTCTGGATAATTTTCCAGTTCCCTCTAAAATATTCTGATCATAATCGATGAGCAGGAAGTCTTCTGGCTTCATGTTGCAATGTTTTTCCTCGGACATCATCGATGGAGAAAGAAGGATACGATTTTCCGCTACTTTTACGGAGAAGTTTCCGCCGGCTGCGTTGGTCAGACGCTTATCCCACATCATTTTTGCAACTCTGCACATTTCAACTCGCATATCATAAAATGATAAATCCATTGTTTTCCCTTTCTGGGCTTTTTCAGTCCATTGTTTTTATTTCATTTTCAGGTCCGATTACAGCTCGTTCATCTGAACCTGACTCTTTAATTCCTCTGCCCGCTCTGGATCAAAGCCTACCGACAATTCGCTTTCTGCACAAGCCGCAGAAATCGCCGTAGCCAGACGGAGGGTCTCTTCCATCGGCAGTTCCTGATGCAGGCCATAAACAAGGCCAGATAAAAAACAGTCGCCACAGCCGATGGTATTTCTTACATGAACTTTCGGAGCTTTTACGCGGAACCGTTTTCCAAAAGCATAGATTAAGGAGCCTTCGCCGCCTAAGGAAAGGGCGATGACTTCGATGCCGGTGCCGCTTAAGGTCTCCATAGCTTCTAAAATTTCTTCTTCCGTTTCCAGCTTTCGTCCGCAAAGCTGGGTCAGTTCGTCCAGATTCGGCTTAATCAAGAATGGCTTTTCTTCCACGCATTTACATAAGGTGGCGCCACTGGCGTCCATGAATACCTTAACGTTTCTTTTTGCAAAAGCTTTCATGATTTTATTGTAAACGTAAGGGTCCGGACAGTTGGAAGCGTCCCCGGAAAATACCAAGTAATCCCCTTCGCCAATGAACGGGTCCATATATTTGATAAAGTCTTCGATTGCTTGGTCGTCCAACAGAACGCCTTTGGAAGAAAGGCAGGTGCATTTTCCAGAATCCTCTACTACCAGATAGTTCATTCTGGATTCCGCGCCTTCGAGCTGCTGAAACTTTACGTCAATACGCTCCTTGGACAGCATCTGAATAATCTGCTCTCCGTTTTTTCCGTGAACAATTCCCATGGCTTGGTTTTCCAGACCTAAAATCGCCAGATTGATGGACACATGAGTGCCCTTTCCGCCCAATCCATCCACAACCTTCGAAAGCCGGTTGGTAATTTCCGACTTATATTCGTTTAGATATAGCATGCGGTCAATGGCCGGATTTAATGTGATAGTATGTATTTTTTTCATGCTGTTATTACTTTAATATTGGACGGCAGTTTGACTTTCTTTTTGGCATTTTTCTCGTCCGTAATCAGAAAATCGATATGTTCGCCACTATCCAGGGCAAACTGTCCGTCTGTTCCTATTTTTGTATGGTCTGCTAGCAGGTACACCTGAGAGGACTGTTCCATAAATTTTTGTTTCGTAGCAATTTCATAGTAGCTACCATCGGTGAACATTCTCTCTGAACTAATTCCCATGCAGGAAACGATGCACTTGTCCGGATAGAAATCCATCTTGTCTTTTGACGAAATGGCACTATCGTAGGTAGAAAGATTGCTTGGATTCATGCTTCCGCCCAAGCAATAAAAAGTTTTATTGGTGCAATCATAGTTCACCGCTTCCGTCAGCAACCGTAAAGAATTGGTCAGAATGGTCACATGATATTCTGCCGGAATATTTTGAACCAGATAAAGGCAGGTGGTACTGTTGTCGATGAAAATAATGTCGCCGTCCTGAATAAAAGATGCTGCTTTTTTACACAGCGCCTTCTTCTCCTCGGAATTACGGATTCCGCGGACGCTTTCCGGATACTCCCGTACCAGACTGTCCATGTCGCTGAGCTTATTGCTGAGCATGGCTCCGCCATGGGTCCGTTTCAGCACGCCCTTCTCTTCTAGTTCGCACAAATCTCTGCGGATGGTTTCTTTCGACGTTCCGAACCGTTTTGCCAGTTCTGCTGCGCTAACCCGTCCGTCTTTTTCCAGACTCTTAATGATTTCAATTTTTCTTTCTACGTTGTACATTTCGATTCCCCATTTATTTCAAGTATCTGCAAGCTGTCTAAGTATCGAAAATCAGTCGTTTCCGAAAAGTTTGTCTTTACGTCCTTCGTAAGCTTTCTTGATGATGAGTGGTTTCAGGAAAGCTGCGGTCTTTTCTACGCCGTCCATACGGCTCATGGTTACGTCTTCATGCTCGTAGCTTAAGGAACCGTCAAAACCTACCATAGAAAGTTCGGTGATGATTCTCTTCCATTCTACTTCGCCCCAGCCAGGGATACGGAAACGATAAGTGTGATCTAATGCTTTCATGTCGCCATGCATGAGTGAACCGCCGTAAGGAAGGTTGTGACGAGCCAGTTCTGCATCTTTTGCATGAACATGGAAAATACGATCCTGTAAAACATCAATCGCAATAGCTGGATCAATCTGCAGATACAGAATGTTTGCAGGGTCCAGGTTGTAGCCTAATGCTGGATGATAGTTCACCAGTTCCAGAGCTTTTTCTGCGGTATGGATATCGTATACAAAGCTGTTTGGATGAATTTCAATTGCAAATTTAACACCGTACTCCTGGAATTTATCCAAAATCGGAGTGAATCTTTCCTGGAATTGCTCCTCATACTCAGCCCAGCCCTGGCCGTATGGGAAGAAGAAAAAGCGTCCCCAATTTTCAACGCCTGGATAACCTACAACGATAGGAGCTTCGAGAGCATTGGCTGCCTGAGCGGTACGGATTAAGCTTTCGGTACCATGTTTGATTTTCTCTTCCGGAGTTCCTTTGTAGATAAAGTCTGTTTCAACGCCCGTAGGTCCCATGATCAGGAAAGAATCTGCATGGTTTGCCAGTGCCTGAATTTCCAGACCATAGCTGTTTACCATTTTCTTAATATTTGCTGCGTTATTGCCTTTAATAACGTCGATGGTTTCTAACTGTCCATTGCCTTCGTAAGCAGGAATTTCGATAGTTTCATAACCATAAGGTGCGATCATTTTTACGACATCTTCTAATGGCATTTCTGTAAAGTTCGCTGTAAAGAATCCGAGTTTCATAGTTCTCCTCCTATAGCATTTTGTGGGTTTTTGTGTGTTTTGTTGTATTTGTGTTGATTATAGCATTCGTCAAAGCTGGTTTCAATATAAAGACAGCTAATAGCAGGTGCGCGCCATCTTTTACCAGACAAACTGGAATTTGTTGGGTACAAATTTTAACCAAAATCAAAGAATCTTACCACCGAAAACATCAATTTTTAAATTAGTAGGTACAAAATTTCGCTTGAGTCAAGAATCGTACCTACTAAAACGGATAATCTCTATATTTAGTGGTACAAAATTTTTCTTGAACCAAAAATCGTACCTACTAAAACGAGATATTTCTAATTTAGTGGTACAAAATTTTTCGTGTACTAAAAATCGTACCTACTAAAACGGGAAAATTCTAATTTAGTGGTACAAAACCTTTCTTGTGCCAAAAATCGTACCTACTACAATGGAAAAATTCTAATTTAGTGGTACAAAACCTTTCTTGTGCCCAAAATCATGTCTAACAGAGCAATAAATTCTGATTTGTCCGTATCTCTAACGAATGCCTGATATTTTCCCAATAGCATATAAAAAAGGGACTGGTGTAACCAGTCCCTGTCATTATTGCAATCGTGCGGAGTATTCCGCAGTGCGAAGCGATCAGCCTTTGTAGCCGTCCATGGTTCTCTTCTTGCCCCAGAAGAAAATCGCCATAAGTCCAGGGCCACAGTTGGAGCCGATAGTTGGTCCAATGTAAGTGTATTTTACATCTTTGAAACCATAACGTTCTTTCATTTCCTCGCCAAACTTCTGTGCAGCTTCTGGAATGTCGGAATGGCAAACCCATGCTACCTGGCCTTCTGCATCTTCTACAATACCGTCCATGATTTCATGGATGCGGCGGATGGTCTTCTTCAGTCCACGAACCTTCTCCTGAACGATTAAATGGCCTTCTAAGTCCAAATTCAGAATTGGGCAGATGTTTAAAGCTTCACCAATAATAGCGCCCAACTTACTTACACGACCGCTGCGATATAAATATTTCAGCTCATCGGTTGTGTACCAAGTGTTGATATTGCCTTTATGTTCTTCAATCCATTCGATGCATTCTTCGATGGTCTTGCCTTCATCTCTCATGCGAGCGGACTCCATAGCCAGCATACCGTAACCGGTAGAGCAAAGAGTGGAGTCGATCATGCGGACATCTGCTTCTGGCAGATCTTCCTTAATCAGTTCTGCTGCCTGGCATCCGTTGTTGAAAGTTCCGGAAACGCCGCTACCTAAGCAGATATGGATAATTGGAAGATGATATTCCTTCACGATTGGGGTCCAGAAATCAACGAACTGCATAACGTTCAGCTGGCTGGTTTTCGGAGCAGCGCCTTCACGCATTTTGTCATAGAAGATATGGCAGTCTTCATGTTTCATAGTATCCGTAACCAGTTCACCATTTAATTCATACTGTAACGGAATAGGAATAATTCCATATTCATTTAGTAATTCGATCGGTAAGTCACAGCCTGAATCCGTACATACAACAAATTTCTTTTCCATGACTAATAGTCCTCCTGATAATTCCTTTCTATATTTGTGTGGCGAAACACCGCCTGTGTTATTAGGGTTTTCAAGTTTTCACTTGTTATTGTGGACGAAGTATAGCACTTATTTGTGTTTTTTTCATTAATTTTTTCGAAAGCAAAAGCCGGACATTTCCAAATTGACTTGGTTTATTTTTCGATGCCCTCTCCATTGAATTCCGGAATAAAGCTTTCGCCAACCGCGCTTCCTTCCTGAATCATGCAGTTGGTCACTCCTAAATTGATGGCAAAATCTACGATTTCCTCATACTCTTCTTCACTGACCGTCTGATTCAACTCTGGCAAATCATAGGTTTCCATTGGCGTGTACTGGCTCATGACGGAAATCCAGATGTTGTCTCCATAGGTCTCGTACAGATATTGAATTACGGCCTTACTATCTTCTACATTTCCCGGCGTAACTAGATGGCGCACGCAGACGCCGTTCTTCATCAGTCCTTCTTCCTCAAATTCTTTCAAGGCCATTTCGGAAGTATCGAAGGTCATTTCTCCTGCAGCTTTTACCATCTGAGCTAAAGCCTCTTTCGCACGCTCTGGATAATCTGCTGCTTTATAATACCGCTGAGCAATTCTGCTATCTATGGTCTTAAAATCTGGCAGATAAATATCTACCAAGCCTTCTAACATTTTCAACGTTTCTGCATACTCATAGCCAGAGCTGTTCCAAATAACTGGAAGATCAAACCCTTCTTCCTTTGCCCTCTCTATGGCTTTGGCGATAATCGGCGTAAAATGAGTTCCCGTTACCAGATTGATATTTAAGGCCCCTTTTTCTTTTAATTCAAAAAAGATTTCAGGAAGTCGTTCCTCCGAAATAATGATTCCTGTTCCCTCTCTGGAAATCTGCTTGTTCTGACAATAAATACATTGTAAAGAACAGCCGGAAAAGAAAACCGCTCCGCTGCCACTACCTCCCGACAAAAAAGGCTCTTCATAAAAATGAAGGGCCGCTCTTGCTGCTTTTATTTCAGACCCGCTTTTGCAAAAGCCCTCGCCCTGAGTTCTGTCTATCCCACAGTTTCTCGGGCACAGTCTGCAATTTGTAAAATCATCCTTTGTCATTTATCCAACTTATGGCGGCATCATCCGCCAAACAATCGATTACTTTACTGTATCAAATTCTAAAATAACGTCCGCTAAAGATGCTGGGTTTCCACAGAAGAATTTCGCTCCGGCGGTGGTCAGCTCTACAGGAGAACCATAGCCATAAAATACAGCGATGCAATCCATATGAGCGCCTCTAGCAGCGTTTACATCATCCGCCCGGTCTCCTACCATTACGGTGTGCTTCACATCCAGCTCGCACAGGTTGATTAAGTAGCGCATTACTTCAGATTTACTGGTCCGGGTCTCGTCCATTAAAGACCCGCCAATATAATCAAAATACCCGTCCAAATTAAAATGCTTTAAAATAGTTTCCGCAAATACTTCTGGTTTCGCCGTGCAGACAAGAAGTCGCTTACCGGCGTCTTTCAGTTTTTTCAAGGAGTCTTCGATTCCCGGATAAACAGAATTTTCGAACATGCCCTTGTCGGTAAAATATTCCCGGTAAATTTCTACGGCATTTCTGCTTTCCTCTTCGTTCATGCCATAATATTTGGCAAAGGACTTCACCAAAGGAGGTCCAATGAAATTATTCAACGTTTTTTCGTTGACTTCTATGTTCAGCTTATTCAGTGCGTATCTTATGGAGTTAATAATTCCTGGTGCGGAATCCGTCAAGGTTCCGTCCAAATCAAATAAAACGGTGTTGTACATCTTATGCCTCTGCAATTGTTTTAATATATTCTATCTGTTTTTCTACGGATTCCACAGAAGGTCCGCCAGCGCTCTTTCTCTTTTCGACGCAGGTCTTCAGATTGATTTCTTCGTATACATCTTCGGTAAACAGGTCACTATGAGCCTTATATTTGTCCATAGGGAAGGTTTCCAGCACATATCCACCACTCATGCATTCGTTTACAATCTTTCCGGAAATCTTATATGCGTCGCGGAATGGCATGCCTTTCTTTACCAGATAATCTGCTAAGTCCGTAGCATTAATGAAACCTCTGCCGGCAGCATTCAGCATGTTTTCCGGAATTACGGTCATAGAACCAACCATTCCTGTAAATACATCCAGACACATCTTCAGCGTATCTACCGCATCAAATACGGCTTCTTTATCTTCCTGCATGTCTTTGTTGTAAGCTAAAGGAAGACCTTTTAACATGGTCAGCAGGGCCATTAAATCGCCAAAGACGCGTCCGCTCTTGCCTCTGGTAAGTTCTGCCATATCGGAATTTTTCTTCTGCGGCATAATGGAAGAGCCTGTGGTGAAATCGGAAGACAGTTCAATAAACTTAAACTCCCAGCTGGACCAAAGAATGATTTCTTCGGAGAACCGGGACAGGTGAACCATAATCAAGGAAGCGCAAGCTAAAAATTCTACGCAGAAGTCTCTGTCGGAAACACCATCAATAGAGTTTAAGGTAATATCATCAAAGCCTAATTTCTCAGCTTCAAAATAACGATCGGTATCATAGGTGGTGCCAGCTAAGGCACAGCTGCCAATTGGAGAAATATTCATTCTCTTTTTGCAGTCTTCCAACCGGGAAAGGTCACGGCTGAACATCATAGCATAGGTCAGAATCTGGTGAGCGAAGGTAATCGGCTGAGCTCTCTGCAGATGAGTGTAACCCGGCATAATGGTGCTCTTGTGCTCTGCTGCCAGATCTGCAACGGTCAGCATCAGCTGTTTCAGTTTATCTTCCAGGCCGGTAATTTCGTCTCTCAGATAAAGTCTTAAGTCTAAAGCTACCTGATCATTCCGGGAACGAGCAGTATGTAACTTCTTGCCGGCGTCTCCAATTCGTTCCGTCAGAATTTCCTCTACAAACATATGAATATCTTCGGCGTTTTCATCAATGGCCAAAGCTCCGCTTTTCAGGTCTTCTAAGATTCCCTGAAGACCCTCTACGATTTTGTCTGCATCTTCCTGCTCAATGATTCCCTTGGAAGCAAGCATTGCTGCATGAACCATACTTCCTTTAATATCCTGCTCGAACATTCTGCAGTCAAAGGAAATGGAGGAATTAAAATCATCTGCTAATTTGTTGGTTTCTCCGCTGGTCAGTCCAGCCCACATCTTGTTCATAAGTTCGTCTCCGATTCTTTCTTTATATAACGGCGGGCCTTTGAAAGCCCGCCGCCGGTTTGTTTTTTAATTCATTATCGGTCCATTATTTCATCTGTAAGCTTTCAATGATAGAGATAAAGTCTGGATCATCCATTTCAAAAGAAGTATCTCCACCATTTAATGTAGCTGAAATTTCCCAGGTGCAAGCATCGGTTTTGCTTGTTACATAAAGGTTGGTATAGCCAAGTAATTCGCCCGTGTAGCCTTCCCAAGTAAGTCCGCCAGCATCAAAGGTTACGTCCTCAACATTGTCATACAGATCTTTTAAATCTAACTGCCATACATCCGGTTCTGCGCATGTAATAACTACATTTGCCATTCCGTAGGTATCCGATTCGTCTTTAAATTTACCTTTTACAAACTCCAATACATTCGGTTCCAGAGTGCCTTCCTCTTCAGCAAAAATATCTACATAAGGAAGATTCTGCCATCCATTTGGACATACAGCGGAAAATACTTCGCAGGAAATTTCTTTGCCATTTGCAGTATCACCGCCGCCGGTTATGCTTCCGCCACCGCAAGCACAAAGAGCCATTGCCATTATACAAATAACTGCAATAATCAAAGCTAATCTCTTTTTCATCGTTCTTCCTCCGTTCATTTAAAATTATAATCCATTCGAATTTTAGCATAGTAAAGAATTAAAAGGCAATACGTTTATTTCTCTTCAAAATGGTAGGTTCCATGGGCACTTGACACTTTCATATAATAGCCGCCGTAATGGATTTCCTTGCTGGTAATGTACGTTGCATTAAAAATATAATCATCGTCAAACCCTCTGCAATCATTCCGTCCCATTTCATTTACGTCATTTTCCTTCGTTTCTCCCGAGGAACTTGGAAAGCTGATAACATAGTCCTTCTTCCATTCAGAAAAGATCAATGGATTTGCTGCTTCAGGAATCGTTAAGTTAAATCCCGTTTCACTATCTCTTGTAAATTCCAGTACATCTTCCATGTCCGGCGTACCGTCAAGCTCGTAGCCAACATAGAAGCCGTCTTCTACTTCCTTCAGATGGCAGAATTTCTCATGACACCAGTCCCAGGAATAAGCTTTTTCATAAGCACCGCAGAATTCATCATTTTCTTCAATAACAGGAACCGTGTACCAGATTCCCATCAGGTTATGATATGGATCATACTGGGCCACATCATATTCCGGGAATTCTTCTACATAGGCCATAACCATAAATTCAAAGGTTACTTCTCCATCCAGAGCCTGTTTTGCATAGTCTTCTGCGCTAACGCCAAACGGCAGAACGGAATCCACACAAAGTCCCTCTTCTTCTCCCTCATAGAACTCATCATTCAATCCATGCTTTTCCTGGTCATTGGCAAAGTGCAGATAGAGATTGGAACCCAGGAAGGTGGTTTTCGTTCTTTCTTCTTCCAGCTGAAACTCCTGATAGATTTTGTTCTGGATAAGCTGACAAGCCTCTTCATAATACTGGTCCGTATAAAGCTGTTCGTTAACGTAATCGTAAATGTATTTATGAGTTTTGCCGTCGATTTTATAATTGCCCTCAATGGCCTGATACAAATCTACCGCCGTGCGATAAGCTTTAAACTTTTTGCTGACCTGAGCCTCTGGAAGATTCTGGGCAAAATAATCCACTACGTCCTGGTAATGTTCGTCTTCGATTTTATTTACTGCCTCTTCGGAATAATTCGGCGGTGTGCATCCCGTAAAAAGAAGGGCCGCCATCATTACTGTTATGAGCCAAAGAATTAAATTTTTCCGTTTTTTCATAAGGTTCTCCCTTTGATTCTCCAACGTCGTCCAGCACTTTTTTATTATTATATCATATCCCGTCCATTGTGTTTCTTAACAATTTGTATAGACAGTCTTTTTTTGATTTCATATAATGAGCCTAATAATGTTTTTTTTAAAAAAGGAGAAGAAGAAAATGGGAAGATTTAGTCAAGAAGTTATTCACAACCGTACCTTTGATGACCGTTTAGGCGCTTTCGCTCCACAGGTTCCGGAATCTGTTCCAGGAGAAGGCCTTTTTAATTTTATCGCTTTAGATGCTGGCGCAGAAGTTACCGAAGACGGCGATGTACGTTTCGGTGTTAACGCTCCAAATGCAAAAGAAGTAAAAATCGTTTTCGGTTTAAGACCAAAAGAGCCAATCGTTTTAGAAAAAGGCGAAGACAATATCTGGCATGGCATTAAGAAATGGGATCCGAACTTTGTAGGTCCGAAAGCTTATACCATCTTTATTGACGGAGCAGAGTTCATTACCTCTTACTGCCCAGTATTTTTCTGCTATGGCAAGCTGGTAAACTATGTGGAAATTCCAGATCCAAATGCAGACTTTGTATTAATGAGAGAAGATGTTCCTCACGGAACCGTTGTTATGGACTACTATTACTCTGACGTTTTACAGTGCATGGAACGTTGTCTGATTTATCTGCCTCCAAACTATGAAAAAGGCGGCGAATATCCAGTCCTTTACCTGCAGCATGGTTACAGTGAAAACGAAACCGGTTGGGTATTTAACGCAAAAGTAAATCACATCATGGATAATATGATTGCTGACGGAGAAGCTGTTCCGTTCGTTATCGTTATGAACAACGGTATGTTCCATGGAGAATGCAATGTTTTCGCAGACTTCCAGCCAATGTTTGAAAAATCCCTGATCCAGTGCTGCATTCCATTTATTGAAAGCAAATACCGTGTAATCAAAGACAAATGGCACCGTGGTATTGCCGGTTTCTCTATGGGATCCATGCAGTCCGCTCTGTTCGGAACCAATGATATTGATACCTTTGCCTGGGTTGGACTTTTAAGCGGATATATGCGCCGCGTTGGTCGTCCAGATTCCGATATGAGCAAAGATATGGAAGTCAATAAACATCTGAAAGTTATGTTTGACCGTGAGTACTTTGAAAAAGAGAACAAACTGTTCTTCCGTGCCATCGGTGGCAATGACGGAACCCGTAAGGTATTTGAGTTGGATGATGAGATTCTGGCAGAAAACGGTCTGGCAGACTGCAAGAACTTTGTCCGCTTCATGCCGGAAGGTTATGAACACGACTGGTCCACTATGCGTGTAGAATTCCACGAATTTGCAAAATATTTGTTTAAATAAACATTTGAAAGGGAAAAAATGAGTACAACAGTAGACGATAAACCCCAATACAGCAAACTCCGCGTCGGACTGATGCTGGGTGCTGTAATTATGCTCCTTTTGGTAAAGGGCTTCGGCAATTTTAAATTCCTGCCAATGCAGACCGCCATTATGGACTTCTATAACATTCAGGAAAGCGCCTATGGCTATCTGAATACCGCATCCCACTGGGTAACCGTGCTTTGCATGGTTCCGTTCGGATTTTTAGTAAGAAAGTTCCGTTGCAACGTCAGCATTATTCTCGGAATCGGTGTCGCAGCTTTCGGTATTTTCCTGCAGTCCATCGCCGGCAGCTTTATTATGCTCATTATCGGAAGAGTTATTGAAGGCGCTGGCACTGGTTTTGCAAACCTGGTAACGGGAGCTTTAACTCTGACCTTAGTAGATAAAAAGCATGTTTCCTTCTGGAGCTGCGTCATGATTATGGTCGGCGTTCTTCCACAAATTGTTATGGCCAAAGGCGGAACCGCCTTAATGGTAAATAGCGGAATCCACTTCCAGACTTTATTTAAAATCATCGTAATCATTTATTTATGCGCTTTAGCTTTATGGCTGATTCTGGTTCCATTCTCTCTGAAAATTACCGGTATCGGAAGCGCAGCGAAGCCTACCAGAGAACAGACCATCCGTGTCATTAAGAATAAAAATAACTGGTATGTTTCCATTGCCAATATGTTGTTCGGTCTGGCTGCCACAACTTTCGCTTCTTATATCATTCGTTATTTGACAACGAAAGGAATCGAGCAGACCCGTGCGGCTACCATTTACAGCTACACAACAATTTTAGGATTGATTTCCATGCTGATTTTCGGCTGGCTTTCCGATAAGCTCCACACAAAGAGAAAAATCGCGATTATGTCCTTCTTCTCTGGTGCCGGAATTCTCGTGTTATTGACCCTGCTTCCTTCCAGCTTAATCTGGATTTATATCGCCCTTTGGGGAACCTTACCACGTTCCATCGCTGGTATGGCAGGAAGCTCCGCTGCGGATATTGCCGAACTTCCGGCAGATATTCCAATTGTCAATTCCATCAAAACCACCATCAGTAATGTTGGCAGCATTATTTTCGGTATTCTGATTGGATATGAAATCCAGTACTTCGGCTATAATGTAACCATCATTCTTTTAGCATGTGGTATGGTTATCGGCGGCATTCTTTGGATCCTTGCAAAGAAAATTCCGTAAATCGAAAAAATGGATAAATAAAAAAGAAAGTGTTCCCATTCTGCTAATCCCAGTATCTCTTTGCCCCGCCAATGCCCGTGCTCTTGAACTGCTGTCCTTAAGAACACCGGGCATTTACGCAAGCTCCTTTTTTCAGAGTATTATGTAAAATCAATACATGAACCTTTCAAAAATTAAGTCCGTAATATTTTCCTGTGCATCCGTTTAATCATGGTGTTCCGATTACTCTTTCGCTGACTCTCTCGTCATCATACCAATATCCATGACCATCCTCATTTCGGCTCGATAAACTGAGATTTGTCGCCATGATAAGCAGTGCGTACCTACTAAAATTGCAATTTTTGTTTTAGTAGGTACGATTTTTGGCATAAGAAAAATTATTTACCTACTAGATTAATAATTTGCATTTTAGTAGGTAAAATTCTTGGCGTAAGGAAAAATATGTACCTACTAAATTAATTATTTACGTTTTAGTAGGTAAAAATTTTGGCGTAAGGAAAAATATGTACCTACTAAATTAATTATTTGCGTTTTAGTAGGTAAAATTTTTTGCATAAGGAAAAATATGTACCCAATAAATTTGAATTTGTCGAACTGATTATACAATATTTTGTTCTCCTGATAAAGTACACGGACTTGCCATACATGTTACGGGAAACGGCGGCAGAAATTATCAATCACGAACGAATTTATGCATAAAAAGCGGCAGGATTTTGAAAATCCTGCCGCTTTTCTCTATTTTGTTTTTTTAGAGAGTTTTGTTTACTTTTGCGGTGGTGCGACTGGGAACTCCGTCACAGTAGTATCCCATTCGGTAACGGCGTATGCCGCACGCGTGGCACCTTCGTACCAAACCTCAAAAATAAGGTTTGATGCTTCATCCAAATAGTATTCCGTTCCTAAGATATCCGTGTATTTTACACAGGTTACGCCACAGATTTCTTTCGTATCGGAAGTTTTTGTGCAATCTTTGAGATAATCAACGGTGAACTCCAGGAACGATTCTATTCCACAAGAACAGCCACTATCTACAAATCCCTCGTTGTCCCAATAATAGATTTCGTACTGACCTCCACCTATTAATCTTCCGTAGGGTTTGTTATTATCAGGACAGTAAGCTTGCCAGAGCCGGTTTCGGATACCGTGATTTTCATTTTCGTACCGTTATTATCATAGCTTCCAACATAGCCTTTTTCGAAATCCTGATCCTCCATCATATCCACGCCTGCACCCTTTAAGGTATCAACAATGGCGTCGATCTGAGAGGAAGCAGGCCATGCTTCAATCAGGATGCCGTCCGAACCGTTGAGAGGATAAATCCACTCCTTATCGCTGATATGGACAGCACCAGAGACATCATCGGTCAGAATCAGTTCTGGCAGCCCGAAGCTTTCCCACATATCGGCAGCGGGCCAGTCAGCAGTTTCCGTATAGCCTTCGAAATGATAACCAGAAGATGTATCCTGCGTACCTACATCCGGTTGATTGGTCTGTGCTTCGTTGCCGGAATCGGCCGTTGTCTGCTCGGATTGCTGCGCATCTTTAGGTTTTCCGTCACTTGCTGCGGGCGCTTTTTCGCCGCAAGCGGCGAGTGAAAGTAGCATAATCACTGCAAGTATGGACGCAATCAGTTTTTTCATTTTTCATTACCTCACAAATTTGAATTTAATTTTACTAGTATATCCGCGAATACCAGCTCAAACATCGCCTTATAAAGGCCGTATACCACATATGCATTATCCATATAGATAACACGTAGTTTTGCTTGTACATTTTACGGTTTTTTCCAGTGCAAAAACACCTACTTCAGGTAGGGTAAGTGGTAGGGTATGCCATTTTTTTGGAAATAATTAATGGACAGCCGTTTTCGGCTGCCCCTGTGAGACTGATTTACTGATTCGAGATGAGTGTGGAGCACTGCTTCAACAGGTCGTCTTTATTTGCCAGATCCAGCTTGCTGTAAATCTTTCGGTAAAAATCTTTGACGGTCGTTATCTCAATTCCGAGATCGTAGGCAATTTCCTTTTGCTTTTTGCCCTCCAGCATTTCGATAAGCACTTCCGTCTCACGACCTGTCAGCGTTTGTACTTTCGGAAGCGATTTCATGATCACGTCGATTTCTTCTTTGGTAAACCAAGCTTTGACAATTGACGGCGCGGTTTCTGTCGTATCTACGATTTCCGAAACAGGCATTTCGGTTTCGAGAGCTTTTTCCGCTTTCTTTCTGCGCTTATAAAGGGTCAATGCGAGGACGATAATTACCGCAGCGACAACCACCGCAGGGATAACCCGATACAGTTTGTTTTTTCCGTCGCTATGATCCGCAGACGGATAGAGTGAAGTACTATAATTATCCCCAACGCGAACATTCTTTAGTTTGCCGTCGTATCTATCACCAATTAACTTCTGCGCGGCTTCTGCCGGTATGGTGAGATTTATGTCCTTCGGTATGTCAAAAGACAAATGTGCCGGAGAATCCGGACAGGTAATATTCAG
>JAKSRM010000009.1 GCA_024403615.1 Lachnospiraceae bacterium
CAAAAAATAAAAAGATTTTTATTTTTCTTCACTTGACATCACACCACTGGACTTTTTCTTAAAATGCATTCACAAGCCATGGTATTCCGTAAGTAATGAAACTCATGATTGCTGCCGCTAAAATAATACCAATTCCGATGGCTGGAGCAGATTTTTTGATTGGCATTCTTAATAGGGAAGCAAGTAAAGCGCCTGTCCATCCTCCCGTTCCCGGAAGAGGAATGCCTACGAACAGGACCAATCCCCAGAACCCCCATTTGTCAATCTGTGCTCTTTTTTTAAGAGTTTTTGTTTCCAGCCAATTCACAAAACGTCCTGTCGTTTTAAACCGTTTTAATAATTTAAATATTTTTTCAATCAATAACAAAATGAATGGAATCGGAATAATATTTCCTATCATACAGATGATGATTGCTTTCCAATATGGAACCTGAAGGAGCGCAGCTGCAATAAGCCCTCCCCTTAATTCCAATATTGGGAAAAGCGAAATAATAAATATAACTAATTCATGATTCCAGGAAGCAAAAGTTACTGCAATCCAATCAATCAATTTATTCATAAAACCTTACCTATCAAATATTCAGGAAGCCTTTTACCGCATCTTCCATTTTGTCGATATCGCTGATGTGATTATGAACGATTTCCGCATCCATAATTTCCTGAATTGCCTTTGGAATCGCTACCTTAGAAAGCTGATTTAAGTCTGCAATCAATTCAAAATCATCTTTACGGTCATACTGTTCATCAATTGCTGTCATAACGCTTCTTGCAAATTTATAAGGACTAGCAGTGGAAACAATCACCGTTGGTGTCTTATCACCAGTTTCCTCCAGATACTTTTTATATACGCAATTGGCAACGCCCGTATGAGTATCTGTTACATAATCCCAGTCTTCATAGGTCTTTTTAATGCATGCTGCGTTCTCTTTTTCATCTGCATATCCACCAAAGAAATCGGCCAGAAGAGCTTTTTCCTCCTCGGTAATCGTATACTCACCTTCTTGCGTCAGCTGATTCATAAACTGAATGTTTTCTTCTTCTTTTTCTCCCGTAATATGGTAAATCAATCTCTCTAAGTTGCTGGAAATCAGAATATCCATGGAAGGAGAACTTGTCAGAATAAATTCCCGGTTTCTGTTGTAATTTCCAGTTTGGAAGAAATCAAACAATACTTTATTGTCATTGGAAGCACAAATAAGTTTATTCACCGGAAGGCCCATTAATTTTGAATAATAGCCTGCCAGAATATTTCCAAAATTACCTGTCGGAACAACAAAATTAATCTTTTCTCCAGCTTTAATAGTACCGTCTTTTACCAATCTGGAGTAAGCCCAAACATAATAAGCTACCTGAGGAACCAGACGTCCAATATTTATAGAGTTGGCAGATGAGAACTGATAATTTGCCTGATCCAGCAATTCTTTCAAAGCAACATCATTAAACATCTTCTTGACACCCGTCTGGGCATCATCAAAGTTGCCATTTACGCCAACAACAAAGGTATTATCACCCTTTTGAGTTATCATTTGAAGTTCCTGAATCTTGCTTACGCCGCCCTTTGGATAAAATACAATGATTTTTGTTCCCGGAACGTTGGCAAATCCTGCAAGAGCAGCTTTTCCAGTGTCGCCAGAGGTTGCTGTCAGAATAACAATCTCATTTTCCAGATTATTTTTCTTTGCAGCTTTTGTTAATAAATATGGCAGAATTGATAAGGCCATATCTTTAAATGCAATCGTTGAGCCATGGAATAATTCCATGAAGTGAACATCTCCTACCTTCTTTACAGGAGCAACTTCTTCATCATCGAATTTCGAATCATAGGCATGGTCAATACAATCCTTTAATTCTTCCTCTGTATAATCCGTTAAGAACTTGCTGATTACTGCATATGCAATCTCCCGATAATTCATATCCGCCAGTTTTTCCAGGGCAATATCCAGCTTCGGTATCTGATTTGGAACATAAAGTCCACCATCATCTGCCAAACCTTTTAAAACCGCCTGGGAACCAGTAATTAAAGTGCCATCGCCTCTTGTGCTCTTGTATAAAACGTCCATGTGTTTCCTCACTTTATTGTTTAGTTAAAATTAAAATCGCTAAAAAACCGTTTTGCAACATCGCCCTGAATGAAATTCATAAACAAGGCGGCATCTTCTTTATGCATACAACCGATAATCGGAGCAGCAGAATACTCAATTACCCGGCCAGTAAGACGCGATTTCGGCTGAATATCCATGGACTCCTCAAAAGAGGTTTCCAGGCAAATGCCAGCTTGGGCCTTTCCTGAAGTTACCGCTTCGATGACTTCTTCGTCGTTGTTGCAATATAATATCAACTCATAAGTATCAATAGGTTCTCTATCAACAAAATATGCATCAATCAGTTCTTTTGATTTAGCCCCTTCCATACATTGAGGACCGCAGATTGCGATTTTCGATACATTTTCATTGATCAGCAAAGGCGGAAGTTCTTCTTCCCATTCCTCATAATCTTCCTCGTAATACTCTTCTTCGTCCCAATCATCTTCGTAATATTCTTCTTCCCAATACTCATCCCAGTATTCCTCTGGAAGAAGATCATCAATATCAAAGAATCCTTCTATCTCTTCGTAATCGCCATATTCTTCGTCATATTCCGGAATACGGAAAATATCATCGAAATTCTTAATATTTAAACTTGAAATAAAAGCTAACCGATTTCCAGTAACACTTTGACATTTTTCCGGATTAATCTTCTCACTGGCTGCCAATTCCTTCAAAACATCCGAGGAATCCGTAATTAAAACATCGCATAATTTTCCGGATGATATATCATTTTTTATTTCCTCTGCGGATTCAAAAACGTACTCTAACTTATAGTTCTTTCCGTTCAGAACATTAAATTTTTCTCCAGATAAAGGTAATACGGTCTCGAGAGCAGAATCCGCATAAATATAGAGAACTTTTTCTTCTTTTACTGCTCCACAGGCGCTGAAAAGAAGCCCTGCCATTCCAATAGCAAGACAAAGAAGCAAGGTAATAGATTTTCGGAGGATTTTATTCGTTTTCAATAATTCTCCATTAGTAATTGGATGATAATTACAGGTTTTCTTTAATTGCAAGAATGAATTCTTCCGTATTCAATACTGTTGGATTTGGGAAGGTGGTAATTGCAGCCAAATCTTTTGTCATTTTACCAGATTCAATGGTTTTAACCGTAGCGGCAATAAGTTTCTCGCCAAATTCTACCAGCGCATCATTTCCATCTAACTGTCCACGCTTTTTAAAAGCTCCAGCCCATGCAAAAATGGTTGCTACAGAGTTTGTAGAAGTTTTTTCACCTTCTCTATAACGATAATAATGTCTCTGTACAGTTCCATGAGCTGCTTCATATTCAAAGCAACCGTCTGGAGATACCAGTACAGAAGTCATCATAGCTAATGCGCCAAAAGCAGAAGCTACCATATCACTCATTACGTCGCCATCATAGTTCTTGCAAGCCCAAATAAAACCGCCTTCACTATGCATAACTCTGGATACCGCATCATCAATTAAGGTATAGAAATATTTAATTCCCAGCTCGTCAAATTTCTCTTTATACTCATTTTCAAAAATAGAATCAAAGGTTTCTTTAAACAGCTGGTCATATACTTTCGAAATCGTATCTTTTGCAGAAAACCATAAGTCCTGTTTCATATCCACTGCATAGTTAAAACAGGATTTTGCAAATTTCGTAATGGATTCTTCGGTGTTGTACTGGCATTGAATCACACCACCGCCTTCAAAAGTGAAGACTTTTTTCTTTTCTTCTTTTCCAGATTTATCTGTAAAAATAACCTCTACGGTTCCTTCACGGTCAATTTTAGACTCGGTAGCGCTGTAAAGATCACCATAAGCATGACGAGCAATGGTAATCGGTTTTACCCAATTAGAAACACAAGGTTTTACGCAATTCACCGTTATCGGAGTACGGAAAACGGTTCCGTCAAGAATCTCGCGTAAGGTTCCATTTGGACTTTTGTACATTCTTTTTAATTTATATTCTTCCATACGGAAAGCATTCGGTGTAATAGTTGCACATTTTACACCAACTCTATATTTTTTAATGGCATTTGCCGCATCAATCGTTACCTGATCATCAGTCTTGTCTCTATTTTCAAGTCCCAGGTCATAATAAACTGTATTTAAATCAACATACGGTAGGATAAGCTCTTTTTTTACAATATCCCATATAATCCGAGTCATTTCATCGCCGTCAAGTTCAACAATAGGATTTGCCATATTAATCTTTTTTGCACTATTTAATTCTGACATTTCATTGCCTCTTTTTTCGTTATTTTTTACCGGAATGGCTCCAATAAATTTATTTTATATGATACCACTTTAATGTGTAAAAGGCTAATGCTTTATATAAAAAAAGGAATCCGAAGACTCCTTTTAAGTAGTGAACCTATAAGCCGGGTTCTGTCGAAAATGGTCATCTATCTTGTTTTATTGTCGCCAATAAACTCTACGCGACCTACCTGAAAGCTCAGCGGGCCACCTATTAACGCTCTCTGTTTGGTCTTGCTTCGGGTGGAGTTTACATGTGCCCTTCCTGTTACCAGCAAGGCGGTAGTCTCTTACACTGCCATTTCACCCTTACCTGCATCGCAGGCGGTATATTTCTGTTGCACTGGTCCTAGAATCACTTCCGCCAGACGTTATCTGGCACCCTGCCCTATGAAGCCCGGACTTTCCTCACCTGCACGAGACAGGCGCGACCATTCAGCTCACTACTGTATTATCTTATCATTTTTACGTTTATTTGCAATTATTGTTTACTTTTAGCTTCACAATATTGTAATACTTTTTCTTATCCAGAATGGTATTGTCATAAACAATTTCCATTCCGTACTCCTCTGCAAACTGATGCATCAACTGGATATCCCGATGGGGAGCTAGAATTAATTCTTTGGAAGAAAGAACCACGTCAATGCCTCTCCGCAGGATTTTATCCATGAGAATGCCTCCCATACCGGCGATGATGATGGAATCTGTCTCTCCCGGAGAAATACCGTCTAATCCGTCGGACAACCTGCAATCAATTTTTTCTTCCAACCCAGCTCTGGATACATTAAATATCGCCTTATCCAAAGACCCTTTACTGATATCCACCGCAATGGCACTTGGACTTAAGTTCTGTCGCAGCAAATATATAGGCACATACCCATGGTCTGTGCCTATATCGCTTACCCGGTATCCCGGTGTAACTAAGTTTGCTATTAATTCCAATCGTTTTGAAATACTCATTAGTCAAGGAAATCCTTTAATTTACGGCTTCTGCTTGGATGACGAAGTTTTCTTAAAGCTTTGGCTTCAATCTGACGGATTCGCTCACGGGTTACGTTGAATTCTTTTCCAACTTCTTCCAGAGTTCTGGCTCTTCCATCTTCTAAACCAAATCTTAATTTCAGAACTTCCTGCTCACGTTCCGTTAAGGTAAACAGTACTTCGTTGAGCTGTTCCTTCAGAAGCACAAATGCTGCTGCATCTGCAGGAGCTGTGATATTTTCATCTTTGATGAAGTCTCCTAAGTGAGAATCTTCCTCTTCACCAATAGGCGTTTCCAGAGAAACTGGATCCTGGGAAATCTTTAAGATTTCTCTTACTCTAGCTACTGGAATATCCATCTTCTCGGCAATTTCTTCGTTGGTCGGCTCTCTGCCTAATTCCTGAAGGAGCTGTCTGGAAACTCTTAAAAGTTTATTAATAGTTTCAACCATATGTACTGGAATACGAATCGTACGAGCCTGGTCTGCGATAGCTCTGGTAATCGCCTGGCGAATCCACCATGTAGCATAAGTTGAGAATTTATAACCTTTCTTATAATCAAATTTCTCAACAGCCTTCATCAGACCCAGATTGCCTTCCTGAATCAGATCCAGTAACTGCATTCCACGTCCAACATATCTTTTTGCAATACTTACAACCAGTCTCAGGTTGGCTTCTGCCAGTTTCTGTTTCGCTGCAGTATCGCCTTTTTCCATCTTTTTCGCCAGATCCACTTCTTCATCGGAATTTAAAAGAGGGACTTTACCGATTTCTTTTAAATACATACGAACATGGTCTTCAATGTTTACATTGTTTTCCAGGTCGCTCATGTCTAAATCGGCTTCCGTTACTTCTTCATCCAGCACGTCGATTTCAAGATCATCATCCATATCCAGAATCAGATCGTCATCGTTGATATCTGTACGTAAAACGTCGATTTCTTTGCTTTCCAAATATTCTACGATACGCTCAAGAGCAGCTTTACTAAGGTCGATATCTGGGAAGAATTTTGAAATTTCGGAATACTCAATGAAATTTTTCTTCTTTTCTGCAGCCTTAACTAATTTTGTAAGACATTCTTCGTAATTATTTCCAGATTTTGAAGAAGAATCTTCTTCTTTCTCTTCCGGCTCTGCATCAATTACGTCAATTAATTCTTCGGACTGATCAATAATTATTTCTTTTTCTTCTGCTTTTTCAGCTTTTGCTTTTTTGGTTGTTTTCTTTACAGGTTCTGCTGGTTCTTCTTCTGCCTCAACTTTGTTTGCTTTTGCTTTTCTAGTAGTCTTCTTTGCTGGAGCTACTACTTCTGCTTCAACTTCTACCTTTTCTGCCTTTGCTTTCTTCGTAGTTTTCTTTGCTGGAGCTGCTGCTTCTACTTCTACTTTTTCTGCTTTTGCTTTCTTAGTTGTCTTCTTTGCCGGAGCCGCTTCTGCTTCAACTTCTACCTTTTCTGCCTTTGCTTTCTTCGTAGTTTTCTTTGTCGGAGCTACTACTTCTGCTTCAACTTCTACTTTTTCTGCTTTTGCTTTCTTAGTTGTCTTCTTTGCCGGAGCTACTACTTCTGCTTCGATTTCTACTTTTTCTGCTTTTACTTTCTTGGCAGTCTTCTTTGCCGGAGCTACTACTTCTGCTTCGACTTCTACTTTTTCAGCTTTCGCTTTCTTAGTTGTCTTCTTTACAGGTTCTACTGCTTCTTCTACCTTTTCTGCTTTTGCTTTCTTAATAGCTTTCTTTGCAGGTTCTGCCTTTTCTTCTACTGCCTTCTTTGCTGTTTTCTTAGCAGGAGCTTCTTTTTCTGCTTCTGCTTTCTTTGTTGTCTTTTTAGTAGGCTCTGCCTTTACAGCTTCTTTTTTCGCTGGTGCTTTTTTTGCTGGTTCTGCTTTTGCTGCTGCTTTCTTAGGAGCTTCTTTCACTGCTTCCTCAACCTTTTTTGTGGTTGTCTTCTTAGCTGCTACTTTTTTCTCTTCTTTTACTTCTTTTTTCGCTGCCATTAATTATTCCTCCCGAAAACATTAAATTTTTGCAGTCTCTCTTGCTCTCTCTTAAGAGCGATAATCCGGGACAAATCCGTCTCCGAACTCAGTTGATATTCTATGCTATTCCTTTTGATGCGGATAACACAGTCATTCACGGTCCTCTCCAGGTCACTTTCTTCCATACGGTCGAAAAGTCCATAATTAAATATTTCTGCGACCAATTCCTGTGATTCCGGTTCTTCCAAGGCGTTAATAATATTGCCCGGCTGAAGCCTGCCTTCCCTTAACTGCTCAAAAAGGATTCTACTGATAATGTCGTATGGCGAAAGGAGAAAATCGCTTTCACTAATAATTTTGCTCACATTGTCATAAAATGACGGTTCCTTAGCCATGTACGCCAAAAGCATTTTCATGCACATACTCAGGGCATCCGATTTTTCTGCAGTTTTTTTTGGCATTTGTTCTCGCGGAACAATAGGTTTTATATTATTATTGCCTAAAGTAAGTCTTCTTGCCTTTTCTCTAAGCATAGAATAATCGATGTTAAACTCTTTCGAAACAGCCTGGATGTAGTTGTCCTGCTCCATACTGTCCGTAAAATAACTTAATTTGTTTGCCACTTCGTTATAAAACTTGGTCTTTTCATCTGGATCATCCAGATGGAAGCCCTCCGCAAGGCAATATATTTCAAATATCAAACTATTTTGTGCGTTTTTCAGACATTCTCTGTAATAATCCGCACCTTTCGCTTTTATCAATTCATCTGGGTCTTTGTAAGGTTTCATATTAACAACCTTAACAGAAAGTCCCGCTGCTCTCAATTTTGGAATCGCCCGTAAAGCAGCATCCTTACCTGCAGTATCTGAATCATAAGAAATAACCACATTACTGGTATAACGCTTCAGAATAGCTGCATGCCCATCGGTTAAAGCCGTTCCCAAAGACGCAACCGCGTTAGTAAAGCCAGCCTGATGAAGGGATACTACATCCATGTAGCCTTCACAGAGAATTAACTCTCCGCCTTTATTTTTCTTAGCCACATGAAGGCCATATAACGTATTTCTCTTATTAAAACAAATCGATTCCGGAGAATTCAGGTATTTCGGTTCTCCGGTGCCCATTACTCGTCCGCCAAAAGCAATTACTTTATTTCTGGTGTCCATAATCGGAAACATGACACGATTCCAAAAATAGTCCTGAGCATCTGTTTCCCGAATCCGGAATAATCCAGATTCTCTTAATACTTCATCATCAAAGCCCTTTGCTTTCAGGTATTTGTATAAATCATCCCGGTATTTATCCGAATAGCCCAGTCCAAAACTGGTAATGGTTTCATCGGAAAGACCTCTATTTTTCAAATAAGCATAAGCGGTTTTTCCACGATCACTTTTTAACAGATGATAGAAATACTTCGCAGCTTCTTTATTCACTTCGAGAACGGCTTCTCTTTTTTTTGCCTTAATGGATTCTTCCCTGGAAAAATCTGGCTGTGGAAGGGAGATACCAGCCCGGTCTGCCAACGTTTTTAAAGCATCAATGTAAGAGCAGTTTTCGTACTGCATCACGAAGGTCAGTACATTTCCACCTTTATGACAGCCAAAACAATAATACATCTGTCGGTCGCCATTATCCGTTACGGAGAAGGAGCCTGTTTTTTCGTTATGAAAAGGACACAATCCAAAATAAGTGGAACCTTTTTTTGTAAGATTTACATACGTTCCAATTACTTCAACAATGTTATTCGATTCGATGACCTGATCAATAACTTCTTGTGGATAAAACATTACTTCTCCCAGAATCCCGGAATGAATAAAGAACGGAACGTATTTACGGAATAGAAATCGGTCATTCCGGAAATATAATCGCAAACAGCCCTCTCTGGTTCTACTTGCTTTTCTACCATTAGTTTCTTAATATCATCCGGTAATTTTTCTTGATTCTCCATGTAATAGTCAAATAAGGTCTTTATCATGGAAATCGCTTTGGTTTCTTCAGATTTACAGGTTGGATTAAAATACAGATTATCAAACATGAACTGCCGTAAGTCCACCATTGCCTGAAAGGCTTCCTCCGACATTACTATATCCCCTGTATCTTTTGAAGATTCAATTATATTTTTGATTAAAAAGTCCAAACGGTCCTTTCTGGAAGAACCCAGAACTTTTGATATTTCTTTTGGAATATCTTCTTCACATAAAATTCCTGCCCGCATCGCATCATCCATATCATGATTGATGTAAGCGATTTTATCGGCAAGCCTTACGATTCGCCCCTCTAAAGTAGAGGCCATCCCACTCATGCCGTGATTTAAAATTCCGTCTCTTACTTCCCAGGAAAGATTCAGACCTTCTCCATCTTTTTCCAGAAGATCCACTACGCGAAGGCTCTGTTCGTTATGTTTAAAATGATACTTCGCATTCAGAGCTCTCTCGCCGGCGTGGCCAAATGGCGTATGGCCTAAGTCATGACCTAAAGCAATGGCTTCCGTTAAGTCCTCATTCAACCAAAGACAAGTAGCTATGGAACGAGCAATCTGGGAAACTTCTAAGGTATGGGTTAGACGGGTACGATAATGGTCCCCGGTAGGCGCCAAAAATACCTGGGTTTTATGTTTCAGACGGCGGAAAGATTTGCAGTGGATGATTCGATCCCGGTCTCTCTGAAAGCAGGTACGAATATCACATTGCTCGATTTCCTTCTCGCGGCCCTTCGACTCCACGCTTTTTGCCGCATACGGGCTTAATTTTTCTAATTCAAATCGTTCTTTTTCTTCTCGAATCGTCATTTTTATTGCTCTACAGCTTCATTGCTTAATACTGCATCTGTCATGGACTGCATAACAATATAAAGATTTTTCAGTTCTTTATCACTGTTCAGAGCCTTGGTCAGAGCCTTGTCGGTTTCTTTCAGTTTCGAACGCATAGGTTCCATATAAGAAGCTAAGGTAACAAATCGGATAATTTCCGGATTCGTATACATATCCGATTTAATCTTTACAGAACCATCTTCTTCGGAATAGGTAATGTAAAAGCAATCAATGGATGGTGCCTGAGTTTTAATATTGTTAAACTTCACATTATTGCAAACAAATACTGCATATTCTTTTTCTTCAATTCCCTCAGTAAGATAAATTTCAAGATCCGAATATTGCTCCACAATGGTAGAAACACCAGCTGATACATTTGCTCTCTCCGGATCATCAAACATCTTCTCCAGATCTGTCGTATTTCCTGCACTGAGAGAGGTGTAATAATCTGTAAAGAACTGGTTTACCGGTTCAAGTTCACTTTGAACAATTTCCTGAGTTCTTAACTGGTCCATAAAGTTTTTACTACTTTTCTTTTCTTTTCCTGCCAGAAAAATAATACCAAAAACAATCGCTGCTATGATTACTACGATGGCAACAAGAATCGCAATAGCCTTTCCACCCAGTCCGGAAGATTTTTTCTTTGGAGCTTTTTCTTTCTTTTCCGGAGTCTTTTCTGGTTCAACCGAAATTTCTGCCTGTTCTGTAGCAGCAGTTTCCGGTTCGTTCGCAGGAATTACAGGAGCAACTTCTACTTCCTGAATCATAGGCTCTTCCGTTGCTTTCTGTTCCTCACGATTGTTAACGATAGTTTCTTTCTCGGATACTCTATTATCTCTTCTACGAACGGAAGTCGGTCTCGTATTAGAAGAAGAGTCCTCACTGGATCTTCTCTCCACTCTTCTTGCCGTTCTGCGTCCCGGCATGGAACGAAGGGTCTGTTCGGATTCGCCTGTTTCAGCGGTCTTCGTTTCTTCCGTTTCTGAATTTCTTACAATATTTCTTTCTATTCTTCTACTAGTTCTGCGCCCTGGCATAGCCTGCGCAACATCTTTTTCTTCGATTTTCACTTACAATCCTCCAATTTAGCACGTTATAGTTTATCAAAGTAACTTGCAAAAATCAAATAAAATAAGGGGGTTTCAGGGATTGTTAACAAAAAAAACACAGGTTACAGCGTTCCGCCGCAACCTGTGTCATAAAAAACTAAATTTTTATCAGTCTGTACCGAATAATCTGTCGCCTGCATCTCCAAGACCAGGAACAATATATCCTCTTTCATTTAAGCGCTCATCCAAAGCTGCTAAAGTAATATCAACATCCGGATGATCTCTTTCAATTCTTTCAACGCCTTCTGGAACACCTACTAAGCAAACCAGAAGAATTTTCTTTGCTCCACGTTTTTTAATGTTGGTAATCGCTGCAGAAGCACTTCCACCAGTAGCCAGCATAGGGTCAGTAACGATAACAATAGAATTTTCCATTCCCTTTGGAAATCTTGCATAATACTCATGAGGTTCCAAAGTTTCCTCATCTCTGTACATTCCGATATGGCCGATTTTCGCGGTTGGAATAATATCACGGAAGCCATCTACTAATCCGATTCCTGCTCTTAAGATAGGAACAAGAACAATTTGCTCTGCCATCTCGTATCCAACGGTCTCACAGATTGGAGTCTTGATAGGTTTTTCTTTAATTGGAACATTTCTGGTTACTTCATAAGCCATTAATTTTGCGATTTCATCCAGGTTCTGTTTGAAAATATAAGTAGAAGTATCTTCTTCTCTCATAATGCTGAGTTTATGTTTAATCAAAGAATGATTTAATACTGTTAACATTTTTTCCTCCTAAAATTTAGCTGAACTATATTGCTAAAAGTTTAGCACCTTGGCTATCGTATTGCAACAATAAAGAACAGCCGTCAAAATAACAGCTGTTCTTTCTTGTCGTATTCATGTTCTCAATTTTTATTTTTATTATTGGGGGAAAAGGTATCACTTTATTCTTCCGATTTTATTTTTCTTTCATCGCCTCTACTTTCTGCAAGGTTTCTTTGTAATCCATTTCAATCTGGTCCAGAATCATTTCCCGGATAAAGGAAGAAACGGTCTTGCCTTTTCTGTTCGCACACTGCTTTACTAATTCGCCGTCGGTTTCCGACAGTCTTAATGAAATAACCATTATCATTACCTCCTGTGTTTTTGGTAGAACGGAATGTAACACACCTTATACAGAAATAGGGAAAAAATGATATGAATGGCGAAAAAAATGTAATGAATGGACAATCTACAATAAACTTGCCTTTCTCCCAGAGAATCCCCTATAATAATAAGTTGATAAATTAACTAAATAATCACATTTAAAATATATACTTTTAATCTATTTATTGAATTAGCTAGGGGTTTTATATGACTGATAGAAATAGTAAAAGCAGAAGTAAGGGACTGAATGTTCTCGGTGGTGATGAATTAAGAGGTGGTCGTTCCACCTATCGTGCAAGAGCAAAATCTTCCAAGAGCGACTTAAGCGTTCCTTTATCAACCCGTCAAAAGAAATACAGTAGCCTTCATCAGGGTCTTGCAGATAGTTATGATTATTATGCAGACTCTAAAACCTCGCATTCCCGTAAAGTTGAAAAAGCGGATCTGGACGCCTTCTTGTATGAAAACGAATATTTTGATGAACCAGAATATGAAGAGCCAGAAGCTTTTGACGATGAATATGATTATTCGGACTATGAGGACTTCGATGAGGACTATTACGAAGATGATTATGAGGACTTCGACGATTATGACGAAGACTCCGAATACTCTGATAAAAAAAGAAAAAAGAGTTCCGTAAAAAAGACAACAAAAAAAGCTGAGAAAAAGGGGAAACAGAAAACCGATATTTTTGCCATTATCGTTCTTGCCCTTCAGGCCATCTTGTCCATCGGTTTCATTATCGTTTTAGCAAAACTTAATGTACTTCCTGCTGGATGGTTTATCGCTGTAATTGCAGTTTTAGTAATTTTATGGGGAGTTGTTTTCCTGACTCAGTTCAAGGGTCGAAAAAAGCTGCCTCTGATTGGCAAAATATTCAGCATTCTCCTTTGCATTATTCTAGCAATTGGAAACTATTATGTAATTATTACGAATAAGGCGATTGATATCGTTACCGACGAAACCGTCTACAACTATACTTATCTGGATGTTGTTGTATTAAAAGATGACCCTGCACAGGATATTAAAGACGCGAAGGATTATACCTTTGGTACCCAGGCTACTTATCAGCCTTTAAATCTCAACCAGACGATTACAGAAATTGAAAATGACATTGGGTCATCTATTGAAACAAAAGATTATGACACCGTATTAGAGCAGGCCGACGCCCTTTATTCCAAAGAAGTTCCGGCGATTATCTACAACCGCAACTTTAAGGGAACCATTATTGAGAAGCACGAAAACTTTGAAGAAGACGTCCGAATCATCAAAACGGTTACCATAAAAGAAGAACTGAACATTAAATCAAACAGTAATGTCGATGTTACAACTCAGCCATTCCTCTTCTATATCAGTGGAAATGATGAATATGGAGAACTGACGATTGAAGGACGTAGCGATGTAAATATGCTGGTTGCAGTTAATCCAAATTCTCGTCAGGTTCTTATGATTACCACTCCACGTGATTATTATGTAGAACTTCCAGGCGTATCCAACGGAACAAGAGACAAACTTACTCATGCCGGTGTATATGGAACCCAGTGTCAGTTAGACACTTTAGAAGAATTGTATGGCTACCCAATCGACTATTATTGCAAGGTCAACTTCTCTTCCCTTATCGATATCGTTGACGCAATTGGCGGTGTCGACGTTTATAACGAGCAGGAATTTGAATTTGATAATAGTGATGGTTTGATTTTTGAAGAAGGTTGGCTGCATTTAGGTGGTTACCGGGCCCTTTGCTTCTGCCGTGAGAGAAACAGCTTTGCGGATGGTGATTTTGCCCGCGCCAGACATCAGCAAGCAGTAATCGAAGCTATCATCAATAAGCTTCTTTCCACAACTGGTTTTTCCGCATATTCCCAGTTGATAAAAACGTTGGAAAGCTGCTGCGTAACGAATATGCCAAAAGACAGTATTTCCGCCCTTGTAAAGAAACAGCTGGCAGAAGGAGGAAGTTGGACCATTTCCAAAGCCTCCGCAGAAGGCGAAGGTTATTCCCAGACGACCTGGTCTATGGGTGATATGGCATTGGATGTAGTCATTCCTTATGCACAGTCTCTTCGCAATATTACTTCTATGTTAGACCAGCTTTATAATGGGGAAGCAGTTACAGTTCTTCAATTAGGCGACAATGATGACTACTCTCTGATCGTCCAGCCTGGTCCAGTACCAGAACAACCAGAACGGGATGAAGATGGAAATACCATTAAGCGTATCAAATTAGTGGATGGAAACGGTGTAGAATTCGGTGAAAGAATTCAGCATATTGACCCAGATACGGAAAAAGTAGTTCGGGAAGAACTGGTAGATTCCGACGGAAATCCTCTCTCGGAAGAAGAAGTGGAAGAACGTATGAATGCCGACATTACCGAAGACAATCCAGATATTGACAATCCTGACGACGATGGCGATACCGATGATCCAGACGCTGACGACAGTGGTGACGGTGATGAAGGCGACGAAGGTGGCGAAGGTGGCGATGAAGCCGGCAACGACGAAGGTGGCGACGAAGGCGATGAAGGCGGCGAAGAAACCGACGAATAAGATGTAAGGGTGTTGATATGAAAAAGAAAAAAATAAAACAAATTAAAAATATTACGGCTCTTAGCATTTCACTGCTTTTTATGGCCGGCCTCGTAGTTTTAAATATTATTGAAGAGAAAAAAGAATCAAAATAATACTCAAGTATCTTAATAAGAAAGGCATGCTTTTGAAGCATGCCTTTTCTTTTACCTTTTCTTTTGAAAATCAATTTATTTCATGGCTTCCGCTACGGCTACCGCTACCGCTACCGTTGCTCCAACCATTGGGTTATTTCCCATTCCGATCAGGCCCATCATTTCTACATGAGCAGGTACAGAAGATGATCCTGCGAACTGCGCATCACTATGCATACGGCCCATCGTATCCGTCATACCATAAGAAGCAGGTCCTGCTGCCATATTGTCCGGATGAAGAGTCCTTCCAGTTCCACCACCAGAAGCTACGGAAAAGTACTTCTTTCCCATTTCAATACATTCTTTTTTGTAAGTTCCTGCAACTGGATGCTGGAAACGGGTTGGATTTGTGGAGTTTCCGGTAATAGAAACGTCTACTCCCTCTTTATGCATAATGGCTACGCCTTCTACAACATCGTTTGCACCATAGCAATTTACCTGTCCACGAACGCCATCGGAATAAGAGGTTCTGGAGATTTCCTTCAGAGTTCCCGTCTTGTAATCCATTTCAGTCTGAACATAGGTAAATCCATTAATACGAGAAATAATTTTCGCCGCATCTTTTCCTAAGCCGTTTAAAATAATACGGAGAGGTTTTGTTCTAACACGGTTTGCCTTTTCTGCTATACCGATAGCACCTTCTGCTGCCGCAAAGCTTTCATGGCCAGCTAAAAATGCAAAGCATTCGGTTTCTTCTTCCAAAAGCATTTTTCCTAAATTACCATGACCTAAACCTACTTTACGCTGATCTGCAACACTTCCAGGAATACAGAATGCCTGAAGGCCTTCTCCTAAAGTTGCTGCAATATCTGCTGCTCGAGTCTGTCCTTTTTTGATTGCTAATGCAGCGCCTACGGTATAAGCCCAGCATGCATTTTCAAAACAGATTGGCTGAATTGCTTTTACCTGGTCATAAATGTTCAAACCTTTGTCTTTGGTAATCTGCTCTGCCTCTTCCAGAGAAGAGATTCCATACTGCTCTAAAACTTTATTTATCTGATCAATACGTCTTTCATAAGACTCAAATAATGCCATAATCTCTCCTCCTTCCTATTCCATTCTCGGGTCAATTAATTTCACTGCATCATCTACGCGGCCATATTGACCTTTCGCCTTTTCCCATGCCGTATTTGGATCATCGCCTTTTTTAATAAAATCTGTCATCTTTCCAAGGTTTACAAACTGATAACCGATAATTTCATCATGCTCATCTAACGCTATTTTCGTTACATAGCCTTCGGTCATTTCCAGATATCTAGGACCTTTTGCCTTTGTACCATACATCGTACCAATCTGGCTTCTTAAACCTTTGCCTAAATCCTCAAGACCCGCGCCGATTGGAAGTCCTCCTTCTGAGAATGCCGTCTGGCTTCTACCATAAACGATTTGGAGGAATAACTCTCTCATAGCAGTATTGATAGCGTCACATACTAAATCGGTATTTAAAGCTTCTAAAATCGTCTTTCCCGGAAGGATTTCTGCTGCCATGGCTGCAGAATGCGTCATTCCAGAACAGCCTAAGGTCTCAACTAAGGCTTCTTCAATAATTCCGTTTTTTACATTTAAGGTAAGTTTACAGGTTCCCTGCTGAGGAGCACACCAACCAACGCCATGGGTAAGACCGCTGATATCGGTAACTTCCTTCGCTTTTGTCCATTCTCCTTCCTGTGGAATCGGAGCCGGACCATGATTTGCACCGCTTGCTACGGGACACATCAGTTCAACTTCTTTTGAGTAAATCATTATTTATCCTCCTAAACAAATGCCATAACAGCATTGTTATTTTTTATTTCGAGCCAGTACTTCCAAAACCGCCTTCGCCTCGAGCTGTTTCGTTTAATTCCTCTACTTCATTCCATTCTGCAGTAATAAATGGAGCGATTACTAATTGAGCAACTCTTTCGCCATGCTCAACAACTCTGGCTTCTTTGGAATGATTAAATAAAGAAACCATAATCTCACCACGATAGTCTGCATCTACGACACCTACTTTGTTGGAAGGAGCTAAGCCTTTTTTCGTTGCTAAACCACTTCTGGCATAAATCAGTCCAGCATAACCAACTGGTATTTCCATCGCAATTCCCGTATGAATTAAAACTGCTTCTCCTGGTTCAATGGTTACGGCATTCTCCAGACATGCATAAAGGTCTGCTCCCGCAGAAAATTCACTTCCGTAAGTAGGAAGAATTGCTCTTTCATCCAGTTTTTTTATGTTCATTTTCGTGCTCATGTTTTCTCTCCATAAATAAAAATACTTGCGTCTGATATTATACCATCAAACGCAAGTATACTCAAACATGGAATCAATGTCACATATTGTTAATATCTACCAGTCCCGTGTTTCCGGTGGTAAAACGGCTAGCCATAACATCTGCCAAAGCATTCGCTGTATCCAAAGAAGTGATACATGGAATACCTAACTGCATGGCCTTTCTATGAAGCACCGTATAATCGCCTACGGTTGCATCCTTAACAGCGCCGGTATAGATAATGTAATTCAGTTTTCCTTGTGCCATTAAATCTGTTATTTCGTTGCTTTCCGTTGCATTGGCAACCGAAACAACAGGAATACCCATTTTCTGAATGGTTGCAGCTGTTCCGCTAGTTGCATAGATGGAAATCTGTAGATCGTAGAAACGTCCTGCCAAGAAGGCAATCTCTCCATAGTCGTTTTCATCCACGCTAATCAACGCTCCGATTTTATCTGTGCTATGAATGGATGGAACGGTAAATCCAGCTGCCGTCAGACCTTTAAATAAAGCTTCCGCTCTGGTACGACCAATTCCTAATACTTCACCAGTTGATTTCATTTCTGGTCCTAAAATCGAGTTGGCATCATTCAGCTTCTCAAAGGAGAATACAGGGACTTTTACTGCAAAGTATGCAGGAGGTTTCACTAAACCAGTTTCATAGCCTAAATCCGTCAGTTTTGCGCCTAACATGACCTTAGAAGCAATATCAACCATCGGTACATCGGTTACTTTGCTGATGTAAGGAACCGTTCTAGAAGCTCTTGGGTTTACTTCAATAACATAAAGTTCTCCTTCGAAAATCAAATACTGGATGTTTACCAAGCCTTTGGTTCCTAGAGCCAATGCTAATTTTTCAGAGACGTTGCAGATTTTCTCCTGAGACTCTTCATCCAGATTGTATGGAGGATAAACGGCAATGGAGTCACCACTATGAACGCCTGCACGCTCGATATGTTCCATAATTCCCGGAATCAGGACATCTTTTCCGTCCGAAATAACATCTACTTCCAATTCGATTCCTGGCATATATTTGTCCACCAATACTGGATTCTCAATACCACCAGACAGAATCTTCTTCATATAGCTTTCGGTCTGTTCCTTGGAACGGGAAATAGTCATGTTTTGTCCGCCAATGACATAAGATGGTCTTAATAGAACCGGATAGCCTAATTCTTCAGCTGCGTTAATGGCTTCTTCCAGAGAATTTACGCCCATACCCTTCGGCCGGGAAATACCGAAATTTTCAAGGAGGGCATCGAAACGGCTTCTGTCTTCTGCAATATCAATACTTTCTGCAGATGTTCCTAGAATTTGAATTCCTGCATTATCCAAAAATTGGGTAAGCTTAATTGCAGTCTGTCCACCAAAAGCTACAACAACGCCAATTGGCTTTTCAATCCGGATAATATTCATAACGGACTCTGGAGTCAAAGGCTCAAAATACAGACGGTCCGCTGTATCAAAGTCTGTGGAAACCGTTTCTGGGTTATTATTTACAATGACAACGTCATAACCTAACTTTCTTAAGGTCCATACACAATGAACGGAACTATAGTCAAATTCAATTCCCTGGCCAATACGGATTGGACCCGAGCCTAATACCATAATGACTTCTTTTCCGGAACGTGGGAAGGACGTAGCCTCACACTCTCCTTCTGCCTGAGAATAGAAGTATGGATTATCCGTTCCAAAAACGGATTCGCAGGTACGAACAATCTGGTAGGAGTAATTCCATCCAGGAAGATTCTTTTCCCCACTGATTCTGGTAATTGCAGCATCGCAATAACCTAAAAGTTTTCCTTTCCGGTACAACTCCTCTGAATAATTAGCAGCAAGTTCCGCTTCATAATCTGCCAGAATTTTAATTTTGTTCAGGAAATACGGATCAATCATGGTAATCCGATAGATTTCCTCAATACTAACGCCTGCTTTGATTGCTTCAAATACAGTGAATAGACGTTGATCGTCCTGATCTGCCAATCTTTCAATGACACTTCTTCCATCAATTGGCTGAGCATTTAAGGTATCAAATCCAATTTCTGCTCCGCTGACAGCTTTCATTAAAGCTGCTTCAAAGGTATCCCCGATGGACATTACTTCGCCGGTTGCTTTCATCTGGGTTCCCAGTTTCCGGCTAGCACCTGCAAATTTATCAAACGGGAATTTTGGATATTTTACAACAATATAATCCACATCCGGCTCAAATCCCTTAAGGGACACTCCGTTTTTTTCATTCTTTATTTCATCCAGATTATATCCTAACGCTAATTTCGCTGTGATTTTAGCAATTGGATATCCCGTTGCTTTGGAAGCCAAAGCGGAAGATCTGGAAACACGAGGGTTTACCTCAATAACCGCATACTCGCTGCCATCTGGTTTTAAAGCAAACTGGCAGTTACATCCACCAATAATTCCAATTGTTGCAACGATATCCAGAGCAGCCTGACGCAGCATACCAAACTCCCGGTCTGTTAACGTAAGAGCTGGTGCTGCAACAATG
Organism: Lachnospiraceae bacterium; assembly: GCA_024403615.1. Classification (GTDB taxonomy): domain Bacteria; phylum Bacillota; class Clostridia; order Lachnospirales; family Lachnospiraceae; genus RGIG5612. The sequence goes on from JAKSRM010000009.1 coordinate 19,753, forward strand.
GAGTCTCCGGTATGAACACCAACTGGGTCGATATTTTCCATGGAGCATACAGAAACGACATTTCCTACCGCATCTCGCATGGTTTCAAATTCGATTTCTTTCCATCCGGAAATACATTTTTCTACCAAAATCTGGGTAATTGGAGACATATCCAGTCCTGCTTGGGCGATAATCTTTAATTCTGCTTCATTTGCCGCAATTCCGCCTCCGGTTCCGCCTAAGGTAAACGCCGGTCGAATAATTACCGGATAGCCAATTTCTTCTGCAATTTTCAAAGCAGTATCTAAATCTTCTGCAATATCAGAAGGAACACAAGGCTGACCAATCCGCTCCATGGTATCGCGGAACTGCTCCCGGTCTTCTGCCATGTTAATACCGGAAACCGGAGTTCCTAATAACTTCACTCCATATTTTTCCAGAATACCAGCCTTCTCCAGCTGCATGGCAATGGTAAGACCCGTTTGGCCACCTAATCCAGCCATTAACCCGTCCGGTCTTTCTTTCTCGATAATTCTGGTAACCGTTTCCATATTCAACGGCTCCAGATAAATCTCGTCCGCCAAATTCTTATCGGTCATAATGGTAGCTGGATTGGAATTAACAAGAACTGTATTTATTTTTTCATCCTGTAATACTCTGCAAGCCTGAGCACCTGCATAATCAAATTCCGCCGCCTGACCAATGACGATTGGGCCGGAACCAATTACAAGAACTTTTTTAATCGTTAAATCTTTTGGCATCTTTTTCTCCCGTCAGATTGTGGCAGCCATAACTGCTTTGATGGTATGCATACGGTTCTCTGCTTCATCAAAAACAATAGAACGGTCGCTTTCAAATACTTCGTCCGTTACTTCCATACAATCCAAGCCGAATTTATCTTTTATTTTTAATCCAATGGTGGTTCCCAAATCATGGAATGCTGGCAGACAATGCATAAATCTGCACTGTTCTCCTGCGTTGTCCATTAATTCTATGGTTACCCGGTAAGGGGTCAGATCATTGATACGCTCTTCCCATACTTCATCTGGTTCGCCCATGGATACCCATACATCGGTATAAATAACGTCTGCACCTTTCGTTGCTACCATTGGATCCGATTCCAGAGTAATCGTAGCACCAGTTTCAGCCGCAATTGCCTTACATTCATCAACCAACTCTTTATTTGGAAAATACTTTTCTGGTGCACAAGCGGTGAAATTCATACCCATTTTTGCGCAGCCAACCATCAAGGAATTTCCCATGTTATAACGGGCATCTCCCATATAAACTAATTTTTTGCCTTTTAAGGAACCAAAATGTTCAATGATAGTCATAAAATCTGCCAGAATCTGAGTTGGATGGAATTCGTTGGTTAGTCCATTCCATACCGGAACTCCTGCATATTTCGCCAAGGTTTCTACGATTTCCTGTCCATAGCCACGGTACTCGATACCATCAAACATCCTTCCTAATACTCTAGCAGTATCCGCGATGCTCTCTTTCTTACCAATCTGAGAACCTGTAGGATCCAGATAAACCGGATGCATGCCCAAATCTGCAGCTGCTACTTCAAAAGAGCAACGAGTTCTGGTGCTGGTCTTTTCAAAAATCAAAGCTACATTCTTTCCCTCAAAGTTTTTATGAAGAACGCCGGCTTTCTTTTTCTCCTTAAAGTCTGCTGCCAGATTTAAAAGATACTCGATTTCTTCCGGTGTAAAATCCAATAATTTTAAAAAGCTTCTTCCTTTCAGATCCATATCTTCTCCTTTATTCTGCACAAACTTCTTTGATGACGGCTACTGCTTTTTTCAAAACATCCATTGGAATGTTTAATGCAGGAAGCAGTCTTACTTTATCTTTTGCGGAAAGGCAGATAACTCCTTTTTCCATACATTTGCTTAATACTTCAGAAACAGGCTTTTCGGTCTTAATTCCGATCATCAGGCCCAAACCAGTAACGGATTCTATGCCTTTTGCGCCTTCCATCTCTGCAAAGACATAAGCACTTTTTTCTTTTACTTCTGCCATAAGAGCATCATCCAAACGATTTACAATACTTAAGGCCCCCGCACTGGCCACCGGATTTCCTCCAAAAGTAGAGCCATGATCACTTGGGCCCAAAACGTTCTGAACCTTTTCGCTCATTAAGCAAGCGCCAATCGGGAGACCACCGCCTAAACCTTTTGCAGTAGATACAACATCTGGTTTCAGGCCGAAATTCATATAAGAATACAAAGCACCTGTTCTTCCATTTCCTGTCTGTACTTCGTCTACCATCATGATGATATTCTTTTCTTCACAGATATCAGCAATGGTTTGGATGAATTCTGCGGTCAGAGGCACAACGCCGCCTTCTCCCTGAATACATTCAAAAAGAATGCCTGCCACTTTTTCTTCTTCGCATACCTTTTTCAGCATTTCCACATTTCCAGCTTCTACATACGCAAAGCCTGGTGTTAACGGCTGAAAATACTTATGGAACACTTCCTGACCCGTTGCAGCCAGGGTGGTTAAGGTTCTTCCATGAAAACTATTTACTAAGGTAACGATTACGTTATATTCTTCACCTTTATTTTCTGCTGCCCATTTTCTGGCAACCTTAATGGCACATTCATTTGCTTCCGCGCCGGAGTTTCCAAAGAATACTTTTTTCATACCGGTCTTTTCACAAAGAGCTTCGGCCAGACGTGCACAAGGCTCTGTATAATACAGGTTGGAAGTATGCTGAACTTTATCCAGCTGATCCTTTACTGCATCGGTCCACGTATCATCATTAATACCAAAAGCCGTAACGCCAATTCCTGAACCCAAATCAATATATTCTTTTCCGTTTACGTCCTTTAATACGCTTCCTTTACCAGATACCAGTTCCAGTGGGAAACGGCTGTAAGTACCAGCAACGTATTTATCGTCTAAATCTTTAATGTACATTTACTTTTCCCCCTTTACCATGGTTCCAGCGCCTTCATTAGTCAGCAGTTCCATCAGAATAGAATGAGGAACTCGTCCGTCCATAATAATGACATTTTTAACGCCGGCATCAATGGCATCGATGCAACAGTTGATTTTTGGAATCATGCCTCCAGAGATTGTTCCATCTGCTAAGAGAGCTTTCGCATCATCTGTGGTGATTTCCGGAATCAGGGAATCTGGATCGTTCATGTCTTTTAACAGACCTGCCACATCGGTCATCATAATCAGTCGTTCTGCCTCTAAGGCTCCGGCAATGCAAGCGGCTGCGGTGTCTCCGTTAATGTTGTAAGCATTACCTTCTTTATCACATCCTAAGGTAGAAATAACCGGAATATAGCCTTTCTCCAAAAGACCGGTTACCGCGTCAATATTAATGTTGGTAATATCGCCAACAAAGCCCAGTTTTTCATTCTTTGGAGCGGCTTCAATTAAACGGTCATCCATACCGGAAAGTCCAATGGCTCTTCCACCATTCATTTCCAGAAGATTCACCAGAGTTTTGTTGATTTTTCCAGCCAATACCATCTGGACAATATCTACGGTTTCTTTATCCGTTACACGAAGGCCGTCCACAAATTCCGCTTTCTTTCCCAGTTTTTCCATTAATTCGGTAATCTCCGGTCCGCCGCCATGGATTAAAACGACTTTAACGCCAATAAGCCACAGAAGAACGATGTCTTCCATGACTTGTTGTTTAATCTGCTCGTTGATCATGGCATTTCCGCCATATTTAATAACTACGGTTTTGCCATTATATTTCTTAATGTGCGGAAGGGCCTGAGTCAGCACTTCTGCTCGTTCTGCATTGGAAAAATTACTCATGTTTTTATCCTCCATCAGGTTCGGTAATCGCCATTGATCTTTACATAATCATAGGTAAGGTCACATCCCCAAGCCTTCGCCTCACACTCTCCGTCATTCAAACCAATTATGATATCTATTTCTTTTTCTGATAAAATCTCTTTTGCTTTTTCTTCTGAGAAATCAACACCTGCTCCATTCTTGCAGACTAAAATTTCTCCTGCATTGCTTTGAAACGCTACGTCAATTTTATTGACATCCACATCGGCTCCGCTGTAACCGATGGCACATAATACACGGCCCCAGTTTGCATCCTCTCCAAACATTGCTGCCTTCAGAAGACTGGAAGAAATAACGCTCTTTGCAACAGTTTTTGCCGTATCCAGATCTTTCGAGCCACTTACCTGACACTCTAAAAGCTTGGTCGCACCTTCTCCGTCACCTGCAATCATTCTGCACAGATAAACGTTAACGGTGTTCAACGCTTCCATAAATACTGCGAAGTCGTCACCTTCCGAATCAATGATTGGATTTTCTGCCAAGCCATTTGCCAGAACTACAACCATATCGTTGGTAGAAGTATCACCATCGACGCTAATCATATTAAAGGTATTACGGATATCGTTTTTCAAGGCTTTATTCAGCAGTTCCGGAGAAACTGCAGCATCGGTAGTAATAAATACCAGCATGGTAGCCATGTTTGGATTGATCATACCGCTGCCCTTTGCCATACCGCCCATACGGCAGGTTTTTCCGCCAATTTCAAATTCTACCGCTACTTGTTTCGGTACTGTGTCAGTGGTCATAATACCTTCTTCTGCGAAAAGTCCACCTTCTACAGAAAGGCCGCTAACTAACTCGTCAATGCCAGCCGCGATTGGATCCAGGCTTAATTTCTGTCCAATAACGCCAGTAGAACCTACTACTACGTCCTCTGGTTTGATTCCAAGTTTATCGGCTGCTAACTGGCACATTCCCTCTGCGATTTCAATACCGTTGTCATTGCAGGTATTGGCATTTCCACTGTTTACAATAACAGCCTGGGCGTAGCCATTGGCAATATGCTCTTTTGTAACCTGAAGAGGAGCACCTTTTACTAAGTTGGTCGTATAAACTGCAGCAGCTGCTGCTGGAACCTGACTGTAAACTAAAGACAGATCTCTTTTACTTTTATTTTTCCGGATACCGCAATTGATTCCATTGGCGGTAAATCCTTTTGCGCTACAAACATCGCCTTCAATTATTTTCATTCTATGATTCTCCGTTATTTCATAATAGTAAGGCCTGTGCCTTCATCGATTCCCAGGACAATATTCATATTCTGAATTGCTGCTCCGGAAGCACCTTTTCCAAGGTTGTCAAATCTGGAAACTAACAATACTCGGTCATTATTTCCCTGAACCGAAATTTCCATATCGTCTCTTCCCGCAAAAGCTGCGGCGGACATATAACCGTTTTCATCTGCGTTCTCGTTAAAAAATACATTTCCCTGGCTATAATACTCTTTATATACGGCCTTAATGGCGTCTATATCGCAATGAAAGAGCGGGACCGTAACTTCCATACCTGCATAAAAGTCAGCGACGATTGGGCAGAATACGGGGCTATTCTCCAGTCCACAGATTTTCTTCATTTCCGGAAGATGCTTATGACTCTGGCTAATTCCATATTGTCTAGGACCATCCAAAAGCGGATTTCTTCCCTCGGATTCATACTCTGCAATCATTTTCTTTCCGCCGCCAGAATATCCCGTCAAAGAGAAGCAGGAAAGATAAGCTTCTTTTGGAATAATCTTAGCCTCTACTAAAGGAGCTACCAGAGAAATAAAACCGCTGGCATGACATCCTGGGTTCGCAATCAGTTGGGAATTTTTGATTTTTTTCCTTAAGCCCGTCAGCTCTGGAAAACCATAAGCCCAGGCATCATTTACCCGATGGGCTGTGGAAGTATCAATGATTACAGTATGATCGTTATCTTTATTTACAAAAGATGCAGCCTCTATGGCCGCATCGTCCGGCAGACAAAGGAAAACCATGTCTGCCGCGTTAATCATATCCTTTCTTGCTCCATTGTCTTTCCGGAGTTCCTCGGATATTTTTAACAGTTCAATGTCTTCCCTGTCTGACAATCTTTCATTAATACGGAGGCCGGTAGTACCGGCACTTCCGTCAATAAATACTTTTACCATTTTTATCCTTACTTGTTGTTCTTTGCTTCTACTTTTGCCTGAACGGAAATTGGAAGTCCGAAGAGGTTGATAAATCCTGCAGAGTCTGCCTGATTATATACGTTGTCTTCACCAAAGGTTGCTAATTCTTCGGAGTACAGAGCCCAATCCGACCATACGCCGGCTTTAATGATGTTGCCTTTGTATAATTTCAGTTTTACTTTACCTGTTACATGCTGCTGTGTAGATTCTACAAATGCAGAAAGGGCTTCTCTTAATGGTGTGAACCACTGTCCGTTGTAAACCAGATCAGCAAAGGTTAAAGCCAGTTCCTGTTTTTTATGAGCAGTCATCTTATCCAGAGTCAGAGTCTCTAAGTAGTTATGTGCGAAGTAAAGAATAGCTCCGCCAGGAGTTTCATATACGCCTCTGCACTTCATACCAACCAGACGGTTCTCAATAATATCCAGAAGACCGATACCATTCTTTCCACCTAAATCATTCAGGGCAAGAATAATGTCTTTTGCACTCATCTTCTGATCGTTTAAAGCTACTGGAACACCTTTTTCAAAGTCCATAGTAATGTAGGTAGGCTCATCTGGAGCATCCATAGGAGAAACACCCATCTCTAGGAAGCCTGGTTTTTCATATAATGGCTCGTTTCCTGCATCTTCCAGGTCTAAACCTTCATGAGAAAGATGCCACATGTTTTTATCTTTGGAATAGTTTGTTTCACGGGTTATTTTAAGAGGAATATTATGGGCTTCTGCATAGTCGATTTCTTCTTCACGAGATTTAATGTTCCACTCACGCCATGGAGCGATGATTGGCATATCTGGTGCAAAACGTTTAATTGCAAGTTCAAAACGAACCTGATCATTTCCTTTACCTGTGCAGCCATGAGCAATGGCATCTGCACCTTCTTTCAGGGCGATTTCTGCAAGTCTCTTACCAATTACAGGACGTGCGAAGGATGTACCTAACATGTACTCTTCATATAAAGCGCCAGCCTGAACGGTTGGAATAATGAAATCATCTACAAATTCATCAGTCAGATCTTCAATATAAAGTTTGGAAGCACCAGTCTTTAATGCTTTTTCTTCCAGACCTTCCAGCTCGTCTGCCTGGCCAACATTTCCAGAAACAGCGATTACTTCACAGTTATTGTAGTTTTCTTTTAACCAAGGGATAATGATCGATGTATCAAGACCTCCTGAATATGCTAAAACGACTTTTTTGATTTTACTTTTATCCATTGCTATTCCTCCATTTTTTCGCAATTAATCTGTTGTTGTGCATTATTACCCTTTTTACCCCGTTTGTCAACCATTTTATGCATCATATTCGCATTTTAGTCATATTTTATGCAAAATATTCATTCAGAACTAACAAATTATGCAAAATAACGATGTTTGAAACAAAAAAGCCATTGGGAGAACCCAATGGCTTCATAATATATGCGATTTTTCAAAAAAATTTTAACCGTCAATTCGCATACAAAGCATGGTAATATCGTCAAACTGCTCCGTATCTCCAACGAATCCATTGACAGCTTCCAAAACTTTTTCGACTTGTTCCTCTGCGCTGGCGGACGTGTTCTGGCTTAATACTTCCAAAAGTCTTTCCTCTCCGAAAAGCTTCTGCTCGCTATTAATTGCCTCGGTTACACCATCGGTATAAAGGAAAAGAACATCTCCTGAATTCAAAGTTATGGTACTTTCCTTATAACGGGTGGTTTCCATTCCTGCCAGAACCAATCCATGCCGATTCTTAAGATAACTGCAGCCCTCATCCTTCCGGTATAAAACTGGTGGATTATGTCCTGCATTGGTAAAGTTTAGTTCTTTTGTAGAAATGTCATAAATTCCTACCCAGGTGGTAACGAACAGTCCTGCATTATTATTCTCACAAAGCAGACGGTTGGCAAAGGTCATCGCCTGAGCCGTCGTCAATCCGGACTGCAACTGATTCTTAATCACAATTTTTGCAATTGTCATAAACAGAGCTGCTCCTACTCCTTTTCCGGAAACGTCTGCCATAACAACAGCAATATGTTCATCATCTATTGCAAAATAATCGTAGAAATCTCCACCAACTTCTTTTGCTGTGATATTTTTTGCAAAAAGCTGAATCTGATCGTGATTTGGAAATGCAGGAAAAGTACAAGGCAGCATACTGGTCTGAATATCTCTTGCCAGATTTAATTCTGTCTCAATACGGGAATTCTCCATAGTAACTTTATTCTGCAGTTCTACCATCTCCCTGCCACGTTTTGCGATTTTTACACAACAGAAAGCGATTACAAAAAATACAATGTAACGTGGAATATAATCATTAATAATTACACTCTTCAAATACTGCAGCTGATCATAACCAGCATCGATAACCGCATCTCTCAGGCTCGTTACAACGTGAAGCTCGTTGGAACCCAGAACTTTTACAACATTTAAATTTAAAATACCGACGTAAGAATAAAGAACCGCGCTAGCAGTAAAAAATACGGTTGTCAGCATGGTTGCGAATTTGCAGAATTTATCTTCACAATAACGTACGCTTAATACAACCGGAATCGCCATTACCAACGTAACGTTGTGTCCCAAAATGGCAGAAAGAACAGCGCAAAGAATAACGATGGTTCCCATCAACATGAATTTTAGCCATCGTTTTGCCCCGGCAAACTTTTTGTTCAAAATAATCGCAGGGATTTCCAGTACTAATGCAATAATGACTGCAATTCGCATATCGACTTTATCTGCGGTAAATATTCCAATTTCATTCGCTATCAGACATAAAATCATCAAAATAACGATAAGAATATTTATAAGACCCAGCATCATATTTGCAGCAATTTCATTTACTGCATAAACATTGCCCAAACCGATTGCATGAGTAATTTTATCAAATAATATATCTTTAAATTTTTTAGCTTTTGCCATCTTTGCTCTCCTGCTGTTCACAATATGTTATCGCACTAATAAAATATTTTAACACATCCTGCCTACTTAATGCACTATCTGAAAATCAACTGGATATTCTCCGGTTCCTTCTTTTACTGCCAAAATCATGTTTTCTTTCACTTCGACCGTTGGAGAAATCCGAGAAACAGCATCTTTGATTTCATCATCTGGTTCTACGATCAATACATATTCATAACTATTCGCAGCTAAACTGTTCGCCCAGATTTCTGTCATTTCTCCAATATCGGTAATTTCTCCCCAGTCTGCTTCGTTAAATAACTTATCACACCAGATATTTTGTATATTGATTTCGGTTCCCACTGCTACCTGATAATAGGTTTCATGTTTCTGGGAAGTCTTCCAAATGTCTCCACCCAAAGCCAGATAACATTTGGCAGGTTCTTGAGTCTCTTTGTCTGCTTCTATCTTCTGGCTGAAATTCTGAATCTGATTCTCAATTTCACTATAGGCCTTATTGGAATACTGGTTCGTTTTATAGCCGTTCATTACTATGACAGCAACAATGCAAAGAATCAGTTCTACGATTCCCATGATAAGGATTCCGGATTTCTTTTTTATCTCCCCATGCGCTCCTACATAGACCAATAATCGCATGAACAAATAGATAAACATGGCAAAGGTCAAGGTCTGAGTATAACGGTGAATGGAGGAAATCATGGTTCCGTAATGACTGGTATAGCCATAGAAGAAGCATAAAGCTCCAGCTAAGATTCCCAATCCAGCGGTTCCTGCTGCTTTTTTACTGATATCTTTTAGGCAAAGGGTCATGAGAATTCCCACTGCCAGGAAGAACAATACAATCCAAAGAAACGGAAGTTTTCCCCAAGAAGTAATCCCGGAAAAAACGTTTGATATTTTCTGTAAGGAGATTCCCGATACATTAAAATCAATAAATTCTCCGGTACCTTTCGTATGTATAATCAGCTGCCAGGAAAAGTAAGAAGCAGCCAGTACAAGGATGGTTGGAAGCCCTTGTAAGCATTCTTTTTTTCTCTTTTCCAACAACGAAATAACGATTGCAACGAAAAATACAACCGCCCCATACATTGCTCCGGTATTCTTCAATGCAGGAAGCATAAACAGAACTAACGAAAACTCTATGTTGGAAAATTTCGTGTAAAACGGCCGATTGACTGCCAGATAGATGCCAAATCCAAATAAAAATCCTAAAACCGGGTCAATAAACAAGCTCAAATAATAATATGCCCAATCCCCACTGGCTCCACTGCCATTAATTGTCAGTAATACCGGCATCAGTAAAAAAACAATTAGTGCCGGAACAACTAATATCCATTTTTTCCAGTTAATGGTTTTAAAGGCAGGCAAAACCAATGCCAACCCGAAAACAGCAGTTCCAAAAAATGGGGAGAACTCATAATAAGTTTTCTGAAAAGCCGTAAGGAAATAGGTCAGCAATGCCATTCCTGGTGGATAAGATTGCATGGTTGAATAAAGGAGCGAGCCTTCTCCTACTTGAAGATACGGTAAAAAATGGATTGCCTTTGGCATAGCGGACCAGAGACGCAACTCGTCCCATACCGCTGGTTTTAAATTGAAGGAATATATGTAGAAGAAGATGGATAACAGCAGAAACGCCGCTACCGCTGGCGTGAAAATACTCGTTTTCCAATCTTCTTGTTTCTTTTCTTTTATTAATTTTCGGACTGCAAATACCACCAATGTGGCCATTAATAAATAGACGATAATTCTTCCAACTGCAAGAATATTCAGACAATAAAAAACATACAGACAAAAACAGGTTCCCAGGAACGCAAAAGGAACGCATTCCTCTGTTCTTCTGTTCGTAAGAATTCCTATAGCTGCTGCAGTCAAAAGCAGCAAAATTGTTGAAAGAATTATTGAAATCATAGAAAAATTTAAAGGCGTGAAACCCTGAAACTTCAGTAATCCCACGCCCTAAAAACTTGTTTAGTTCGGTAATTTGAACGAACTCTTGAGAGAAACGATACGGTTGAATACTAATTTATCTGGAGTTGTATCTTTTGAATCAACACCAAAGTATCCATGACGTACAAACTGGAATCTGTCGCCTGGTTTTGCTTCTGCTAATGCAGGTTCTACGTAGCATTCCTCCATAACAGTTAAGGAATTTGGATTAATATTTCTTTCTTCATCCACTAACTGTTCATAAAGACGAGCTTCGCATTTTGTAGCATGAGTTGCACTTACCCAATGAATCGTTCCTTTAACTTTTCTTCCTTCGAAGCCAGAACCACTCTTGGTTTCCGGATCGTAAGTAACATGAACTTCTGTTACTTTTCCGTTTTCGTCCTTCTTGTAATCAACACATTTAACGAAATATGCATTCATCAGACGAACTTCATTGCCAGGGAATAAACGGAAATATTTCTTTGGAGGCTCTTCCATAAAATCATCACGGTCAATGTAAAGTTCTTTTCCAAATGGAATCTTTCTGGTTCCCATTTCTTCGTTTTCCGGATTGTTTGTGGCATCCATCCATTCAACCTGTCCTTCTGGATAGTTGTCGATAATCAGTTTGATTGGATCTAAAACTGCCATGTAACGAGGAGCCTTTGGTTTCAGGTCTTCTCTTACACAGTACTCTAACATTGCGTAATCCGAAGAACTCTGAGCTTTTGCAACGCCAGAAAGGTTAATGAACATCCGAATAGATTCTGGTGTAAATCCTCTTCTTCTCAAAGCAGCGATGGTAACCAGTCTAGGATCATCCCATCCATCTACAACGCCATCAGCAACAAGCTGTTTGATATATCTCTTACCAGTAATAACACCGGTCAGATACATCTTTGCAAACTCGATCTGTCTTGGAGGCTGTTCAAATCCAACATTCTGCACAACCCAATCATACAATGGTCGATGGTCTTCAAATTCCATAGTACAAATAGAATGAGTAATTCCTTCTACTGCATCCTCGATTGGATGAGCAAAGTCATACATTGGATAGATACACCATTTATCTCCGGTCCTGTGGTGGCTGACGTGAGCTACTCTATAAATTACAGGGTCTCTCATATTCATATTTGGAGAAGCCATATCGATTTTTGCCCTTAATACCCTTTTTCCATCTTCAATGGCTCCGCTCTTCATCTCTTCAAAAAGAGCAAGATTCTCTTCTACGCTTCTGTCTCTGTAAGGACTGTTCTTACCAGGAGTCTCATAAGAGCCTCTGTATTCCTTAATTTCATCTGCAGACAGGTCGCAAACATAAGCCTTGCCTTCTTTGATTAATTTAATTGCAGCCTCATACATCTTATCGAAATAATCGGATGCAAAATAAAGCCGGTCTTCAAAATCAGCTCCCAACCACTCCACGTCAGCTTTGATGGATTCTACGAATTCCACATCTTCTTTCGTTGGGTTGGTATCATCAAAACGCAAATTAAAAGTTCCATTGTATTCTTCTGCTAATCCATAGTTTAAAAGGATGGATTTCGCATGACCGATATGAAGGTATCCATTCGGTTCCGGAGGAAATCTGGTTTCTACATGATCATATCTGCCTTCTGCCAGGTCTTTATCAATTTCGTTTTCGATGAAATTCTTTGATACTCTGTTTTCTTCCATTTTTGTATCCTCTAATACAATTTAAGCCGGACGAAAAATTCGCCCGGCCTATTTGTCATTTCGCAATATTATTTAAGATTTGCTTTTGCTGTTTCTGCTAATGCTGCAAATCCGTTTGCATCGTTAACTGCCAGTTCTGCTAACATCTTTCTGTTCATTTCAACGCCTGCATTCTTAAGGCCATACATGAATTTGCTGTATGATAAGCCGTTCATTCTAGCTGCTGCATTAATACGAGCAATCCATAACTGTCTGAACTGACGTTTTTTCTGCTTTCTGCCTGCATAAGAGCTTGTAAGAGCTCTCATAACTGACTGTTTAGCGATTCTATACTGTTTTGATCTGGCTCCTCTATAACCTTTAGCCAGTTTTAATGTTCTGTTGTGTTTTTTCTTAGCGTTAAGTCCGCCTTTAATTCTTGCCATTTCTTAATTCCTCCTTTAAACCTTTCAGATTCTTACAGATATGGTAAGATCTTCTTCATGTTCTTTACGTTTGTGGCATCAGTCATAGTTGCCTTTCTCAGGTTACGTTTTCTCTTGGTGGTTTTCTTTGTTAAGATATGGCTCTTATAAGCTTTATTTCTCTTCAAATTTCCATTAGCTGTTTTTTTGAAACGCTTAGCCGCAGCTCTTTTTGTCTTAATCTTTGGCATTTCTATTCCTCCTAAAATAAATTGTTATCGTTGTACTACTAAAAACATTTTCTAAAGTTCTACTTCTTCTGAACTAAAAACATAACCATGTTTCTGCCCTCAACCTTCGGAGCCTTGTCCACATTCGCAATATCTACGAGCAGTTCTGCAAAATCATCTAATACATGCTTGCTGTCCTGCATATGTGACATTTCTCTACCCCGGAATCTAAGGGAGACTTTAACTTTATCGCCTTTTTCAATGAACTTACGGGCCATATTAGCCTTAGTTTTAATATCATTTAAATCAATGTTCGGGGAAAGACGGATTTCTTTGATTTCAATCGTCTTCTGTTTTTTCTTAGCTTCTTTTTCTTTTCTCAGCTGTTCATAACGGAATTTTCCGTAATCAATAATCCTGCATACCGGTGGCTCTGCCTTCGGTGCAATCAAAACTAAATCAACTCCAGCTTCTTCAGCTTTCGCTCTTGCTTCCTCGATGGAAACAACGCCAATCTGTTCACCGGACTGGCCGATTAATCTGACTTCTTTCTCCTTGATTTGTTCATTAATTAAATTGTCGATAATACACCTCCAAAGTGTTCCATGTTTGTTTTTTTAGAAAACGCTGACGCTTTACATAAAGAAAAAGGACAGCCCGAGAGCTATCCACCTTAAATTCAAACTCCGGATTCCGGAGTTCGAAAATATTAACCAACGTGCGCCCATTTGCGACGAGGTGAGAGTGGAAACTCTTCTTTGTTTTCAAACGACCATGTTATATTAACACTATCTATATATGATGTCAATAGAGGAAATCCCCTAAAATACGTAATTTGGCGAAATTACTAAGTCCATTTTTTCATCATGAACTTCTACTGGAAGATGATCATAAATTTGGAAATCAAAACATAAGGCAACCTTTACAAATTCCGTCTCTTTTTTATTATCTAAATACTTATCGTAAAAGCCTCCACCGTATCCAATCCGGTTTCTGGTTTTATCAAAAGCAAGACCCGGCATCAGAATCAGGACCTTTTTTTCTTCTGCGACTCTCGCCTTGGAAAGGTCTAAATGGCCGTCTTCATCAATACCACAAATAGAATCCTTTGGTTCCGGAATGGACATATAACCAGGAACACAATCCTCCATGGAATCAATATAAATAAATTCCATAAAATCCGGAATCACTACGCCTTTAGAATTCGTTTTAGCACCGGAAGCATAGGTTTTTGGAACTGCAACTCTTTTTCCATCTGCTAAAGCCTGCATAATAATCGGCAAGGTTCTTACTTCTTCGTTGTAAGACATATAAGCATAAACGCATTCTGTTTCTTTATAGGCATCCAATTGACAGAACCGATTCTTCAACTGTTCGGATAAAGCTTCTACAGTATCCATCGATAACTGTTGTTTCTTTTTTGTTACTTCTGCACGAATTTCTTTTTTATCCATTTTTTCCTCTTATCACATAGAGAATTTGATTAGTAGCATTTCCACTCCGGTCTGCTCTCCCATTTCTCCATTTTTCATCTTTTTATCTGTTTCCGAAATTTCTTCCAGAATATTCCGGACATCTTTCATTTTAAAATACCCTTTCAGATATTTTTCTGCATTGGCGATTACAAAATCTCGTTTTTTCAGCATTCGGGCAACTTCCGAAGTGGTATATCCTTTATTGCGTAATTCCGCCGTCTGAAGGAAGGTACGGAACTGAATTCGGATCATAGCCAAAATATATAACGGATGTTCATGATTGGACAAAAGGTCATAATACTTTTCCAATACTTTTTTCACATCCTTCTGCCCCATAGCACTCAGCATATCAAAAATTTTAGATTCAATATCTGCCATGGTAACAGCCAGAACATCATCGTCACAGATTTCAGACCGATCTCCGGAATAGCTAACTATTTTTTCGTATTCCTGACGAAGACGGTCATAATCTAAACCAACACGGTCTATTAACAGCTGAATCGTACTTTGACGGACTTTTTTTCCGGCTTGGGCAAAGCCTTTTGCCAGCCATTTGATAACTTCTGCTTCCGTATCCGGATTACATTCGATAACCGAACCTTTCGCTGTAAGCATCTTATAAACACGTTTATTCTTTGCTGCACTGTTCTCCAAAAAGACTAAGCAAGTGGTTTCCGGAAGTTCTGTTAAAATTTTCTCCAGAAGCTGATCGTTTTTTCCACCAGATTCTACGGAGGAGCTTTCTTCCGCAGAAACTTCTTCCGAGTCTCCACCCTTCTTTTTTGCAGCAAAGGCTCCGGAATTCTCAACTACAACCATTCGCTTTTCTGAGAAAAACGGTAGAGTTACAACGCTATCGTAAACCTTGCCGAAATCAATGCCTTTTCCTTCAAAATAGGAATAGTTCATATCATTTCCGGCCGTAATGATCTTACGCAGCTGCTCTCGGTATAATCTCTTTTTGTAGTTTTCTTCTCCTACAAACAAGTATACGTTTGCAATATTCTCTTTGCTAAATAATCCGGTAGCCATGCTGTAATGTTATATGGCTTTTCTTAAAAATTCAATAAATATTTTTTTGTTGTCATGGTTCCTGTTTCATCAATAGAAACCGTAATTTCTCCCGTTGCTGCGGTACAGAATATTTCTGCATCCAGATTTCGTAGCCGTTGTAAGGTTTCTTTATTAGGGTGCCCATAAGAATTATTTACGCCAGCCGATATGATTGCTACTTTCGGTAAGGAACCAGAAAAAGCCTCCTGTAAAAAAGGTTCGGAAGAGGATGTTCTGCTGCCATGATGAGCAACTTTTAATAGACGAACGTTTTCTAGGTCCTCTTCTAACAGTCTCTGCTCTTCTTCCATTCCAATATCCCCTGTCAGCAAAGCGCGGAACTTGTTGTATTCCAGCAGAAATACCAAAGATTCTCCATTCGTATCTTTGGCCTTATAATTTTCCTCTGGATGTAGACAGGTTAGCCTAATGGCTCCATCACTTAAAACATCTCCTGCCTGCATGGTAATAACCGGAATATTTCGTGTCTGAGCCAGTTCCTTTAAATCTTTCATTTTTTCGTTTCCCGGAAGGTCCGCAACCACTAGGTTCTTTATCAGAATATGTCCTGCGCTGTCATCTTGTATCAAATCCATCACACCAGAAATATGATCCGTATCCGGATGGGTAATAATAGAATAATCGACAGTGGATACTCCTAAATATTTGATTGCGCTTTCCAGACGGTACTCCTTTAGATTGTTTACGGAAGTCGATCCTCCATCCATCAGGAAGTTCGTCCCCGATGGAGACTGAATCAAATAGCCTTCTCCCTGGCCTACATCAAAAAACGTCAGTTGTAATTTCTCAGATGGTTCTTTAAAAAGGAAAATGGAAAAAAGAACGATTCCCCACAGCAAAAGAAAAACGATTCTTTTTATCGTTACTTTCCGCTCTGTTTTTTCCTGCAGAAGTCTTTTCCCCTTCTTTGCTTTCTGTTTCATAAAAACCAGTCCGGAGACTAACAACAGATAAAACAAACCGACTTTCCACAGCGCCGGTTTCCCAGTAACGACGATACTATAGGGAATCCAGTCAATGATTTTACATAAGATTTCTACAAAAGACAGAAGATATACTCCCATTCCAATGATAAAACGGCCTAAAACGATACTAAGAGAACCCGCAATCCCGCATAGAATTCCACTGCCTAATACAAAACTCATTAAAGGAATGATTAACAGATTCAAAAACACGGAGTATAAGGGAATTTCGTAATAGATACTGGTAATTATCGGCAAAGTTGCCAAAGAAACCGAAAGGCTGACAGAAAAAGCCTTTAACAGGCGACTTTCGGACGAGCAATAATCTACTAGGATTATATTG
Organism: Lachnospiraceae bacterium; assembly: GCA_024403615.1. Taxonomy (GTDB): domain Bacteria; phylum Bacillota; class Clostridia; order Lachnospirales; family Lachnospiraceae; genus RGIG5612. The sequence goes on from JAKSRM010000009.1 coordinate 36,706, forward strand.
ATAACGCCCACTCCCAATATGGCACCAAAGGAAAGAAGAAAGGCTCCGTTAGTAAGAATCAAGGGATTTTCCGCAAGAATTAAAATCGCCGCGAAAGCCAAGGCGGAAAGTAAGTCAAATGTTTTTCCAAACAATTCTGCCAACATTCGAACTAAAAACATGATGGTTGCACGGATAGCGGATACGCTACCTCCACTCATAACGCAAAAACCAACCATAACCAGGGAAGATATCAGACAGGAAAATTTGTAACTATGCCTTTTTCGCAAGATAGAAAAAACGCTCATCCCAATAAGAGAAATATGTAGGCCGGAAATTGCCAGAATATGAGCGATTCCATTGGTCTGATACAGTTCCTTTACATTTTGATCTAATCCAGACTTTTCTCCGGCAACAATGGCAGAAAAAATACCTATGGGCTTATAAAAGCCGGTCATTACCGATTCAAAGGTATCCACAATACTTGTTTTCACTTCATAGAGCCATTGTTTGAGATAATTCCAACCCTTTCCTGTTTTTTTCAGATCTTCTGGATTCTCTAGCTGAAACTTCCCGGAGATTCCCAAAGAATGGTAATAATTGTTTTCGTCGAAATTCCCGGCATTCCGGGCCACATGAAATCCAGTGTACTTACCGTAGACTTTTACTCGTTCCCCGAGCTTTAGGTCTAGTTTTTCAAATATCCCATCCGCAACCGTAAGAATGATTTTTCCATAGGTTTCTCCGCTATTCGAATTTTGTGCTCTTTTTAGATAAACATACTTGCTGTCCGTCTTACTTTCTATTTGGTCAATAATTCCTGTCAGCACTACCTTTCGGTTTTCCTCTGGCATTTCATGAAGAAACCGAATCGTTCCTGTTTTTTGTAGACCAAAACAAAGCAATGCAAAAAGCAATGCTGCGAAAAAAAGTTTTCTCTTTATCATTTTTTAAGGGATTATTTGTAAATCAGATCTGTCTTTCTTCTTAAAGGTTGAGAAAGGTCAAAGGTCTTATGAAGCATAACATCCGATTCACTTTCCACCATGAACTGGACTGCATTAACATAAGGCAGCTGGCAAAGAGAATTTACAATGGAATATACCATCAGTTCATCACTGACCGTTTGATTTTGTGATAAGAAACTGCTGCTAAAGTTTACATAGCAGATTTTATCCGAAGTCGTTATGCTGAGGACTTTTACATCCTTGCTCATGGTTGCGTAGGCATCTTTGGTTTTCGGTCCTGCAATCAGCTGGCTGACAATATATTCCTCCATAGAAGAGCTGCTATTATCAATGGTAAAACCATAAACAACAGGAACCAGGCTTTCCCCTGTTTCATTTGCAAAATAAATTGTCAGATCCGATTCCTGTTTCAACATGCCTTCATCATTCAAAAGAACATCTACGAATCTCTCCTTGGTCATCATACCAATCAGAGTACCGTTATTATCTGTCAGAGGTTCTCCGTCAATCGTAAAAGATACGCCTGTAATACCATTTACCTGGATCAGGGTCAATACAATCGATGCTCTCATAATGATTTCACGCACATTGGACATTTTAAGGTAGTCCGAACTGAAATCAATGGTTACTTCACCATCTTTAACAATCATTCCATTCACTGTTACTCCCGAAGGTTTCACAGAATAATAAGAAGTTTCTTCCGGATCTACGTTAAACAATTTATCCAAAAGCAACTGAATTAAATCTACCTGCTCAAAAGATGCAGAATCTTCAATCACCTGTTCTTTATATATGATGTCGTCTGCTTCCTTATTTGCGTAATAAACCATGAAGCGGTCTTCGTCCTCAACCGTTTTACCGCAGCCAGAAAAGCCCAGTACAGACACTGCACTGATTAGAAGAATCAATATGAAACTAAGAAATGTTTTAAATTTTTTCATTCTGCTCTCAAGATATATGGGTTAAAGGAATCTGCATTATAAACGTACTTCCTACGTCTACTTCACTGTGTAATTTAATGTCTCCGTTATGGGCAACAACGATACTCTTCGTTATTGCAAGTCCCAGTCCGGTTCCGCCAGTAGCGCGATCTCTAGCCTTATCTACCCGGTAGAAACGGTCAAAGATATGCTCCACACTCTTCTCCGGAATGCCGAAACCGTTATCCTGTACTTTCACATAAAAATATGTTGCATCTGCGTTTAAGGATACATGAACCCAACCTTCGTTGTTATTGTACTTAATCGCATTTACTACCAGATTGGAAATACACATAGAGAATTTGGTTTCATCAATTTCTGCTAGAATTGGACGGAAGCTTTCAAAAACCAATTCAATATTTTTCTGAGCTGCTAATGGACGAATCAGTTTTAACTGTGCCTCAATCAATTCATTAATATTGACCTGAGTAAAGTTCATCTCAAGACCAGTCCGATCCATCTTAACCAAGGTCAGCAGATCATTGATGATATTATTTTCTCTATCTAATTCTCCAACAATATCCCCTAAAAATTCCTGATAAAGTTCCTCCGGAACTCCTTCTTGTCCAACTAAGGACTCAGCAAGAACCTTCATCGAAGTAATTGGAGTTTTCAGTTCGTGGGAAACATTGGATACAAATTCCTGACGAGAATCTTCCAGCTGATTAATACGATCCATCATGGTATTAAAAGAATTTGAAATCGTGATAATCTCACTACTACCTTTCAGATTAATCGCTTCGACCGTACCTCCACGTCCAATATGCTCAATGGTATCTTCAATCTTGCGGAACGGTTTTACCATCTTGTAAGCAGAGAAAATTGCTGCTGTTAAAAGCACAATAGTCAAGATAATAACAACTGCAGCAACAATAAGACGGATGGAATCCATTGCATCATAAATATCTGCTATCGAAGAGGTAGCAAACATAACGTATTCAACTTCACCATCGGAATTTTTAATAGATTGGGTTAAAACCAGGCATTTATGTTGTTTATCCGTGTAGGCCTGGTTCGTACCGTTAAAACACCGGTTAACATCCGGAGAAATACAAAGTTTTCCTTTGTTAATCTGATAAGTATCGCTGACAATCGTAAAGTTTTCGTCAATAACTTGAATACGATTCAGGAAAACACCTGCAACATCTTCTGCTAATTTATCAAATTTACGTTCGGAATCTAATGGGTTCTGATTGTCCTGAGCGAAGTAAGTAGAAAGTATAGAAAACTGAGCACTGACATTCCGCGTTCTGGTGGCAATAACAGTGTTCTCTGCAGCGTTCAGGCATACACCCTCCAAAATAAAGAGAGGGATAATGCCGGCAGCTAAAATGATGATAAATATTCTGAATCTCAGACTTCCGAAGAAATCTTGGCTACGCCTTAAAATAATATCCCACTCCCCACTTAGTATTTACATATTTAGGCTCTTTCGGGTTATCCTCTATCTTTTCACGCAGCCTTCTTACGTGTACATCAACTGTTCTTACATCACCTGGATACTCATAGCCCCATACGATACTGAGCAATTGTTCTCTGCTATAAACTTTATTTGGGTTGTTTACAAGAAGTTCTAACAAGTCAAATTCTTTTGCTGTAAGATTAACTTCTTTGTCCTGAATAAATACTCTTCTTGCGTCAAGATCCATGCGAAGTTCATTTTTAACAATTTCGCCTGGAGCTTCTGCTACCGCACGTTTGCTTCTGCGGAACATTGCCTTAATTCTAGCTTTTACTTCAAGAATATTAAATGGCTTGGTAATATAGTCGTCGGCTCCATACTCGAGGCCAAGAATCTTATCCATATCTCCGCCCTTTGCAGTAAGCATGATAATCGGCATATTGGAGAATTCACGAATTGCCTTACATACTTCAAAACCATCCATCTTTGGAAGCATGATATCCAGCAATACCACGTCGTATTCTGTTTTCTGTGCCATGGCAAGAGCTTCTTCGCCATCATATGCACATTCCACATCCATACCATCCTGCTCTAAAGAGAACTTAATGCCTTTAACGATCAATTTTTCATCATCAACAACTAATACCTTGCTCATAAAAAACCTCTACACCTTTATATAGTCTTTGATTTTCTCATAGGAGCTGTCTTTTATGCCTTCCACATTCGTTATTTCCTGAATATTGGAAAAGCCCCCATTGCTTTCCCTGTAAGAAATAATTGCCTCAGCTTTAATGTCTCCTATGCCCGGCAGCGTTTTTAACTCATCAACTTCTGCAGTGTTAATGTTGACCAAACCGTCTGTTGGCGTTTCGTAACCGTTTTTCATTTCCTCCAGTGATGGAATATAAATTTGTTCTCCATCTTTCACGGGCTCTGCCAGATTAATCGATTGACCAGCTGCCTCTTCGGTCAAACCTCCTGCCAGTTCTACTGCCTCATGTATTCTTGAACCTTCTTCAAGATAATACACCCCTGGAGTGGCTACGCTACCACAAACATGGACACAAACCAGTCTTTCCGTCATGCTTTCTGTCGTCTCTTCTTCAGACACTTCTTCCAGAACGACGTTTTCCTCTGGCCCCCTCTGTTTTTTCACTGCACAGCTGAAAACCACACCTGCCGCAACGAAACACACTGCAACTAATAATATTTTTATTACTTTTCTATTTTTCATGTTCTACTCCATCAAATGACGGAAAAGAACCTCTGACCGATATTTTACAAAATATTAACGCTTCTTGCAATATTTCTGTAATAATTTTGTTATTTTATTGAAAATTATTTTTGGATTCCATTTACGGAAGAAAGACTATTGTTTACTTTCGTCTGAAAACTATCCAGTTTGGATGCAACATCTGCACCAGTCCAGATATCATTCAGCATAACTTTTAAGTCTTTCCAAAGACTATCTGTTTCAATTAACTTTGGAAGGCTGGCAGAAATCTCATATTGCTTGTAGACAGATTTAAATCCTTTTCCGGTATTGGCACTGCGAAGGCAGCTCATATAACCAGTATTGCCGTAAACAGCATCTGCCTCATCATAGGTCATAAACTTCGCCAGATTCTCAGCGTCTTCCACATGTTCGGACATAGGATTCACGCATACGCACCAGGTATCGGATAAGCCTTTTGTGCCTAATGCATCCGTCAATTTTGGAAATTCCGCTACAACATATGGAGCGTTCAGCTCGTTCAGTAAGGACAAAGAACTGCAGTTTAACAATGCCATCTTACATCTACCAAATGCAAAACTGTTTTCTACCAAATCATAAGTTGTTGTTGAAAGATCTATTTTTAGATTGGAGCCTAATTCCTGATAACGGAAAGCGGCCTCAATAAGATTCTCATTATAAACGTCAAAGGACATACGGTCATCGCCATTATCTCCACCTAAATCAAGATAATTTCCGATGAATAAATAATTATCCAGAAGGTTGGATACGTCAAAAAGCATAATCATATCCACATCCGAATCCGTATCTTTAATAAAAGAAGTTGACATTTCTTCAATTTCCTTAAAGGTCTTCGGCGCTTTTTCGACCATATCTGGATTATAAACAAAGAACGCAGTATTAAAGCATAATGGATAGCCTACCATCTTTCCATCATACATAACACTGGATAAGGAATTTCGGGAATAATTCCTTAAAGAATATGTATCTGTATCCGCATTAACTTTCGCAGTACTTCCTAAAAAAGCCTGCTCCAGTTTCGTGGTTTCTGTAATATAAAGGTCCGGTGCTTCATCGCCGGTAATATTGAAACGGTTAATGTTATCAAAGAACGATACTGCCGAAACTTTTTTACATTCCACTCTTAGTCCTGCGGTCTTAAAATAGTCCGCCTTTACCTGCTCAGCAAAATCTTCCATGCTATCATCGTAATACCATAAAATCAGATCATGTCCTTCTACAATTTCTTTTTCCGTCGGTTCTGCATTTTTCGGACGAAAAGCAAACCCTATCAGCACAACTGCTGCTGATAGAATAAGCATGATAATGATTCGGATGATTATATTTCTGACTGATTTATTCATTACTGATTGATGATTTCTTCCATTGGTTCTTGTTTTCCGTCTGGAGCAGCTTCTCCCGGCTTGTTCCAGGACATATATTCGCACTCCGGATAGCCTTCGCAGCCGTAGTATCTTCTGCCTTTTTTCGTCTTACGTACTACCAAGTCTTTTCCGCAAAGAGGACATTTTACTCCGGCTTTTTCAATAATGGACATGGTATTTCTGCATTCTGGGAATCCCGGACATGCAAGGAATTTACCATGAGGTCCAAACTTGATAACCATATGTCGTCCGCATTTATCGCAGATAACATCAGATTCTTCGTCTTTTACTTTGATTTTTGTCAGTTTGGAACGTGCTACATCAATGGAATCTTTTAATCCTGGATAAAACTCTCTCAGGATTTCTTTCCATTCCATTTCACCTTCTTCTATTTTATCCAGTTTTTCTTCTATTTTTGCAGTGAACTGGATATCCACAATATCCGGAAAAGCCGTAACCATAATGTCGTTAACGACTTTACCTAACTCTGTTACCAAAAGATTTTTCTTATCTTTCTTAACATAATGTCTTGCTAAAATCGTCGTAATTGTTGGGGAGTAGGTACTTGGACGGCCGATTCCCTTTTCCTCCATTACTTTTACCAAGGATGCTTCTGTAAAATGTGCCGGTGGCTGTGTATAATGCTGAGATTCTTCATACCGAACGCTATCAATAACAGCATCTGGAGTCAAATTCGAAACAACATTGTTCTTTTCCTCTTTTTCATCATCAGCAGAGGTATAAACACACATAAATCCGTCAAATAACTGCTTGGAAGCATTTGCTTTAAAGATATATTTATCTACGCCAAAGCTGATTGCCGTTACTTCGTATTTCGCATTGGTCATACGGCTGGCAACAAATCGTTTCCAAATCAACTGGTATAAGCGGAAATTATCACGATCCAGTTTTGTCTTTAAGCTGTCTGGAGTTACCGTTACATTAGATGGACGGATTGCTTCGTGAGCATCCTGAACTTTACTATTGGATTTTCCTGCTGCGCTGGTATGGCTTATATACTGAGCACCAAAGTTTTCATCAATATAAGCCTTTGCTGCTGCCACAGCTTCATCCGAAATACGAACGGAGTCCGTACGCAGATAAGTAATGTAACCACTTTCGTAAAGCTGCTGAGCAATACGCATAGTTTTCTGGGTGGAAAAGTTCAAAGCCTTCGAAGCTTCCTGCTGAAGGGTGGAAGTAACAAATGGAAGTGGAGCTTTCTTAATTCTTTCCGAATGTTTGATGTCATCGATGGTCATTTCTTTTCCGGAAATATCACTTAAGATTTTGTCCAGTTCTTCTTTGTTATGGATATCGATTTTATTCTTTTTGTCTCCATAAAATCTGGCAAGAATCGACTTTTTCTCACCATGAATGGAAACAGAAGCATCTAAAAGCCAAAATTCTTCTGGAATAAAAGCATCAATTTCCTCATCTCGGTCGCAGATCATACGAAGAGCAACGGACTGAACACGTCCTGCAGACAATCCTCTCTTTACTTTTTCCCATAAAATCGGGCTAATACCGTAACCAACCAGACGGTCCAGGGCTCTTCTTCCCTGCTGTGCATCTACCAGGTTCATATCAATGTCACGGGAATTCTTTAAAGAATTGGAAACTGCAGATTTTGTTATTTCATTAAACGTAATTCTGGCTTTCTTCTTATCTTCCAGATTTAAAGCTGCTGCCAAATGCCAGCTAATAGCCTCTCCTTCTCGGTCAGGGTCAGTAGCCAGATATACTTTATTTGCTTCTTTTGCAAGGCGCTTCAACTCTGCAAGAGTTTCTCCCTTGCCACGAATGGTTATATATTTTGGTTCATAGTCGTTATTAACGTCTATACCTAATGTGCTTTTTGGTAAATCCCTGACATGGCCTTTCGAAGCGACTACCTCATAGTTGCTTCCCAAGTATTTTTTTACTGTTTTAACCTTCGCAGGAGACTCTACGATTACCAGATTTTTTGCCATTTATTCTGTCCTCTCAAACAACTTAAGTCTTTCAAGAATAATTAAATAACATCATTGTGTCGATTCTGTCAACTTTATTTTTCTCAGTCTTCTCTCACATAATAGTCTTTTCCTACCTCTTTTATCAGTCCGGAAAGCTCTAATTCCATCAGTATTTCTGCTGTTTCTTCTGGTTCCAGGTGGGTTTCTTCCATAACCTGCTGAACGATTTTAGGTTCAAAATTTAGTACAGAATAAACAAGCCGAACTTTTTGATCCGTATTCAGGATTGGGGACTGCGGATTTAGTTCTGGCGCCCGGTTCTGCTTCTGTTTTCCCAGAATATATTGGATAAAATGCTCCGGGGTGCTCAGCATTCCTGCGCCTTCCGATATTAGCGTATTACAGCTTTCGCTTAAAGAATCTGTTACTCTTCCCGGAAGCGCGAAAATATCTTTTCCCTGCCGCAAGGCATGTTCTGCTGTAGTTAATGTCCCACTTTGCTTCCTTGCTTCCATAATAAGAAGATAATCACTAAACGCACTAATCAGACGGTTTCGATGTGGAAACTGCCAACCGATTGGTTTACTACCAAAAGGATATTCAGAAATGATTCCGCCACCATGAAAAATAATATCGTAATATAGCTCGATATTTTCTCTTGGATAGATATAATCAATCCCACTTCCTAATACGACAAAGGTCTTTCCGCCAACAATGATTGCACTTCTGGAACTAACGGTGTCAATTCCAACCGCCATTCCGCTGATAATCTGGACATCGTTGACTGCCAAAGCCTTTGCAAATTTTCCGGCCATGGTTTTCCCATATCCAGAGCAGTTTCTTGCCCCTACCATACCAACACTGATTTTATTATCTTCTGGTAGTTTGCCTTTTACGTATATGGCGTAAGGCTTATCCGTCAGAACATCAAAATGCTTCGGATACTCTGGAGAATCGATACTTACAAAGGATACTCCCTCGTTTTTTCTTTTCTCTAGATTTCTTTTGATTTCATCTTCCCCTCTGGTATTCAGCAAAGATGCCAACTGTTTTCGGTTTAAAGAAGGATCCGGTCCATTTATTTTCAATAATTCCTTTGCAATCACCTTACTGTCTGCTTTAAATAATTCTTCCGGACTATCAAAAACTTTTAACAGACGCTGAATATCCTGCTGATAAATATCTGGACAATTACATAACCAAAACCAATATTCTTCTCTTGTCACAATTCCTCTCCTATCTGTTTACAAATGCGTTTCGGTAAGATAATGCTTCCATAATATGCATCTTCCCGATAGTTTCCTCTCCCGCTAAATCTGCAATAGTCCGTGCAACTTTCAAAACCTTGTAGTACCCACGGGCAGTCATATTGTATTTCTCATATGCCTTGTTCAGAATTTCCTGGGTTTTCAGATCTAGGCAACAATAGGTTTCAATTTCTTTTCTTCCCATCTGAGAATTAAAGGATATTCCAGTATTTTTAAACCGTTCCAGCTGAATCTTTTGGGCCTCATTCACATGTGTTCGCATTTCTTCTGAGCTCATCGTCAATTTTTCCGTCTTAAAATCCTCGGAATCCAGTTTTTTTGTTCCGACGCAAATATCCACCCGGTCCAGAATTGGTCCCCTTATTTTGCCAAAATAGCGGGATACATCCGCTTCGGAACAATTACAGAGATTCTTATCCGGATAAAAACCACACTTACATGGATTCATTGCCATAACTAACATGAAATCTGCAGGAAAAACCACCCGATAAGCTGCCCGGTTAATCACAATCTGTTTTTCCTCCAAAGGTTGTCGTAAATTTTCTATGGTTTCTTTCTTAAATTCCGCCACTTCATCTAAAAACAGAACTCCCTTATGAGCCAAAGTAATTTCTCCCGGTCTTGGGTAATTGTTTCCACCAATCAGTGCTGCATTGGTAATAGAATGATGAGGGGCTCGAAACGGCCGTTCCATCATTAACGAATCATTTCCCAAAAGTCCTGCAACAGAATAAATCTGGGAGATTTCCAAACACTCCTTGACTGTAATCCGATTCAATATAGAAGGGATTCTTTGAGCCATCATGCTTTTGCCAGAACCCGGAGGACCGATAAACAGCAGATTATGAAATCCAGCAACCGATACCAACACTGCCCTTTTGGCTTTTTCCTGACCTTTCACATCGATAAAGTCTAAAGAATTATTCAAAAACCGGTGATTTAAGGTCTCTTCAATATCCACATGCTCTGCATATTCCAACTGTTTCCGGTTCAGCTGATGAATCAGATCTTTTAAAGAACTCACATGGGCAACATTTAAATCCGTAATAGCTGATCCTTCCATTGCATTCTTTTCTGGAACCACTAGAGTTTGAAACCCTTCTTCTCTCGCTTTGATTGCAATGGGCAAAATCCCTCGAATTGGATTAATGCTTCCATCCAGGCCTAATTCTCCAACAATCATAATATCTTTCAGCATTTCGGTATTTAAGAACCCAGAAGCGGCCAATATGGCACATGCAATAGGAAGGTCGAACCCCGAACCGCTTTTTCGAAGACTAGCTGGCGCCAGATTTATGGTGATTTTTCTTGGAGGAAGATCAATACCTGAATTACTAATGGCCCTTAATACTCGCTCTCTGGATTCTTTTACCTCGGAGGACGGTAATCCCACCATGGTAAAAGCCGGTAGTCCCCCACTGACATCTGCTTCCACGCAAATTTTCTGCGCATCAATACCACAAATGTCTGCACAATAAACTTTGCAAAACATCCTTTTGCTCCTTTTTCAATTACTAATTTTTATTAGGGAAAATCCTGCGAATGCAGGGAAAAGAATTTCCGTGATTTGAAACTAACACAGCCGGTAAGCAAAAGCAACGTTTACTTTTTCTAAGCAGCGTTTACTTTTGTTTACCGGCTGTATACCGCAATTTCTATTAATTTTACTTATTTTTCAAAGTGTTCTGCTACAACTTTCAGATGGTCCATAATCGGCAGATGCTGCGGACAGATGCCTTCACATTGACCACAGGAAATACATTCGCTTGCCTTTCCAAAGACAAGGCTTAAACGGTCATAATAGGACTGCTGTGGACGCCATCCGGTCTGTCCCTTTTCCAATTCGTCTGCATTATACAAAGCAAAATATCTTGGAATCGCAATGTTCATTGGGCAGCCTTCGGTACAATAAGAACAACCCGTACACGGAATTCCTACGCTCTCTTGGATGATTTTTGATGCCTTGTTGACGATATCCATTTCTTCATCATTTAAAGGCTCAAAATCCTTCATATAGCCAGTATTATCCAGCATCTGTTCCATATTACTCATGCCACTTAAAACGATTTTTACGTTGTCATGAGAAGCTGCAAAACGGATTGCCCAAGACGGAATGGAATCTTCTGGATGATATTCCTTAAACATTTTCTCTACTTCGTCTGGAACCTTTGCCAAAGTGCCGCCTCTTACTGGTTCCATAACGATTACTGGCTTTCCATGTTTTTCACAAACTTCGTAGCATTTCCGAGATTGAACGCCTTCGCTTTCCCAATCCAGATAGTTAATCTGTAGCTGAACAAATTCCATTTCCGGATGATCGGTAAGAACCCGATCAATAAATTCTGCGCTGTCATGAGAAGAAAATCCAATATGACGTACCAGACCCTGTTCTTTCTTTTCCTGTAACCAACGGAAACAATCCAGTTCTTCGTATTTTGGATATCGTTCCACACCAATATCATGAATTAGGTAATAGTCAAAGTATGTTACGCCCATTCGTTCCAGCTGATCATTAAAAATCTCATCCCTGCCTTCTAAGGTATTGAAAAAATCTGCATGTAGCTTTGTCGCCAGCGTATAGCTTTCCCTCGGATACCTTGAAGTTAACGCCTCCTTCACCGCATCCTGACTCTTCATACCACAATACATAATGGCCGTATCAAAATAGGTATAGCCCATTTCCAGAAAATGGTCTGTCATCTTTTTCATTTGCTCAATGTCGATACTTCCTTCATCATTTTCATCTAAAAGAGGAAGCCGCATCAGACCAAAACCTAATTTTTTCGCATTATTAAAAATATCTCCCATACAGAACAGCCTTTCCTTTTTATATTCTTTTTTGATTATAGCGAACTTTAAGGCAAATAAAAAGGGCTGTCTTACGACAACCCTTCTTTATCTTATTTGTAATAATAAATTACAGACCGTTCTGTACTCTGCAAGCTTTGATTAAGTTCTTAGCTAACATAGCTGAAGTGATGCTTCCAACGCCAGGAACTGGTGTCTTCCAGCTAGCTTTTTCTTCAACGTCTTTAGCGCAGCATCCCAGAGTGATAGTTTTCTGTTTGCCAGTCTTTTCGTTGATAACAGGATTTCCGTTCTCATCGAAAGCTTTCTCACGGATAACAGATGCATCGATAACGATAGCGCCTTCTTTGATCATGTCAGCTGTAACAGAATCTTTGAAAGGAACTGCACAGATAACAACGTCAGCCTGAGTTGTGTAATCGTTCTTGATTTCACCGTGTGTTAAGTGATGAACGATAGAAACTGTAGCGAAACGGTTTGTAAGAAGCATTGAAGCTGGTTTACCAATAACGTTGGAGTTGTTGATGATACATACATCAAGTCCGCAAGCAACGTCTGCAGCCTGCTCTGGTTTAGCCAGTGCAAGAGGAGCGTATTTAGGTCCAACTACAGCTTTGATTTCGTCTGCATAGTAGTTGATAACTTCGATAATAGCTGCTGCTGTACATGGATAAAGACCTGTTGGATCGCCAACAACTAATTTGCCCATGTTTGCTGCTGTACAAGCATCAACGTCTTTCAGAGGGTTAAGGATTTCACCGATAGCTGCGTTCTCATCAATGTTATCCAGAGGACGGAAAGCAAGAATTCCGTGGATAGTAGGATCATCGTTAAGTTTCTTCATGTTAGCGATATAATCTTCCTGAGAAATATCTGCTGGTAATGCGAAAACTTCTACTTCGATACCTGCTTCGTTCATTGTCTTTGTTGCGCCTTTTTCATAAGAAAGGTCTGGTCCTTTTTCGCCAACACGAACGATACCAAGCTTTGGTGTGATGCCCTTAGCTTTAAGTTCATCAGCTGCAGCTTTACATTCATCTGAGATAGCCTGAGCTACTACTTTACAATCTAAAACTTGTGCCATAATTTTGTTCTCCATTCATAAAAAAATTTTTTTACAAAGTAGATTTTAACACATATCAATCTATTATGGGTAAAAAACTTTTCGGTTTTATCTATTTTTTTCTTAAAAGGAATAAATTTTGTAACCAATCCTTCACAACTTTGTCACAGATTAAAACATAGACTTTTCACACCTTCTAGGTTAAAATATAAGGGACTATTTATACAAAAAGGAGACAGAAAATTGAGTCCGAACCGCAATAGCAAAAAGAACAGTGGCAAATCATCTTCTCCTCTGAAGACGATTCTTCACGTTATTGTCACTATACTTATAACCCTGGCGTTTCTTCTCATCGCTGTACTTGGCGTAATATTTATTCTTGAAAAAGGACCTTCGGAAACAGCAAAGGTTCTTTTCGTCAAATCCTGTGATGAAACCAGCCGCATGAAATGGGTACCACACATCTTCCTAAAAGATGAAGAAGTTAAAAAAATATTGAGCAGTTCCGATATGGCAGAAGTTGATAACGATGTTGTATCCGATTCCGATAAAATTAATGTTACCGAAACTTCCCAGGACATTGAAATTCTTGATGTTGTAGGAAGTTCCTATAAAGGAAAGCTCATGATTGTCCATGATCCATCCAGAGTTTTCTGCGGAACCGTTGAAAGCTTCGGTGAATTTCAGGGACTCGTTGTACAGGATATTGCTGCACGCTATGACGGTGTCGTAGGCGGCGTTAACGGCGGTGACTTCATAGATATGGGAAATTATTCCTACACTGCCCTGCCTTTAGGCTGCGTTATTTCTAACGGCGAAGTGGTATTCAATGAATATGGTTACGATGAGTATTACCATATTGCCGGTTTCACAAAAGATAATAAATTCTTTATGGGTAACGTTACATTAAACGATGCCATCGAAACCTATGGCATCCGTGATGCTGTTTATACCGTACATAACACTGGTCCGTTCCTGGTAATGGACGGTGAAGCTTTAATCAACGAAGTTCCGGATTCCGCTACTTACGGCGGTGGTAAAAACCCTCGTACCGCCATTGGTCAAAGAGCAGATGGTGCAATTCTTCTGTTAGTAGTCGATGGACGACAAGCAGACTCTTTAGGTGCAACCTTTAAAGACCTGGCTTACTGCATGCTGGAATACGGTGCTGTAAACGCCTGCGCTATGGATGGTGGTACTTCCTCCCAGATGGTATATGAAGGCGAAGTCCTGAACCACCCATACTCTCCTACCGGCCCTCGTAAATGTCCAACCGCTTGGTTAGTTAAATAAGAATAGATTAGGAAATTATTATGGATAGAGAACAAGATATTTTTGAACAACCTGCAAAGGTCCAGAATATGAATCATGTATTCGATGAATCTTCCCAGAAAAGAAGTTCTTCGACTACTGGACAGCAAAGAAGAGTCCGCCCAACACAGACCCGTGAAAGTGCTCGTCGGTCTTCTTCTGATGCTCCTGCACAGTCCCGGAACATCCGTCAGTTAGATGGCACGAAGAGAACCAAACCAGCAGCAGATGGTGCTCCTGTACGCAGAACCAGACCTGCAACCGAAGGCGAACCGGTACGTCGTGTACGCCCGGCAGATGCTAGCCAAACGGAAAGAAAAGTTCGTCCGGCTTCTGAACAGCAGCCGGTTAAGAAAGTACGCCCGACAGAAGAACAAACAAAGAGAATTCGTCCGGCAAATCCTAGCCAGCCTACTAAGGCTCGTCCAGTGAATGCGGAAACGACTGCAAAAAAAGTACGCACAGTAGAAACAGAAACTTCCGTTTCTACAAAGACTCCTGTTCCAGCTTCTGTAAATGAAGCTGCTCCTCAGAAAGTTAATCCACGCCAGGCGACTCCTCGCCGTATGGCTAGTGATACTCCAGAAGAAAACCGCTCCCGTCAATCAGTTCGTACGACCAGCGAGGCTCCATCTTCTGTACGCAGTAAAAAAACTGGTAAAAAGAAAGGCGGTTTCAAAAAGTTTATATTAATCTACTCTGCAATTCTTCTTGTAGTTTTGGTTGTAGGTTTGATTGTATTCTCCTCTTTCATTGGAAAATATGAAAAGAACCAGCCTTCCAATATGGTGGCTTCCATTACAAAAGAATTATCCGGTGGAAAGGCAAAATCTTTCCTTAAAGCCAATTCCGATCAGATTAATTGTCTGGAGAATGTAGATAATATCATCGATAAATGCGCAGAAAACTTAGATGGAAAGCAAATTTCCTATATTGAAAACAGCGATTACCGTGCAGACGCTCCTTCCTATAACCTGACAGCAGATAATCAGGTTGTTGCAAAGGTTACTTTGGAGAAATCTGAAAAAGGTGCTTTTGGACTGTATTCCTGGAAAATTGCTTCCTTGGATGTAACCAGTTATCTTGCAGATACTCTGACTTATAAGATTATGGCTCCGGAAGGTTCTGACATTACCGTAAACGGAACGGAACTTACCGATAAGTATATGACAGCAAAGGCCGGAATTCCTGCAAATCTGGAAACTGCTTCTAAATATGTAGATGTTCCAAGTTTTGAAACTTATACAGTTTCTGGATTCACTTCTGTTCCTACCGTAACAGCAACCTCTGCTGATGGAGCTACTTTAGATGTTTCTCAGACCAGTGATACGTTCCTTTGTGGTTCTGCAACATCCCAGTCCTTTATTGATTCCGTTAGTCCTTTAGTTGAAAAGGCCATTGATGCTTGGGGAAGACATTTCATTAACTACGGTGGAAACTTAAGTGCTTACATTATGGAAGACAGTGACTGGTACGGATACATTTTCGGAAGCGATACGATGGATCCGATTTATACTTCCTTCTACGAATTCGAAAGCATTGCCGATGCGTACTTCACCGAACAGTCTGCTACAAATTATATCCAGTACACACCTGACTGCTTTACGGTAGATGTTAAGTATCAGATGCAGATTGACTTCACTACCGATGCCATGAGTGATAATAACCAGAAGTTAGATGCTACCTGGGTATTTGTAACCCAGAATGGTGGCGAAGACTGGTACATTGTTGACTGCATTTATAAAAGCTGATAAACAGCAAGACTGATTAATAAAAGTTGAAAAGCCACGCATCAGCGTGGTTTTTCTTTGCATAACAAAAGGACCCTTTTTAAGGGTCCTTTCATTTTTTATTTCATTTTATCTTATTTGAAATATTCTTTTGAGTAGTTATCAATTTCTTCAGATACAACCTGGTAAACACCTGGATATACAGAATCTGGACCACCCTGAGAAGTACATGGAATGTAGTATTTTGAACCAAATTCATCACAAGATCTTCTAACTTCACGAATAATTTCTTCTCTGCTCCATCCGTCATGGTCAACAGAAGCACTGTCAATTCCTCCCATGAAGGAAATCTTTCCGCCGTATTTGTCGATAAGATCCTTGATGTTGTTTGTTCTCATAACGCCCTGCCATACATCAATACCCATATCGATCATATCTGGTACTAAAGTAGCTGCATAGGAGTCGGAATGATGAACAATAAGTTCTACGCCATGCTGTTTATAATAACCGTAAACTTTCTCATAGCAAGGTTTGATAAATTCACGGAACATATCTGGAGAAATGAATGTAGACTGCTGGCTGCCCCAGTCATCATGATGGAAAACAGCATCTGGATGAAGGTGAGAACAAATCTCTTCTGCCATTGCATACTCGTAATCCGTAATCATTTCATAGACTTCTTTCAGCTCGTCTGGGTTGGTGTAGAAATACATTAAAGTATTCTGGATTTCGCAAAGATAATGGCTCTGCTCAAAGATTCCAGGAGCTTCCATAACTGCTACGAATTTTTCGTTTTTGTCTACTTTGTTTGCCATTTCAATGAAAGGTCCCCATGCATCATCATCAAATTTTACGCTAGGAACTTTTACATAATCACGCCAATTTTCAATGTCTTTAATAACGATTTTTTCCGGTGTATGTACTGGGAATGGTCCCGGAACATTCTCTGGGAAAGATCTTGTTACGCCCCAAGCATCCATAACAGGTTCTCCACCTTTTTTCGGACGAGGCTGGTTTGCAGAAATAGGAGTTCCTACTAACTGTAAATATTCATACTGATTTACGAAACGATCTGGATTTCCTCCATGAATTGTCTCTAAAAAGTTTTGTTTTGTTGTAAGCATAATGCACCTCTTAATTATTAGTTTTATGGTCTGTTACGTAGACCTTATTTTGCTCTAATTTTAGTATAAAAAGTAGTACTTGTCTATTTGAAAACCGAAAAAAGCCAAAAATAAAAAGGCTTTTTTGCCTCTTTATTTTTAATATATTTCAAATTCTATTTCTATCAATTAGTCTGTCAGGTCTTTTCTTACAAAGTTCGTAATTGCGAAAGGCTCTTTCTCCGGAAGGCCATATTTTTCTTTGCCTAATTCAATGCTTCTGCAAAGGAAAACGATGTTTTTCGCCAGAGTACGAATGGTAGCTAAACCTTCTGCATCACTTGCAGCTTCTCCCGGGAGCTGGCCATGAACGCTGTTCCAATACCTACTGGAAGCTACTGGCATGCTGCTGATGGTAAAATATTTGTTTAACTCATCGAAAGTAGCGGAAAGGCCGCCTCTTCTTGCTACACATACACTAGCGCCAACCTTTCCAGTTTTATCAAAACCAGAAGCAAAGAATAAACGGTCAAGGAAGGAAATTAAGGTGCCATTTGCAGATGCATAATATACAGGGCTTGCAATAACTACTGCATCTGCTGCTTCAAATTTTGGCAGACATTCGTTTACAATATCATCGGTAACGCATTTATGATCCATATGACAGCTTCCACATCCGATACATCCACGGATGGTCTTATCACCAATCATAATCGTTTCATATTCAAAGCCCTCTGCTTCAAATATCTTTTCCATTTCCGCCAAAGCAACGGCTGTATTGCCATTTTTATTAGGGGAACCATTAAACATTAAAACCTTCATAACATCCTCCTTTATTTTGCTTTGTGATTCTTGTACTTCAGTCTAGCCATAGCGCGTGAAAGCTCATTTTGAGCCAACTTATATTCAAGAGCGCTCTGTTTCTGGAGCAGTTCCTCTTTCGCTCTCTCTGCGGCCCTACGGGCTCTATTTTCGTCAATTTCTTCCGGTAATTCTACGGAATCAACTAAAACCAGAACGGAACCATTTTCTACTTTCAATAAGCCGGACGTAACAACTGCCTGAATCTCCGTTTGTCCGTTAAAAGCCTCTGAAGAAGGAATTCTCATAGAGATTTCTCCCGGAACGATGGCGCAGATCATGTCTGCACGACCTGCCAAAATGCCAATAAGTCCATCAGCTAAAGGAACCTGAATGCTTTCGCAAGGTCCCTCGTAGAAATCTCTATCTGCAGCTAATAGTCTTAAATCAAAAGTTTTCATTTATTACATCTGTTCTTTCAGCATTTTATCTGCTTTTTCTTTTACGTCTTCGATTGTACCTACGTTATAGAAGGCACCTTCTGGATATTCATCCATTTCGCCGTTTACAATCGCCTTAAATCCGCGAATAGTCTCTTCTACAGGAACGTAAATACCCTTCATACCTGTAAACTTCTCTGCTACATGGAACGGCTGAGCCAGGAAACGCTGAATACGACGAGCTCTATTAACAACCAGCTTATCGTCTTCACCTAATTCATCCATACCTAAGATAGCGATGATATCCTGAAGTTCACTGTACTTCTGAAGAATCTCCTGAACGCTTCTTGCAGTGTCATAATGGTCTTTACCAACAACATCTGCTTCCAAAATACGGGAAGTAGAATTCAAAGGATCTACTGCAGGATAAATACCTTGTTCTGCAATCTTACGGCTTAATACAGTGGCTGCATCCAGCTGGGAGAAGGTGGTAGCCGGAGCAGGGTCTGTTAAGTCATCGGCTGGTACATAAACCGCCTGAACGGATGTTACAGAACCATTCTTCGTAGAAGTAATTCTCTCCTGTAATGCGCCCATTTCCGCTGCCAGAGTCGGCTGATAACCAACGGCAGAAGGCATACGTCCAAGCAAGGTAGATACTTCAGATCCAGCCTGTACGAAACGGAAAATATTATCGATGAATAAAAGAATGTCTTTATGCTCATGATCACGGAAATACTCTGCCATGGTAAGACCCGTAAGACCTACTCTCATACGTACGCCAGGAGCCTCATTCATCTGACCAAATACTAAAGCGGTCTTATCATATACGCCACTTTCCCGCATCTCATTCCATAAGTCATTACCTTCACGGCTACGCTCACCAACACCTGTGAAAATGGAATATCCGCCGTGTTCCATCGCTACGTTATGAATCAGCTCCTGAATCAGAACGGTCTTACCTACACCAGCGCCACCGAAAAGTCCGATTTTTCCACCCTTCGGATATGGCTCTAAAAGGTCGATAACTTTAATACCGGTTTCCAGGATCTCGATGGATGGCATCTGTTCTTCAAAGCTTGGAGCTTTTCTATGAATTGTCCATCTTTCATTTTCTTCCGGAATCGGCTCACCACCATCAATGGTCTCGCCTAATACGTTAAAAAGACGACCTAAGGTACAGGTTCCAACTGGAACTTTAATGCCGCTACCAGTAGCGGTAACTTCCAGATTTCTGCGTAAGCCTTCGGATTCAGACAACATAATGCAACGCACCTTGTTGCTTCCGATATGCTGAGCAACTTCCATTACCTTTTTCTCGCCGTTTATTGTAACGGTTAATGCTTCTTTAATTTTTGGCAATTGTTCGTCAAAAGTGACATCAACAACAGAACCTGATACTTCTACAATCTTGCCTGTCATTAATATTTCCTCCTAATTGCGGTTTTTGGCTTTCGCCAGTTTCAGGCTTTTCGCGCCTGCGGATACTTCAATAATTTCTTGAGTGATGGCTCCCTGACGGACATGGTTATATTCCAGACTCAGTCGGTCCAGAATATCCTGTGCATTCTGGGTTGCTCGATCCATAGCCATCATTCTTGCGTTTTGCTCACTGCAATAACTATCAACTAATGCTGAATAAATATATCCAGTAATATAATTTGGAATTAAATTTTCTAAAACTTCTTTTTTGGAAGGGAAATACTCAAAATCATCGCCTTTATCTACAACATCTGTCTCAAAATGAGAACGATGCAGTGGAAGTAAACGGGATAATTGAGCCGTTGGATTTAAGCCATTTCCAAAGTCCGTATAAACCAAATACACCTTCTTGAAATAGCGGCTTAAATACGTTTCCACTAATAAGTTGGAAATTTCCCTTGCCCGATCCATATTCGGATTCTGAGCAGTATATAAGAAACTCTTTGAAATCGGATAGCCGTGGCTTTCAAAGTAATTCCGTCCATATTCTCCAACCACAAAAAGCTCACAATCCTGATGCCGTTCTAATAATTTCAGAGTTTCTTTAATTACACTCTGGTTATAGGAACCAGCCAGTCCTTTATCTGCTGTAATTACAAGAATTGCATATTTTCCCGGTTTTGAAAAATTCTCACGAGAATCATCCAATCCCTCCGGTAAGAAGAAGTCGCTGTCAATATGGTCAATTGAGCGGAAAATACGCTCTATTTCGCCTTTTAAGGTCTCAAAATAAGGACTGGTATTCGTCATATCAGTTCTTGCTTTTCTCAGCTTTGTAGACGCAATCAGATACATAGCGTTGGTAATTTTCTGTGTATCTGTTACAGACCCTATTCTGTTTTTTATTTCCTTAGCATTAGACATAGAACTTTTCTGCGAAATCCTTTGCGTATTTTACGATTGTATCTTTTTCTTCTTCTGTGAATATACCATTGCTATCAATAGAATCACAGATGGATGCATGCTCTCTTTCAAATCCAGCTAACAGTTCCTGATTAAAACGATAAACGTCATCCATCTCAATATTCTGCATGGAATGAGCCAGAGAAGAAAGAAGAATGATTACCTGCTGATGAAGGCTGTATGGCTTGTACTGTGGCTGAACCAACATTTTCATCAGACCCTGACCGTAAGTCAGCTGATTCTTCGTCGCATCATCCAAGTCACTGGAGAACTGGGTAAATACTTCCATCTCACGGAACTGAGCCAAATCCAGACGAAGAGTACCTACTGCCTTCTTCATAGCTTTAGTCTGAGCATCTCCACCAACACGGGAAACAGAAAGGCCGACGTTTACTGCAGGTCTTTGTCCGGAGAAGAATAAATTACTCTCCAGATAAATCTGTCCATCGGTGATGGAAATAATGTTTGTAGGAATATAAGCAGAAACATCGTTATCCTGAGTTTCTACAATAGGCAGAGCGGTAATGCTGCCGCCACCTTTTTCATCACTTAATCTTGCAGATCTTTCCAGCAGTCTTGAATGGAGATAGAAGACATCGCCTGGATAAGCCTCACGGCCTGGAGACCGGTCTAACAGAAGACTTATGGAACGGTAAGCAACTGCATGCTTGGATAAATCATCATAAATAATCAGAACATCCTTGCCCTTTTCCATAAAATATTCTGCCATGGCACATCCGGAATATGGAGCAATATACTGAAGCGGATCTGCATCCGAAGCATTTGCTGCAACAATAATGGTATATTCCATTGCACCATGCTTTCTAAGGTTTTCTGCTAACTGCGCTACGCTGCTGGCCTTCTGTCCAATGGCAACGTAAATACATATACAATCTTTTCCCTGCTGGTTAATGATTGCATCAATAGCGATCGCTGTTTTTCCGGTCTGACGGTCGCCGATAATAAGCTCTCTTTGGCCTCTTCCAATTGGGAACATGGAATCAATAGAAAGAATTCCTGTTTCCAGTGGATGATTTACCGACTGACGATCAACGATACCAGGGGCTTTATTTTCAATCGGACGGTAAGCTTCTGCTTTAATTTCGCCTTTTCCATCGATTGGAGTTCCTAAAGAATCTACAACTCTTCCCAGATATCCTTCACCGATTGGAACACTAGCGGTTCCGTTGGTTCTTCTTACAGAACTACCAGCTAATATTTCCTCGTCATCACCAAAAATAACGCAGCCAACGGTAGTCTCTGCTAAGTCAAGGACCATTCCTCTCAAGCCGCAATCAAAGACCAGAATTTCTCCGTATTCGGCATTTTCCAAACCAGAAATACGAGCAATACCATCTCCTACGGTAACTACGGTACCTCTTTCTGCTGGAAGGGCTTTTACCTCCCAATCCTGTAAGGCACCCTTAATAAGAGGAATTAATTCCTTGCCTGAAAATTTCTCTTTACTGAAGGAACGGACAAACTGGTCATAAAGACCTTCTTTGCTCCAGTCGTATTCTTCGGATCCAACAATTAATTTGAACCCATTCTCTAAAGACTGGTCGCTGATCCACTCCAGTTCCGTTTCTTCGCCATATTTCTTTTTGAGAAAGCTAATAAATCTCTGTTTCTGCTCAGCAGAAGGAGCCTGTGCAGAATACAAAAAAGCTTTGTTATCTGTCATTTACTTTTCCTCTGCAGAATCTAAGAAACTATCAAAAGCATCCGATGTGCTGTCAAAAATAGCCTTCTTGGCAGCTTCTTTTGCTAACTCTTCAATCTGATCGCCTGCTTCTGCAACGATTCTGTCTTTCTCTTCTTCCGCCTGTTTACGGGCTTTTTCCAGAATAAGTTCTGCTTCTGCTTTGGCTTCATCTGTTCTAGTTTTCGCCATAGCATTGGCCTCATCCATAGCTTTATTCTTAATATCAGCAGCTTCTGAGTCTGCTTCCTGAAGTTTTGACTCGTATTCTTCCTTTAAAGCATTTGCTTTATCCAGATTTTCCTTGGTCTGATCATCCAGTTCCTGATATCCGGCTTTTCTTTTGTCAATAAAGTTTTTGACCGGTTTGTAAAGGGCCAGATAAAGAACAAAGAACAGAATAGCAAAGTTCAATAAATGAAGCAAAATCTGCTGAAAATCTATGTTCAGTGGTACTCCTGTCATTTTTTTTAACCGCCTTTACAATTAGAATTACAATACGAAAATAATCAGAATAGCAACGATCAATGCGTAAATAATAGCAGTCTCGATAAATACCAGACCTAACATTAAAGAGGTACGGATCTTTCCTTCTGCTTCTGGCTGTCTCGCAATACCATCAATAGATTTTGTAATAGCCCATGCCATACCGATTGCACCAACTGCTGCAACAACACCAATAACAGCTGCGGCTGCAATAGCTTTTACGTTCTTAAGATTATCAACTACTGGAGCGATAGCTTCGCCTGCTGCTACTGCTGCAACTTCATCAGCTTTTGTTGTGATAGCAAGAACTACCATGCAAAGAGCCAGAGCTGCTGCGATAATACCTAAAATTGTTATTGTTCTTTTACCAACCTTTGTCATTTTTATTTCCTCCTAAGTGAAAACACTTTAATTACTAAATATTTATATTTAAGCTCTTTCGGCTTTTATTTTCTTTTTCTTCTCTTTTGGAACTTTCACTTTTTTCTCTGATTTTTCTGTTACCTCACCGAAATAGGTAGAAGCCAATGTGGTCAAAACGTAGGCCTGAATCAAAGCATGAAGCAGGGTGAAGATAACACCTACGAAAACAGGAATTACGTAACTTGTTAAAGTATAGTGGTAAACCAGATCCGTTACTAAGGCACCAGAAAGTAATGCACCAAAAAGACGGAAGCTCATAGAAATCGGAAGGGAGAATTCCTTTAACGCTTTTCCAAGACCCTTCAGGCCATTCCGTGCAATACCTCCACCCATAATAACCAGGAACGTAAGGCAACCCATCGTAATAGCTCCATTAATGTCTGCCAAAGGAGCAGGCAAAGCAATACTGGTTCCCGCGGTAGTGGAAGCCTGTAAACCTAATAACTCAAACAAGGTTCCAATACAGATGTAAGCACCGGCAACAAAAATATATCCTCCAATAAAACCATGACAATGAGGAGAATTCTCTTTCGCCATATTGGCAAATAATTCCACGCCCTGCTCTAACAACATCTGGAACTTACCTGGAATAATCGTGAATTTTGGAATAACAAAAATACGGATAATAATAGCAGCAACAATCAAAATTCCTGAAACAATAAATGCGGAAATTACTGCTGGGTTAACCTGTAATCCAAAAAGATTAATCTTAAACGTTTCATGCAGAACTGCATCCTTCATCGCAACGCTAATTTCTTCATGAGGAGATTCCGGAAGTAAATTTCCGGTAATAATAATACCTGCAATTAGAATTGCAAAAATGAAGGCGAAGATAATAATAAATCTAGTTTTCTTCTTCTTTTCCATTTTTTATTTCCTTAGTTAATAAAAAATTATTGGGACAACCAAAAATATCTTGCAAGGGATCCTGCAAGATATTTTTACTCGTATATTTCCCTTACAACCTATGAATTATACTCTTTTTACCAAAAAAGTACACTTTAATTATTCACGAAAATAATAGTAGGTCGATGGGGCCTTTTTGGTTGTTTTTTTATTATTTTGCAGGCTGTAATTTCTGGTAAACTGTACCAAAAATTTCATCTGCTTTATTACCGGATTCATGAAGCATATTTAAAGCTTTCTGATTCAGGTTTTCAGCATATTCTCTGTCAGCCATGCCCTTTGTATTAATGAAAATATTTAAGCTAGCTGCAAACATTGCGCTCTTGCAGATTGTAGCACCACATCCAGCATCACTAACTGCCAGTGCGGATCCTTTTGCTGCAAATTCAGCAATGATGTCGATGGCCTGAGCACAGCATTCCATAATTTCCATAGGAACCTGGCAAGCGTCCTTTGAGCACTGCTCAAGAACTTCTGCTTTATGAGCTTTTTCTTCCTCTGTTGTAGCTGGAAGGCCATAAGCTTTTGATAATGGCTCGAATCCTGCAGCATCTTCATCAATAAGACTTAAGAACTTCTTCTGAAGATCATCAGATTTTTCTTTCAGGGCAATGATTTCTTCTTCAACATCTGCATATTTCTTTTTGCCAACGGTTAAAGAACCTACCATGTTTCCAAGAGCAGTTCCGATAGCACCGCAAAGAGCAGCCGCACCGCCACCACCAGGAACAGCTTCTTTTGAAGCTAATACTTCGATAAAATCAGGGAGAGTTTTCTCGCTAATGTTCATTGTAATCCTCCAAATATTTCGTCAAACCGAGTAGGAAGAATAAATCTGCCTACTCGGTACACGTTTTTATTCAAAAACAATCAGCGAGGACTTGCCGATTGCATAACAAATCCTCGCTGACAAAATCAAAAGATAGATTAGAATAATCCGGAAATCTTTCCAGTGTTATCAACGTCGATCTTTTCAGCTGATGGAACTTTTGGAAGTCCAGGCATCTTCATGATTTCGCCTGTAAGAGCTACTACGAAGCCTGCACCTGCGGAAACGTTAACCTGACGGATTGTGATTCTGAATCCTGTAGGACGTCCAAGTTTTGTCTGATCATCAGTAAGTGAGTACTGAGTCTTAGCCATACATACTGGCATTTCGCCATAACCGAATTTCTCGAGTTCTTCGATTTCTTTAGCTGCCTTAGGAGCAAAGTCAACACCATCAGCACCGTAAACTTTAGTTGCGATAGCTGTGATCTTTTCTTTGATGGAAGCTTTCTCATCGTATGCAAACTGGAAGTTGTTAGGTTCTTCGCAAAGACGAATAACTTCTTCAGCTACTTCGATACCGCCTTCGCCGCCTTTTGCCCAAACTTCACTCATCTTAACGTTAACACCGAGTTCAGCACATTTCTTTGTAACTAATTCGATTTCAGCGTCAGTATCGTTAACGAATCTGTTAAGAGCAACAACTGCTGGAAGACCAAATACCTTAGTAACGTTTTCAACGTGTTTAAGAAGGTTTGGAAGACCTTTTTCAAGAGCTTCAAGGTTTTCTTTACCAACGTCTGCCTTTGGAACGCCACCGTTGTATTTAAGAGCTTTGATTGTAGCAACGATGATAACTGCATCTGGCTGAAGTCCAGCAAGACGGCATTTGATATCGATGAATTTCTCTGCGCCGAGGTCAGCACCGAAACCAGCTTCTGTTACTACATAATCACCAAAGTGCATAGCCATCTTTGTAGCCATAACTGAGTTACATCCATGAGCGATGTTAGCGAATGGTCCACCATGAACGAATGCTGGTGTTCCTTCAAGAGTCTGAACCAGGTTTGGTTTCAGAGCATCTTTTAATAATGCTGTCATAGCGCCCTGAGCATTGATCTGGCCTGCTGTTACAGGTTCGCCTGCTCTGTTATATCCGATAACGATTCTTGCGAAACGTGCTTTAAGATCATCAAGACCTGAAGCTAAGCAGAATGCTGCCATAACTTCTGATGCAACAGTGATATCGAATCCATCTTCTCTTGTGTAGCCGTTAGCTTTTCCGCCTAAACCATCTACTACGTTACGAAGCTGTCTGTCGTTCATATCTACACAACGTCTCCAAGTGATTCTTCTTGGGTCGATGTCAAGAGCGTTGCCCTGGTAAATATGGTTGTCGATCATAGCTGCTAATAAGTTGTTAGCTGCGCCGATTGCGTGGAAGTCACCTGTGAAATGAAGGTTAATATCTTCCATAGGAACAACCTGTGCATAGCCGCCGCCTGCTGCTCCACCTTTAACACCGAATACAGGTCCTAAGGATGGCTCACGAAGAGCGATAACTGTCTTTTTGCCAAGTTTAGAAAGAGCATCACCAACACCTACTGTTGTAGTTGTTTTGCCTTCTCCTGCTGGAGTTGGGTTGATAGCTGTGCAAAGGATTAATTTAGCTTTCTTTCCGTCTGGACGAGGAGTTGCTAATAAATTGTAATCAACTTTTGCTTTGTACTTTCCGTAATACTCAATGTCGTCTTCTGTAAGACCAACTTTTGCAGCGATCTCTCTGATGTGCTGAGGTGTAGCTTCCTGAGCGATCTCAATGTCTGATTTGAATTCTGCCATTTTTTTTCTCCTTTAATTTTTATGTAATTAATAATTTTTTTTCTTATATCTCTTAATGTCACCTATCTGATAGAGTGACCCAAGGGCACAAATAATACCATCTTTTCCGGCTTTTTCAAAAGCCATGTCAACGGCTTCACCAATAGATGCGCATGGAGTAGCTGGAATTCCCATGCCTTCATAAATCTTAGCAAGTTCTGCAGCTTCCAATGCTCTTGGATTATCTGGAGTAACACAAAGTACTTCTTTTGCTAAAGGAGCTACCTGGTTTACCATATCCATATAATCCTTATCTGCCATAACGCCGAAGATAAAAGTTAATTTTTCATCCTTAAAGATATCCTTTAAGCTTGATGTGGTAGCCTTAATACCATGAGGGTTATGGGCACCGTCAACAATGAAAAGAGGATCTTTATTGATAACTTCAAAACGTCCCGGCCATTTTGTTTTTGCAAGACCATTGCGGACAGCTTCATCTGAGATGTCATAGCCTCTGTCTCTTAAAGCCTCAATAACTTTAAGGGCAACTGCTACGTTCTGCAGCTGATATCCTCCGATAAGAGGAATACGCAGTTCGCCATATCCAGGATATTCGAAAGACTGATAGTCAACACAAACACCGGTAAATTTAACATTTTCCGGTTCTGAGATGTACAGTCTGGAATTAACCTTCTTGCATCTTTCTGCAATTACTTCAGTTACTGATTCTACCTGTTTGTAAAGAACGGTACTGCAGCCTTCTTTAATAATACCGGATTTGGTAGCAGCGATTTTCTCAATGGTATCACCTAACTCAACCGTATGATCCAGACCGATAGCTGTAATAACAGCAACTTCCGGACTATCGATAACGTTCGTGGAATCCAGTTCTCCGCCCATTCCGACTTCGAAAACTACAATATCACAGGCATTTCTCTGATAATAAACCAAAGAGATTGCTGTATTCAGTTCAAACTCTGTCGGCTTATCTTCCATTGAATCAGCAAAAGGCCTGATGTATGAGGTGATTTCTGCTAATTCATCATCAGAAATGTATTCATTATTTATCTGCATTCTCTCATTGAAGACCTCAATATAAGGGGAGATAAAAAGACCTACCTTTAATCCTGCTTCAACAAGTACAGATGACGTGAAAGCGGCTGTAGAGCCCTTTCCGTTGGTTCCTCCGATGTGAACAAATTTTAAATCCTTCTGAGGATTTCCTAACATGTTCAGCAGAGTCCGGATTCTTTCCAGACCCAGCACGGAACCTTTCCAGTTAATACTGGCAATGTAATCTAAAGTTTCCTGGTAATTCATTTTTCTTTACCTAAATGCTTAAAATTTGATTTGTTTGTATGTGTTCCCAAATTTTGCACTTATTTTTGTACACTATAGAATATATCTTAAAAGAGTTCTATTTTCTATAAACATCTTACACATTTTGGTACTATTATTTTCAAAATATTTTACAAAAAATAACGGTTTTTGTACGAAAAAAAGGACGTCTCCAAAGAGACGTCCTTTTAAGCTTGATACTTTGAATTCGATACGCACGTAGCCTATCGGATTTTAAAATTCGTTAAGAATTAAACTAATGTCTTAGCTGCTTCAGCTGCTGCTGCTGCATCGTCTGTGTAGCAATCTGCACCGATTTCTTTTGCGAATTCTTCAGTAACAGGAGCACCACCTACCATGATCTTGAACTGTGCACGGTTTGGAGCTTTGTTAAGAGCTTCAACTGTGTCACGAAGTGATGGCATAGTTGTTGTTAAAAGAGCTGAACATCCAACGATCTTAACTTCTGGATCTGCTGCTGCTTCAAGGAATTTGTCGATAGGAACATCAACACCAAGGTCAACAACTTCGAATCCAGCTGATTCGATCATCATGATAACGAGGTTTTTACCGATGTCATGAAGGTCACCAGCAACTGTACCCATGATCATTTTGCCGATTGTTGCGCTGTTGCCAGCACCGAGTTTAGGTTTAACAACCTCAACACCTTTCTTCATTGCACGAGCTGCTACTAACATCTCAGGAACGAAGATTTCGTTGTTTTTGAATTTCTCACCAACAACGCCCATAGCGTCGATCATACCCTTGTTAAGGATATCCATTGGTTCGATACCTTCTGCTAAGCATTCTTCTACTAAGCCAGGAACGATTTTTGCTTTACCAGTTTCAACTGCTGCAGCGAGTTCTTCAAGTTTTGACATTTTTACGTCCTCCTATAAGATTAAAATTTTTATATTAAGGCCGGAGCCTTATGGACAAATAATGGTTAATTATTTAATAGGTCCAAATAAGCCTTCTCTGTAAGCTGTGATGTATTCCATGCAGAAATCATCCATTCCAAGAAGAGCTTCTGTTGCGAAAACAGCACCCATAAGATCTCTGTTTGTAGGATCAAAGATTGCGCTGTCAAGACCAGCGTTCATAGCTAATACCATGAAGCAAAGGTTAACGATCTTTCTATATGGAAGGTTGAATGAGATGTTAGAAACAGCACCAGTTACATGGATTGTTGGGTACTGCTCTTTGATGGAGCTCATTACAACACCAAGGTTTGCCATTGCGTCATCAGTTGTGCAAAGCATTTCTACCAATGGATCGATGTGAAGACGGCTTGGATCGATGCCATATTTGTTAGCTTCTTCCATAATATGAGCAAATACTCTTAATCTGTCTTCTGGAGTTTTTGGAATACCTGTGTCGTCGCAGCAAAGAGCAACGCATTCCCACTCTGTATCAGCGATTACTGGGAAGATCTTAGCGATCTTGTCGCCTTCGCCTGAAACTGAGTTGATCAGACCAGGTTTGTTAACGAAAGGCATAGCAGCGATGATAGCGTCTGGGCTTGGGCTGTCGATAGCGATAGGAAGATCTGTAACTTCCTGTACAAGGTCGATTAACCAATGAAGAGTCTCAACTTCGCCAACTTCTACAGATGCGCATACGTCGATATAAGTAGCACCAGCTTCGGTCTGCTTCTTAGCGAGATCTTTGATCCATTCGCCGTTCTTTTCTGCGATTGCTTTTGCAACTGATGGAATAGAACCATTAATTTTTTCACCAATAATAATCATTTTTAAATTTCCTCCTAAGTAAGTCTTAGAACACATACATACATGATGATTTTATAATACGTGTTCCTTGAATTCTATAATAATATTAAAACAAATTATAAAAATTATTCATTGCAACGTCCATATTGAAAAGATATTACAAAAAATCCTTTCAAATGGGCATTTATTTCAGTTAAAAATGGATAAAGGACCTTCTATGGATATCCAGCATTCCATACTTCTTAATCGCTTCAATATGAGCCTTGGTTCCATATCCTTTATGAGAAGCAAATCCGTATTCCGGATACAGCTTATCATACTCGTACATCA